>JADLHJ010000001.1 GCA_020848835.1 Candidatus Hydrogenedentota bacterium
GGGAAAGCATCAATCCGTACCCGCCGGACTCCATCTACCATTTGCTCGTTGCGCGCAAGATTTATGATACCGGCGCAGTGCCGATGTGGTGCGACTGGCAGTTCTACCCGCTTGGCCGGCCGCATCTGTACCCGCCCATGTTCCACTTCATTCTTGCCGGCGCAGCCTGGGTCTGCAATGGAGACTTTTTAGCTGGATTCAGGCTGACAGAAACAGTCTCGCTGCCGTTCATTTTCTTCACCACATGGTATCTCGCGCGTTGGATGTTTGACGCTCCGCGTGCGTTTGTCGCGCTCTTGCTTGTCGGCATGGACTACTCACTCATGTTTACCGCGGCCATGGGCACGCCGAGTGTCCTTGGCACCTCGATCATGAGTTTGATGATCGTCTTCTTCCTGAACGGACGCTGGCACATTGCCACCTTGTTATCCGTATTGCTGCTCTATACGCACATGGGTATTCCACCCATTGCGCTCGGCACGCTTGGCGTGTTCAGCTTGATCCATCGCCGGTACTTGCCGCCTTTCCTTGCGCTACTTGCCATCAGTCTGATCGCGTTCCTCCCTTGGTACGCGCGCATTTATGTTTTCAGCGATTGGTTCACGCATCCATTGGAAGAAGGCGTCTACGGCGACATACCAGAAGGCTGGTTGCCGTTTTACAAGTTCACATGGCTGCAGTTCGTGAGTTTTACCATGGCGGTTATCGTTGCGCGATCATTTCGTGGTTTGCGGTGGCGCGAACAGCGAAACCAGATTCTACTCATCGCGATTGTCGCGTGTGTGCCCATGCTGTTCAGTTATGGCGGCCGCTTTTACACACATTCGCTGCACTTCTGGGCCATTCTCGCCGCGGGAATATTCACACGATTTTTGCAGGCACCCGTGCGCCGAAAGCGTATTCTTGCGTTCATATTGCTGGCCCTTACGCCAACGGTCGGAATTATGGGCACTGGCACACCCATTCCGCCGGGCGTATATCCGTCACCGTCGGCGTGGTGGTTGGGACCAATCGTGGCGACGCGGGCGCTTGATCGTATTAACGAAGCGCAGCCGCCGGGCTATATCACTTGGCGGCAGGCCCGGGCAATCGCCGATCGCGTCGTGGAAAGCACGCCGCCAGGCCAGCCCATTTATTTCCAGGGTGACCGCGATTTCGCACTCATGATCGAGTGGCTTGCAGATAGGCCCATCGATACGGGCGCCTGGGAAGAAACCCAGCCGAACGAGCCGGCGCGCAGACTTATTGACTGGGCGTCAGAAAACGACCCAAACGGATGCTGGGTATCACGATCCAGCGTCGGGTTTCCAAAGGACGTGACAGTCGAGGAAGTTGAGGGCCTTTACTTTGGTGTGCGCGAGTATGACCCTGAGCGCAAGGACAAGAAGAAGGAAAAGAAGGAGCTGAAGCGGGTCATAAGGTCCGAAAAACGGTCGAACGACAAACAGAAGGCTGCAATCCAATCGCCTGACAGCTAGAATACCGTCATTGTTGTCAGAGGGGATCACCGTATGCGCCTGGTCGTTCTAGCAATCACCGTCTTCCTTTCGCTCTCAAGCAGCGCGCAGGAAATCACCAGCTTCGAGATCGACCCCCTTTCCCGCAATATCAACGTGGTCTATTCTATTCCTGCCACTACGCCCGAAGTTGTCACCGTTTTGTGTTCATGGTCTCCCGCCGACAAACAGGAATGGAAACCTGCCAACGTCATGCCGCTCGTCAGCGAGACGGCGTATAACATGGCCACGGGGGATCAGTGGAACCAATGGCACGGCGAAGGCCGAATCGTTGAGCGTCGCGCTGCTGGGCTGAATCGCACGGTAGTTTTCAATCCGTATCCTGCTGCGGTTATCGATGGGCGGGTGCAGATAGATTTTCGAGTCGAGTTGCGCGGCGCAGATGACGCCGCACTTGGCACTGCGCAATCGCGCATCACCGCCGATCTGCGCGATGTGGTCTATATCGAGGACTGGTCGAAAGTCATCCAATCGGATTCGATCGCGGCAGAAGGCAAGGCGTGGTCGTACCGTTCGGACTATGCTGCGACCGATGGAATGTCCCTCAACGACGCATTGCACGGATACATCGACGCTGAGCACGAATTGCCGGCGCTGACGTACCCGCTCGATTTGAAAGGCCACTACGCCATTTACCTCTGCACCAATCCATCGAAGGGTGCGATCCGCCTGCGGCTCTCCGGGGATGAACGTGCGGAACAACTCGGGTCGCGCTTCCCGCGTGAAGAAGTGATTTGGCGATGGACGCGAATGAATCACCAACACCTTGTTTTGCGTCAAACGCACGGTTACTCCGGCTGGCAGCATGCGCACATCGACTACATCAAACTTGTACCGTTGACGGACACGCACGTGCTCGAACTCGAAACGCGCTACGGCGGCGCGAAGGACAGGCTTATCGCAGGCTATTGGGAGCCCTACTCCTGGGCATTTGGGGACAATGTCACGGAGACGCTGCAACACCGCGAGCCACTTGGCGCATTCGCCGAAGCGCGCGTGAAGATTGTTGATACGCAGATCGGGCGCTTTGGAATGAAGTCGGTCTATGAAACGCGTCTCACCGACCAATTGTTGTACTCCACCATCGGAGATCCGATTGGCGACATCGTGCAGCCGAAGACCGACAACGTCGGCAAGATGCAGCATTTCACCAACACGCTCGATGCAACGATTCGATACTCGCGCGATCTCATGCTCATGCCCCACGCGAATTTTGGCGCGACGAACTGTTATCCCGGCACGCCGTTACAAGGCGACTTTTCGTTGCAACACCCCGATTGGGTTCGGGGTCACGCGCTGCGCTACGAAGTGCCCGAGGTGCGCGCATACATCTTGTCGCTCTGTCGCGAGGCGCTCGAAATCGGCGCGCCGGCGATATCCATTGATTTTTGCCGCTACCCAGAAGGGATTGATACCGCAGAGACCTGCACCCAGTTTCTCCGTGAGTTGCGCAAACTTGCGGATGAGCTGGGCGCGGTGCGTCTCGTGCGCATTCCGATTCTCGTGCGGTTTCCCGGCACCGGCGTGCGCATGGCGGAAAGTTTTGACTATGCCACCTGGGTGAAGGAAGGGCTCGTCGATTATCTCTGCCCGAGCAACATTCAGGGGCGGCACATGCACATAGATATGACGCCGTACCTGGAAGCGGTGAAGGGCACTTCGTGCATGCTGCTTCCCTGCATGGATGCGCTGACCTGGGGTCTTCCGTTCCCAGGGCCGTTTCTGTGGCGCGCATCGCAACTCTATAACCAGGGCGCCAAAGGCCTGTACGTTTATCAAGCCGATGGCCGCATCCTGGGTTTGCCCTCGGATCGCCGTCACATGCGCATGCTTGCAAGCAGCGCGGCTATCGGACGCTTTTGGTACGAAGACACCATCAATCGTCCAAAGCGCAGTAAGGGAATCTACATCACGCCGCCGCATGAATTTGGTAAATACCACGGCTGGGAACGCATTCGCATTTGGACCGAAGGTGTAACCTTCGGGGCGCTCGAAGTCTATATCGACGACGTGCTCGTCAATTCCGTTGCGGGCCCGCCGTATCTCGTCGGGACGGAGGACAACGCTTCCGACAACGTGATCCCCAGCGGCGCTCACGTGTTAAAGATTCGTGCGCAGGACGGCGACGGCTGGCTCGAACAGACCTTCAACATTACAGGCGCTTGATATTCGGTGGACGCAAACGGACTGGCGAAGGTGGATGTCAGCGTAACGCTGCTCACGTACAACGCCGGCCCTTTGCTCGATCGCGTGCTACGAGCAATTCGTCGGCAACAAACATCGCGCAGCGTAGAAATTGTCGCGGTAGATTCCGGCTCCACTGATGGCACGCTTGCCGTGCTCGCGCAACATGACGTGCATGTTACCGAAATTGGGCAGCGTGAATTTAACTTTGGCCGTACGCGCGATCTTGTGTTCGAGGAATCGAGCGGGGATATTGTCGTGTGCCTTTCGCAGGATGCGGTGCCCGCGCACGAGAATTGGTTGGAACGTTTGGTAGCACCGCTCCACAACAGCGAATTTGCCGCGTCCTGCGGCCGATCCATTCCCGACCCCGATCGCGATTTTCCGCAGTTCCCGTGGGAACGCAACGGGTTGTTTTACTTCACGCGCGAGATGCGCTCCTACGCAAAAAAGTATGGGCGCGGTTTGTCTAATGCGAACTCCGCATTCCGGCGCGAGGTTTGGGAAGCGCTTCGCTTTGGGGAACAACCCATCGGCGAAGACTTTCGATTTCAGACAAAGCTCGCTGCTGCGGGACACGCGATTGCTTTTCCCGGTGGTGCGGAAGTTTTGCATCACCATACGTACTCGCTGCGGTCGTTATACAAACGCTGCCGCAACGAAGGCCTGGGGCTGCGCGCGGTGGGCTGCGGCTACAACGCGGCGGATTTGTCGATGGACTTGCTAAGGCCCAGTCTCTGGCGTGCCGAATGCCGCGAGCTGTTGCGCGGCACTCTGCGCACACCCGCCGCGGTGCTCTTTCCTATCGTTCGTCCCTGCGCCGTGTTTGCGGGTAGCACCTTTGCACGGAGCTACCTCCGATGAGCCGCGCGATCCAGGAATTCTATCGAGACAACCCGCTGATGGTTAGTTCGCCCTTCGGCGGCGTATCGGGTATCAACGAAGAACTTTTTGCTCACGTGATAGCCGCGCTGAAGCTTCCGCTGCAGGGTGCGCACATCCTTGACGTCGGGTGTGGCCGAGGTTACGTGGGACAAATTGTTCAGTCGTACGGCGGACGCTACACCGGAGTCGATTTCCTTGCGAATGGCACCGGCTTTCCGCTTGCCGTTGGCGACGCGGCGCATCTCCCGTTTCGCGACGCGTCCTTCGATGGCGTATTCTGTATCGACGCCTTCGAGCATATTCCCGATGGCGTCGCCGCCGCGCGCGAATTTCGCCGCGTGTTGCGTGATCGCGGGTTTATGTTCTTGTCGGCGCCAAACTATGGAAACGTGGCGGGATTGGTGAAGTGGTGGTGCGAGACGCTGGGGTACGCGAGTAAGAACACGTGGGCGCCGTTTCGACGCTGGCAGCCGCAGGAGTTGGAGAAACTGCTGACGATAAGAGCGGTGCAATCGATTTATCGGCAGGGCGGTTTTGCACGGTTCCACCGCATCGGTCACGCGCCGGAAGCGGGCCTCGGCCTGTTTCCATGGATCGATCATCCGCGCATGCCGGAAGCGATACAATTTCGCCTGCAGCGCTTGTTCTCGGCGCTTGGGCCGGTGATCGTTCGAGTTTGTCCCGGCGCGAGCCTGCATCAGTTTTGGAAGTTTGAGGTATGAGATGGGGCTAGAAAACATTATCCGTAAATTCAAACTGCGCTACGGCTCACAGGAGACGGTGATCAAAACGCTGCGCGAGATGGGCGTGCAGATTGGCGAACGCTGCCGCATTTACTCTGTCAACTTTGGTGGCGAACCATACCTCATCAAGATCGGCAATCACGTCGGCATCGCGAACGATGTGACCTTTGTGAACCACAATCTCAACTGGACGTTTCAGGACAAGTACGAATCGCTCACCGGGTTCG
The DNA here is from genome assembly GCA_020848835.1 of Candidatus Hydrogenedentota bacterium. Lineage (GTDB taxonomy): Bacteria > Hydrogenedentota > Hydrogenedentia > Hydrogenedentales > SLHB01 > JABWCD01. The sequence continues at coordinate 5,557 of JADLHJ010000001.1, forward strand.
GCACGATAGAAATTTTCGACAATTGCAACATCGGCGTGCGCGCCACAATTCTGCCCGGCGTTAAGATTGGGCCGAACAGTGTCGTGGGCGCGTGCAGCGTCGTGACAAAGGATGTGCCCCCGAATGTCGTGGTAGCGGGCAATCCCGCGCGCGTGATTTGCACACTCGACGAATACGAGAAGAAATGCGTTACGAAGCACATCGATATCCCGAAAGATAAGGACGCCGCGCGCGCGTTTCTCATCAAACATTTCTGGGGCGATTCACGGTGAAACTCGCGTTGCTCATGGGCAACCGTTACAACCCCTGGCATCTGCAGGGGTTCAAGCGGCTGCGCCAAAGGCCCACTATTACTGCCTTTCGGGCTGAGTCGCAGATACAAGATCACTTCAAAGAGCGCGGCGACGGCACGGAATGGATGGAACGCGAGCGCATCTATTTCGATACACAGGCGGGCAACGCGGTCGCGCGCGCGTACTACACTTTTGCAGAGAGATATCGAAATCGGTCGCCGCGCGTTCTTCCATTTCAAGAGCTGCTCAAGGGCTACAACGTTATTCACTCATGGGAACTGTTCACCGATTGGTCTGCATCGGCATTGGAAGCGCGCAAGCAATACAACATCCCGCTGGCGATTACCGTGTGGGACCTTCTGCCTTTCAATATGGAGCGTGAACCGGGCCGCCGCGAGTTAAAAAAACGTGTCGCCGATGGCACCGATCGTGTCGTGGTCTATACCGAACGCTCGCGCACGATGCTCTCATTCGAGGGTGTCGCACAGGACCGTATTGCCTACGTGCCGCCCGGTGTTGACACCGAAATGTTCAGTCCAGGCGTGGCGCCACGCGAATTTGGCCTGAGTGACGACGATTTTGTTGTGCTTTTTGTGGGCTGGTTTGTGCCTCGCAAAGGCATCGACTTCCTGTTGTTCGCATTGCGGAAGCTAATTGATGAAGGCGGGGGCGCTGCAAAGCGAATCAAACTATTAATTGTGGGCAGCGGGGCGGGACGCGAGCGCGTCGAAGCGTTGATCGCTCGGCTGGATTTACAGGCGCACTGCATCATCACCGGGGCGCTGACCTACGAGCGCATGCCCAACGCCTTTCGCATGTGTGATGTTTTCGTGCTGCCAAGTGTTGCGAGTGACGAATGGCAGGAGCAATTCGGCATGTCGCTTATCGAAGCCATGGCCACAGGCAAACCGTGTATTGCCACATTGAGCGGCGCGATTGACGAGATCGCGGGCGATGCCGCGCTGCTCGTGCAGCCAAATGACTTTACAACCATCTACCGAGCATTGCGCCGAGTGATCAATCACGCAGACGAACGCGCGCGGCTGGGTGCGGAGGCCCGCGCGCGCGTGCGCCGCAATTTCGATCTCACACTTCACGCGAATGCCTTGTCTGATCTCTACGACGATTTGCTCAAATGACTGAAAGCCGCCCGTTTCGACTCGTGGCCCAGACTCTCATGCGCACGCGATGGGTCGCGCGCCGCGCGCTACGTAAACAACTGCGCATCGTTGTAGATATTCGCTGGCGGCTTGGCGACGAGATCATGGCAATTCCAATTTACGAAGGCATCAAGCGCCGCCACCCATTTTGTCATTTGACGGTCTGGTGCAACCATTCGGACTTGCTGCTGCGTAATCCCCATGTCGACCAAACTCTGGGTCCAGAACAAAAGCCGAGTCTGGCGGAGTGTGATCGATTCATCTCGCTTCGTGAGGCGCCGCGCGGTGTGTTTCGTCTCGATCACTATGCAAGCCTCGCGGGTATCCATACACCGCCCATGAATCCGCGGTTGTATTACGACGATTGGTCTGTGCCGCAATTGGTGTCCGTTGGCATGACTACCAAGCAGTTTATCGCTGTCAACAACGGCGGCACGTGGGAAACGAAACGATGGCCGCAACAGAATTGGCAGGCGCTGTGCGATGCTCTCACGCACGCGGCCTATGAAGTTGCGCAGCTTGGCCGCGGTGACGCGCGGATCGCGAATGCGGCCGATCTCACCGGAAAGACGAGCGTGCATGATGCCGCATGCGCATTGCGTCACGCACGCCTGCTTATTTCCAGCGATTCCGGTCTGATGCATCTCGCGCTGGCCGTGGGCACACCGGTGCTCGCGCTGTTTGGCCCTACTATCCCTGCGATGTTGGTGCGTACGAACACGCCGTTGACTGCGCTCACAAACGAACGCGATTGCCAAGGCTGCTGGAACCGGCCTTCTGTCAAGATGACCGAAGGTGTATGTCCGCTGTGTATCTCGCCGTGCATGGGCACGATTTCTGTTGAAACCGTGCTGGCACGCGCCTACAAGTTGCTTGACGATGGCTTGTAGTCCGTTAAATGTTCTTTTCCTCACGCTGTATCCCGACAGCGCCGCAAGCCCGCGCTATCGGGTTCTGCAGTTCGTTCCATACTTGCGTTCGATTGGGTTTCGCTGCACGGTTGAGAGCGCGGTGTCCGATCGCGCGTACAAAAACTTCTACGGGCCTTTGCGATCAGGCCGGCCATTTTGGTACCACGCGGACGAAACACCACGTCGCGTGTTACAAATTTTGCGCGCACGCAAATACGACGTCGTATTTGTTCAGAAGGCCATCATGAGCGCGTACGTGCGCGGTATGCATACGTTACTTCGCGCGAATGCGAAACGCCTGGTATACGACATAGACGATGCCGTCCATCTGCGCCCGCCACATTCCTTATTCGGCGTGTGGAAATCGCTTGAGGACGAACAACAGGTCCTGCGCCTATCAAGTACTGCCGATCTCGTCCTCGCAGGCAACGCCTGGCTCGCGAGCGAAATGAGAGAGCACGCCAAGCGCGTAGAGTTTTTCCCTACGGTGGTCGATACCGATTATTTCTTTCCAGCCCCGTCACCGCCAAGTTCAATGGTTGTCGGTTGGATAGGAAGTCCCAGCACAACGCCGCACTTGAGCGCAGCGGAGTGTCTCGGTGGCCTTGATCATGTTTCCTTGCGCGCTGTTGGCGCCGACGCCGGGTGTCTTCCGTGGAGTGACGCTGAATCCATTCCATGGCGGCGCGATACGGAAGTCGCCGCATTGCGTTCATTTTCAGTTGGCGTCATGCCGCTTGTTAAGGACGACTGGACCCGCGGTAAGTGCGCACTGAAAGCGCTGCAATATATGGCCTGCGGCGTGCCCTGCGTCGCGACGCCCTACGGCGCCGTGCTCGACATCATCGCCGACAATGTTAATGGACTTTTCGCCGATACGCCCGAGGAATGGCTGGCTGCGATCGAATGGTTGCGCGACGAAAGCGCGCACAAAAAGCTCGCGGATGCCGGCCGCGCAACGGTGGAGCAGCATTTCTCGCTGAAGCCGGCAGCCCCAAAGCTTGCAGAACTGCTGGAGTCCGTGGTTTGAGTCCTGATGTAAAGAAAGCGCAGATCTGCTTCGTCATTCCATCGCTCGCACCAGGCGGTACGGAGCGCCAGTTACTATATCTGCTCGAAGGCTTGCGACCAGTATACGAATGTACGGTGATCTGCACGCGCGACGAAGGCGCGTGGGCAAGCGCGGCCCAAGACGCCGGAGCAACCGTTCTTGCGATGCACACATTTGGGGGCTGGGACCTGCGTATTAAGCCGCGGGCCGCCCGCATTTTTCGCGCCAAGCGGCCGCAGATTATGCATACATTTCTATTTGGATTGGATCTCGCCGTAAACCGCGCGGCAAGACGAGCGGGTGTTCCAATCCTCATATCTTCCCGGCGTGAATTGGCCGCGTGGATGAAGCCGCGACACGTCCGCACGCAACGCAGGGCAAACGAACTGGTCGATTGTATCGTTGCAAATAGCCATGCGGTCGCGGACTTTGCCATACAACAAGAAGAGACCGATCGAAACGCGTTTCGCGTGATTCATAACGGTATTGATATCGACTCTTTTCGACCGCAACAAGTCCGAGAGGAGATTCGCAAACAGTTCGGTATCGCGCCAAACAAAAAAATCGTCGGAATGGTGGCCAACTTCAGCGCAGTGAAAGACCATCCCTTATTTCTCGCGATGGCCACACTTTTGATTGCGCGGCGCGACGATATGCATTTCTTGCTGTTAGGCAGTGGACCGAACCGGGAACCGATTGAGGCCGTAATTCGCGCGGAGAAAATGGAACCCTTTTTCACAGTCACCGCCAACGAGCGCGACATTGCGTCATTCATCGCCACGATGGATGTCTGCGTGCATACGTCTCGTCGTGAAGGCTTTCCAAACGCACTCATGGAAGCGATGGCACTCGCGCTCCCCATCGTCGCGTCACGCGTGGGCGGCGTTCCGGAATTGATTGAAGACGGTCGAAGCGGTCTGCTGGTTTCATCGCGCCGACCGGAAGACTTCGCGGCGGCAGTATTGCGATGTCTCGACGAAAGCACCTTCGCAAAGACTCTCGGGGCCTCGGCCCGCGAACGAATTCGCAGCCAGTTCACCATGGATCGCATGGTCGAATCCTATCGTGCGCTGTACGACGAAATGCTGCGTCGGCTGGAGTTGCGCCGCTAATGTGTGGCATCTGCGGCATAGCGCACACGGACCGTGCGCAGCACGTCGATCGGCAGCGTCTGCATGCGATGAACAAAGCGCTGCAGCATCGGGGACCAGATGATTCCGGCTATTGGTTCGGCGGACATGTCGCCTTGGCAATGCGGCGCTTGAGCGTGATCGATCTATTCCGCGGCAAGCAGCCGTTTACAAACGAGGAAGAGTCGATCGTCCTCGTGTACAACGGAGAAATCTACAACTACCGCGAGCTGCGCCACGATCTTGAACAGCGCGGCCACGTGTTCCGAACGCTCAGCGACACCGAAGTCGTGCTACGCGCATACGAAGAGCACGGGGATGACGCGCTGCTGCGATTCAACGGCATGTTTGCTTTCGCACTGTACGATGCGCGCCACGACAGGCTGTTGCTCGCACGCGATCGGGTTGGGATCAAACCTCTCTATTATGCCTTTAATGAAGGCACCTTGACCTTCGCATCCGAATTAGACGCCGTGATGCGCTCTGGTCACGTGCGTGGCGCGCTGAACCCCTCGGCCATTGAGTCGTACTTTACCTTTCTTTACGTGCCCGCGCCGGACACAATCTATCGCGATGTACAAAAGCTGATGCCTGGGCACAAGCTGGTTCTGCAGCGCGGATCCATTCATACCGATTGCTACTGGCAACTCGAAATGAATCCTGATCCAAAATGGACAATTCCCGCGGCCGCCGAACGCTACACAGAATTGCTTGCCGATGCAGTGAAAGCGCAGTGCGTGAGCGAAGTGCCGCTCGGAGCATTCCTGAGCGGAGGTATCGATTCGAGCTCCGTTGTCGCGATGATGCATGTCAACAGTGCTGCGCCTGTGAAGACCTTTACCATTGGGTTTGACGATGCACACGCGAACGAATTGCACTATGCGCGCATCGCCGCGGAACATTTCGAAACCGATCACACGGAAGAGATTCTCAAACCGGACATGGTGGATACTACGCCCTATCTGGCGCGGTTCTTTGGCGAGCCCTTCGCCGATTCGTCCGCGCTACCCATGTGGCTTGTATCGCAGGTAGCGCGGCGTGAGGTGACAGTAGCGTTATCCGGCGATGGCGGCGATGAACTTTTTGCGGGGTATAGTTGGCTGCACATGACGCGCAAGGCGCAGCGCTACCAACACGTGCCTGCGTTCTTGCGTAGGCTTGCCGATTCATCGCTGCGCGCCTTGCCACGCACACCGTTTCTTCAGAAAGTGCGTCGCTTCAGCAGCGATTCGTTCATGGACGCGATGAATATTTTCCGGCGCCGGCAGACTGCGCTCGATCGCGACACGCGCAACGCGCTGTACGGCCCGGAGTTGGCCGCGTGTATCGCCGAGATTGGAGTTGACCGGTACGCGGAGCGAATGGATGCGTTGTGCGGCCTCTCTTCTTCGAATCGGATGCTTGCGCAAGATTTCTTGGTCTACCTGCCGGATGACATCCTGGCGAAGGTCGATCGCATGAGCATGGCGCACTCACTCGAAGCGCGCGTGCCGCTCCTCGACAACACCATCATAGATTTCGCGGCCACGCTGCCTTTCGGCATGAAGCTGAAGGGAAACGTGTCGAAGTTTATTGTTAAGAAAGCAATTGGCAAAATTATGCCGCCACAATTGATGAAGCAGCGCAAGCAAGGTTTTGCAGTCCCAATTCACCGTTGGTTCCGCCATGATCTGCGCGACCATTTTCTGGCCGCTGTTTTGAGCCATGAAGCGCGCAATAGCGCGTTGCTAAACCGACGCGCGATACGCGCGATGTACGACGCGCACATGCAGCAAGAGGATAACTACGGTCACCAGCTCTGGGCGGTTCTCATGTTCGAGCACTGGCTTCGCTACGCAGAATCGCTACCTGGTGTTTCGCTGTCGATGTGATACGTGAATGGTGTGCGGGAATTCATGGGAAGTAAAGGAGGACGCGAGGGACAATTTACGGCAACGTGTCCTGGTTTATCTCAAGCTTTCCATTAATTCCAATGATTCCAAGGCTTCACATTCATGAAAAATTAATTGGCAATTTTTCGCTCTTTACCATGGCACTTGCAGCCAGGCCAATTGGGCGAATACAAAAACGACTTCGGCTGTACTCCCAACTCCCCCTTGACAACAAACGGCTCTCCTCGTTCAGACAAGTGTTCAATGAGCCGATCGCGCCATTCGCGTTTGCGGCGCTTGTAACCACCGTCGCTTGCGAGGTCATGCAGTTCGAATGGATCTTCTCTCAAGTTGAAAAGCTGCTCATCGCCCTTTTGCGCATGGTAAACATATTTCCATACGCCGTCGGCCATCCCGGTCCAGTGGTTCGATTCGTCGTAACAGACATCGTGTTCGAGATCGATCGCGTCCCGCCACTTCGCGCTGCGGTCCGCGATGAGTGACAACACGCTGACGCCATCTACCTTTGCACGTTGCTCCGTGTCCCCGGCGGCGTCGAGCATTGTCGGCAGGATGTCGCGAATTTCGACTGGGTTATTGATTTCCACGCCGCGCTTTTCTGAATGCATGCCGCCCGGCCAACGCACCAGCAGCGGCACCTTTGCCGACGATTCATACGCGTACGATTTGCGCCAGAGATTGTGGTCGCCCGTCATGTCGCCGTGATCGGAGATATAAATAATGAGCGTGTTTTCGAGCATGCGCCGCTTTTCGAGCGCCGCGAGAATTCTTCCGATTTGTTCATCGATGAATGTGACAGCGCCGTAGTAGCCACGCCGCGATACGCGCACCTGGTCCGCGCCGAGATCGCCGTGCCAATAGTCCGGAGCGCCTTCGCTGAGTGGCGCAAATTTCTCCGCCCATTTGCCGACATTCGCCTTGGGGAAGTCGACGGCTTCGTACATATTCCAAATGCGCTCGGGTGGATCATATGGGCTGTGCGGCCGCGCAAATGAGACTTTCAGAAAGAACGGCTGGGGCTCGTTGTACGTCTCAATGAAGTTAACGGTGGTGTCGCCTGTCCACCGCGTTGGATGCATTTCCTCGGGGAGTTTGTAGGGCCACGCGCGGTGGTCGTTAAATGTCAGGCCGGTCACATCGGGATTAATGCTGGGATAATTCGTCATCAACCAAGCGCGATAATCGCTGCGAAAATCTACCGACAACTGCCGCCCGGACTCGTCGAGGATTGTGCGATGAAAGCCGTGCAGGTGCCGCTGCGGATGCCAGTGCATCTTGCCAATGCCGAGCGTGTAATAGCCAGCGTCGCGCATGGCCTGCGGCATCTCCACCGCATAACCTTCACCGATGCGTCCATATCCCAGCATGCCATGCCGCCACGGCGCGAGGCCCGTGAGCAGCGCCGCGCGCGCGGGCGTACAGGTCGGTGTCGTGGAGTACATGTTGGTGAAGCGCGCCCCTTCGCGGGCGAGGCGATCCATGTGCGGCGTGTAGCACGCAGCATTGCCCGAACAGCCCATGCAATCCGCGCGGTGCTGATCCGACATCAGGAGTAGAACATTTGGCTTGGAAAGCGTTGGTGGTGCGGAGTTGCCGTTTGCCGTGCGCGCCGCCGCGAGTGTCGCAGCAGCTGAAAATCTCAACATATCGCGGCGGGTAAGGTGCGTGGTCATGGGCGCTTGCTCCGGGGTGATGGCTAACGCTACCCCGTATCGAACGGGTGAAGCAACCGCGCGGCATTCGTCAGGATGGAAACCTGCGCCGCACTGCGCGCGTCAAATATAAACGTGGGCCGTAGTGATAAACACCACGGCCCACGCTGAATTCGCTCATGAGCGGGCTCCGTTCGCGACGGAGCCAATACAATGCAACCTAGAAGCTGCGTAGATCGTCGGGGATGATCTGTCCCAGCCAGAAGCCAAAGAACTTCTCGAGGCTGAGGCCGATGACTACGACGATGTCAGTCCAGGACGAAATTTCAAAGATGTTTCTCGGCACCAGGTACGCGGGGGCCGGAAGCGCCTTTGAAACGCGACCGATATGCTTCATGATTCTATAACCTCCTTGAATTGGTCAGA
>JADLHJ010000002.1 GCA_020848835.1 Candidatus Hydrogenedentota bacterium
ACGGCGCAGCGGCAGTCACGCCGGCGTACACCTGCACCGCGGCCCCGACGGCTGCCGGCCGCACGGGTTACCGTCAGTACTTCGTTGACGAGTCCGGCGTCATCCGCTTCACCGCCGACGGTTCGGCTGTGAGCGTCGCCAGCGCACCGCTCAACTAATCAAGCTAGACACGCGCGGGCGTTCCGCGCATGGTATCGATCCCCGGCAGGTTGCCACGGCCTGCCGGGGATTTGTCTTTGTATGGTGCAGACACGACACGCCGTGACTGGTCTCAATAGATAGCCCAGCGCGTTGCACTATTGGGGAATCGGGCTCGGACCCGCTCAGAGAAATCGGCGTCAACACGGATCTTCACACCTGGCGCGTAATTTCTTGATGAATGAAATTGATGGGTGCCGCTGCGGACTAGGCGAATAAATCGAGAGGCTGGCGGGTGTCCGGTTTGTCGTAGGGAATCTGGGTATCGCCAATGCGAATGTCAAGACGGTTCGTTTGGGCCGGCTCGGATTGGCCGGTGCGAACGAGGGCCTCGCCCGCGGCATAATTCACACTCGAAACGAACGAGCGGGTGCTGCCGACCGCAGCCTGTTGTGAAGCGCGGAAATCAAGACGCCGCTGCTCGGCGCGGTTATCTTGCTCGGTGAGGTTACGTTCGTCCTTCTCGATGCGGTTACGAACGCGCTCTTCGCTCTCGCGCAAGGACGGGATGAGTTCTTCGGCCTGACGAACATTCCGCTTTATTGTGTTTGCCGCGAGGTTGGGAACTTTTACAGAATCGTTGCCGAATCCCACTTTCAGAGGTTCTTTTGACTTGGATCGGAACTGCGGTTCTTTGGATTCATCAGGTTGCGAGAGGCCGGTACGTTGCGAACGGGCGCGGTCGTTCGAGGTGACACGCGAATGCGGAGCCACCACGCGAGTGGAGTAACTTGTGGCGCCAATTTCCATATTCAGCCCATTGCGCTTTTCGTGTTTCTATTGAATTGCGCTGCTCATATTTTCGCACACCGACCCGCTTCTGTCAAGATTGGATTTTACACATACGTCATAACTCCTTATATGCAAATAATTTAATAGCAACTACCTGCTGCCGAAGCAGGCATGTATTCCGCCTTACGGGGCTCTTCCGCATAAGCCGCAAATTTCCGGTATTGCATGCGCGGCTGTAATGGCGTAGGGTCTACCCCGCCGAATGACGGAAACGCAACATAAAGAACTGCTCCTCGCTCTCGCGAAGCAAGTACCGCGCTTTGCGCTGTCGGTGGCATGCATCGATCCGCAGGCCGGCGTCATCGAGCCGCTGGTACGGGCCGGCGGTGCTTCCTTTACCTCCTATGCCCAAGGGGTTGCACTTTCCCCAGGTCTGCACGATTGCTATCTGATAGGTATGGAAGCAGAAGCCTATCTGCGAAACGACCCGTATATAGGTGACATCCTCGCGCACTTGAGTAGTAACGGAATGCTGATTTCGCTGCTTCCTTCACGTTACGCGGACGGATTGTCAACTGAATTAGAGGCAACGTTGGAAGCGGCAGGGTTAGTCTTGCTCCGCATACTTCCGGTCAACGAGAACTGGCCGGGCTTTGTTTTTGCACGCGCATCGTACGATCCGATTAATCATGCCCGGCAGTTGGGCGACGCCGGCATGCCGGTGCGAGCGATTCGCGTGCTGGATTGGATGGAACACTACACGCCGCTAAAGCCCAGGGCGCGTGCGACCGTGGCCCTGAAAAAATTGAATTACTATCGCGCCGCCGTTGAGCACGTCGATACCCAAAACCATTCGATGCTGTTTCATGCGCAGAAAGAATTTCATATCGCGGTACATGAATGGCCGAAAAGCGCGCGCGCGTGTATTGACCAGGCCGCAATCTGGCGGGGCTATGGAAATGATGACTATGCGGCCCGTCTGCTGCGATCGTTGCACCACGTGACGCTGGACGTGGCGGTAGCGGAGGCCTTAGCCCAGTGCACGCCGGAGCGCACACCGCAACCGCCCGTCGAAACTTCGCCGGAGTGGACGGGCAACAAGCGCGCGCCTCGTGTATTGGTATTGACGCACGATTATAGCGATTACGGCATGGACACCTTGTATGACGGGTTATGTCAAGTGCTTGGCAAGGACAACGTCGTCGAGTGGCCGTGGAAGCCCACATTGCACGGGCGCGATAAAGACGCCGCGGTAAACTATCCGTGTTGGTTCGAATATCCTGGCGAGCCGCAAAGCGTGGACGACCTTGTGCAGGATTTGTGCGATGGGCGTTTCGATCTAATTGTGTTCGCGGATTTTGTACAGATGAACAAGCAGGACCATATCCTGCGCATGTTAAATGCTGCACCCGATGTGCCTGTCGTCGTCTACGACCCCTGGGACGACGGCAGCGCCACGCAGGACTCGGCGCGTGAGTATTTGGGGGGGCGCCCGATTGCCGCATATTTCAAGCGCGAGATGTTGGCGTGCTTGGACTACGGGCCCAATGCCTATCCCCTGCCCTTTGGTTATCCGGATCGGCATGTGCCCACTGCATTGCCAGAACGGCGCGATACCGATTTGTTCTGGGCGGGAAAAAGATTGTTTGGAACGCGGACGTTGTATCTTGATCGGTTGAATGAAGTGCTGGGCCGTACACTCGATCAAAAATTGTCGCAGGAAGAATATCGCCGCGCCATTGCCACCGCGCGTATGGGATTGTCGTTTTTTGGGTTTGGCTTTGACACCGTGCGCTATTGGGAACTGGCGGCGCACGGGTGCATGATTCTCGCGGAACGTCCCTGCATACGCATACCCTTTAATTTTGTTGAAGGCGAGTCTGCGGTGTTTTTTGACGACTTGCCGGAGTTGGAAGAAAAGCTGGCGTATTACCTCGCGCAAGATGACGAAGCCGAGCGAATCGGCCGTGCGGGGCGTGAACATTTTTTGAAGTATCACACGACGTCCGCGCGGGCACGGCAGTTCTTGGGACGTGTGGAGTATTTGATTTAATACGTCCAACCACAGATTACACAGATTGCACAGTTGGTTTTCTTGTTCATGCCGATTCGCTTCGTAGTGAAGCGCTTGCTACAAGAGATTCCTCGCTACCGCTCGGAATGACATTATGTGTTTTGATAGGTCACGGTGGGAGACTCTCTCAAATTTGGTGCTGGGGAACTAGTCGCAAATGCAAATCGAAGAAGTCGTTTCTAATGAGCCATTACGCAGGGAAATGTTTCCCGTCGTGGCGGAGCGGATCTTTATGGGGCACGCGGGGGTGTGTCCGCTGCCGGCGGAAGCGCGGGACGCGATGAACAAGTTTTGTGCGCTGGGCTCGACGGGCGCGCAGGAGAATGCGTGGTCGAATGGGCAGGCGCTGCGTGCGCGGCAGGTGGCGGCGCGGTTGATTGGCGCGCACGCGGACGAAATTGCGCTGCTGGGTCCGACCGCGTTGGGGTTGAGCCTTGTGGCGAATGGAATGCCATGGCGCGATGGCGATGAGGTGGTGTTTTATCCCGACGATTATCCGTCGAATGTGTATCCGTGGAAGAGTCTATCGGAGCGTGGCGTAAAACCGGTGACGTTACAGGCGGAACAACACGGTGTGATCACCTGGGAAGTCGTTGAGCGCGCGTTGACACCGAAGACGCGGCTCGTGAGTTTGGCGTCGTGCAATTTCTTGAGCGGATATCGGATCGATGTTAACGGAATCGGACAGCAACTGCACGAGCGCGGAATCCTGTTTTGCCTGGATGCGATTCAAACCTTGGGGGCGTTTCCGACTTCGGTTGAGGATGTCGATTTCCTGAGCGCCGATTCGCACAAGTGGCTGCTGGGGCCGATGGCTGCGGGGATTGTTTATGTGAAGCGAGAGCATCAGGAAATGTTGCAGCCGTCATTGCACGGCGCGTGGAATGTCGTCTCGCCGGGGTTCG
>JADLHJ010000003.1 GCA_020848835.1 Candidatus Hydrogenedentota bacterium
ACGGCGCAGCGGCAGTCACGCCGGCGTACACCTGCACCGCGGCCCCGACGGCTGCCGGCCGCACGGGTTACCGTCAGTACTTCGTTGACGAGTCCGGCGTCATCCGCTTCACCGCCGACGGTTCGGCCGTGAGCGTCGCCAGCGCACCCCTCAACTAATCCAACGTACATAGCTTCGCGCTAGCGAAGATTACACGGCGGCCAGCAGCTCGGTGCTGGCCGCCGCGATTTTATGGTGATTGCGTCAATGAAGTGTGCGAAGAAAAATAATCGAATATAGTTTTCGCTGTTAGCATCGCACCGGTAGGCGTAAGGTGCCCGTCAGCTTCGTAATACAATTTGCACGGCTCGCCGCTCGCCCGCATCGCACTTGCGAGATCGATGCAGTCGAGTTTCTCGCGGGCGCAAAACTCTTCCACGACTTTCAGGTCCCTTGCGCGTTCGTATATCGAAGCGTCCACCAACTGTTTCATGTTCCAATCCCAGGAATAATCACAAACGCTATTCACGTCGGGCACCGCATAAAGCGCAAATGCAATGCCCCGGTTTCTGCAATCGTCGCGAATGGCAAGCGCGTCGGACTCCATAATTTGGCGTCCTTCGTTTAGCTCTGCGTACCATTCTTTCAGATGTGTTTCAAGCCAGAATGGGCGATCCGCGGATTGGGGAAGCGGAGGCGTTTTGCGGCGGTAGAAACGCAGATCCTCGAGTATGGCTGTTAGTGGCGACGCGGTGCCCAGCGCACGGGCCAACTGGTTATAGAATGCACTGCGCTTCCGTAGCCAATCGTCGCTGCGCACTTCCCATAGGGACCAGTGACGCCTGCTTTCAACAAGGTACTCCCAAACTGGATCAAAAGCGCGCACACGTTTGCCAATCTTGTTGAGCGAATTGTTGATGTCGTTACCCGGAAACAGTTGGAGCACGACAATGTCCGGCTCCAGCGCGAGACCGATTTTGTGCAGTCGAATACGTTCTTGCCAAGGACCATATCCGTCTACACCTGCATTGATTACCGTGAACCGTTTGGCGGACCCGGATGCATTTAACATTGTCTCAAGTTGGCGTCCGATGGTTTGGTCAATCTCGAGCCCCCAACCAAAAGTGAACGAATCGCCCAGCAACAAGACCCGTATCTCGCCGTCTTCCTTTGGCCCGAATTCCCGGTCTCGAAGACCTTGGCGCGATATGTTCACGGAATAGGCGGACAACTCGAATGGTTCGCCGAGCGAACTGCTCCCGAAAAACATTTTCCCAGACGCACCCCGTCCCAAAGTCCACAGCGCCTCGCGATCGTATGAGGTTATTGATACGCCAGGAGCGGCCATTGGAAACAGCACGCGGCATCCGGCCTCCAATACTGCGATGGCAGGGACAAGGCCGACAAGCAGCAACAACACTGTGGCAATTGTCTGCTTCCAGCCCGGCCACTGAAACGGCGCAATCGCCCAGGCGACGGTTATCAAACAAGCTGCCCAAAGGAAAAGCTCTATGCCCGATCGCCTGAAAGCCAGGCTACCCGCAAGTACGACCGCTATTGCAATCAGCATTGGCCGCATCGTCAAATAAAACCAATGCAACGCGCGATGCCGAATGGAACCGCTCTGAACGTCGTGCAATAGGACCTTTCGGCGCGCCCAATGCGCCGTTAATGCCACCTGAAGAGCAAGACCCAATGGACCGACCGGGAGCTGTCGGAAACCAACTTCGTTCACTGTCAGCATGGCCATAAATACTAGCGCGTATAATGCGAACCGGGGGCGGCACAGGACAACAAGAAGCGGATATAACCAAGCTAGTCGAGGATGGTTGCCGACCGCGCCATAGAGTGGTTGGGACGCGATAATTGCGACAGCAGCCAATAGAATGGTTAGGAAGTCACTCCGTGGCGTTTTCAAGAAGGCATTCGGCATTTTGAAAACACTACTTGATCAAATTCTCGGCCAACAAATATTTTGCGATGGCGGTTGCTAGAATGCGCGCCCCAACGGGCGTCAAGTGGCCATCATATTGGAAATAAACATCCTTTGGTTCGGGATAGGATTTCAACGGTCCAAGAACATCCAGGTGAGGTATGCCAATTTGGTCAAGCAGTTCGTTTGTTAGCCGGATATCCTTGTTCTGTTCATAGGGAGTCTTTGGAAATTTCTTGTTCAGCTCGGCCCATCCTTCGTCGTTGATTGAAATCGGGTCGCCATGTGCAAATGCAATGAGGTCGATACCGCGGGTTTTGCAATCATCGCGGATTCCTGTAATGGACCCCGCATATAATCCCCATGCCTCATCAAGTTCGGGGTACCACTCAAGCAAGCATACCTCATGGTTTGCATTTCGAGCAGTCCATGATTTTACCGGCGCATAGATTTGCGGCTTGAGGAAACGCAAATCGGCAATTGGATACAGAATCAACCCATCTTTCTTTGACATCGTCAGGATATCGAGATAAAGCCACGAATGCTGTTGTAAGAACCTTTCACATCGAACTGGAATTTCGCTTTTTCTGCGATACAATTCCAATCGACTTTCCCACATTAAATCAATCGCTCTCAGCCTTTTTCCTGTTCGCGAGTAGCTTCCACTGACATCATTGGAAGGGAACAGTTGAAGGACGACCAAGTCCGGTGCAAAAGTAAATCCCCGGCTATTTAGAAATCCGCGCTCCTGCCATGGAGCATAACCTCCAACGCCGCAGTTTATAACGACGACGTGCTTGGGCAATCCTGCTTCGTTCAAGAGTTGCTCTAACACTCGAGGATACGTCTCGTCGGACTGAAGTCCCACCCCAATTGTGTAAGAGTCGCCCAGCGCGACTATTCGAAACTCATCTGTATGTTTGGGCCCGTATTGGCGATCTCTGATTCCCTGAGACGAGATTTCAACTTGAATCGTCAATTCATTCCCGTTGTTGTCGAGTATATTGTAACTTTCTCTAGCGTCAGGTCGAAGCGTATAAAAATAATCCGCATCTTCCACATACACTCCCTGCGAAATCAACGGCTTGGGAACAAGATAGCGGGCACCAATCTCGAGGATGACCAATGATATGGCTATTGAAGCCGCCGTTAGCATAAGTGTCGCCACCGCCGTTAGACGTGATTGTGACGATTCCGCTGAAACTGGAATGGACGATAAGGTGACGATGAGTGCAAGCGCCCAAGCCGCGTGAAACCAAGACATCGATCGGAATAAGCACGCAAGTAGTAAGAGAGCTGCAGTCACAGCTAGAACTCTTCGCAAGAAGTGGACATGATGACGTACGTACGACTCTTGCATTTCTTCCGAAAGGATAATGTTTTTCCCGCGCAGCCATGCGACCAGCCAGATCCCAATTTGTGCAAAACGGAAAGTGGATTCTTGTGCAATGCCCGGATATTTGGTCGCAAACTCGGTTCCCGTAAACAAAAAGGTCCACGCTAGAGCAAGGCATGCCTGAGCCATGGCATGTCCGGGTGGCGACAAAATTAGAATTAGTAAAGAAGCAAATGAGATCAGCCAGTGGCCAAAAAGTCCATGTGTAACAGCGACTACGACAAAAACCGATGCTATTCGCAGAATGTTGTTCATGATATGTCGGAATCGCGAAAATGGCCCGCCTTCTTATAGCAGACCACCGCCCGTTATTCCCAGACTGTCAAGAAGCGATACGGACCACACATTTTTCTTGCCCAGAGCGCCTAAGTTAGATTCATGCGCCACGTGCGGTCAGGGTACTGGTCTGGTCTTGAGAATGACCAAGCCTCGGAATATCCGATTCTCATCACGACAGCGCGGCGTGTCTAGTTCGCGACCTCGAAAACTGAACCTTGCTGTAACAGCAGCCGAGTAGAAACAGGAAATTGGCGCGCCTTGCCGATTCAAGCCATAGCGGTTGGGGCAGTGCGGATTAAATGATTGGGTACTACTGGGTAGCAGGAATTGTCCGCAGCCTCCGGGCAAAAAGAAATAATGCAAACGCATATCCAATTGCGGCAACCACAAACACCGTTGTGAAGTTTGTTGCCATCGCGAGAATAATGGCGAGCACTGAGCCGAGTACGGTCGCTCCGCCATTTACCCCCCACATCCACGGCACCGCGTCACGTGAGTGCGTGGCCACCAAGCGGATGCCCTCTGGAAACGGCATTCCCATGAAAAGTCCCAGCGGAGCAACCATAGCAGCGGTGACTAGGCCTCGTTGCCACAGTTCCCACCCGAGCACCAATGGCACAATGTGCGGATAGATAAATGCTGCCGTAAGAATCGCGACAATTCCTCCTGCAATTCCCGCCACAAGGGGTATCCCAAGCATGCTGCGCACCTGGCTGCCGATGCCTGCAAACAACAGCAATGTTGCGAGAACCATTGCCAAGGATCGCGCGGGATGCCCTAGCAGCAAAGAGAAGCGTTGCATCAGCGCGATCTCTACAAAAATAAATGCAATTCCCAAGCACATGAAATAAAGCAACCACGATGTGAACCGCGGAACACGCGCCCGGCCTCGCTTTAACAGCGGCAAGAACATGAAAAGGACGACGGCCAGAGTTAACAGCCCAAGTAACGTGAACAACGTCAGTGACGCGCGTCCTCCTCGTAAGATTTGGGATGCGCTGCTCGTGTATCGCGCCATGAACAGTTGCTTCACACTGAGGAAGTTAAAAAAGAATGGACTGTCATCCCACACGGGCCGCGCGTCGTAGTTGAACTCTGCAAGCGTGTCAAGCTCTTCGCCTCGCTTGCGCAGCTCGGCATACTTCTTGTAAGTGCGCTGAATCGCATAGGCATTGTCGCCCTCTTTAAGGGGAAAGACCATTTCCAGTTTATGTCGTTGGACGTGGTCGCGCACTACATTCACTTGTTCTGCCGAAAACGGCTGATTGCTCGCCATGATTCCAATGAACCCGTTTATGGGATTGAAAACAGCGATTAGGTGAGACTCCGGATTGGAGTAGCCGAGTTCATACATCGCTTCAAGCATCACGGTAAATAGTCGGACCGACTCCGCCGGTGTCTTCCAGCGGGAGATGTTTAGAATTCCGCCCGGCTTAAGATGGGTGATGTAGTCCTTCATCGCTTCGACCGTGTAGAGATAACTCTCGGACAACACATAAGCGCCCGAGTTCAGAGCAGCGAACGTGTCAATCGCGTTCATGACAATGACGTCGTACTGCTTGCCCCCGCGCCGTACGAAGCTCCGACCTTCTTCGTTATAGACGGTTACCTCCGGTCGTCCAAAGATTTGTTTTGTCCTATCTTTGAACTCCTCCTTCACGACGCGGGCCGTCGTCGGATTTATCTCGATCGCATCAATGTGCTTCGCTTCGGCCCGAAGCGCATTGAGCACGTCTACGCCCCCACCCGAGCCAATCACGAGCACGGAATTTGGTGTCTGTTTCAGCAGATACGGTGAGGCCCACGTGATCATGCATTCCGTATTGTGGTCCCATGAGGTACGACGATCCTTCCGATCAAGGAAAAGACTTGTCCAGGCATCGCCATCGATAAACACACGGTACTCGCCCTTGTGCCGAACATTGCCCGTGATGTCGATACGTGAAATAGGGTTCCATTCCGAAAACTCTATAGACGGCTCGATGGGACGCTGGCCGCCCGAAATCTCGTACATCGATACGATCGCTTTTGTTTTCTCGGGTTTGATGTTTCGATCGATTTCAGATTGAAACATGACGATTATGACCAATGCAGCCGTGCAGAACAGTCCTCCATACAGGCTTACCCGTGACCGTGCGTTCAGCGCGAATGCCGGAAAGGTCACCAGCGCAGCCGCAAGCCCCACAAGCGTCACCGCACCCAGCGGACGAATGAGCGCAAGAAACAAAATGCAACCCGTCGCGGCACCCACCAGATCGGCAAAGTAGAGGAAGTTCATATGCTCCGCGTAATCGCGGTAGACAAGCCCCAGAATCCAACCCGAGAAGAAGTAGGGAAGTACCGCGCACGCGTAGGTGAGATATAATAACCACTGGTTAGCCTTACTTGTCGCAATTGCTGCGGTATTTACGTCGAGCTGCGTCATCGCAAGCGATGAGATCAGCGTCGAAATGAAGAATAGAAATCCTGCAAGTGGGACGGTTAGCACGCGCGCCAGCCGCGAATCCTTTCCGAATGACATCCACGTCCCGCTTATGCCGAAACCAAGCAGGGCGACCGAAACGATGAAATAGACGATGTGGTTCCAGTACACAACGCTGAAAATGCGCGTCTGCACCAGTTGAAGCAAGAGCGTCGCCGCAGCCACGCTGAATGCGGCCACGGTTGGCCCGAATAGACGGTACTTTCCCTCCATATTGGCCGCTCTCCGCCTGCTTCAGGCTTTCCCTCGTTACGCCAGGCCCCCGGCACCCAAAGGAGGCAAGAGGTTAAAGAGATTTTCGTATTTTGTAAAGCTGTATTTTTTGCACATGTTATTGGCCGTTGATGGCATACTCCCGTTTTGGCTACCCTGCTGCGGAAACTCTATCCAGCGAAAACGATTGCGAATGCAAATCCTTGGCATCTCAGCCTTTTATCACGACAGCGCGTCGTGTCTCGTGCGCGATGGGGACATCGTGGCCGCCGCGCAGGAGGAGCGGTTCAGCCGGAAGAAGCATGACCCGCGCTTTCCGAAGCATGCGATCGAGTATTGCCTGGCCGAGGCGAAGATCGGTGTGGACCAGCTTGACTACATCGTCTTCTATGACAAGCCCTTCGTAAAGTTCGAACGCCTGCTTATGACGTATATCGGCACCGCGCCGAAGGGCATACGTTCCTTTATCGATCAAATGCCGTTTTGGTTGAAAGAGAAGCTATTCACCCGCAGCGCCATCCGCCGCGAGCTCGACTACAAAGGTACGGTGCTCTTTACCACGCACCATCAATCGCACGCGGCCGCAGCGTTTTTCCCGAGTCCCTTCGAGGAGGCGGCAATCGTCACACTCGACGGAGTGGGGGAGTGGGCCACGACGACCTATGGCGTCGGCCGCGAGAACAAGATCGAAATCTTAAAACAGATCAATTTTCCACATTCTCTGGGCCTCCTGTATTCGGCGTTCACCTATTTCACAGGGTTCAAAGTGAACAGCGGCGAATACAAGCTCATGGGCCTCGCGCCCTATGGTGAACCCAAATTTGTTGACGTCATTTACAAAAACCTGATCGATCTGCGCGAGGACGGTTCGTATAAGCTGAACCTCGATTACTTCGATTATTGCGCCGGTATGCGCATGACCAACGACAAATTTGCCGAATTGTTCGGTGGGCCGCGCCGTGAGCCGGAATCGAAGATCACACAACGCGAAATGGATCTTGCCGCTTCAATTCAAGTAGTCACGGAAGAGGTAATGCTGCGTATCGCGCGAACAGCGCATAAGGAAACCGGCAGCAAGAACCTAGTGCTCGCTGGCGGCGTTGCGCTGAATTGCGTGGCTAACGGCCGCGTGCTGCGCGAGGGGCCCTTCGAAAACATCTGGATACAACCCGCAGCAGGCGACGCGGGCAACGCGCTGGGCTGCGCGCTATTTGCGTGGCACCAATTGCTCGATAACCCGCGGACCCCGGATCGTCGACGGCAGAAGGCGACGTATCTCGGCCCCGAATTCGGCGATGACGCAATCGAGTCATACCTGCAATCAATTAATGCGCCCTACGAAAAGCACGACGACGATGCACTGGCGTCGCGCGTAGCAGAGCTACTTGCAACAGAAAACGTCGTCGGCTGGTTTCAAGGCCGCATGGAGTTTGGGCCGCGCGCACTCGGCGCACGTAGCATCCTCGGCGATGCACGCTCGCGCGAGATGCAATCGGTATTGAACCTAAAAATAAAATTCCGCGAATCTTTTCGGCCGTTCGCGCCGGCGGTGTTGGAAGAACGCGTATCCGATTATTTTGAATTGAACACGGAAAGCCCCTACATGCTGCTCGTCGCGGATGTCGCAAAAGATCATCTTGCATCGCTCGACGGAGAAACGGCACGTGCAACGGGTTTTGATAAATTGAAGATCGCGCGCTCGGATGTACCCGCCATCACCCACGTGGACAATTCCGCGCGCATACAGACCGTTCGCGAAGAAGATCACCCCCGCTACTACAATCTAATCAAAAAATTCGATGAGCGCACAGGATGCCCCGTAATCATCAATACTTCCTACAACGTGCGCGGTGAACCTATCGTCTGCACGCCGCAGGAAGCATACACGTGCTTCATGCGCACCAACATGGACTACCTCGTGCTCGGCTCCTGTGTGCTCGACAAGCGCAACCAGCCGGAATGGAAAGACACCGTGGATTGGAAGAGACAGTATGAACTGGACTGATACATGAAGAGCGACCCACAAAATCCAACGCACTCCGACCTCCGCAACTTCGGCCTGCTCATGTTCGCGGCGATTACGGTGATCGGCTGCCTGCGCTGGTGGTTGAAGGGATACATTCCTTCAATCCTCTTCGGCATCGCCATAGCATTTGTCCTTCTCGGTCTCGCGGTACCAGGCTTGTTAAAACCCGTCTATCGCGCCTGGATGAAGTTCGCTCTCGCGTTGAATTGGGTAATGACGCGCGTACTTCTAACGATTGCGTTCTACGGTATGATCACGCCAGTAGCCATTGTTTATCGCTTCGTTGCCGGCGATCCGCTCAAGCGCAGGTGGGACCCCTCCGCAGCGAGTTACTGGGAAATACCCGACGACCAACCAACCGAAATCGAAGCCTACAAGAACCAATTCTAACGGTGCGTTCCGTACGGCCTTGTGCTCATCTCATTCGTAGCCCCACGCTTTTGCCGTCCGCTGCTGCAGCTGAATTCGTCAGTACCTTGCGCGCACGTGCATTTCAATAGCGTGTTCGGCTAGCATTAGATACAGAAGGTGACTACATGGAATTCTTTTCCGAAATCTGGGCATTTCTACGGGTGCGCAAGAAATTCTGGCTCGCTCCCATTATCATCGCGTTGATGCTCCTTGGGTTGCTTATGATCGTGGCTGGGCAAGCGACTGTATTGTCACCGTTCCTGTACGCCTTATAACGGACGCATCATGGATCGCGACAAGTTGAAAGAGCTTCTCGAGTCGGTGGCGGCCGGCAACACTTCGACCGCGTCCGCACTCGAACGCCTGCGCGCATTGCCCTTCGAGGACATTGGCTTCGCTAAGGTAGACCACCACCGCGATCTGCGACAAGGCCACCCCGAGGCGATCTTCGGCGCGGGCAAGACGCCGGAGCAAATCGTCCAAATCATGGCGCGTATGCGCGAAAAGGGCAGCAATATCCTGGTCACGCGCTGTTCGTCTGACGCTGTGGCAAGCATCGTCGCGGATTTTCCCGATGCGCAATACCACGAAGCCGCGCGCGCTGTCACCCTTGTCACGACCCCTATGCAACAACGTGAAGGCTACATCGCAATTGTCTGCGCCGGCACCTCCGATCTTCCCGTCGCGGAGGAAGCCGCGGTGACCTGCGAATTCAACGGCAACGCCGTCAAGCGTGTGTACGATGTTGGCGTGGCAGGTTTGCACCGGTTACTCGGCCAACACGAAACGCTGACGAAAGCCAACACCATCGTCGTGTGCGCGGGCATGGAAGGCGCGCTGCCAAGCGTCGTCGGCGGGCTCGTCGACGTGCCGGTCATCGCAGTGCCTACAAGCGTCGGCTACGGCGCAAACTTCGGCGGCCTTTCCGCGTTACTCACAATGCTCAACTCATGCGCCACAGGTATCGCCGTCGTCAATATCGATAACGGCTTCGGCGCAGGCATGCTCGCAAGCATGATCAACCGAATTGCGGGAACGGCCAGATGAAGACCCTCTATTTCGACTGCTTCAGCGGCGCCTCCGGCGACATGATCGTCGGCGCGCTGCTCGATCTCGGAGTCGATTTCGAAAAGTTGAAGACCGCACTCGAATCGCTCGATGTGTCCGGATACATGGTTTCCGCAAAGAAGGTGAAGAAGAAAGGCGTGATGGCCACACAGTTCACCGTCGAGTTGGATCCCAACATGAAACAACCGCATCGCCACCTGCGCCATGTGGTTGAGATCATCGATCGTGGAGATTTGTCGGATTCCGTAAAAGAAGCCAGCAAAGAAACCTTCCGCCGTATTGCCGAAAGCGAAGCGAAGGTCCACGGCACCACTATCGAAAAGGTCCATTTCCATGAAGTAGGAGCAATTGACTCCATCGTCGATGTTGTCGGCGCGCACTTTTGTCTCAAGGAGATCGGCTGCGAACGAATTGCAGCCTCGCCGCTACACGTTGGCGCCGGCACAGTGCAATGTGCGCACGGAGTGATGCCTGTGCCAGCACCAGCGACGGTGCTGCTGCTGGAAGGAATTCCGTGCTACGGCGGGGAGGTGCAAGCGGAATTGGTAACGCCGACGGGTGCCGCCTTGCTTGCACAGCTTTCGTCGTTGTTCGGGCCAATGCCCGCATTGACCGTTTCACGCATGGGCTACGGTAGCGGCACTCGCGACCTCGCCGATCGCGCAAATGTTTTGCGCGTGATCGAAGGCGAGTCTACCGATTCGCGCGCGACGGAAGTGGTGACCGTAATCGAAACCAATGTTGACGATATGATTCCGGAACTAATTCCGGTGCTCATCGAAGAAGCGCTGAAGTCCGGCGCACGCGACGCGTTCATAACGCCAACGACCGCGAAGAAGGGCCGGCCCGCGCACCTTATCACCATCCTCTGCGATCCGGAAAAAGCCGACGCCATTGCACAAGTCATCTTCCGCAATACAACAACGCTTGGCGTACGATTGCGCGAAGAACGACGCATCTGTCTTGAACGCGAGTGGAAAGAAGTCGCAACTGATTGGGGAACGGTGCGTGTAAAGATTGGAAAATTCGGGACCGAACAAACCGTTGCATCGCCTGAGTTTGAAGACTGCAAGAGAATCGCCGAAGCCGCGGGCGTTCCTGTGTTGGTCGTGTATCGCGCGGCAATGGCAGGGAGTTAGCGTTTCCGGCGTAGTGGATCGAAGGATCGATTGCGATTACGATTACGGTACTCGCAGCTAATTCCAATGTACGTCACAACGGGGGAAACAAAAGGGAGCGCGTCGCAATGGCGGACCGTGTGGGCATTTATCCAGGAAGTTTTGATCCGCCGACCTACGGCCACCTCGATTTAATCAGTCGTGCGTACAGGCTTTTTGACACCTTTATAGTCGCTGTTGCTTACAATCCGGAAAAGAAAGGTCTATTTTCTGTAGATGAGCGTATTGAGATGCTGCGGCATTGCACGAAAGACTATGCAAATATCGAGATTACTTCGTTTCAAGGACTAACCGCGGAGTTCGCGAGGCAACGTAATGCGACGACACTTGTGCGCGGACTACGCGTGGTATCCGATTTTGAATACGAAATCACGATGGCCATCGCCAACCAAAAGCTGAATCCGAAAATTGACACGGTGTGCCTCATGCCCAGCGAAAAGTTCCTCCTGCTGAGTTCGCGTATCGTCCGCGAGATCGCGGTCTTTGGCGGCGACCTCAGAGAGTTCGTGCCACCGGAGATTCAGCGCCGCATCGCGGAAAAGCTCGGGCACAAGTAGAGGGACTACTTGGCCGATACTTCCTGGCGCGATTTCGCGCTCAGCATCTTCACGTCGTGAATGTGAAAATCGGACACGGATTCGACCGCCACTTCCCGTTCAAAATCCTGCGCGATCGCGTCGAGCATGTCTTTGTTCTCCGTGCGCAGCCTTCGCGCGACGTCCGGGTGCACTTGCAGGATTACACGCTTTTCCTTTGACGCACAGAACAAACTGTGCAAGCGCCGCAGGGTGTCGAAGGTCATCGTCGTCACCGAACGCACCATGCCGCCACCTTCGCAATACGGGCAGGGCTGCGATAGCGCTTTGATCAAATTATGTTTCACCCGCTTGCGCGTCATCTCGATCATGCCGAGTTCGCTGATTTCGGAAATCGTCGTCTTCGCGCGGTCGTGTTTCAGGCATGCCTGCAAATGCTTGATCAACTCACGCTTGTTTTTCTCGATTGCCATATCGATAAAGTCGATAACGATAATTCCACCGAGATCGCGCAGCCGCACTTGCCGCGCAATTTCTTCCGCAGCCTCAAGATTTACGCGAAACACCGTCTCTTCCAGATGTTTTGTGCCGGTGAAGCGCCCAGTATTGACGTCGATCGCAATCAGCGCTTCGGTTTGATCGATACAGATATAGCCGCCGCTCTTCAGATATACCTTTCGATTCAATGCCTTCTCGATTTCTTTCTCGATGCCAAACTTGTCGAATATAGGCCGGCTCTGGTTGTAATGCTTCACGCGGGTCTTCAGGCTTGGCGCAAACTGATCGAGGAACTCCAAAATCCGTTTGTATTCCGCCTCGTCGTCGATGGACATCTTCTCGATATCGGACGTAAACATGTCGCGCACGATGCGCAAGATTGGGTTAAGGTCCGCGTGCAACATCGACGCGCTCCTAGCCGTCTCCATCTTGTCCTTTATGCCATTCCACACCAACGACAAATAGCGTACGTCGTCCTGAAAATCGGCCTTCTTTTTGTCCTCGCCCGCGGTGCGCAGGATCAACCCCGTTCCGGGCGGTCGCACACTCTGGAGTATCTTACGCAGCCGATCGCGCTCTTTATCGTCTCCGATCTTCCGCGACACGCCAAGGTGCTTCACCGTCGGCATCAGCACCACGTAGCGCCCCGGCAAGGTAACGTAGTTTGTCAGGCGCACGCCCTTTGTGCCGAGCATGTCCTTGCTCACCTGCACCATGATGTGCTGGTTTTTTTTCAGCAGCGACTCGATCGAAGGCGGCCGCCCGCGGCGTGATGAACCACGCGGCTTGATTGTGCCTTCCTCGAAATCGAAATCCCCCGTGCCTTCCGCGCCGGCGATGTCGGACACGTATAGAAAGCCGTTCTTCTCAAATCCGATATCGATAAATGCCGCTTGTATACCGGGCACAATCGAATCGACACGCCCTTTGTAGATGTTGCCGACAACGCTGCGGCTTTCCTGCCGTTCGATTAGCAGCTCGACAAGCCGCTTATCTTCGATAAGGGCAATGCGCGTCTCGAGCGGCGAGACGTTGATTACAAATTCCTTCATGGAATCTCCCAGGCGCACGCGGCTGTGGCATGGCGCCCATTAGTCAAAATATCCTTTACGAACGTGAACACTTAACAGGGTGCCCACGCACATCATCGTAGTAATGCAAAACGAACCGCCATAACTGAGAAACGGCAGCGGGATGCCGGTAATCGGCATCAGGTGAAGGGTAATCGCGATGTTTACGAACACGTGAAACCCTAGAATCGCGACGCAGCCTACCGCGAGTAAACTGCCCGCCATATCGGGGCAGTCGCGTGCGAGCGCTATGCCGCGCAGCATAAACAAAGCAAACAGACAGATAACGACCGTGCCCCCGACGAACCCCATTTCTTCGGCGATTAATGCGAAAATGAAGTCGGTGTGGTATTCGGGCAAAAAC
The DNA here is from genome assembly GCA_020848835.1 of Candidatus Hydrogenedentota bacterium. GTDB lineage: Bacteria > Hydrogenedentota > Hydrogenedentia > Hydrogenedentales > SLHB01 > JABWCD01. The sequence goes on from JADLHJ010000003.1 coordinate 13,434, forward strand.
TTAAAGTGCGTTTGCGTGCCCTTGCCAAGCCCTTTGCCCCACATCTGTCCACTACCAACGGCAATTTTCGTCTGTGTGATTTGATAGCCCGTACCAAGCTTATCGGCCTCCGGCCTCAGAAATGAACGAAAACGGTCCTTTTGATAGTTATCCAGGGGAAGTTCGTCGATATTGAGAAACACAAGCGGCAAGGCGATCGCAGCAACAGTTCCTATAATCATCAGATACCGTTTTCTGCATCCGGCCGCGTACAACATAACCAGAATCACCGGTGGAATTACCAGCGCAGTGCCAAGGTCATGTTGCGCAAGAATCAGAATTAAAATGCCGCCCCCGATCACAAATGCGCCCGCGAAGTACAAGACACTTTGCGCGCGCTCCCGCATCAGCGACAGATACCATGCCAGGGCGTAAACGAGAACGATTTTGCTTGCTTCCGAGGGTTGGAGATTGAACGGACCGATCAAGGGAAGCCAGTGCTGTCCACCCATGGCTGTGTGACCAAAAAACAGCACGGCAACCAACAGTCCAAGTATGACGAAATACATGAACGGCGCAAGTGAAATCAGCGCGCGGTAGTCGATGCATACAATGACAAGCGCGATGGCTAGTCCGAGACAAAATGCGATTCCCTGCCGTACATAGTAAATTTCGAGCCACGAAGTATCCGGTCCGCTGTTCTGGCTGGCGCTATACAATGCAGTCAGCCCAAACACCGCCAGTGCGGAAGTGACCGCGAGCAAGAACCAATCGAGCCGGCGCAGATTGCGATAGTTAAAGGTGCGAATATGCGAATCGCGTAAGTTCAGATCGCGTTGAATACTGCTCATTCCGCGCCCACTTCCTGCATGGCAACGGTCAACGGCGCCGCACCACCTTCCTGCTTGGCACGGTTCAAGTAGAAGTATTCGCAAATCTTCTTGGCTACCGGTGCGGCCCCTGAGCTGCCATGTAATCCGTGTTCAACGATGACGCTAATCGCGATGCGCGGCGTCATATTTGTGACCCCCGCAATAAACAACGCGTGATCGCGCAATTCGTAGGGAATGTCGCGCTCTTTTCTTCCCTTTAATTGTGCCATGCGCACCACCTGTGCTGTTCCGGTCTTGCCGAGCATTTCGAGCCCTTCTATTCTCGCAAGACGCCCCGTGCCGCTTGGTGGTTGCGTTTTGTCCACGCATTTGAACATACCATCGTGCACAATACGCAACGTATTGTCGTGCACCAATTGTTCTGACACTTGGGGGCCGATCTCAAGATTCACATACGGCCTGACGCGCTTGCCGCCGTTGATGACCGTAGCCATCAAAAGCGCGTTCTGCAGAATCGTCGTGTCCACCATACCCTGGCCGATTGCCATGCTGATGGTGTCGCCAAAATGCCACTTGTAGAGGTCTGGATGTTTTGCGCCGGTCGCTTTCGCATACGCGGCTTTCTCCGCGGGCGTGAATATTTGCCCAGGCACTTCGCGGGGCAGGTCGATACCGGTCTTTACACCCACGCCGAGTTTGGCTGCCCACGCGTCCATCTTGTCCGGGCCAAGCTTTGCGCCCACGTTGTAAAAAAACACGTCACAGGAAAACGCCAAAGCGTCCACTACGCTGACCGTACCGTGACCAGCGTGCTTCCAGCAACGCCAAGTTGCCCCGCCGGCAGTATATGATCCGCCACAGAAGAACGAGGTGTGCTCATCTATAACCCCTTCTTCAAGCGCGGCGATTGCCATCAGTACCTTGAACACTGAACCGGGGTAATAGTGCGTCTGAAACGCCCGATGAAGCATGGGCTTTTTCGGATCTTTCATCACTTCATTCGTAATGCGTCCTCGGTCCGCCGAGGTTGTCGCAAAGATATTGGGATCGAAGGTTGGCACGCTCGCCAGCGCCAGCAGCTCGCCGGTGTCCGCATTCATGACAACAATTGCACCTTCGGCCGGCGTATCGACGATGTCTTCCGCGAACAACTCGTGCGTCAAGATGTCTTCACACTTTTGCTGCAGCTCGATATCCAGCGTCGTATAAATGGGCTTGCCGGGAATCGCTTCGTGGCGCTCTTCTTCTGAAAGTGCGCGCCCCCTGCTGTCCACTTCGATATACGGGTTCCCGCGCGCGTCCGTGCGAATCTGCGGCACGCTGCGGTTGTAACGGCTCACGATCATCGCGCCGTCGGTGCCCTTCAACAGGTCTTCGTATGCAAACTCGATTCCATCGCGGCCGATGATGTCGCCCATGCGATAGCGCGGGCGCAGTTTTTTGTATTCGGCGTCATTGATCTCGTTAAACCACCCAAGCACTTGACCTCCGGTCGCGCCGTAGTAGTAGCGGCGCTGCGGACGCGCCACCGTATAAACGCCCTGAAATTTGAACGAATACTCTTCAATACGCATGCGCTCCGTCTTGCTGATGTCTTCCTTGATTAGAATCTGTTCGAAGGGTGTCTTGTTGCGCACCGCGCGTAGCACGCGTGCAAATTGCCGCTCACGATCCGTGCTGACAATATCGGAAAGGTCACCGCACATTGCGTACACACCTTCCAGCGGCGGCAATGCAGCGCTCAACGCGGCGCGGTCTTCATCGCTCACGCCAACGTTTACAATCTCATCGAGCGGTTCTCCGCGCGTGAGGGTGTCTGAAATAATGCAGGACAAACGGGAACCGCCCCCGGCAACCGTCGCAGCATCAAACCACACGTTACTCAGTGCCTCAACCTCCGGCAGAGACGCCGGCATCATGACGAGATCGCAGGCTGCGCGATTGTCTGCCAGTACGGTCTTCTCGTCGCGCCCGTAAATTACGCCGCGCGGTGACTTTAACACTTCATAATCAAATCGGTTATTGTCCGCCTTGGCAGCGTAGTCCGCGCCGTGGACAATTTGAAGTTGCCATAACCGAAGACAAAGCACAGCGCTCAACGCCACGACTGCCAATGCCATACCACTCAAGCGTGTTTTCACCTGCGGTGCATCGTCGCGTTGCTTTTTCCCCGGCATCAGATGGCCCCCTTCTTTAGATTCCACTCGCGCTTCTTCTTCTTGAAGATCAGATCGAGCAGAAAAAACATCACGGGCGTAAACAAGGCCGTATAAAATGCGCCGGGTACCACGCGCGCAATAATGCCGAATAGCGCTGGCGTTGTAGGGTCTTGCACATAGGAGACACAAACGGATAGCAGGCCAAACGCAATCGCGGCGAGAAATACAAGGCCCGCCTTTGCCGCCGGGCTTTCGGTAATCAAGCGAGACGCCACCCGCGCGGCCGCATAGCCGACCACGACATTGCACAAAATGTGGTGCCCCAGGATTTGGTTGCTCGCCACGTCTTGAAACACGCCGCCAATCGCCCCCGTAAACATCGCGCGCTCTTCGCCATCAACGATTGCAAAATAGATTACGACGAGCAAGGTGAGATTAGGCACAACGTCCAGAAATCGAATCTGCTCGATCCACGTAGTCTCCAGCATTGCCGCCAGCACTACGAGCAAAATCCACAAAATATTTTTTCGGTAGATCAACATCGTTTCCTACGGCGCGTAGCGCTCCTGCATGGAGCGCGTGTCCGGCAGCGCGAATGCGGTCTTATCGTCCTTCACGGGTTTCTTGGGCTCGTCACTCACCGGCGGCGATGGCGGCACGACCGGCTGCTCCGCGGCAACATCATACCCAGTCAACTCGCCAAGCGTAGGCTGAGCTCTCTTCACAAGGAATATCTCGTCAATGCTGTAGGGATCCGCGAAGGGTTCCATATAAGCAACCTGAAACAGTGCACCGCTATTTTCTACTTCAATGATTTTCCCTATCGGATACTCCGCCGGGAAAATACCGCTTCCGCAGGTGAGCACTTCGTCTCCAACGCGCACAATATCCTTCGTGTCCACGTGCACGAGTTTGCATATCGAACTGAAATCGCTGCCGCTGCCCTGTACCGTCGCGCGAACCCGTTTGTCGCGACCAATCATCGCGGCGATCTGGCAGCGTTCACTATGCAATGACGCGACGTAGGAGAGTGTCGGTTTTACGTCAATCACCACACCCGCAACACCGTCTTTCGTCATCGCGCACATCGCCGGTTCTATCCCATGAATGGAACCGCGATCGACAACCAGCACGCCGACAGCATTCGATATGATTGCGGCGGAAATTGGATCTTGCGAGAGGTTCAACACCTTGGCGGGCGTCAGGTCTAGTCGGGGTTGCTTTTCCTTGTATTCCAGCATTTCTTTCAGCCGGATATTCTCCTCAAAGATCGCATCACGATCTGAAATCTGCGGCACCAGCGCATTGAACTGCGTGCGCAAATCGGATGCTTCTCTGCGCGATGCGTCATAAGCGATCACGAAACCGGTCACGTAATTCGTCGCACCACTCACTACATCGAGCGCGCGCCAGAAGGGATAGGCAATGACCGAGCCAACGGTGGTAACACCATTAGAAATGACGTTGCCCTGCGTGCCGGAGGCAAGCGACAAGAGGGACAGACCGATTAACACGGCCAGAATAATGGTAGGGCGATTCTCGCGAATACGGCGCGCTATCAACACGGTTTAGGCTTCTTCGTTAAAGCGGCGGATTCCTTCAAGGTACTTGCCGGTGCCAAGCACAACGGCAGTCAGCGGGTCTTCAGCGACAGTCACGTGAAGCCCCGTCTCCTTCGCGAGTAACTGGTCCAGTCCGCGCAACAAGGCGCCGCCACCGGCCAACACAACACCGCGGTCCACGATGTCGGCGGAAAGTTCCGGGGGCGTGCGTTCCAATGTCACGCGTACTGCATTCACGATCGACGCCACAGGTTCGCGCAAGGCCTCGCGAATTTCCTCCGACGTGATCGTCAATATCTTCGGCAGGCCCATGACCTGGTCACGGCCCTTGACCTGCATTTCCATTTCTTCTTTCAACGGATACGCGGAACCGATCGCGATCTTGATCTCTTCCGCCGTCCGCTCGCCAACCATCATATTGTAGGTGCGTTTAAGATGCTGAATGATCGCCTGGTCCATCTCATCACCCGCGACGCGCACGGAATTCACGTGCACGATCCCGCCCAGCGAGATCACCGCGACTTCAGTCGTACCACCGCCGATATCCACAATCATGCAGCCCTGCGGCTCATGGACGGGCAATCCCGCGCCAATCGCCGCCGCCATCGGCTCTTCGATCGTGAACACTTTCTTCGCGCCCGCCTGCGATGCGCTCTCCGTCACCGCGCGCTTTTCCACCGCGGTAATTCCCGAGGGCACGCAAATCGCCACGCGTGGCATCACCAGCCGGCTACGATTGTGGACTTTCTGAATGAAGTACCGGAGCATCGCCTCGGTAATTTCGAAGTCGGCGATCACGCCGTCCTTCATCGGGCGAATCGCCACGATGTTTCCCGGCGTGCGGCCGATCATGCTCTTGCCTTCGTTGCCGACGGCCTTCACCTTGCCGGTGTCTTTATTTATGGCAACAACGGACGGCTCGCTCAGGACGATGCCCTGGCCTTTTACATAGACGAGTGTATTGGCAGTACCAAGGTCGATACCCATGTCGTGGGAAAACAGGCCCGGTAGGTAACTCAAGAACGATCGAAACATTATCCCCTCAAGCGATCTAGGCCCAAGGGCGAAAAGACCGCATAACTTTTGAAGTAAAAACGACTTAGAAACACGCCCGCTGAACCGCGCGGAGTATAGCAGAACAACCCGTCAATTCCAACGCGGAAATTCGTGCCCAGTAAATCACGCGCTAAGGCGCGGGCCAGAGGGCGTTCATCGCCTCAACCGTCTTGTCCGCCAAGACTTGCCCCCCTTCTGCTCCCACCACATTGCTTTCGATTATCGCGCTGTATCCGCCACCACGCTCGGCCCGCGGTGTCGGTACATAGGTCCCCGGCCCCGAGAGCTGAATCACAAACGTCTGAAGCGCGCGGCTCTTGGATTTCATCTGCACGCCAAACTCCGTATACAACTCGAAGTCATTTGTGGTGATAGCAATGTCGCCAAGCCGAATAGCATGCAATTGCATTTTGTACGGTGCCGCCGTGCCCGCCTTCTGGCGTTCATACCGATTCACCGCGTCCTGGTGCCACGTCATGATCCGACGCTTCGTGACGTCCTTCGAATACTCCTCCACCTTCGCCTTTGCGTTTGCATATTCCTCGTCTGTCACGACACGCAACGGCAATTCGATCGTCTGCACCGAATGTTTGAATTCAACGTCACCGTGCCGCTCCTGCGTCGCGCCTTCGTATGCCTCCTCCCATCCCGCAACAATCCGCCGCGACAATTCCTCCAAGCGCGTCAGCTTGCGCAACTCGCGCATGCGCTCTTCCGCACGCTTGTTGTACATAAGATGTGGCGATTGATCGCCCGCCGCACCCGTCCACGCGATCACAACGAGATCGCTTCCATGCTTCGCGCGCAACGCCTCGCGCACTGGATGCCACAAGTCTGCGTCGATCTGCCACAATCCTTCGACTTCCTGCGCAGGACACGCCACATTCACCGCAGTCGCGATCAGCTTTCCATCGGCATCCCAAAAACACAACACTTCCACGCCGTGATCTTCGCCGCCTTCGAACCCGCGGAAATTCTCCTTGTCTGTTGGACCATACATCTGCGCAGTGCCGTCCGCATAGACCGATCGGCGATTGATCGCGAGGACCGCATGCCCCAGCCCCCAACCCGCCGATGCAGGCTTGCGAGCCGTCCATGCCTGCGCGACAACATCCGCGATGCGCGCAACAAGAAAATCCGAGTATTCCGCAGGCTGCATTGCGCTGGAAGGAATTTCATAGATACCAGTTTCCTGAACTGGCGCGGTGTGCGTGTGCGTAGCGCTGATGATGAGTTTAGACACGTCAAAATCGGGTACGCGCTCTTTCACGCGCTCGCGCGCGGCAACGCTCACGCTCTCGACAATGTAGGGCAAATCGCAGGACACAAAGACCGCGCGCTCAAGCACCGCATCACCGTCGCGCGTCTCCAACACCAACGCATTCGCCGTCACCGGCGTCAACACGTCCTTCGATATGCGCGTCATCATCTGCCCATCCAGCGCAACAGGCCGATCCGGCGTGATACTTACACTCGCCGCTCCTACATAGAGTTGACCCGCAAAAACACTTGGAGTGAATACAATTGCCAGCAGGGCGGCGAGAATTCCAAGACGGTATTGCAACGTCCTACCTCCAAATACCGCGAAAACGCAAGTGATCTTCAAGGACATGCCGAAACTCTTTAATATCCACATCCCGTTCGACGCACACCAACATCAAATTACCGTCAAGACGAAAGTTTCCGTCCCAATCCATGACCTGATCATCCGTCCAGGTTAATTCATATTGCGCGAGATGATCGTCCGCGAGTCGCGATAGATAAGCGCGCACGCTGACGTCCGTTTCATCCATCGGCACACCCGCGGGCATATGCTCATAGTCAGGAATGGTATCTTGTACCGGCATTCAATTCTCCTTGTCGGGCATCCGTTGATATTGCACATACGCATCTGTCTTGGGCGTTAGGAAATGCAACGCCGCGCATCGCGGACAAATCAAAATACGGCCGACGAGTTTTGCGGCGGCGGCAATACGTCTCGGAACTTCTTTCAAGGAAGAGGTTGCCGATACTTGACTCTCCAGTTTCACATACTCGGAAACATCGTTGTCGCAGATTACGGTAAATGTCTCGAAAGGGAAATATCCCGGCTTACTTTCTTCCATGACTGCTTTGGCGAAACTAAATCCACAATTACATTGCATCTTAGTACTCACACGTGACGTTTTGCCGCTTTTCGGTGGGCATCGTCGTCAACGGTTCATTTTGCGTATGGCATACGAAGCATATTGCTCGTCTAGGCATTTGCACGTGCTTTTTCTCCGATTCTCCGTGCACATCATGGCACGTCGTGCACGTTACGTCGTTCAAGCCAAAAACCGCGACATCACGAGCGATTCGGAAAATATGCGCATCGCTCGGACTTTCTTGGGAGATGCGTTCATCAGACAAATCTAAGTCGAAGTCCTTAAACAAATTATCACCCGGTACGAAGTTATTCGGAAACGGCAATCCTGTACTCTTCGATTTCCCGCCGCGCAGATGACACGACCCGCAGATAGAAACTTCAACCCCCGCAGGTGTTTTGCCCTTCTTTGATAACAACATCAGCGTCCCGTCTTCTGCATGCTCCGGTACCGCAAGCCCATGACAGGTGTGGCAATCCAGCGATGGCATCTGAAACGTCTTTTCCACGCTATCCACGCCGGACGCGTGGCATCCCGCGCAATTCGCGCCGAACTTCGCAGCATCCCATCGTTCCTCGCCGCTCCACTCTTTATCTTTCGGCGACCATGACGCATCGAACAGCGAAAATGTGCCGTATGCGCCAGTCGGTTTCAGAAAGCGAAATTTAGGACCGCGCCCAAACACAAACTCCGCACCACTTGCCTTTTGCTTCAACTGTTCAGCATTCGACTCTTCGGCCAACGCCCGAATCGTCGTAGCATGCTTCTCCGTCTGCCAACTCGGCCCAATCGATGTTCGATGACAAAATAAACAGGTGTTTCCGTCCTCATACTCCGGCACAGGCTGGCCAACGTGATTGCTTCCCCACGCCGCAGGATCCTGTTCAGGCGCTGCGAGTGCGTGAAGCCCATGAATGAGTACCAACGGCGAAGCTACAGCGAAAAATTTTGACAACCTAAGACTACGCATTCTCCGCACGCACCCAACCATGCGCCGCGTTGTCTCTTAACACTCCCTGCTCCACATATGCCGTCTTCAGTTTGCTCAATGTGTCCTTCGGGAAATTCGTGCGCGCGGCCTTCACATCCACCCCGTACAACTTTGCAGCGTTCAGCCCAAAAATCTTCGCCTTGTCTTCCTTTGTCAACTTCGAATACCCGTACTTCTCGCACAACTCGTCCGAAATCTCCAGCCGCTTGAATGCATCGATCACCCACTGCGGCGAACCCCACCACAAACAGTCCGTACCCCAGATCACATGGTCAATGCCGTAGTGCTTCACATTCTGTCCAATGAGATGCTGCGCCAACTGCGGATGAACAATCGCCAACGTGCCAAACGCCGATCCGATCTCCGGATACACATTCGTCATATTGGGATTGCGCTTCTTAATCGCCATCAGATCGCGGTGCCATTCGAAATCACCCGTCTCCGGATTGAAGGTGCCGTCCTTATCAAACTCCGGCTCGCCGGGCCCATGCTTCATCGCGGAGTGATAAATAATGAAATTGATGTCAGGATGCGCCAGCGCGGCCTTCTCAATATCGCCGGGATGAGCAAAATTACCGAGCGTGCGCGATTGCGACGCGTAGCCCTTGTGAACGCTGAATGTCTTGATTCCCAGTTCTTTCGACTTCTGATAGAACGGAAAGGTCATCATTTCATCGTCCATGCGAAATCCATTGCCCGATTTCGCAGGGTCCATATGGCAATACCATTTCCACGAATCGATCTTGTACTGCTTCACCTCGCGTTCCATCTGTTCGTATAACTCATTGAATGCAGGCTTGTTCGCCGCCTTGTCCCAATAATGGTTCGGCGCGCAATTGCCCTGACACAGCGCACGCTGCGATCCGGCGATCTCATTGAGTTCCGCCTTGCGTTGCGACATCAACCAGCTCGGCAGCAGCCCAAGCATCCCCGGCGAACGATCTTTCCCTTCGAGAATGCTGCCGTCCGCGCCGCGATTGATCTCTTTTCCGGGTACACCGGAAATACAGATGAGGCTCGTATCGCTGTCGAAGAACATTTCCTTCACGAAGTTCTCGAAACTGTACGCTTCCGGGTCTTCGCTAAGGTTAAATCCCATGCTGCGGATAAACGGCGCGCTGCGGAATCCCAACGGAAAGCCATTGGTGAAGTGGGTCTGCACGTCGAAAATGAAGTACTCGTCTTTCGGCCACTTGTCCTCATATGCGCCCGGCTCCATGGTTTCCGCCTCGGCAACATTCCAATACTTGCCGTAGACCATATTGCTCGCCATGAACGCCGTCGCGATACCCATCGAGCTCGCGAGAAACGCGCGACGCTCCATCCCCAGCTTTTTGGATTTCTCATCGGCAAGCTCGCCGATAAGGCGTTCGACTTGTGCCTGCTGCCGCGTCTGCGGGCGGGGGATAAATTCTTCGTTTGACACCACCTGCGTAGGCATTGGACTCTCGACGCCCTTCGCCCGATCGCGATACCACTTCGGAACCCACATGGCAGCACCCTCCGAAAAAGGATTGACGTTGATACGTAGCACCCGGAACAGCCCAAGTCGATTGTGCGGGATCGATTGTAGTTGTGCAAGACTTTTCTCTGCTGCTACCGTAACGGCGCGGAGGCAGCCCATGTTCGATACCTACATCTACCGCACCATAAACGGATGCGCAATCAGGTACGACGTATACCGCCCGAAAACGTCCGCTCCCGCGCCTATCATCGTATGGATCCACGGCGGCGCACTCATCGGCGGCAGCCGCTCGTGGACGCAACCCGTCGTGCGCGACATGCTCACCGAAAAAGGTTTCGCGCAGATCTCGATCGACTACCGCCTCGCACCCGAAACAAAACTACCTGACATTATCGACGACGTCCGCGAAGCATTCCGCAGCATACGTGAGGCATTGCCAAAGCAATGCAACATCGATCCAGCACGCGTTGGCGTCATCGGTGGCTCCGCGGGCGGTTATCTCACGCAAATGACCGGTTTCGCTATCACGCCGCGCCCAAAGGCACTCGTCTCGCTCTACGGTTATGGCGACATCGTCGGTCCCTGGTATAGCGAACCTGATCCGTTCTACTGCCAACAACCGCCGGTATCGGAAGAAGAAGCGCGCAGCGTCATTGGTGGCGCCGAAATCTCGGAGACGCTACCCAAGGGCCCGAACCGTTTCCGGTTCTATTTGTGGTGCCGCCAAAACGGCTACTGGCCGCGCGAGATTATGGGCCTCGATCCAAAAACTAATGCCGACGCCTTCACGCCCTACTGCCCTGAACGCAACGTCACGCGAGAATACCCGCCGACGTTGCTACTCCATGGCAACGCCGATACCGACGTGCCTTACCAACTGAGCGTTGACATGGCAAAGAAACTCGCCAACGCAGGCGTCGAACACAAACTCATCACCATCGAAAACGGCCCCCACGGTTTCGACGGCCAAATCAAACAAAAAGACTGGCCGGAAAAAAAAGACACCGAGATTGGAAAAGCACTGGTTGAGATCGTGGAATGGTTTGTCCAACGCGTCTAATTGGGTTTCGGACCGCTTTCAATCGCAGACAACTGTTCAGCCGCGCCGGGATAATCCGTTCGAAGGCGCAACGCCTCTTTGAATTGCGTGGACGCTTCTCCGGGTTTGCCTACATTGAGGAGCGCCACGCCGTAGTTGTAGCGTGCATCGGCATTGTCCGGCGCGATGCGGACGGCCTCCGCCAGCACTTCGACCGCCTCTTCCGGACTCCCAGTCATACCCAATACAATCCCAAGATTGATTCGCGCTTCGGTGTGATCGGCCTCAATTTCTATTGCCTGCTCAAATTCGCGTTTGGCGCGAAATGACCACTTGTTTGCTTCGTCCGCATCGCTTGAAGCGCCTGCGCGTTGAACCTTCTGCAGGTACGCGCGTCCGAGATTCGTATGCGCGTCTGCAGGTTTGTCGTACGTATCGACGGCAATTTGCAGCAAATTTATCGCATCGTCGATCCGGTCCCGATTCAAATACGCCGTACCCAGATTGAATGCGCTATCGCGATCTTTCGGATTGATTTCGTTTGCGCGCGAAAAAAAATTGAGCGCGGTTTGATAATCGCCGTGTTTCGCATATTCGAGGCCGAGCACCTTGTTTGCCACAGAACTTCGTGGAGACACCTGCAGAGTGTGTAGAAACAACGTTTCCGTATTGCGCCACAAATGCGTTTGTGCATTCGTCATCACGCAAAGCACAACGGCCAATACAAAAATTACGGCTACACCTGCGGCGCGCCGCCGCGGCTTTCTCGAAACCGATTCGGGTAACAGCCAAACAAGCGCGATCGTCAATCCAATCATCGGCGCGTACATGTACCGGTCGGCCATAGCCTGATCTCCAATCTGCACAAAACCGATTACCGGCACAAGCATCCCAAGAAACCAAAACCACCCCACAAACAAACTCGTGTGCGCGCGGAACCACACGATCGAAAGCAAGCTCACTGCCGCAAGCGAGACAAAACAAATCGCAAACAGCCAGGGCGAAACCGCCTCAAACGGATAGTTCGGCGCTAGTGCGGTCGGCACGAACAACTTCCAAACGTACCAGCCATAGGCCACCACTGCGTTCATAATCCGTTGCGCAAACGAAATCGCACCCAGATCGCGCGTAGCCCCTGCGCCGCTTTGAATCGCGTATGTGATCACGCACGACGCGGCACTCAGCGCAAACAACGGCCATTTTTCTACGGCCAGCGCAGGCACTTCACCTAAATAAACACGCGGCCCGCTGTCCAAGGTTCTCCTCAAAGGCCACCGGTCCAGCAACAACAGTACAAATGGAAGCGTCACTGGCATGGGCTTTGATGCCAAAGCGAGCGCAAAGTAAAGCACGGTGAGCACGTAATGCGTGCGCCGGCCCGACCGCGCATATGACGCATATGCCCCAATCGTTAACAACATGAAAAAGGTACTCAACACATCTTTGCGTTCCGACACCCACGCCACGCTCTCGACGTGCAGCGGATGGATCGCAAATATGGCGGCGACCAAAAAACTGCGCCATTCAGACCCAGTGATCTTCCCCAATACGAAAAAGAGTAGCCACACATTGAACAGATGGAAAAAAAGATTCACCGCGTGGTGTCCCCGCGCATCGAACCCAAACAAACTCACATCGAGTTGGTGTGAGAGAATCGTCAGCGGGTGATAGTTACCATTCACAATCCGTGTAAGCGCATAGCGGGCCCCCTCTGCAGTCAGCCCAGCTTTCATGTGAGGGTTATCGGTCAGGTAAATCGTGTCATCGTAGCGAATGAAGTCCAGCGTAAATACCGGCCAAAACGCAGCCAATGTCAGAACGGCAAGGAACCCGAGGGCGACAACGAAATAAACGCGCCGTTCATTGGGCAAAGCTTCTAGCACATTCCCCTCATCACACGCTCGATAGCGAACTTATAAAAATCGAAATTATTGGCTTGCCGAAGCTGGCGAATCGGTCGCGCCTGCAATTTGAGGTCCTCCCGCCGCGACGTAGCCATTGCTCGCGCCCTTAAGATCGTCCGAAACCCAGAAGGAGTAGAGGTGCGCATTCTTGACGTGGAAACGAAACTGCACCGGCATGCCTACAAGCGACGATAAGTCCTTGCCGCCTTGCCAGGCGATTTGCGCGCGTGTCGCGTTGGCAACCATTCGCACACATGACCTTGCTTCGAATCCTTCTACCGGATCCAGCGGTTTGTCCGTCACGAGGCGGCCGCCAAGAAAGATCGTCGGAAGTATTTCGACGCGAATTTCGCCACGTGATGCATCAGCGTTAATGAAAAGATGTTTCCCATTAAACTTCAGCGGTCGCGTAGTCAGCGTACCTTCGCTGTCGATCGCGTCCAAGGACGCGAATCCATCGCGGCGAATCGTAGCGAGTCCAGTGCTGCACACGCCGGACGACGGCGAACCTTGTACGCCTTTGCGTCCGCTGACGTAGAAGTAAAGTTTATCGCCGACGACGAGACAGCATCCGCCCGTAGACTGCACGTTGCCCCAGTTCCAATCCCCATACTTATCGGAGACGGGGATGAAAGGTGCGTGACTTGGCCGGTCCCAATAATATCCGTCGCGACTAAATCCAATGCAGATTTCGTTCGGTTTCGCGCGGTCTGTGGGCTGCCCGCGCCAGATCGAGAACAACCCGATCAACAGGCTTTCGTACGCGACGCAATCTAGGTTGTACAGTTCGCACGGCGTCTTGAGTTCTTCGCGCTGGTAATCGCCGGTGTCCGCACCCACCCAATAAAGCGGTTCACCCTCTTTCCACTTGGCCGCTTCGATTGCGTCTGCGCCTTCATGATAGCGCCGGAACCGGCCAATGGTTTTCGGATCGTACGCGCGAATGTTGTAGACCCATACCTTGCGGAACGGATTGTAGAACACAGAGCAGCGATCACCCGTGGGCCCGCTGGTCGCAACGGGATCGCCCCAATGCTTGCCGTCGGCCGAGACGTAGATCGTGTAACGGCCGCTGTCATCGGGCCGCAAATAGCTGAACATCTTGTACCGGCGCGCCGGATCGGGGTCGTTTCGATCCAACCATACGGTTACCGAATCGCGCCCGTGCGGCTGCACGATGTTGGTTCCCGGCACAATGTCGAGTTCAGGCTTGGTCCAGTGAATGCCGTCCTTAGATTCCGCATAGCACGTGGACTTCGTGTACCCCCCCATATACCACATCTTGAAGAGTTGTTCTTGCGTGTCGTACCAGACGCCGTCGCTGAACGGCATCGCCGTTGGCGCGGGGTGCCCCTGCGATTCGCCGCCTTCCCACTCTTTGTCCGGCGACATCACGGGGTTGTTGGGATAGTACTCGGCATTGTGAAAGGTGCGCTTCAGCGTCGTCGACTCAATCAGGAAGTCATCGACAAACAGTTGCCGTCCGACATCGATTGGAACGATCGGTGGCGGGTTCTGTAGATACGGCGTGTCCATCGGCTCACGAGAAGGCGCGCGATCCGCCGGCGGCCACACCTCCGGCAATTCGATTCCGTTGTACAAGGTCTCTGCACGCGCAGCGAGTGCAATAAACCCGCACACAATTAATGAGCGGCACCCGAGTATTCTCATGGAAAAACTATCGCACGGAAGAGGAAGGATGATCTAGCGTACAGATAAGCGCCGGGGGGCGGGGCTGCTCAATACCGTCTCCGAAAGGAGGAAACGCGTAGGAGGCGCTAAAGACGGTTCACCACGGATTCCCGCACTGAGCTTCTTGATCGTCCGCATTACGCAGGAGCCCTGAGCCAGGATGAAAAGCGCTGCACCACACCCGTTCGGTGGAATGGCAATAAGCACCGCCGGATGAACGCCTTTCCAACTGCACAATGCGGGGACAAGATGCGGCAGACCCGCCTGTCCCGGCGACTTAAACTGTTCGTCGCCCCGTTACGGGGCACTGATCAGGATAGCACAAAGACGGGGTGATGTCTTCCCCTTTTTGTGCCGCGGGCCTGGCAGAATAGGCGTGACATGTACAAATTTGTGCAACGTCGTGTTTTTTCACCTAACCTGCTGCTGTTAAATTGTTTACATATTAGATTGATGCAACAAACCGGTTAGTTTTACGGACACAATTTCAGTGCAGTAACCCATTACTTCGGGTATGATGCTGCACACGGTGACGGGGTCAAACGAGGGAGAATTTCCATGGCGCACACCGCATTTGCAACCACGACGACAGGCCTTCGACGCGATCTCGCGCCGATGAAACTGTTCGAGAAAGCAAAGCGACTTGGAATCTGGAATCCAAGCGAATTCGATTTCACCAAAGACAAAGAAGATTGGAAACGGTTGAAGGAAGATGAACGCGCCATCTTGATCCACTTGTCATCCGTGTTCCAAGCAGGTGAAGAAGCCGTAACGCTCGATCTACTTCCATTGATCGGCGCTATCGCGCGCGACGGGCACATCGAAGAAGAAATCTATCTCACGTCATTTCTTTGGGAAGAGGCGAAGCACGTAGATTTCTTCCAACGCTTCCTGACCGAGGTCGCGGGCGTGACCGGCGATCAGAGTCACCTCCACGGACCGAACTATCGATTTCTGTTTTATGAGACGTTGCCTGCAACGATGAACGCGCTGACCACGGATCATAGCCCCGCGGCACTCGCGAAAGCGTCCGCGACCTATAACATGGTCATCGAGGGCATGCTCGCCGAAACGGGCTACCACGCCTACTTCACGGTGTGCGACAAGTTCGACATCCTGCCGACTCAGCGCATGGGTGTCTTGCACACGAAACAAGACGAAGCACGTCACATCGCCTATGGAGTCTATCTGCTATCGCGCCTGATGGCAGAAGATCCGGACTTGTTCGACGTGGTCGAGACGACGATGAACGAACTGCTCGCGCCCGCCTTGGGAATCATCGAAGAGACGCTTGGTTCCTACGATCCGATCCCGTTCGGGCTGACAGTCGATGACTTCACGAACTTTGCGATGGGTCAATTCCAGAAACGCTTCGATCGCATCCAGCGTGCCCGAGGCATGACCCTCGACGAAATCGACCGTGAAACCCACGCGATCATCGAGAGCGGCGACGCCTAATCTCTTACTCGTTTGGACCTGAAACACGCGCGCGTCTTTCCGGATCGAATCGCGGTTCGTTGTAAGTGCCTTTTGTTATCCATACGTCGCCCCCGCCGTCCGCGTGCGCGGTATCTATTGCAAATTATATGGCGGTGAAAGCTGTTTTCCAGGACTTGCCGTCTTGACCACGGCGATTGGCTTCCGAGTTGACATACCAAACATCGGCCAGGCTGGCCAAAGCGAATAGTAGCGCCCCGGCGCTGCGCAGAAGTCGCGCACATGGTGTGAGCACGCGGACGCTCCTTTCCGGGGGATAACTGGGCAAAATAATAGCACACAAGTACCCCCCGGTCTTATGCGGTTCCAAACCTCGGCCCGACTGTGTATAATCTAGAGAGCTTTATGTTTAGAAACGTCGCCAATGAACGAAAGTACCGACGGTCTCAATGACATTTGACGAATTCGGGCTGGACCCGCGCTGTCTGCGGGTCCTGCATCAACAGGAAATCGTTACTCCAACGCCAGTTCAGGCCCAGGCCATCCCCATTGCACTCGAGGGGCGCGACGTAATCGCCGTGGCGCAAACCGGCACTGGCAAAACCTTGGCGTTCTCCTTGCCTGCGCTCACGCGCCTCGCAGGCCTGCACGTCACGAAAAACAATGTGCTGGTCCTCACGCCGACCCGCGAGCTCGCCGTACAGGTCCAACGTGTCGTCGAGCAGTTGGCCAAAGCCATGCACATGCACAGCACCGCAATCTACGGCGGCATGGGTATGGAAAAACAGACCCAGGACCTGCACAAGGGCAAACAGATAATCGTCGCCACACCGGGAAGACTGCTCGACCACCTGGGGCGCGGCAACGTTGCATTTCCGCAGTTGCAGATCCTCATCCTCGACGAAGCGGACCGCATGCTCGATATGGGTTTTCTGCCGGACATTCGCAGGATTCTCCGCCAGCTTCCCCGTGAACGTCAGACGATGATGTTCAGCGCGACCTTTCCAGACGAAATCGCAAAGCTGACTTCCGAGATGATGAACGAGCCGGAACGCATCAGCGTCGGGCCCATTGCGCGTCCGGTGGACAGCGTACGCCAGTTGATTTACCCAGTCCGGCCGGAGGACAAGACACGGCTCTTGGTAAAGATTCTCACGGAGCAGGAAATCATTTCCGCTGTAATCTTCTTGCGTACTAAAGACCGTACGGAGCGAGTGAGCCACACGCTGCACAAGCAAGGCCTGAACGCCGCCGCCATTCACGGCGATCGTTCGCAGCGCCAGCGCGAACAGGCGCTTGATGGGTTCCGCAAAGGCAAATACAAAATCCTCGTGGCGACCGATGTCGCGGCCCGCGGCCTGGACATCGAAGGTGTCACGCACGTGATCAACTACGACATCCCGCCCACGTCGGAAGATTACATCCATCGCATTGGCCGTACAGCACGTGCACAAGCAGAGGGCGACGCGATTACATTCGTATGTCCTTCCGACCACACCGCGCTCGAGACCATCGAGCGCGCCCTCGGACGCAACTTGCCAAGAGCGGAGTGGGAAGACGCGCCACCGGTCCTCTCGCTTTTCCAGCCAAAAGAAGTAGCGAAAGCCAAGCCGGGGCCCCGCCGGCCCGTGCGCCGATTGCTACGGCGACGCTAACAGCCGAACCGCTACCGGATATATGCCGGACCTTGTAACACGCAGGCGGATGCGTCCCTTTGAGTGGGCAGAACTCGCTGTTGTCCTACTAATTGCGCTTGGATTTCGCGTCTATCGCATCGGCGCGGAAACCATTTGGTTCGACGAATGCGTGACCTACATGGGCCTCAACGAACCAAGCATTATGGATCTGTATCGCAACGAGGCCACGCGCGATCCCAAAAGTGTTCCTTTTTACTACGGCTGTGCGTACCTCTGGTACCACATGGGATTCGACTCGATCACCGAAATGCGCATGCTGTCGGTCCTCGGCGGAATGGTCGTAGTCACCGGCGTTTATTTCTTTGCGCGCCGCTTCTTCGGTCACATCGGCGGCATCGCAGCCGCGTTGTGCGTGTCATGCGCGAAACTGCATGTCTACGAATCGCAGGAAATTCGCAACTACACCTTCACGCTTTCGCTTGCGCTACTCGCGATGTTTACGTTCTATCAAGCTGCAGTCGCGAACAAACGGCAATGGTGGGTCCTAAACGTCGCCGCCAACATCTTACTCGTGTACACGCATCTGCTCTCGGCGTTGTTGCTATTTGCGCAAGGTGTGTACCTGCTGTTGACGCGCCCGAAGCAAGTAATCGGAATTGCACTATGGACATTCGCGCACGCGCCTTTTCTTGCGTTCATTCCGGTATGGGAAGCAATCATCACAACGGCGGACTTCAAGCACGAAACAGATTGGATTCCCCTAACCTATAACCTCGATCGCGCCATCGCCACTTACTATTACGTCTTTGCAGGCAGCAAACTCGATGCCCCCGATCTCATTCGAACGCTTCCATTCGGGTCTTTTCCAATACAACATTTCCTTGGAATGACACTCGTGTTCGCACTGGCCTTTTTCATTTTCACGTGCTTTCGCGTGTGGCTGAAGAATGCGGATGCGCAACTGGGATTCAAGCGGCAAAACGCGCTGTTCCTGGTGGTGTGGGCATTTGTGCCACCGGCCACGCTCTACGTGTTTGGACATTTTATGCATGCATATCTTGAGCGGTACGTACTCTATGCCTCACTTGCGGTTTATATCTGCATCGGCGGCGCAGTCGCCGCACTGCCGCGCCGCTGGCTGCAGTACGGCGCAATCGCGGCGCTCGCATTGATCTATTGCGGAAACAGTGTCGACATGAATAGACCGCTACGTTATAATGTCGGCGCTGCAGGGCTTGTGTTGCGAGACGAATATGCCCCCGGCGAGCACGTGTATTCCTGGCTCGAGGATCTGCAAATACCGCTACACTTTTATGGCGGTGTGCCGGAAAATATGCTTGTCGGCACAAACGATTTTTCGGAGATTACGGATGATCATGTGCGCTGGGAAAAGATTATTGGCAAAGCATTTGCCGAGGCGAAATCCGGAAAACGCACCTGGATCTGCTTTAAAGAAGTACCACATAGCTTCGAGGATAAAACTGTGGAAGACGTATTAAAGCAACGTCCAGAAATACATGCTACTTGTTGGCACTACACAGGACGCTGGAACTTGTACCTCTATCGGCTCGATCCCGCGCACTTAGACTCAGAGGTTGGGTAGCGAGTGAGAGGGGAGACGGGCGAGAGTGCCGCGCCGTCTGCTCCGGCCCGTATCACGCCGGTACAGATTGTTTCGCTGGTTCTCCTGCTCGCCATTGCGCTTGGCCTGCGCCTTTATAAAATCGAAACCGAGTCGGTCTGGTTTGATGAGTGTGTGACCTATCTCGCGCTCGAAAAGCATTTGCCCCCAATGGAATTCTTCCGCGCCGAGGCCTATTACGACCCCGCGACCGTGCCGGTTTATTTTGGGAGCGCCTACGTCTGGTACAACCTCGGCTTTACGTCCATCGTTGGAATGCGCGCGTTATCGATCATCGCAGGCATGACCACAATCGTTGTGATGTACGCGTTTGGCCGGCGCCTATTTGGTCACATGGGAGGGATGACAGTCGCGCTTTGCATGACCGCGGCGAAACTTCAGATCTACATGTCGCAGGAAATCCGCAACTACACCTTTACATTGATGTTTGCGGCAATTGCGATGTACGCATTGCAAGAAGCCGTCTCCACCAACCGCCGGCATTGGTGGGTAATTAATGTGATCGCGAACGGTCTGTTGTGTCTCACGCATTTTGTTGCGGGCCTGCTTCTCTTCGCGCAGGGCGTATACCTCGTCGTGGTTCATTGGCGACGTTATAAAACGATCGCAATTTGGGCGGCGTCGCACGCGCCGTTCCTTGCTTTCATTCCGCTTTGGATAAAAATTGTAACGTCCGACAACATGGAAGAGCAGACAAACTGGATTGTCTGGGCCGGCCTGGATCGCGCATTTCGCGCTTATTTCTTTGTGTTCGCAGGTAGTCTGCAGGATGCGATGGACTTTGTGCGGACGCTACCCATTGGTATTCCTGTGCATTATATTCTGGGCGTGTTGTTCATGCTGGCCGGCGCCGTCTTCCTGATCTACTGCGCGCGAAACTGGCGGCAACATCGCGACACCGCGCAAGGGTACACGTTTTCGAGCGTTGCATTATTGCTTGTGTGGTTGTTTGTACCTCCGGCGACACTGTTCATCGTCGCGCGGCTAGTTCGGCCTATTTTTATAGAGCGCTACGTTTTGTTCTCCTCGCTCGCATTGTTTCTGATTCTCGGTGGCGCGGTTGCGTCCTTGCCGCGTAAAGGCCTCCAATACTCCGCATTCGGACTTTTGGCGCTGGTATATGCAGGCAACCTCGTGGATTATCCGCGCCCGTTGCGGCATGACTTCAAATCGAGTTGCGCCATTTTGCGCACGGAATTCGCCCCCGGCGATCATCTACATACGTGTCTCGACTATCCTGAACCGCCCATCGGTTTTTACGCAGGAGTGCCACCTGAGGCGATTGTCAGTGACGCAGACTTTCCGGGTGTAGAAAGCGGTGACGAAGATTTCGCCAAACGCGCAGTCGATGAAGCGCAACACGGCAAGCGGGCATGGGTATGGATGTTTGATGTTCCCAAAGTGTGGGAGCATGAAAAGATCGAGGCGCACATGACCGCTGGCGGTGTAAGATTTACGAAATGGGAATTTAACGGGCGTTGGCATACATTCCTATACCGTCTCGACCCAGCGTAAGGGAAAGTCGATGAAATACACGCTCGCGGCTGCAGCTTGCATGCTGTGTTTGGGCTGCGCAACAACCACACCAACACCACTTCCAACATTCGATGCGTTAAGAGCACAGACCGCGTTGCCGGATCCATTCGTCATGTTGGACGGTTCGCGCGTGACTATTGCAAAACAATGGAACCAGAAGCGAAGGCCAGAGTTGAAACGCTTGTTCGCACACTACGTGTACGGATACGCGCCCGCGCCAGTTCCGATCGCGCCTAAACTGGAAACACCCGAGGCGGAGATTCTTGGCGGGAAGGCGATCCTGCGTCAAGTTGAAATCTCGTTTCCGTCATTGCCGGACCATGCGCCAAAGATTCACCTCGCGTTGATCTTGCCGAAAAACGTCAGATCCGCGCCCGTGTTCGTTGCGATGAACAAGTGCGGTAACCAGACGATACTCGCTGACCCCGCAATTCTGATCAATCCGGAAGCCTATGTTCACAAAAGTTGCCCAGGTCCGCCAGAGTCAATTCGCGGGAAAGACACGGACTTCTGGTGTATTTCCTATCTCGTCGAACGCGGTTACGGATTTGCGACGTTCCATGAAAGTGACATCGATCCGGATATGGACGATTTCACCGATGGCATTCATCCATTCTTTCCCGATCTAAACTGCCCGAAAGAATCCCGTTGGGGTACGATAGCGGCATGGGCGTGGGGGATTCAGCGTTGTGTGGATTACCTCGTCGAAGCGCCGGGTGTAGACAAAGCAAAAATTTGCGTGACAGGGCATTCGCGCCGCGGCAAGACGGCGCTGCTTGCGGGCGCGTTCGACGAACGCATCGCGCTCGTTGTCCCGCATCAATCTGGCACAGGTGGCGCGGCGCTCAGCCGCGACAACGACCAGGAGACGGTCGAGCGCATAAACCGCGTGTTTCCGCATTGGTTCAACGACGTCTTTCCGAAGTTTGGTGGACACGAAGCGAAGCTGCCGATCGATCAACATTTGCTGATGGCGCTGGTTGCGCCGCGCCCGCTGCTGGATACAATGGGCCTGCAAGACAAGTGGGCGAATTACGACAGCTCACTGCGCGCCATTCGTGCCGCGGCGCCCGTTTGGGATTTTCTCGGAGAGAAAGGTATCGCCGGCGAGGGAGTATTGACCGAACCTCAAGTCATAACAAAACAGAATTCCGGCACAATTCAGCAATACCGGCGCGATACAAAGCACACCATGGATCTTGGATATTGGAAGGCTATCCTGGACTTCGCCGACATTCAGCTCGCTGAGTGACCTATTTTTTCCGGCGGGTGCGCATTTTCTCAAAAATCTGCTCCTGCGACCGTGGCGCAGGTGCGGGTCTCACTGGGGTAAAGATGTCTTCTTCAGCGGGCTGTTCGACGATTGCATTCGCAGGATCGACGAACTCAATTCCGGCCGGTCTTACAGGCAGATTCGATGCCGCCCAATTTTCAATTTTCAAAAATGTAACGCTGCCATCCAGCCAAAGCACATTTCCTCCTCCAGGAACATGGTTGAACGACAAACCGTAGCTATCGTCGAATTGTCTGAGCCCTTGAAACTCTCTGGGAGCCGTCTCGCAGATGTCCCACATAATTGGCCATTTGGGCAGCGCTTTGTCGTCCGGCGGCACTATCAAAGGCCGGAAAGTATAAGCACCCAAATAATCGTAGCTGCAACGGACGCTTTCGTCGGAATCTAGGTACGAAGTAAGTTGGAATTCCGATTCGTCCTTTTCTCTCTTGCGAAGGCCATCGGTGTCAGAGGGGCAAACAAAGTTTTTGATATCGGGTATATCGTTGCCAACCAGCGGTAGCAGGCAATCTGCGTTGCCACGGCCGCCACTCCACGGCAGCGCACTATTGTTCTCTTGTGCGTACAGGTGCAGCGAAATTCCCAGTTGCATGAGGTTGTTCGCACAGCTCGCACGGCGCGAGGTCTCCCTGGCGCGCGCGAGTGCCGGTAATAAAATCGCCGCCAAGACCCCGATGATCGCGATAACGGCCAACAACTCGATAAGCACAAACCCAAGTCGCTCGTCTTCGCGTTTCATGGTCCAAACTCCGTCCACCGTCCTATGCGCACGGAGTTACCCGCTCGCGAAATCTCCGCAACGATGCGTATCGGCCGCGGATCGACCGCAGAGAACCGCGCAGTCGATGTTACGGTGAAATGATCCGGAATGGTTGCGGCGGCGATTGCGATGGACACTTCTCCCTTGCCTAGTGAAAACCATGCTTCGCCTTCATACGCCGGATCGGCACGAAGTATGACAGCAGCTTTCTCGATGCCCGCCTCGGCAAGCGCACGACAAACCTGATCGTGAACCGCGCGATTATCCCCGCCTAGGTTTGTGTTTACCACTGCGATAAAACTGGAGGCCATGATCGAAACAATGATTACAAAAACCACCACCGCCAGCATCGCGCTGCCTTGGTTTTGTGCAGCCGCACGCATCATGGCAGTGCTCCGTCCACGCGGAGCGCGGCAACAATGGTGCGATTGTTCCCGGTGTCATCTGGTTCCTTGCGGGGTGGCCCCGTGATATGAAACGTTAACTGGCGCGCTTCGCTGGCAATGGGCGTATCAAAAGCAATCTGCATAGTTCGCGCACCTACGGCATATCGCTTCACACGGGTCAGCCGCCATCCATCGCCGTCTTGCGCGAGCCCCCAGATCGCGGGCGAAGCTCCCGCCATCCCAATGGCCACAACGCCGTCTGGCGTTTCGAGCACAACCTGGCGGTCGTTTGTCGGCGTGTCGCCGGCACCTTCGAGTACGCGTGAGGCGCCGTGTACCGCGCGCGTGAGGTCTCTTGAAAACTGCGCGAGCGCCTGTTGATGCAAGGCGCGCTGTGTGGCCGCGGTGGAAAACCGCGAGCTTTGGATGAAGGTTACGGTGCATAAATTGAGCACCACGACGGAAAGCGCTGCGTATACCAAAATCTCGGGTAACGTTATTCCGTACGTTTCTGTGATACGCCCCTTCATGGCCCCTTGTCTCCAATGAGGGTCGTGACCGATCGCTCCGCCACGCGGCCATTCTGCGTAACCCACCGCAGCGCGATGTCCACGCGCTTCAAACCGGAATTCTCCGCGCTGGTAACGTTTATCGCTCCCGTCGCCTGGACAAGCGATTGGAGCGCCGGGTCCTGCGTGACGAAATCGCGCTCGCCATCCTGCAGTTGTGTAAACGGCAACGCACGCAACACTTCCAGTTCGTTTTGCACCGCCTGCTGGGCGATGGACGATTCGTCGATCACGCGCATTTTGCCAATACCGAAATGAAATAGTTGAAAGACGCCAAAAAGACCGACAATCAATACAAACAATGCCGTCGTAATCTCGATCAGCGAAAAGCCTTCGCGCGCGTTCGCGCGTTCTAGGATCGATTGCCGCGCCTTCATGTCACGCACCCACAACGGGCAGTACGCGCTTGAGTTCTTCTAGCGTCGTGACGCCGTTGCGCACGAGTTCCGCGCCTGCGTGCGCCAGTGTTGTCATACCGCTCGCGCGTGCGGCCTCCTGCAGTTCGCTTGTCCGCACGCGCGCGAGCACGCGTTCGGAGAAATCTTCTGTCACGGTGAGCAGTTCGCCAATCGCGGTCCGCCCATCGTAGCCGATGCCGTTGCAGGCGTCGCACCCAATGCCGCGGCGGAATGCCCCGCCAAAATCGTTGAAGCCATAAGCGGAGATGAGCGCGGTGTCAGGCATATACGGTTCGGTGCATTGCGGGCAGTTCACCCGCACGAGGCGTTGCGCAAGCACGCCCGTTACCGACGACGCTGCAAGATAAGGTTCGACACCCATGTCGAGCAGCCGCGCAAACACTCCCGCAGCCGTGCCACTATGAATGGTAGAAACGACCAGGTGTCCGGTGAGACCGGCCTGGATCGCCGTGCGGGCCGTCTCCGGGTCCCGCACTTCGCCGACCATGATCACTTCCGGATCCTGGCGCAGCAGGGAGCGCAACGCCGATTCAAAACTGAGGCCATGCTGCGGCGCAATTTCCGTCTGCGACACGCGCGGTATGCGCCGCTCGACAGGGTCTTCAATCGTGACAATATGTGGCGCCGGATTTCGGTGCGCGAGGATCTCGTGGAGCAGCGCGTAGATGGTCGTCGTCTTGCCGCTCGAACTTGGGCCTGTTAACAAGATTGAACCCTGCGGACGTTCGAGTAGCGTGCGAAGACGTCGTGCCAGCGGAGTATCAAATCCAAGTGCGTCGAGATCGAGCAATGCGCCACCGCCATCCATGATGCGAAGCACAATGCGTTCTCCGTTTACGGTAGGAAACGCGGAGACGCGAATCGCGCGCGCGCATGGCGTTGCCTCCGATTCAATGCGGCCGTCCTGCGGCGTGTCGCGCTGGTACGTGATCATGCGCGCAAGGATCTTTACACGCGCGACTATTCTAGCGTGCTGCGCTTTTGGCAGTTTTCCGACGTCGTGCAGGATGCCATCGATTCGGTACCGCAGCGCGGTGCAATCGTCCCACGGCTCGAAATACACGTCCGTTGCGCGTAGACGCACCGCGTAACTTAACGCGGCGTCCACCGCATCCACCGCGCCGGTATCGTCGGGCGATTCGATCAACGCAATCACAGACTTTTCGATGTGAGCGAATGGCGTCGTTTCCGACGCGCTATTTTCAATGAGGCGCAGCATTCGATTTATTCCAAATTACATTTGACCTGAAATAACGCTGGTGAGTTCATTGAGCATGAGAAACACACCTCCGTAAACGACAAGCGCGACCGTGCCCAAGGCCAGTACACCCAGTGGTCCCGCAATATCCAACATCATGTGCGTTCGGGAATAGACTTGCTCTTCATACATGGTGCGCAAATTGCCCGCGGCGGTTTCCAGCCGGCCGGCCTGCTCACCCAACGTCAACAGGGTGACAAAGGAGTCCGGCAACAAAGGTTCGGCCTTGAGCGCGTCGCCAAGTGACGCTCCCATTTCGACCCGCGCTTGCGCGCGATTTAATGCGCGCCTAATCCTGCCCGGCACATCCAGTTCTGCACAGTCCCGAAGAATTTCATTAATCGGAACTCGCGCCGCGGCCAATCGCTCTATGACCGCGGATACGGACGCTAGGTTGGTCTTCAGAGACAATTGCCCAGCAATCGGAATTCTGGCGAGAAGTGGATCGAGAATACGATGTAAACGAAACACATCGTCGCCGGCAAGACGCCGCGCCAGCCAGAACGCAGGCACAGACCACAGCGCAATGAAGAAAAGTCCCATGGGCAGGCTGCTCAATCTATATGCAGTACTGTTGATTTCGCCCATTATCCACGGCGAGCGCACGCCAAATTCGTCAAACATGGCGCGAAATTCCGGCATGATGTAATGAAAGAGAAACGCGCCGATCGCCATCTGAAACGAAAACACAAACCCAAGATACAACAGCCACGCATGCACCCGCTTGCTAAATCGCTGCGACGCCGCGATATGCTCGCCAGCCGCGCGCAACGACTCCTCCAGAGTCCCCGTACTTTCTCCCGCGCGGACGAGGTCTACGTACCAGCGCGGATAGAAGCGTGGACACCCCGCCATCGCCTCGGCCATGCGCATTCCCGAAGAGAGGTCGTCGCTCAAGGCGATCATCGCTTGGGCGAGTTTTAGCGGAGGCCTGTCTTCAATCGCTTTTTCCAGCCCTGTCACGACCGGCGCGTTGCACCGCAAGATTGCGGTAAGCTGCGAGGTCAGCATGGCGAGATTCAGTCGCCAGCTGGCGCGCGTCCAAAAAAACGGGCCCGGCCAGTTCTTTCGCCGCCGCATCGTACCGGTTCGGCGCGAGACACCGGTAATGAGATCGGTATCGAAAAATATACGGCCCCAGTTCATGATCCGCTAATCGCATCCGCCAAGGAGAAAATTGGCAAGTACATTCCGAGAATTACAGACACAACCACTACAGCCATAAGAAACAGAATCGCCGGAGCAATCATGGTTATCATTCCCCGGCTATACCGGGCAAAAGTTTCGTCATAATTATCCGCAAGTTCGAGCATTGCTGCATGGGTGTCGCCGCGCGTTTCGCTGACTTCAATCAGCCAACAAAACAATCTACTGAAATGGCCCGTCACCTCGAATGCCAAAGCAAGGCGCGTCCCCTTTATGACTGAATCGCGCGCATCCAGCGCAGCTTCTTCGAGTACCGAATTGCCGCATGTGGCCGACGCGAGTTCAAGCGCCGTATCCACCGGCACTTTGCCCGTCAGCAGGACACCCATCGAACGGCAGAACCGCGCCATCGAAGCCGCGTTGAAGCCATGCCCGAGGCCCCATGTCTTGAGTTTAAGCCAATCGACGGCGTACCGGCCCTGTCGCGTGCGGCAAGCTAAAGTGAACAGCACGATCGACGCGCAGATTACGGCGGCCAAGACACCGAAATTATTTCGGACGACTTCGCTGACGGCGATCCAAAATTGCGTGAACGCTGGCAATTTTGCCCCAAAATCGAGAAATACCGACGCGAACTGGGGAATGGTGTTATTGAGCAAGTACACCAGCAAGAAACCCATCAGCACAAATACGACAATGGGATACGTGAGTGCTTCGGTCAATCGGGATCGTATACCCACCATTCGCGCACTAAAACCCGCGCACAAATCGAGTATCGCAGGAAGGTTTCCTGTTTCCTCGCCCGCGCGAATGGCTGCGATGTACACCGGCGGCACCGCACCGCGATGCCGTTCTAAAGCTTCGTGCAACGACGAACCGCTGTCGAGTGCGCTCCGAAGATCTTCCACAACCCGCTTTAGCTTGCCGGACCGCAACTCCCTGCCCAGTACGTCTAGTGCAGGCGAAATTGGCAGGCCGCTCCGCGTGAGCGCAATAAGCTGAGCGTTGAGAAACTCAATGTCTGCCCACGATAGTCGGTGTTTGAATGTGTACGCGCGTTGTGACGCGGCAATTTCAACGGAACTAACCTGCAATCCTTTCTCTTCAAGGATAGCGGTTACACGCCGCGCGGAAGCCTCATCCATTGTCCCAGTGACCGCCTCCCCTTTGGCGTCAACAGCCCGGTATCGAAACAGCGGCATTTCCCTACTCCGGTATTATGTGGCGCGAAATCGTCCAGACGCTAAGGCGACACACCCAACTACACAATGGCCCTAAGGAAAAAGAACGATCAGTCGAAGTGAATAACAGTTACGGCTGGGGCGGCTGGACCAATGCATTGGTTGCGGCGGCTGGCGCTTGATCGAAGGCGCTTTTGATCCAATCGGCGCGCTTCACAAAGGGTTCGCTGACAACAGGTACCTGCTCGGGCTCATCGCTTTCCGTTGTTCGTTCCACCGAAACGTCACGGAACTCGCGCACCACGTGTCCAGCATTGCGCGCCACCGGGATAGTAATAATAACCGCCGCCATCACCGCGGCAGCCGCAGCAGAACGCATCGCGACGCCGCGCCAGGTCCATTGCGCGCGAGTGGGCAGATCGCGCGCAATCATTTCCGAAGCTTCGATTCGAGCCATTAACGTTTCAAAGTCAAGCGTAGAACCCGGATACGACAATGCTCGCTCCGTGGCCGCCACCAACTCACAGGTGTCCTCAAGCTCTTTTCTGCACGCTGCGCAGTGGCTGGTGTGGACATCCACGCACAAACGCTCGGTGATACGCGCGTCGTCGAGCGCGTAATTTGCGAGCATCTTGCGTATCTGCGAACACTGCATAACAGTTCTACTCCAGGCAATCCCGCATTACACTGCCAACAATTCCCGAAGCGCCTCGCGTAGCCGCTTCAGTGCCAACAGCTTTCGTGAACGCACTGTGTTGACCGGGCACTGCATAACTTCTGCGATGTCTTCAAGCGACATTCGCTGCATCACGCGCATCACAAAGACCATGCGCTGTTCTTCCGGCAGATCATCCAGCGCTTTGACAATGTGCGCTTCCAGTTCTTCGCTCGCGGCCGCCTCGTCTGGACGAAACGCGTCCAGCGCAATAAGCGATGTTTCCACATCCGCCCAATCCGCCACAGTTCCGAGCTTCCGGTCTTTTCGCAAACGGCGGCAATGCTCGAGCCAGATATGGCGCGCGAAGGAAAATAGATACGCTGGAAAAGAACCTGTCGCGGCGTATCGCCGGCGCACATGCCAGATGCGCGCAAAAGTATCGCCCGCAAGTTCCTCCGCGACCTGAGCATTCCGGCTCATCGCGTAGAAGAAATCGAGCAGCTTGCGGTTGTAACGGCGGTACAACTCCGCGAAAGCGGACTCGTCCCCGCCGCTGACGCGGCGCATCAACGAAGTGTCGGCAATCCCGTGCATGTGCGCACTACCCTTCCCCGTAGTCTTCATAATATATGACTCCGGCCCCGGTTACCGATCATTTTGTGAGCAATGTTACGAATATTTACGTAGACAGCGAGCCTAAATCACCACACAGTATCAACTTATTGATCCGCACCGCCTAGAACGCCATTATGGCGCATCCTGGCTGTTTCCACAAACGAGGTGCGATTCAATGGCTTCACGCCGCCGCAAACTGGTGCGACTCTTCCTGATTACCCTCTTATTGTTGTGCGTCATCGCAGGCGGGTTGGCCGCCAATGTGATCTGGTACAAGCCGATCTCGATAGACATATTCTTTGAGCGGGTATTCATCGAATATGCGCTTCAGAATCCCGAACTCCTCACCGACCTGCGCCTGCTGGAACCGTATGGAATCACCGGCCACAACGCAAAACTGACGGATGCTTCTACAGCATTCGACGAGAAGTTGTGGGAAAAAAGCAAGCGGGATCTCGACACCCTGCACCGTTACGACCGCGCATCCCTGCCGGAAGACAAGCAACTTTCGTATGACATCCTTGAGTGGTATTTGGATGACAGCGTCCGCGGAAAGCCATACCTATTCCACAACTATCCCGTAAACCAGATGTTTGGCGTGCAAAACGATCTGCCGACCTTTATGGCCATGAAGCACCAGGTACACACCGAGCACGACGCAGATCAATACTTTACACGTCTCGGCAAGTTTGGCGAAAAATTTGATCAAGTAATCGAAGGGCTGAAGCTGCGCGAGGGCAAAGGCATCGTGCCGCCGAAGTTCGTACTCGCGAAGGTGTACGAGGAAATGTGCGGCTTCAAATCAAAGCCCGCAAAAGAAAACATTCTCTACACGTCGCTCAAAGAGAAACTCGATAAGGCTGGCGCGATTTCCTCGGAGAAGAAAGAAGCCCTGCTTGGGCGGACTGAGACTGCGATCACTGCTCAAGTCTACCCCGCGTACGAAAAGCTCACCGCGCAAATAACGGACATGCAATCGCGCGCGACGGACGACGACGGCGTGTGGAAGTTTCCGAACGGCGATGCCTATTACGCGTATTGTCTGCGGGGCATGACCACCACCGAATTGACGCCGGAGCAGGTACACACGATCGGCCTCGCGGAGGTTGAACGTATCACCTCGGAAATGAAAGGCATTCTGGACGGATTGGGTATCACCGGGAAGTCTGTAGCGGAACACATGAGGGATCTGCAAAAGGATCCGCAGTTTCATTATCCCGATTCAGATGAAGGCCGCACGCAGTGCATCAAGGACTATCAATCGATCATAGACGAGATTAACGGCGGACTTGGCGACGCCTTCGATCTGCGACCTGCCATCGGCGTCGAGGTGCAACGCATCCCCGAATTCCGCGAGAAAGGTTCCGCCGGCGCATATTATGAATCACCGGCGCTCGACGGTTCGCGGCCCGGCGTGTTCTTTGCCAACCTACGCAACATGGAAGAAGTTTCAAAGTGGGGGATGCGCACGCTCGCGTATCACGAAGCAATTCCCGGACACCATTTTCAACTCGCGATTCAGCAACAAAACGATGGCCCAACCTTCCGCAAGGTAGTGCATTTTACCGCTTACGTGGAAGGATGGGCGCTCTATGCCGAACGTCTCGCATGGGAACTTGGCTTTCAAAAGGATCCGTACTCGAATCTCGGACGGCTTCAGGCCGAACTTTTCCGCGCCGTGCGGTTGGTAGTAGATACCGGCATTCACTACAAACGCTGGCCGCGGCAACAAGCGATCGACTACATGATCGCGAATACCGGTATGGGCGACCAGGAAGTCACCGCCGAGATCGAGCGATACATCGTCATGCCCGGCCAGGCATGCGCCTACAAGATCGGCATGATGAAAATCCTCGATCTTCGCGAAAAGGCTAAACAGGAACTAGGCCCTAAATTCTCCCTCAAGGAATTTCACAATGTAATCATTCGCGATGGCGCAATGCCGCTCGAAGTACTGGAGAAAGTCGTCGCCAGGTATATCGACGACCGCAAGACACGCGCATGATTTTGGCTTGAGATAAAAAAGGTCACCGGAAGCTGGAAATTGATCGACGGCAGTACAAACGATCAGTGCGAAGCGGTGTCCTCATGCGCTGCC
Source organism: Candidatus Hydrogenedentota bacterium (assembly GCA_020848835.1). Taxonomy (GTDB): domain Bacteria; phylum Hydrogenedentota; class Hydrogenedentia; order Hydrogenedentales; family SLHB01; genus JABWCD01. Next base: position 44,876 of record JADLHJ010000003.1, read on the forward strand.
CACCAGTCCTCGCGCGATAGCGCATTCCAGTAGGCCTGCTCGAAAATTAGGGAAAACTTGCGCAAACTGAATGGCTTGGAAATGTAGCCGTCCGCGCCGGCGCGCAGCGCCTCTGAAAGTGGGTGACTTTCCGAATACCCTGTCATCAGGATGATGCCGATCTTCGGGTATTTGTCGCGCGTTTGCCGCAGCAGTTCGTAGCCGTTGATCTCCGCCATTTCGATGTCGCTGATGACGAGGTCAAACGCGTCGGCGTCAAGAAGAGAAAGCGCCTCGCGCCCATTTCGCGCAGAAGCAACAGAGTAACCGCGCGTATCGAGAAATGCGCTTAGCAAATCGATTACGCCGGGATCGTCATCCACGACCAGAATTCGGAGATGCTTGATCATCGCAGCCTTGCCCCACTAAAGCGATCGCAAACACCCCCAAAGCGATTCGCCGTGCTACGCCTCTTGCGCGAGCCGTTGATCCTTGATCTTCATCAGCCGGCTCGTGTTCGAGCGCTCCATTTCGTCCAGCTTGTTCTTGATGTACTTTACCGTTTCCCGCATGCGCGGGATGAACGAATGCTCGAGGGCGTTCACGCGCCGCCGCGTCTTCTCGATCTCCCCACACAGGAGCCGCACCGCTTCTTCGAGCTCGGCCATCTTCAACAACTTCGGCAAGAACTCTCGCAGACCGCTGATGGCCTGGTCAAGTTCGATAGACGTGTGAACCATGCTGTATCCGCCCTGCACCTCGCCAAAGGCGATGTCCAAGTGCGGCACCGATACGCTCATCACCCGCCGCATCGAGCGCGTAATCGTCAGTTCCTGGCGCGTACTTTCGAGCGCGTCTTCGGTGACTAGGCGTGACGACGTCACTTCCGCAAGCACGAACAGCTTCATCACACGCGGAAGTTCGGCGTCCACCTCAAGCCGGTACTTCCGGTACTCGCGCGCAATCAGCATGAATTCCTTCATCAACCCATCAAGCTTGTCTTTCAACAGCTTGTGCCCGCGCACGGCAACCTGCAACCGCTTGCGCAGCCGCAGCATTTCCATGCGCGTGGGATTGACCGGTAACCGATTCGCCATAACGCCTAACCAACCTCGTTCTACTTGCGCTACTCGTTCCCAAGCTCCGGCTTGGGAACACTACCGTGCCAGAAGCTCCGTTTCGTCTAGCCCTTTGGTTCTCGTTCCCAAGCTCCTGCTTGGGAACGCACTCTTGAAAAGCTCAGCTTTGTTCAGCCCTTCGCCGGGTGATACTTCTCCACCCACTTGTCCCGTACGCGCTTCAACTCCACCCGCGGCAGCATCGCCAGCAGTTCCCACCCGATGCGCAGACTTTCTTCAATCGTTCTGTTCTCGTTCTCGCCTTGTGTCACGAACTTCGCATCGAATGCGTCTGCAAACTTCACGTACAACAAATCAGCCTCGCTCAACGCCGATTCACCCAATACGACCGCGAGTTCCTTCGCGTTCTTACCGCGCGCATACGCGGAGTACAACTGGTTCATCACGTCCGCGTGATCTTCCCGCGTCTTCCCGTCGCCGATGCCTTTGTCTTTAAGTCGCGACAATGACGGCAACACGTCCACCGGCGGATAGATACCCTGCGCATGAATCGAACGGCTGATAATCACCTGGCCCTCGGTGATGTACCCGGTAAGGTCGGGAATCGGGTGCGTCTTATCGTCCTCCGGCATGGTAAGCACGGGGATCTGCGTAATCGATCCGTTTTTGCCTTTGATGCGTCCCGCGCGTTCATACAACGTGGAAAGGTCGGTGTACAGATAGCCCGGATACCCGCGGCGGCCTGGCACTTCCTTGCGCGCGGCGGAAATCTCACGCAGCGCTTCGCAATAATTCGTGAGGTCGGTGAGAATCACGAGCACGTGCATGTCTTTTTCGTACGCAAGATACTCCGCTGCCGTAAGCGCCATGCGCGGTACCGCGATACGTTCGATGGGCGGATCGTCCGCGAGGTTCATGAACAGCACGGCGCGTTCGAGCGCACCCGTGCGCCGGAAGTCCGCGATGAAGAATTCCGATTCTTCAAACGTGATGCCCATCGCCGCGAAAATCACCGCGAACTTCTCGCCCGTCTTGAGCACGCTCGCCTGCCGCGCGATCTGCGCCGCAAGTCGCGAGTGGGGGAGACCCGATCCGCTAAAAATCGGCAGTTTCTGCCCACGCACAAGCGTGTTCAATAGGTCGATCGTCGAGATGCCTGTCTGAATAAATTCATTTGGATAATCGCGCGCATACGGGTTCATCGGGTTGCCGTTGATGTTCAGCCACTTCTCGGGGATGATCGAAGGCCCATCGTCAATAGGACGCCCAAACCCGTCGAACACGCGTCCCAGCATGTCTGGTGAAACGGCAAGCTCAAGGCCTTTTCCGAGAAACTTTACCTTCAGATCTTGCGGCGAAAGCCCGCTCGTGCCTTCGAAAACCTGTACAAGCGCCTTGTCCTTGTTTACTTCAAGTACGCGCCCGCGCCGAAGCGATCCGTCTTCCTGCTTAATGTCGGTGAGTTCGCCGTACGTAATCCCGTCCACGCCCTCGACCATGATGAGCGGCCCGACGACCTGTTTTACGGTACGATATTCTTTTGTGATAACAGCCATCGTGTGCCTCGTTAGGTTGTCGGAACAGCGTGAATATCGCTGCTGATTTTCTTTTCAAGCGCTGCAAATTCGCCATTGCTGTCTTCGGGTATGAGCTTCGCGCGCGCGATTTCGTCAAGCGCCTTCACGCCTAGTAGCTGTGTTAGCGGCGCTCCATTTTTCAGGGCCTTGCGCGATTCATCGAAATAATGCAGCAAGATTTGCAGGAGTTTTAATTGCTTGGGCAACGACGTGTAGCTGTCTCGCTCGTCAAACGCATTCTGGTGAAGGAAATCTTCACGGATCATTTTTGCTGCTTGCATGAGCAAACGATCTTCGTGCGCAAGTGCGTCCATACCGACAAGGCGCACAAGCTCTTCCAGCTCCGCTTCGCGCTGCAGCAGTGCCATTGCGCGCTTGCGGACTTCCTGCCATTCCTTGGCAAGTCGATCATTCGCGTACGAATCGACCACGTCCTGATACAACGAGTACGACGTCAACCAATTGATGGCAGGAAAATGCCGCGCAAAAGCCAGCTTGTCATCCAACCCCCAAAACACTTTCACAACACGAAGCGTGGCCTGCACCACCGGCTCGGACATATCCCCGCCTGGCGGCGAAACCGCGCCGATCAATGACAACGATGCCGTGCGCTGATCTTTGCCGAGGCAAATCACATTGCCCGAACGTTCGTAGAAACTCGCAATGCGCGAACCGAGATACGCGGGGTAGCCTTCTTCGCCGGGCATTTCTTCCAGACGCCCGGAAATCTCGCGCATCGCCTCCGCCCAACGGCTTGTCGAATCGGCCATCAACGCCACGGAATACCCCATGTCTCGGAAATACTCGGCAATCGTAATTCCGGTAAACACGCTGGCTTCGCGCGCTGCCACGGGCATGTTCGACGTATTCGCTACAAGCACCGTGCGTTCCATCAACGGCTCACCGGATTCTGGATCTTTTAGGTGCGGGAACTCCATCAACACGTCGGTCATCTCGTTGCCGCGTTCTCCGCAACCGACGTAAACGATGATATTCGCATTGGACCATTTCGCGAGTTGGTGCTGCACCACCGTCTTGCCGCTGCCAAATGGGCCCGGCACACACGCCGTGCCGCCCTTCGTCAGCGGGAAGAACATATCGATCACACGTTGGCCGGTTACCAACGGCTCAATCGGCGGCAATTTACGCGATACCTTCCGCGGATGACGCACGGGCCAGCGCTGAATCATGTTCACACTCACCGCGCCGGTCGCCGTTTCGATCGTCGCTACGGTTGTTTCGACGTTTCCCTTCACCGCGCTAATCTGCGTGACTTTTCCGGAAATGCCGTGGGGAACCATGATCTTGTGGACGACCAGCTTGCTCTCTTGCACGGTGCCGAGCACGTCACCTGCCTCAACAGCATCGCCCGATTTCGCTACCGGAACGAAATCCCAAATCGCTGCACGATCCAACGAAGGACTTTCCGTGCCTCGCACAATGAAATCGCCGCTTACTTCAAAAAGCTTATCCAATGGACGCTGCACACCGTCGTAAATCGATCGAATTAATCCCGGCCCAAGCTCAACGCTCAGCGCCTCACCCGTCGGAAACACCGGCTGTCCGGGACCAATCCCTTCGGTTTCTTCATACACCTGGATCGAGTACTCGTCCCCGCGGATTTCGATAATCTCGCCGAACAACCGCGCCTCGCCGACTCGCACCATCTCGAACATGCGCGAACCGGTCAGGCCTTTTGCGACTACGAGCGGCCCCGAAACTTTAATTACTTCACCTTGTATTGTGCCCACAAGATTTCGCCCTTGCCCCTTTTGCGTCACTCTTTGCCCAAGATATCTACGCCAATCGAAAGTTCGATGGCCTTCTTCATTCGATTGAAACTCGTATGCTTGCTGCCCTCATGCGTTGGCACGATGGTCAGCACGGCATTGCTCTTTTCACGAAACGTGTCGATCGCGTCCGGCGCTTCCAGCGCAATACTCTCCGTCACCAGCGCAACGGCGACGTCACCATCTTTCGCTAATGCGCCCAGTTCCTTTCGAAGGCTGTCCGCATCGTTACATTCCACGATCTCAAACCCAGCGCCCTTGAAACCGAGTACGTATTGTTTCTCGCCGACTGCGACCGCCTTAAGCATGGCTCTTGCGCAGCCTCCGCTTCAGCATGTCCGCATCGATTTTGCTCAGCCGTCCACACACGACAACTTTCAGGTTGTATGCTTGCAACGCGAGTTCGCAGATATACGAAAAGATACGCTCCGGCCCGAACACTTGCCCCACGCCGCGCCGTGCGATGCTGGCGAGATAATCATTCGCGCCCAGTTCGAAACGCTGTGCCGCGTCGACATCATCACTCTCGACATGCGCGTTGAAAACCTCTCCGAGTTTCCCGGGGATCACGCCGGCCCACTGCTTCGGGTCAGCCGCCGCGACCAAGTCGCGAATCGCCTGCGTCAGGTTCTTCATCGGCAACAAAACCGCTGCAGGCGCGCTCAGTGAATTACCCGCGAGAAAACTACGCCACAACACGACCGCCGCGCGCACGAGCACGTACGCCTCGAAATACTCCGTTATCAGTGGAACCTTCAACGCTTCTACCGATTCCAGTAAATGACGCAGGTACGCCGCGTCAAGCTTGATGTCCAATTCAGCGACGCTCTTGCCCGCTTCAAGTTGTTCGATCGCATCCTGCGCCACGCTCTTGTATGGCTCAGGAACAGACATTAGTTCGTGTGAGGCGACCGCGGCCAGCAACTCCGGCGTCAACACCGCGTGGGGAAAGGGATACACGCTGCGCTGCGTCAATGCGCGCTTCAGGTTCTGGTAATCGCCTTGCAACAAAAATAGATCGGGCAAACGCACATCGGGACAATCCTTGCGCAACGACGCGACCTGCTCATAGAAATGCTGATCGATAATTGCGCTCCAGTCCACCCAGGTGCCCGCGGCGTTGACCGCATCGCGCAGCGGCGTTTCCTGCAAATGGCGCAGCAGGTCTTCCGTGCGCTGGTGCGCGAGCAACGACTGGTAAAACTCCTGCGATAGCAGGCCGCGTTCGAGCACATTCACGCGCCCGGAGACGAAGCCCCACGAATACGCTTTTTCCAGCAGTGCCGCCATGTGCTATCCCGCGAAGATTTCCGAAGCCAATTGGGGCGCGAGTTCGTGCTGCAACTCTTGCACCAGTGTGTCCAAGGTCTGATCCACTTCATATGCCGGCGCGATGAACAGAAATCCGCCACGCGTGGGAAGCGTGCCGTCCTCGTCCAGGGCCACGCGCGCATTCTCCGCGCGGCCCGCATTCAGCGAAACAAGGATCGACGACATCGCGATGCGGTCCTCGGCATGCACGCGTACTTTCCCGCCGTGACTACCGGCGGCGGTCTCAAGCCGTTTGCGCATCTGCATCGCGTATATGTCCGGCGGAAGCGCGGCGATTTGCTTCTTTGCTTCGGCGAACACCGCGTCAAGCACGGCATTGCGCCGCGCCAACACTTTCTTCGCGGCCTCACCTTTCGCCTGCGTAATCGCGCGCGACGCTGATTCTGCTAGCGCCCGCGCGTTTATCTCATACCGGTGTTCTTCCCCGCGGCGAATCGCGTCTACCTCTCGCGCAACGCGTTCGCGCGACGCCTGCTCGGCCGCCTTCAGGATGTGCTCTGCTTCCTTCTGCGCCGCGGCAAGCACGTCGCTTTGTATTTTTTCCAGCGACACGTCGTGCGCCCGTTACGGTTGCGCAGGCAGCTTCGCGCCGCCGATGAAATCGAACAGGTTGGAAGGCGCTTCCGCCGTTCCCGGATTGTTGAGCCAAAGAATGAATAATATGGCCGCGAGTAGTGCTACGACCGCGTACGTCTCTACGAGCGCGGGGAATAGCAGCGCCTGACCGGCCTTGTCTGGACGACGTCCTACCAGTGCGATACCGGCCGCCGAAGCCTGTCCCTGAAAGATTGCGCTTACGTATTGCACCGTGCCCGCAATTGCGCCGATAAAAAATAGCGCGATGCCGGTACTCAGTGTAATGTTCACGACACCGTTCATCAGCCCGGTTTGCATTGCGATCATCACGGCAATAATAAATCCGTAGAATCCCTGCGTGCCGGGCAGCGCGACCATGACGAGCAACTGACCGAACAAGTCCGGCTTCTCGCTCAACACGCCCGCTGCTTGTTGCGAGGCGATGTAAATACCCTTTGCGGAACCGCAACCGCCCAGACCGAATGCCAGCGCTGCACCGACAAACGCCAGCGTTCGTGCGATTTCAATCGTGTATTGAAATGACCCTGGATCCACCGCTTCCATTCGTTGCTTCCTCCCCTCGCTATGCGAATAAAGACTACTTACATTGATCAAGTGCGTCGAGAAACCAGCTTGCACGCTTCCGAATCGAAACCAAGCGGCCGAAACTCGCGCGAACCACCCGAATAAAAACGGCCGAATAGTTCAACGAATATAAGCCGCATAGAATGCACAAACGCACCCAGCAAACTGATCGCAAAATTAAATCCGTGGCCCGCCACCAGCACCGCGATAAACAGAATCATCCCGACATACGGCACCTCGCGCACCAACCCGCCAATCATGTTCACGCAAAGCGCCACGATAGATGTCGTAAGCCCCAGCGCGAGCAAACGGCAATAAGACAAAGTGTCCCCTACAAATGCCGCGACTCCGTAGCTCCCCAATATTCCGTAGATGCTGACTATGCCGTTGATTCCTTTTAGGAAAATGCCTTTCTCGCTCCGTCCTTGGGTGAGAACCAGCCCCAGGGCGCCGGTGATGAAAAGCGCCTTTCCAACAAACGCCGCCGAGTCGCCCAACGCGCCAAGAAAGTTCAGGATCAACAGCACCACGCCAGGCAGCGTGATCAACCAAAGCAATCCATCGAATGCGACCGTTTGCCAATCGCCGCTGCGCGCAGCACCGTGCATTTTTAAAACGACGCCATAGAGTTGATTGCAAACACCAATGCCAAGCGCGGCGAGCAGCATGATGACGGGATCCTTCAGCGGATCGAGCACCATGGTCGCTTCTTTCATTCTTAATATAAGGTTGCCTTCGCCCAGGTACTTTGCATCGTACAAATCCCCAAACCATGACCCGAGCAACGCCCCGAAAATCACCGTGCTGAATCCCGCGTAATACAGCAACTGCGAAAAGTTGTGAACACCTTCGTAGGCCTTCGTCTTGCGCGACAAATACCAGCCGAGCGCCAGCAGTAGCAGCCCATAGCCCACGTCGCCAAAACAAATGCCAAAGAACAAATAGAAGGGAAGGATAATAAACGGCGAAGGATCGAAAGCAGAATATGGCGGCAAGCCAAACAGGCTTATCAACATGTACACCGGCTTCACGAGCTTCGGCAGCGAAATGCTGATAGGAACGTCATCATCCGCTGTCGGATCCTCTGCGATCAGGGTCGCTTCGGGCACGTCCTTCTTCAACTTCTCTTCAACGCGCGCTAAATCGCGTTCGCGGCAATAACCAGTAAGCACGTTAACCCAGCGGCCACGCAAGGCGTCCCCCTGCGCGAGCAATTGCCGCCGCGCGCCGTCCCAATGGCCGCGTAGAATCGCCAATTCCCGCCGGTGCTTGGCAAGTTCCAGAACGCGTGCGCGTACTTTGCCAATTTCTTCATCGCATGTCGCAATGTCGCCTTCCAGCTCGCGCACACGATCGCGCACTTTCCCCGTGAGCTTCGGCAACGGCAGTTCTTCGAATTGTTCTCCAGCAAGCGCACGGCGCGCGGCGTCCTCGTTTTCACGTAAGTAAGCAACCAGCACGCGTGCTTCATCGCCTTTGGCGCGCATCTTATCTTTCGGCTCAACTGACGGAACAACCTCCCAAACAAAGAGGTCATTCAAATCCGTGCGGCCGCGCATCGCTTCCGCCTGTTTGGCCGGCATCGTGCCGAAGAGCATGCGAACACGCCGCGTGCGGCCAATGTCCGAAATTGCAAACGGAACGCCCACAAAAGGAGTCAACGTGTCAAGTTGCGCGCGTAACTCCGCGATGCGGCGGTGTGAACCTTTCCGAGAATCGTCCAGCCCGCGAACTTCCTCGTACACCGTATCCAGGTGGAAACTGTGCAAAGCGTCGTTCAGCTCCTTTGGCTCAACCAGGAGCGGCAACGGGGTGAGCCCTTCGAAAAAGCCCTTCTGTTCAGGGGAGAACTCATCGATCAAGGCAAGACATAAGTTGACCTTGCTGAGTTGTCGATCGCACTCATCCGTGGAAATGTCATGCTCAAGAAAGCCGTCGCCCGTATCGCCGTAGGTTTGCACCGCATTTACAATCTCTACGGCGCTCAATTCGTACAAGGTGCGATTGAGCCGGTGCGCGGCGTGCACGGGGCACACCGCGGTGATTTTCTTCATCCGATCTATCGCCATATGCCGAGTTATTCCCTTTGGAATGCCTCGGCCACGCGCGCCGAAAACTGGTGAAGGGTGGAAGGGGCAATGCCATCGATGGCGGCGAGTGACGCATGCAACTCGCTTTCAACGTCCGCCAATTCTCGAGCTTGGCGCTCGTTCATTTCCTGCGCACAGGTGGTTAGCCGGGCGTCAGTCTCCGCCGAGATGCGTTTGCGCGCATCGGTGATTTCCGATTCCGTGCGTGCCGTGATGGCTTTGGCATCGGCCTGCGCTTTCGCGACGATGTCGTTGGCCTGCTGCTCGATCGAAAGGATGATGTCAATCAACGCTGGCATATCGGACTCCGTGTGCGGCATCGTGAAGGATTTCACGATTTCGCGCGGACAATGGAACTACTGCATGTAAGAGCCTGGGGTTACTCCAGGAAGTACTTTACAAAACACGAGCGCTGCTCTATCGGTCCCCAAAACCCCGGCCTTGATGACGCCGCCATGCCGCAACTCCAACCGCCAGCATGACCGCGCGCGCGATAAAAAGGCCCCCCGCCGCGCCGAGCAGTGCCTCTTGCCCATCGGAATCGACCCGATAGGCGAAAAGCAATGCAGTAGCATACAGAACCATCCGCGCGAAAGTCCAGCGATAGACGCGGAACGATATCTCTTCCTTCGGGATAGAAGTAAGAATACTGGCATTGCGGGCCATCATCCAAAATCCAAGCGCCCCCGCAAGTCCGCCAATGACAATGCCCTTGCCGATCGCGCCGCTCCATTGCCATCCAATAGCCGCGGAAATCGCCGTCATCACAATCGTACCGAGTAGCGTGGCACGTGCCACGCCGCTGGCGAGCATGGTTGGAGCGGCGGACATATTAAAGCCGCTTCAGCAGCTCGCCCGCTTCGCGATCGAATATGGGCCGCCACTCCGGCGCGAGTATCGTGTCGCAATCTTCTTGCGCACATCCGGTATTCAACAACTGCTCCGTCGTCGGCGCGTAATAGATGTAGCCGTTGGTATAGCCGGCCACGAAGGTATGTTCGTATGGTGACGTCTTTTTTAGATCTAGCCCAATCTGCACCGTGAGCTCGCCGGGAAACGTAATCAATACAAACTCACCGATTCTTACGCCAAGCATTTCCACGTCCAGGTTCGGCGTGCCTGCTGCCTGGTTGTCCGCTTGATGCATCCGCAACAGACGAATGTTCTCCTGCAACCGCGCCAGCTCCTCCATCGTGTGAATATTGTCGATATAGCTTTGAATGCTCGCACGGTTCTCGGCGTCAAGTTTCTTCAGACTGTCCGATCCCATCATTTCTTCGTGCATGTAGCGGTGGGCATAGAAGGAAGGGAAATCGTCAGACAAGTTGTATTTCACAATCAGCGGAACGAATGTCTTCAGGTTAATCGGTGTTCCCTTGAGCGATGTCAACAGGCGCTGCTGTTCCGCTTCAAGCTTCGCGATTCGTTCTTCGGTATTTGCCCGTGGCAACGCGATCCTCTCGTTCAAAACTGTCAACCGCACATCATCCTTGCACGCGATCGACCGTACCGCGCGCAAGGTGCTTAGCCCGAGCAGATTGCCCAAGGGCTCCGCATCGTGCGGATGATCGACGTCTTTGTACTTCGCTGGATTGATATCGCCGGCACAGCCCTGCAGAAACAACGCGATCGTGCCGTCGCTCAAATTCTCCTCAATCGCTTTCGATGCAAACCCAACAAGGTCGGCGGTGTTGCCGCCGCTCGGCACGCCCTGGATCGGGTGCACTGCAAAGTTGTAGACCACCGCAAGTGTACCACCGTCTTTTTTGTCGATGCGCAACACACCGATCTCCGAATCGATCGGCCCGACTTCCGCGTACGCATCGTCCGCCGGCAACGGATACGCGCGGCGGCTGTCCGCCTGCCTCCCATCCTTCAACAGGTATCGCCGGTTTTCGCTAATCCGATCCTCCTTACCGCTCCCCGCGCCAACGCCCACCGGCACCATCTTCGCCGCGGCCTCTTTCACCGCCTGCACGGTCCGCTCCGCCACGTCCTTACACACCACGCCGTGGCAATGGCTCGCGTTTACCAACACATTCGACGGACCAATCCCAGTTTCTTTTTCGATAGCCGCACGCACAGTCGGCAAAAAATCATTGCCGATGTATCCAATTTCACCCAGCGCCACGGCATCAACCGTAACAATCGCCAACCTCGTCGCACCGTCACCGATCACCAACGCCTTCGCATACAGCGGATCGTTCACAGGCCCCGCGTCGCGGTTCGTGATATCAACTTTCGTCGCACCCGCTGTCAGGCCTGACGCAAACGCATCAAAACCAACTACTACAAAAGCAGCCAACGCCATCGCGGTCGCCAAAAACATGCGAGCCGAACATCTGGGTGCGTAAGTCCTTCGTACATACATCGGAGTATTTTCCTGAAAGATAAATGGCCCGTCCCGAAGCCTAATCGGAACAGACCATTTTCTTCAATAACGCCCTCGTGCGCGATTTGCTGCAAGGTTTGGAGTTCCGCGTTTACGCAGTCTTGAATTCGCCAGCGCGAACTTCCGAGAGATGTTGCGCTATTGTGATTCTGGATGAATCACCGCGAGCATCGCACCCTGCGGGTCCGCAATCTGCGCGATCCTGCCGATCTTGGGCACGTCAAACACCTTGCACACTTTAGCGCCCATCTGCTTCGCCTGCTGCGCAGTCGCGTCCGCATCCTCTACCTGAAAATACGGCTCCCACATCGGTTTCGTGGCGTGCATCTCGTCCGTAATTTCCAGCATCCCCCCGATGCGCGACTCCTGTTCGTTGTGGTGAAAAACGACGTATGGCATCGGGCCGCCTTCCCAAGGCTCCGCACGCCATCCAAACAACGCCGAGTAAAACGCTACGGCTTGGTCGAAATCGGTCGTGTACAACTCTGTCCAACACAACGTACCCATCTCGTTCAAACGAATAGGCTCAGTCTGACGGCTCGCCTCGAAAATCGAAAACCGTGCACCGAGCGGGTCCTCCAGATTGGCCATCCGGTCCGCGCCCGCTTCAAACGGCTGCATCAATACCTTGCCGCCGAGAAACGCACACTGCTCGGCGATGTGGTCCGCGTCCGCAACCGCAACATAGGAATTCCAGTGCGGATGCACACCGGCCCGCTTCCGGTCTGGCTGCATCTCGTATATCGCGCCAACGCCTTCGCCTTCCATTTTGAATACGGAGTAGTCGCCCTCTGGCATGTGATGATCTTCGTGCTCCCAGCCAAACAACGACTCATAGAATTTCTTCGACGCCGCAGCGTCTGCCGAACAGAGCTCCGGCCAACAAAACGTTCCCACAAGTGGGGCAGTGAATACCGACATGTTAAACTCCTTTACTTCCTAAATTGGATAGGCCGCTGACAAACACCTTTTTACTTCGTGGTCAACGGGCAAAGAAGTACGGAATATTCCTAATGCAAGAAATTTAATCCCCGCATTCAATGTGGCCGCTTCTGTCCACAAGTCGCGCTGGATATCTCGTTATTTCTTCTCCATATCGACTAGTGTTGTAAATCCGCCGTAGGACATCTTCTTCAAGTCAAAGGGCATCTTCTTCGTTGCCCAAACGGCGAGCCGCGGGTCTTTCATCACTTTCATGTTCACCTTGTTGCGGTGTGCGCGCGATTTAAAGACGATGTAGGAAAACACGACCGTCTCGCTCGGTTTCGTTTTCAACAACTTCGTGAATGGCGGACAATGCTTGGCTGACATGTCCTCCGCAACGCATTCCTTGTAATCCAGCGCGCCATGCTCGATCCAAATTTTTCCGGCCATCGACGCCATCTTCTGGTAGGCCTTGATATTCTTCTTCGGCACGGGGATGACATATCCATCGACGTATTTCATGTCCATTACTCCTAATGGTTGCGGTTTGCACCAATGTCAGGAACGATAATTTTCGTACTCGTGCTCGTACTCGTACTCGTACTCGTGCTCGTAATCGAATACCTGCTACTTCAATTTGCTTCTAAAAGGTATCAGCGCGCGAACCCGCGCATCACGCAAAAACAAACCACCCCAAAGCAAAATACCGAACACTATCGGAGTGGCAACCTGCGCAATCGGATCGCCGTTACGCGTATGCACGTCCACCGCACCCCCAAGGTAACCGGTCAACAAGATCGCGCCGAGCACGGAAGTCTGCGGAACGAGATACAAGATCGTGCTACCAAGCTCCGCAATGCCAAGCGTCATTAACGCCCCAGACGGATACCCCATCTTCGCGAAACCGTCCACTGCCTGCGGGTTCCTACTGAGTTTCATGTACGCACTGAAACACAACATGAACACGGGCCCGGCAGCCAGTACCCATCCCAGCCAATACATCCATTTCGGTTGCGCAGTCGCTACCGGGTTCTCCGTTACCATATTGATCTCCTTATCCTGTTATTAAGATTGATGTTTGTTTTCAACAAATTCCGCGAGCTTGTCGAGGCAAGTAGACCAGCCGCCGCGATGTCCGTCGCGCTGCTCAATCTCCTCGAATATTTGTTGATTCAACGTAAATGCCGTCTGGTTTCCGCGATCGGCAAACGTCAGCGTTACGACATTATCCAGCCACACCTTCCCATCGTTGTCCTCGCGCACCCACGTGAATACCAGTTTCTCCGGCTTCTTGATCTCTTTATAAGTGCCGCTGACCCAATGCTCCTTGCCGTCCGGCCCAAGCATGCAATAGCGATATGAACCGCCCACACGAAAATCCATGCTGCAATGCGGTACCGTAAAATCCTTCGGCCCAAACCACCGCGCAACATGTTCGCACTTCGTCCACGCGTCAAACACAAGTTCCCGCGGCGCGTCAAACGTGCGCGTGATAATGAGGACGCGCTCCGAAGCTACGGCAGTTCCATGATTGTGTAGCGCCATGATAATTAGTGATCCTTCGGCATCGCCGCCAAAACCGCTTCGAGCTTGTCGAAATTCTGTTCGTTCGCTTCCGCCACAAATCCCTTTACGCATTCGCATTCCTCCGCCGTATCGAAGATCATCCGAAATGTAACGGCGGTCTTTCCGCCCGCGTCCTCAAATTTCGCCGTGACCCGGAACCGATGCATGGGCCTCAGATGATCGAACACAATCCGCTCGGGCGCGCGCATTTCCACGAACTCACTTTCGTTGTGGTAGTCCGTCCCATCGGGCCCGTGCATCGTAAATTTCCACGCGCCGCCAGGACAAAACTCGAAAATATGAAAGGTATTCGTGAATCCCTTCGGCCCCCACCACTGCGCCAGCAGCGCGGCGTCGGACCACGCACGAAACACGCACTCGCGCGGTGCGTTCATAGTCCGTTTCGTCACAATGTCACAATCGTTCATTGTATTTGCCTTAATACGTGGGCATCGACGGATCGATCGCGCGCGCCCATTCGAGTATTCCGCCTTGCACGTTCTTGACCTTCGCGAATCCCGCTTCACGTAGGATCCCGACCGCTTTGGCGCTACGTACACCACCTTTGCAATGCACCGCAATGTCGCGCGATTTATCGAGCTCGTGCATTCGCATCGGCAACTCCCCCAGCGGAATCAGCTTGGCACCATCGATATGGCAAATCGCCCATTCCTCTGGGTTTCGCACGTCGAGAATGTCAAAATCATCGCCGCGATTCAGACGCGCTTTCACATCTTCAACGGTCGTTTCAAAACTGGATTCCACTTGGGCTGCTCCCGTCTCTTCACCACGCACACCGCAAAATTGTTCGTAATCAATCAGCGCTTTGATTGTTGGGTCGTCGCCGCACATCGGACATTCCGGATTGCGCTTAATCTTCACCTCGCGAAACTTCATTTCCATCGCATCGTAAAGCAACAATCGCGCTATCAGCGGGCGGCCTTTACCCAATATCAACTTGATTGCTTCTGTTGCCTGGATGCAACCGATCACGCCCGGCAAAATCCCTAGTACGCCGCCCTCCGCACAACTCGGCACCGCTCCGGGTGGCGGCGGCTCCGCAAACAAACAGCGGTAGCAGGGCCCGCCCTTTGTCGCAAATACCGACGCCTGTCCCTCGAATCGATAGATCGAGCCATAGATATTGGGTTTTCCCAACAGGACACATGCGTCGTTCGTCAAATATCGCGTCGGAAAATTGTCCGTGCCGTCGATGACAATGTCGTAAGGCTCGATCAATCCAAGCGCATTATCGGAAGTGATGCGTGTCTCGTGCCTCACTATTTCGATCTCTGGATTTATCGCGGATAGATGTTCTGCCGCTGAATCGATCTTCTTTCGGCCCACATCGTTCGTGGTGTGCATCACTTGCCGCTGAAGATTCGAATAATCGACAACATCAAAATCGACGATTCCGATCTTTCCAACACCGGCCGCAGCCAAATACAAACCCAGCGGCGATCCCAAACCTCCCGCGCCAATGAGCAACACCTTTGCGGCTTTCAACCGCTTCTGCCCATCCATTGCCACCTCAGGCATGATCAGGTGCCGGCTATACCGCGCGATTTCCTGCGGCGTCAGCGAAGTATCTGACTCATTCGACATCATCATCCACCCGCCATCGCGCCGATAACGAAATACGTTTCTTGTCCACTCACTACGGCCTCCGGCAACGGCGCGTCCAAATCCTCATTTGATAGATCTTCCTCGCACGCATAGAACCGTATAAACGGGCGGCGCTTTTTTGTCACATGATCGCGAATCGTCCCGCACAACATCGGGTACTTCGATTCCACCGCGTCAATCACCGTGCGTTGCGTCACCGCGCCGTCAACTTCTACGACGATTTCGCCGTCCACATGCGACAATGTTTTCAGATGTGTTGGCAAAGAAACCCGAATCGCAGCCATACCCACTCCAATCCTTACTGCACAAACACCAGCAGCACGCCCGAAGGATCGATAACGTGCAACACCGACCATTCTTTTTCGACAGTCTCGGGCGGCATCACACGAACGGTATCGAATCCACCGCTTTCTTTGACGCGAAGCGCGTGCCGATGCCACTCCTCAACGTCGTCAACAGGCATCACCACCATAAAATTCTCGGCCCAATCTTTCACATAATAATTCTGCAACCGAAAGCGAAAGCCGTTCAGCTCGCAATCGACCGTATCGCCGAAACCTTTTGACAAGGTGAAACCCAGCGCCGCGTAAAACCGCTGAGACAATTCGAAATCCTTCGCGGGCATATACACTTTGAAATCTTTGATGCTCGGCGCCATTGCGTATTTACCTTGTTACGCCGATTTCGCCGCGTCTTCCAGCGTCTTGTAATCCAACTTCCGCATCTGCATCACCGCATGATGCACGCGCGCCGCCGTCTTCGGGTTCTCCATCCATTTGCCCAGCGCCGCTGGCACAATCTGCCACGATATGCCGTAGCGATCTTCCAGCCATCCACACATGCTTTCCTTTCCGCCGCTGCCGGAAAGCTTGTCCCAATAATGGTCGATTTCCGCTTGGGACTCGCAGTTCACAAAGAATGAAATCGCCCCGGTCAGCGGAAACTCATGCTTATACGCACTATCCATCGCGCGAAATTCATAGCCGTCAAGCGTGAAAATGCCCAGCATCAACGTTCCCTCGGGATCGTGCTGATCTGGCCCCCAGTGCATCGCGCTTTCAACCTTCGCATGCTCGAAGATCGAAACAAAAAAGGTCATCGCTTCCTCGGCCTTGCCGTGGTTCTTGTCGTAAAACATCACGAACGGACTAATTTTTTGCGGGCGCGCACCGAGATTGATCTGCCACGACACGCCAAACTTGTCCTGGCACCAACCAAATTTCTCGCTGAATGGATATTTGTCCAGCGGCATAAGCGCCATGCCATCTTTCGATAGTCCTTCCCAAAGCTTGTCCACTTCTTCCGCCGTCGCACAGTTCACAAAGAAAGAAATCGCCGGCGTTAGTTTGTAGTGAGGCCCGCCGTTCAGGCCCATGAACTCGTGTCCGGCCAGCGTGAATACAATCGTCATCACCGCGCCTTCCTGCTGACCTGTAGCTTGCGCCGCTTCTTTGCCGTAGCGCATCACATTGCCCGTCGAAGAATTCTCAAAGAGCGAAGTATATAAACTCACCGCTTCTTCGATGTTGTTGTTAAACCAAATACACGGGGTGATGCCTTGCATGTTTCACTTCCTTTTCATGCTTGCGCCATGACCAGCGCACAATGATTTCCAGAATTGCTCATAGGGGACGCTGCGCTTTTCATGCTTCGCTTTCCAATGTGCATCGATGCCGTCCCATCCGTTTCCTCGGAAAGCGTGGTTGCAGATCGGACACACCCGCGAGCCTTCCATGGGCACGTTGTGTTTACAGCAGAGGCACTCCATTACTGCAGCACCTGTACCTCAACCGACAACACTGGCGGCAGATCGCGCACAATCGCATCCCACGAATCGCCGCCGTCGCGCGACGCATACACCTGACCGCCCGTAGTGCCGAAGTACACGCCGCAATCGTCCAGATTGTCCACGCACATCGCATCGCGGAGGATGTTCACGTAACAATTCTCCTGCGGCAGTCCTTTTGTCATCGGTTCCCAATCCATGCCACCCGACTTGCTGCGGTACACGCGCAGCTTACCCTCCGGCGGGTAGTGTTCTGAGTCACTCTTGATCGGGACTACGAAAACCGTATTCGGCTCATGCGCGTGTACGTCGATCGGGAATCCGAAATCGCTCGGCAGATCGCCGCTCACTTCGTACCACGTTTCGCCCGCGTCATCGCTGCGGCACACGTCCCAATGTTTCTGCATGAACAACGTGTTCGGCCGCGACGGATGCATCGCGATGCGGTGGATGCAATGTCCGATCTCCGCATTCGGATCGGGAATGTACAGAGAGCTCAGGCCTTTTGTAATCGTCTTCCACGTCTTGCAGCAGTCGTCCGTGCGGAAACAACCTGCGGAAGAGATCGCGCCGTACATGCGGTCTTCGTTAGACGGATCGATGATGATCGTGTGTAATCCAAGTCCGCCGGCGCCCGGCGCCCACTGCGAGCCGGTACCGTTGCCGCGCAGGCCGGACATTTCCTGCCAAGTCTTCCCGCCATCTTTCGAACGAAACATCGCCGCATCTTCTACACCCGCAAAAATCGTGTCGGGGTCCGAAAGAGACGGCTCGATATGCCACACGCGCTTGAACTCCCACGGATGCTGCGTGCCGTCGTACCACAAGTGCGTCGTCAGCGGCGCGGCGGCCTCGTCATATACGAACTTGTTGCTCTCGCCCATCGGCATGCCCTCGGGCGTCGTAGTTGGCGCGCCTGCGGGCGTACCCGGTTGGAACCACGTCTTGCCGCCATCGTCGGAGCGCTGGATGATCTGTCCAAACCATCCGCTTGTCTGCGATACGAAGATCCGGTCCTTATCAACCGGCGATCCTTTCATGTGATAAATTTCCCAGCCCGCAAAGTGCGGCCCGCGCACGTCCCATTTTTTGCGCTTGCCGTCCGACTCGAGAATGAATGCGCCCTTGCGCGTACCGACCAGTACTCGTACCGAACTCATGCCACACTCCTTTTCCGTTTAAAACTCGTTACCAAGCTCCCGCCTTTCTTCTCGTTACCAAGCTCCCGCTTGGTAGCGCACTCTTGAAAAGCTCCGCTTTGCTCTTGCCAGAAGTTGTCAGCTATGCGTGCCCAGCTTCCTTCTCCGCAACTGCCTTCAATGAAGCCAGCCCCTGCTCAAAACTGCCGCCAACCATTGCGTCCATGTTCACAAACACAGAAAACACCTTTCCAATAAATGCGTTATTGCCGTCCATCGTCCACGACACATTCGTACCATCGCCTTCCGGTTTAAATAAGAATTGGACCTTGTTTGTCGCCTGCATTGGCTTGACGAAATCAAGCTTCAACACAATCCGATCGTTCGGCTTCGATTCCGTGATCGTCATTTTGCCTTCACCCGCTTGGCTATTCCCGACCCACGCATACGTCGCGCCTTCGCCCGCGGTTTTTTCCGAATACGTGCGCTTCAAATTCGGATCGAGATTTTCCCAGGGCGACCATCCGCGCCATTTCTGAAAATCGTTGACATGCGGAAATATGGCGGAAGGCGGCGCCGAAATCGTCGCGCTCCGCGTTATCGTGAACGTATCCGGCTTCGTCGCTGCAAACCCCAACACAGCTATAATCGCGATAAGCAGCGCGATAACCACGGCCAAAATCGCCTTTTTCATCTAACCTTCTCCTTTAGCCTTAACTGTCCCGTTTACCCTAACGCTCGATGGGCACCCATATTTCGATATCGCCGAACCCCGACTTCGGATCGAATCCTTCTCCATACCGCTCAAAACTTGGTCTCCCCGCGATCTCGTGCGGCGCCTTCGGCATCCAATCGCGCCAGATATATTGAATCGTTACCGGAATCGTCGAAACATGCTCATCGTGCGTGAACACCGCGTAGTCGCTCGCGGGAAGGGCCACATGCAAAAACTCTTGCGGCAGCTCGTGCGCGTTCGTCACTTCCACGCCGCTTAAATAATCGAAGTCGCCCTTGTCGTCGAAGTTCCAACACACGCCATACGACGCCGCGCCCACCTGCCCCGGCACCTTCCCAATATTCGACGCAAACTTCTCCCACTGCGCGGGGATGTTCACGTGCGTCGCATGCGTATAGCGCACGTTGTGCCCTGCGACCGTCATGCCGCGATGATGTTTGATGCGTGGTGTGAGCATGATCGTGACGCCTACATGGGTTTCTGCCGGATGACCATCCAATGCACGCCAAACTTGTCGTCCACGAGTCCAAACTTCGATGCAAAGAAAGTGGACATCAAAGGCATCACAACCTTCCCGCCATCCGCGATCGCGGTGAAATAACGCTCCGCATCCTCATCGCTGTCCACACTCAAAGTCAGCGTGATGCCTGCGAAATTCGTATTGCCGGAATCTTGCATATCCGATGCAAACAGCTCCGTCTCGCCGACTTGAATGCTGCAATGCATCACTTTTTCTTCCGATCCTGGAGCGCACGAGTTTGGATCCGGACTATCTTTAAAGCGCATGAGGAATGGTACTGACGCATTGATCGCGTCTTTGTAAAACGCGATGGCCTCATCGCAGCGGCCACTGAAATCCAAATAAGGTATTACACGCATGGTCCTTCCTTTCGTATTGCAATTGCACCAAAACAGCCCAACTAACAAACAAGCAGACAGCCAATTCCTGCTCGCCAACTCGTTCCAAAGCTCCGGCTGCCCAACTCGTTCCCAAGCTTCGGCTTGGGAACGCACACGCGCCAGAAGCTCCGCTTCGATCTTAAGCAGCCATCGCCTTCACATAAACATCCAGACGCGCCAAGGTCTGCTGACCGCCTTCGACTGCACCAAATTCTTTGGCACGCTGATATTCAACCGCATTCGGGAACACGACGCGCAAAGTCACCTTGGTTTTGCCGCCGCTCGATTCGAGCGTCACCGTCGATCGAAACGCAACCGGGCCGTCAGGCCGTTCGCCGGAATGCTCATAGACCAGCCTCTCCGGCGGCGATACCTCCACGTACACTATCTTATTAGGATAATCGGTGCCATCGGGGCCGTGCATGATGAAACGCCAAATGCCCCCCGGCCGTACGTCCATTTCGTGAATCGTATTCGTAAACCCATTCGGCCCCCACCAATGCTTCACGTGATCGGGTTCGGTAAACGCGCGAAAGATTAGTTCTTGCGGCGCATCGATCACACGCTCGATAACCATCTCCCGATCGCTGCTTTCACTCACAATACAATCCTCTCCATTTGTACTTCGCCACTGCATATACGATTCAAAGGACCGATTCTGTGCATCGCACACCTATTGCGAAACATAGGCCGCCATCCGAATCAAAGCTCATTCAACTCGTTACCAAGCTCCAGCTTGGTAACGCGCTCTTGAAAAGCTCCGCTTTGCTCTTACGCACCCATCGCCTTCAAATACGCACCCAACCGGTCGAAGCATTCGCTCCATCCCGTCCTGTGGTCATTGCGTGAAGAATCGGACTCGAATACCGCTTGATGAAACTTGAACTTCGTTTTGTCGCCGTCTTCCTCGAACAGCACCGTGACTAGCGTCTCATGACCACGCGTGCCCTGCGGCGTGTCCCAAGAGAACGTAAATACCAATCGCTCCGGTTCGACCACTTCCTGATAAACGCCTTGCATCCAGTAGTCGATTCCTTCACCGGAACGAATGTGGATTCGATAAAAGCCGCCAGGCCGCACGTCCATCAGGTAATCCGGAGTAGTGAAGTGCGCAGGGCCCCACCAGTGCACGAGGTGCTCGGGCCGCGTCCATGCCTCGTAAACCAACCCGCGCGGTGCATCCAGTGTCCGCTGGATGAGCAGGACCCGGCTCTCGGGCTCGGTGATGAGATTACTCACTGCTATCACCCTGCTTCTCCTTGGTTTGCAACTCGCGCAAGTACTCCTCCAGCCGGTCCAATCGTTCCTCCCAGAACTTGCGATACTGGTCGATCCAGTCGTGGGCATCGCGGAGGGGCTTGGCCTTCAGTCGGCAAGGACGCCACTGGGCGTCCCGTCCCCGCTCGATCAGCCGCGCCCGCTCCAGCACCTTCAGGTGCTTGGTAACCGCCGGTTTCGTCATCTTGAAAGGCCGCGCCAGATCCGTAACCGTCGTCTCGCCCGACGCCAAACGCGCCAGAATCGCCCGCCGGGTCGGATCGGCAAGTGCCGAAAACGTCATGCTAAGTTGATCTGCGGACATTTAATTTACCATATGGTTAATTAACCTTTTGGTAAAATACATTAAGCGACCCAATTTGTCAAGCAGTTTAGTCTGTCGATCCGGTACAATTTCGAAATCGGCAACCCCTTAACGGTTGTAACTTTCATTTTCACACAGACTTACAGTCTTATCGTCGAGCGTTCGCCTCGATTCCCGTTGCGCATTAGTCGCACGTCTGTCAAACCAACATGGCTTAATTCGCGTAGCAATGCTGTCACTTCAAGTTTTGCATCGGGTATTTGATTCGCCATTTCCCGGCATTTCGATCCGTGTGATCCGCGCGATCCGTGGTTGAAGAAACTGCAACGCGATGGGCTAACGGATAGATACTGCTTCTCTTGCAGTGCCGATTAGAGTGGGAGGGGTGACGTATTGGAGAAGGCACAAAGTAAATTGCCTTGCAGGGCCGCCTGGGCAAGCGCTAACCACGCCTATGACTTTGCCGTCATTCCCAGGAGTTCACGTGAAGACTGATGCAGAATGCCGTAGGCAATGTCGTGGATATCGTTGAATGTGTATTGGCCCAACTGCACCTTGCCCGCGAAAACTTCCGCGAGCAGTTTGCGCACCATGACCGCCTTTGCGTAGGTCCACTCGACGCAATACGCATCACTGAAGAAGCCGATCTGTTTATTCATCGGTAGCATGTCGAGCCGTTCTTCCATGACCTGCCGAATTGCGCCGGGAAAGAAGTTGTGCCACCAGTATCCGCACAACGAAAAATTTGGCAGTTCGCGCGCAAGCGTGCACAGCGATTGGTTGCCATGACGGCTGGAAAGGAAGCACATGAACTTGAGCCGAGGATAGCGTGCGACAATCTCCGCAAGCTGCCCAATCGTCCGCTGGCTTAGCCGCGATCCCGATTCAAAAGGCAACGATTCCGCGCCAAGCGAAAACTGGAAGACGATTTCATCGCCGTGTTTTTCCAACTCGCCGAGAAACCGGTGAAGGATGTAACTGGAATAAATGTCGCGCTCACGATCGCCGGCGTTCACGCGCGCCTTCAGCGCGGTGTTTACGGCATCGCGATCTGGCATCGAATAATCGATGTCCGTGGAGATGTGCTGCGCAGTCGCTTTCACCTTGCCATAAGGCAACAGCGCGCAATAGTGGGCGACCGCCGCGTCGATATCCTCGACGCTCTTTATCGTCTTGTGCAACGGCGCTGCCGCTTTGCGATCGAAAGTTACGGGAATCGGCTGTTGCGGCGACGTCGCGTTCCACGCGCGCTCAAGCTCGTACAGCGGAATATCCGGTTGGCCCCACTGCGTCCGCGCGAAAAACGCCCATTCAAGCGCGTATTCGAGCAGGTCATCTGCAGAACCGTCGCGCCCGCGATACAACTCCGTGCCCGTCCGCGCGATGTTCGCGCGTTTCAATATCTCGCGCGGCCAGGAGGGATTCGACGCATGATGTTTAATCAAGCGATCCAGATTGCGCCAGTTCGATGCGTCAATCGGCGCATGCCAGTTGTACAGGTCCGCAAGAATGATCCGCACACCCCACGACATTGCCGTGTTATGCGCCTTCGCAAGATACGGAATAGCCTCCTCAACACGCCGCGCCGCTTCCTCTTCGCCACGGTCTTCCGGCACCCGAGACCCGCTCGGACACCCCGCCGCGTACAGATCACTCACGCACATGTGATACAGAACAATATCATCCAAGCCGCGTGCAGAAAGGTGCGCCGCATCAATATGCGTATGCGGGTCCATCCACGGGAAAGAGTGGAGAATTTCTTCGATGGCATGGCTGGTCATCTCGGCTTGCATGTAATTCTCCGCAAAAATGCAAAGGAAAGAACCAATACGAACGCACCACGAAGAAACGAAAAACACGAAACAAGCCGTATCTGTATTGAGGCTTCGTGTTCTTCGCGTCTTCGTGGTGAAATAAATTTAAAGAGCGGCTATCTTTTTCGCCAACTGCTTTGCCAGGCCTTCCGCAACCTTCGCCTTTTCGTGCTGCACCATGATACGAATGATCGGTTCAGTTCCCGATGGACGAATCACGATACGGCCCGTACCAACGAGTTCGTCTTCAGCGCCTTTGCGCACGGCGTCGATTGCATCCTCGCTTGGAACAGGTTTGCCATTGAGCGGTACCGACTGATTCGCCTCCGGCATGGCGTGATACACAGACGCAAGACTCGCAAGTGGTTGATCACGGCGAATCATCGTAGCGAGCACTTGCAGTGCCGCGATAAGCGCGTCACCTGTGACGTTATGGTCCAGCATCACAAGGTGCCCGGATGCCTCGCCGCCGACCGTCAATCCCTGTTCGCGCAACGCTTCCACCACAAAGCGATCGCCCACTTTTGTATAGACGACGCTGCCGCCATGGGACTCAATGGATTTTGCAAGACCGCCGTTGGCCATGATATTCGTTGCGATCGATTTTCCGGGCAGCGCGTCGCGTTCGAGCAGATCGACCCCGAGTATCGCAAGCAGCGCGTTGCCATCAAGCAGGCGCCCGTCACCATCCGCCATCACGATGCGATCCCCATCGCCGTCAAATGCGATGCCCACGTGCGCACGTTCTTTAATAACCGTCGCGCGCATCTCTTCTGGATGCACCGAACCGCAACTCTCGTTGATGTTGCGGCCGTTTGGATTGTTGTGAATCGGGATGACTTCTGCGCCGAGTTCCGCAAACGTGTAGTGCCCGCATTTGTACGACGCCCCGTTCGCGGTATCGACAACGATCTTCAATCCATCGAGCCGCATGCCTTTCGGAAACGTCGCCTTCGCAAACTCGATGTAGCGGCCCACCGCGTCATCAATGCGCCGCGCAGTGCCGATCTCGCCCGCAGTCGGACGCATGTTATCGATCTCGCCGGTGGTAACCAGCTTCTCGATTTCATCCTCGACTTCGTCCGCGATCTTGAAGCCGTCACGCGCGAAAAACTTGATGCCGTTGTATTGGAAGGCGTTGTGCGAAGCGCTGATCATGATCGCGCCGTCGCAGCGCAAACTGCGCATGATGTACGACACGCCCGGCGTCGGCAACGGACCAGTGAGCAATACATTCACGCCCATCGAACAAAGGCCCGCGGTCAGCGCGTTCTCGACCATATAGCCTGAGATGCGCGTGTCTTTACCGATTAATATCGTGTGACGCCGCGCCTCCTGTTGATACAGGTAACCCGCCGCACGTCCCACTTTCAACACGGTCTCGACAGTCATCGGCGCCATATTCGCCACGCCGCGAATTCCATCGGTCCCAAACATACGATCACTCATCAAAGGTCCCTCTTACAATTGCATCCGTCATCTTTGCGACACGCGCCATGCGCTTTACATCGTGTACGCGCACTGCGTCCGCTCCGTTCGCGATGGCCACAGCCACGGTGGCAGCCGTGCCCTCCATGCGTTCCTCTACGGGCAAATTCAGTACATTACCAATTGTCGATTTATTCGACGTGCCGATCAAAATCGGCCTGCCGAACTTCTTGAATTCCGCGAGGCGGCGCAATAATTCCAGGTTGTGCGCAGGTGTCTTTCCGAACCCAAATCCGGGATCGAGCCAAATCGCATCTTCGCGAATGCCCATCTTGGTCGCATACCGAATGCGCTCTTCAAAGAAGCGGCAGATATCGTCCACAACGTCTTCGTAATGTGGCGACTGCTGCATCGTCTGCGGCGTGCCGAGCATGTGCATCAGGACGATCTCACAACCCGCTTCCGCAACCACTTCTGCCATCGCCGGATCGCCGCGCAATGCCGTGATGTCGTTTACCATCCCCGCCCCAAGCGCAATCGCGCGCCGCGCAGTATCGGCGTGGTACGTGTCGATAGAAGCCGGAATGTTGTCTGCGGCAAGCCGTTCGATCACCGGCAACACGCGTCGCTGTTCTTCATCCGTGTTTGTCGGTCCTGCGCCCGGCCGGGATGATTCTCCGCCTACGTCCACAATACGCGCGCCATCTGAGATTAACGTACGCGCATGCTCGATTGCTGTATCGCAATTCACAAACAAACCACCATCCGAAAACGAATCCGGCGTGACATTGAGCACGCCCATGATACAAGTCTTTCGCTCTAGCGACGGGTTTAACATGCAAGGCTTGTGCGGACTAAAGCAGTAACGCCCCCAACTTCGATTGGAGGCGTTACTAAACTACGATGGATAAATGTGCTCACGCCGGGCCGGGGATCATATCGCCTGGCCCGAGGCCGCCGCCGACTTCAGGCGTTGGCGCGGGGACCTTGTCCGGCGCGATTTCAATGCCCTTAGGCGGCGTACCGGAAGGAGTCTCCTTCTTGGGCGGAAGCAAGTGCGCGCCGCCGTGCTTGCGAATGAGATCGTCGATCTCGTCTGCGTCGAGCGTCTCTCTTTCGAAGAGTTCTTCGGAGAGCGCGATAAGGATGTCCTTATGCTCAAGCAGCATTTTTTTCGCATCGCCATAGGCCTCTTCGAGCAACTTGTGAATGGCCTTGTCGATCGCGGATGCCGTTTCCTCGCTGAAGTCGCGTTCGCGCATGAAGTCACGGCCAAGGAACACTTCGGCATTCGACCCGAAGGAAATCGGCCCAAGTTCGCTCATGCCCCACTGGCAGACCATTCGGTGCGCAAGTTCCGTCGCGCTCTTCAGATCGCCGGAAGCGCCGCTGCTGAATTGGCCAAACATGACCTCTTCCGCCGCGCGTCCGCCCATCATCATCCGCAATGCGGCCAAGCAATATTCTTTTGCGTAGGAGTAACGGTCTTCGAGCGGGATCATGCTCGTCACGCCGAGCGCGGGGCCTCGCGGGATGATGGTCACCTTGTGGACCGGGTCCGCGTGCGGATGAAAGCGTCCAACAATAACGTGGCCCGCTTCATGGTACGCGGTGTTCTTCTTTTCCTTCGCGCTTAACACCAGGCTGCGGCGCTCCGGCCCCATCAGCACGCGGTCCTTCGCGTCTTCAAAATCCTGCGCGGTCACTTTGTCCTGGTTGCGACGCGCGGCAAGAAGCGCGGCCTCGTTCACCATATTCGCAAGGTCCGCACCAGAGAAACCTGGTGTACCGCGAGACAAGACGTTTACAGAAACCGATGCGTCACAGGGCACACCGTTGTTGCGAATATGGATGCCGAGAATCGCTTCGCGGCCTTTGATGTCCGGGTTCGCAACCACAATCTGTCGATCGAAACGGCCCGGGCGCAGCAACGCGCGATCTAGCACGTCCGGCCGGTTCGTCGCCGCCATTAAAATGACGCCTTCGCTCGTATTGAAACCGTCCATTTCGACAAGCAATTGGTTCAAAGTCTGTTCGCGTTCGTCGTGACCGCCACCAAGGCCCGCACCACGCTGCCGTCCTACCGCGTCAATTTCATCAATGAAGATAATGCAGGGCGCGTGTTTCTGTCCTTGCTGAAACAAGTCGCGGACGCGGCTTGCACCCACGCCGACGAACATTTCTACAAAGTCCGAACCGCTGATGCTGAAGAACGGCACATGCGCCTCGCCCGCGACGGCGCGCGCAAGCAGCGTCTTGCCCGATCCGGGCGGGCCTACGAGCAGCACGCCCTTGGGAATCTTTCCGCCAAGCCGTGAGAATTTCTTCGGCTCTTTCAGGAACTCGATGATCTCCTGAAGCTCTTCCTTGGCTTCGTCCACGCCGGCAACGTCATCAAATGTGACAACCTTGTCGCTATGGTTCACAAGACGCGCACGGCTCTTACCGAAAGACAGCGCCTTATTGCTACCGCCCTGCATCTGCCGGAACATGAAGAACCAGAAGACGGCGAATATGAGGATGATGGGAACGATGTTGATGAGCAGCGTCAACAGCATGCCCGAGGATTGATTCGTGACTTGGACTTGAATGCCTTTTTGGTCGGCAGTGGCGCGCCATTCCTCGACGTATTTTTCGATGTTTTCGGTAAAGCTAAAGCTCTTCCGGCCATCGACTTCCTGCTTGAGTTCCCCTTTAATCGTATAGTCGCCGTTGTCCCCATTCTTGGCAACCGAAAACGACTTTACATTGTCCTGTTCAAGCTGCTGGCTGAACTCCTTCGCCAAGAACTGGCCCTTTGCCGTCTGGCGATTGCCGAACTGGGTGAGCAGCAGGACAACAATGATGAGCAGGACAATCCAGAGAGACAACTGCTTAAAAATACCATTCATAACGCAGGCATAGCCCTTACTTTAGGCCGCACAGGCACAAGGCCGCAGCATAGCAATCGACATCATAACATACGAACATAGACCGAACAATCCCGGCGCGGGTTCCGGCGATAGCGGAACCTATCAGAGCAGCCAGTAGCTTCGTGCCGCGCAAGTAGTGCCAAATCAGTCGATTACGGTTCACGAGCAAGGTAGAATATGCGATTGCCAACCTGATAAGTCCGGAGAAACATTTAATGAAATCCTCACGCATGCTGCTTGTGAAGGAACGTACCCGCCTGATGGCGTTCCTCCAAACCCAATATCCCGAAACCAAGCGCACCGTGCTCAAACAACTGCTCAAGCATCGCGCCGTGTTTGTGAACGGCAACCCTGTGACGCGCCACGACCACCTGCTCGAACCCAAAGACCGAGTCGTCATCGAGCGCGGCGCCCCGGCCCCGGTACGAAAATCCAAAGTAACAATGCCGGAAATCGTATTCGAGGACCGGCACGTCATCGTCATAAACAAACCCGAAGGCCTGCTCACCATCGCCACAGACAAGGAATCCCACCGCACTGCGTACCGGCAGGTCATGGCCTACGTGCAGGAAGACCGGCCCCACCGCGGCGAGCGTATCTTCATCGTACACCGCCTCGACCGCGACACCTCGGGCCTGCTGGTCTTCGCGCGCACGGAAGACGCGAAACGCGACTTGCAGGAGAACTGGGAGCACTCGGAGAAAAAGTACTATGCGGTCGTGGAAGGTACGCCGCGCGAAGCCGAAGGCACAATCCGTTCTCACCTTCGCGAACACCCCAAAAGTTTGCGCATGCACAGCGCGCCCCCGTCGGACGAGTCAAAACTGGCGATTACGCGATACCGCACCCTGCGCAGCACGCGCCACTATTCGCTGCTCGAAGTGAAACTGGAAACAGGACGAAAGAACCAGATCCGCGCGCATTTGTCTGAAGCAGGTCATCCAGTCGTCGGCGATAAAAAATACGATGCGCACGGAAACCCGATGAAACGGCTTGCATTGCACGCCCACTACTTGGCGTTTGTGCATCCGGTGAGTGGAAGGCGGCTGCAATTTAAGGCGGAATTGCCGGAGGAATTTGAGCAGTTGCTGGCCGACGACAAAGCTTCTACAAACGCTTCTGCGCGCAGTTCGGAAAAGAGCAATCGCAGTCCAGGAAAGAAACTTCCGCGCAGTAATCGACCGGCACGATCAAAATCACAATTGTCATCTTCCGCAAGAGTGGAATCGCCGGAAAGCAACGAGCAAAAGCCTGAACGGCGGGGTTCCGGGCCAGCAAAGAAACAAGGACGGCGGCCAAACTTTCGTTCGCGCAGCAAACGCGCATAGCTTTCTATAAAGGGGGAGGTTTTCAGATGCGATTAAAAGGCTGCGCAGTTCTTTTGTGTCTCGTTTGTTTTAACTCAGCCGCGCAAGTCGACCGCTTCTACGGCGAACCCGTCGAACTCAAGAGCAATTTCATCTACTTCACAAGTTGGCAATATGTGCGCCAAGGGAGCTTCGGTTGGAAAGTAGATGTTGCGGAGGACGCAACTGAGGCAGAGAAGAATGTTGGCGCTTGGCTCGAAGGGGATGGCACACGGCCCGCCAAATTTGAAACGTACGACATGCCGCGTGGGATCCGGCTCGTGGCGCAACAAGCGGAGAAAGTGCCATTCCAGCCGGGACAAATCGCCGCACAGGTCTTCGATGAAGGCAAATACAAAGCGTGGTACACCATCGGCGCGACTGCCGATCCAGAACCCTTCAGCAGCAAAGATAAAATCCTTCCGGGTTACAACAGCCACATTGCCTACGCGGAATCCGCCGACGCGATCACTTGGACGTTTCCAAAGCTGGGCCTCATCGAATACGCGGGCAACAAGGACAACAACATTGTCTTTCGCGGCGACTTAGATGGATCCGTCCGCGGTTTTCACGGCGGCACCGTCTTCGTCGATCCATCTTCGACGGACGAACGCTACAAGATGTTCTATCTCGGCATCATCACCGATGAAGAATGGGACGCCTTCGCCGCGAAGTATCCAGGCGAAGTCGACACTATGGCTCGCCGTACAGACGTTGGCGGGTTTCGATGCGTGGTTGCGGTGTTCGGCGCAGTATCGCCAGATGGATTCAATTGGACTTCCCTTCCCGAACCGCTGATGGTTCAACACGCCGACACACAAAATGTCTGTTACTACGATCCGAATCGCAAAGAATACGTAGCAGTAGTTCGCGGCTGGCAAGTCAATCAAAAGGCGCCCGGATTCGAAAAAGAAAACATCGACAGTTGGATCGGTGTTGGCCGCCGTTCCATCGCGCGCTCGACGAGCAGGGATTTCCGTCACTTCAGCAAACCGGAGATCATCGTCACCACCGGCGCGGACATGGCGCCAAGCCATTTGTTTTATACCAACTGCGCAACGACACTGCCAAACATCCCCGACAACTACGTGATGCTACCGTGGATATGGGAGTTGGAAAGCGATGGTGGCGCAACCTGGTTGCTTTCAAGCCCCGATGGCGACGTGTGGTCACGCGTTCCCGGTGGCCCGGTGGTGCAGTTGGGGCCAGTAGGCGCACCGGACGGCGGCTACGTCGTGTGCAGCGGTAACCTGCTCGAGTACGCGGGCGACAAGTGGGGAATAACCTACGGAGCGCAACCCATTCCGCACAAATATCCCGGCCGCGCGTTCGACAAACGAAAAGGTTTGTTCCCCGGCGTGCAAGGCGTCGGCGGGATCGCGACTTGGCCCAAAGGCCGGCTCGTCGCGCTTCAGTGCGACGAGGAAGGCGAGTTCGCAACAGTAGCGGTAGTCCCGCGCGGTGATCGCATCCGAATCAATGCGTCCGTCAAACCCAGCGGCTATATCAAGACCCAATTGCGGACATTCGGCGGCGGCGTGATTGAAGGCCGCACCTTCGAAACTGCGGACCGCATCATCGGTGATGGCCTGCAACTGCCGGTGACCTGGAGCGGTGACGACAAACTCAACCACAACGGCGCGCCCGTTATCCTCGCATTAAAGCTGCGCCAAGCGAAGCTATTCGGGATTGAGTTTTACTGATCGAGGAATTAAGTAGATCGCGATTCCAGCGATTAGAGCGATTACTCCAAGCCACTGGGCAGCCGATAATCCAACGACGACGTAATTGCGCTCCGCGAGAAACCAATCCAGCGAGAGGCGAATAGCGCCATACGCACACAGCGCAAACGCAAATGTGACCCCTTGCCGTATACGCTTTCTGTAAACAAACTCCGCGGCAATGCCGCACACGATAGCGGCTAAACTTGTCCAAATCGGCACGGGCCAGACCGGCGAGGATCGAAAGTTGGCGGCACGGTCGACAAGTTCGGGCGTAATAGCGCGCGTCCTGAAATTTTCGTCTTGATTCGCAAATGCGGCTTCATAGCGCAACGCTTGTATATGCCCTAGCGTGTGTTCCGTGCTTTTTGTTTCCGCTTCGCTGCGCAAAAGATCACTCGGCACCTGGATAATGCCATTTGCGAAGTGCTTCTCGTGAACAATGCTTCCATACGGATACGCGATGCCAAAGGCGCTTGTGCAGACCGAGCCTTCGCAGCACCCGCTTAACAGGCAGCCGATCTTGGCGATTCCGACAGCGAGCAGTATTGAAGGTGCAAACGCGTCAGCAAAGACGAGTATGGGCTGACGGCGAACCAAGAGAAAGGCAACAACTCCCACCGCCGCGCCAATTCCAAAGTAAGTTAGCGATCCGCCGCCGCCCTGCAACGGAGAGAAAACGCGCCACCCTGCATTGCGCGCAGCCGGATCGATGAGTAACGATGCTCTACTGACTACCCATCCACCTATCAGTCCGACAATCAGCGCAGGCGCGAGCTCCGATGTGTCGAATGCGCGCGCTCGCGCGCGAACTAACGTCGCCCCAATTGCAACCAGTACCGCAAGAAACATCATCGCCGCGTAGGACCCGACGAATAGTTTACCGATGGAAAAAAGAATCGGCCGCACTATCTCATCTCCCAGATGGAACGTGCGGTCGCACGGCAAACGCTTCTATTAAGTCAAGTGAATTGCTGCGCAGGTGGCCCGAAGAATATCGTTAATTTCGGTGAGGATCGAAGAGCCGTGATCAGTGCCTGCATAGGCTACCGTTGATGGCCCAAACAACGTTAACGCAACTACCGCGAGTACACTCCACCATACCCAGCTTTTTTCGTTAATCTTCTTCATCGCCGTTTTACCTTGTCGGTTAAATGGAAGACATCCCGCTACGCTGGAAGTATAACGACTACGCTAAAATGTGCAAGAGATTCGTCGCGGTAACATTATATCCCGGACCCGGAATGGGCAGTCTCCGCGAGAAAGTCGGAAGGATCGTCCCACCCCGCAGCGATGACGCGATTGCGCCCGCTACGCTTCGCTTCGTAGAGCAGTTCGTCCGCTCGTTTTAGTACCACATCCACCGACGCCATAGCGCCCGCCCCAATCCAAATCCCACCGACACTAACGGTCACGCCGAGTTCCAGGTCATCCGCGCTGATCTGCGTCCGCGAGATCGCCATACGGATCCGTTCGCCGATTGCTTCAACTTCCTGGCGTGTTGGGCCTGGCACGATGACGACAAATTCTTCACCACCATATCGGCCAGTTACATCGTAGTTACGGCATTGTTCTTTTAAGCGTCGTGCAACTTCTATCAGTGCCTGGTCGCCTGCGGCATGGCCAAAATTGTCGTTGATCTGTTTGAAATGGTCTACGTCCAGCAAATAAACCGCGAGTGGGGCCTTTGAGCGCGCCGAGCGCGACAGTTCTTCTTCCAGCCGATGCACAATCGCGCTTCGGTTGTACACCTGTGTCAGAAAATCCGTCTGCGCCAGGCGTTTTAGCGCGGCATTTGCCGTCTCAAGTTGCTCATGCAAGCGGACGATGCGCTCTCCGGCACCAATGCGGGAACGCAGTTCCATCGCGTTGTAAGGTTTGGTGAGATAATCGTCGGCACCGGCATCAAGTGCGGTGACAATGTCGTCCGTTTCACCCTTCGCCGTCAGAAGAAGAATGTAGGTGAAGGGTGCGTGTTCGCGCGCACGAACCTTACTGCACACTTGCAGGCCGTCAAGCTCCGGCATCATCCAATCGAGCACGGCAAGACGCGGCGCATCTTCTCGCTGAAACTGGTTCCATGCCTCCGCGCCGTCTTTTGCGACGACTACATCGTGGCCCCATTTCCGCAGATACGCTTCTAAAATACGACGCGATACCGCATCGTCCTCCGCGATGAGGATCTTCAAGCCCTGCTCCTGCGCGATGGTTGGTCATTCACGAACGCGCAATTGTACGGCCCAGACTGTTCCCAAGTAAAGTACTTGCCAAACGTTCTTGCAATCCTGCAACGTGCCAAATAAAAAAGGCGGGTCAGGGCCCGCCATCCAAGAGCTCATTGTCAGGAAACGTTACGCAATAATGGGCAACGGTGCGTGTTTGTGGTGCAGAATCTTTTCCGGTGACGCCTGAAACCAGTCCTGCAGGATGGATGCGTAAACGCTGCGGAAATCCACGCCATACTTCAGATCGCCGTCGTCGAGATCTGTCAGGCTCGGCGCAGCGCCATGAAGCCCGGCCTTCACGTTCTTGCCAACGACGAACATCGGTGCGGCGGTGCCGTGATCCGTGCCGCCGCTCGCGTTCTGGCCCACGCGACGCCCAAATTCTGAGAAGACCATTGTGACCACGCGGTCTGCGTTGCCATCCGCTTCAAGCGTCTGCTGGAAACGGGCGATCGACTGCGAAAAGCGCTCGAGCAATCCATCCTGCGTGGCAAGTTGGTTGGCATGCGTATCGAAGCCGCCGGTGCTCACGTAGTAGATACGCGTCTGGAGATCGCCCCGAATAAGCGCCGCGACTGTTTGGAGCGGGTCCTTCGCATTTGGTTTCTGTCCGTTCTTGCCGTAGCCCGCCCGCTGCGCCGCTTCCTTCACTTCATAAGAGCTCATGATCGCGTTGGAGGTTGTGTGGCGGAGGAAATCGAGCGTGTCGTTCTTCTTCGCCGACGCTGCGTTTATCTTCTCAAACTTTTCGGCGGTATCCGTCGCCCTGCCGGGTTTCCAGCCGAAGTTCATCGGATCTTCAAACGCGACGCCGACTCCCTTCTCTCCATCAAAAGCCTGCGGCCGATCCTTGCCGAGCGACACGCCGGCCTGCGGGCGCGCGGTTCCTGAGCAGCAGTTGTCGAAGTAGCGGCCAATCCAACCGCGCGAGAGGAATTCATCAGAGTCGCTCGCGGTATGCCAGATTTCCATGGAGCGGAAGTGCGAACGATCGGGGTTCGGATAGCCCACGCCCTGCACGATTCCCACCTGCCCCTTGTCGTAAAGCTTCATCAGATCCGCGAGCTTGTCGTTTGCCGCGAGGTCGTCAGTGATGCGAATAAGACGTTCCTTCTTTAAACCAAGCGTGGGCCGAGCGCGGTAGTACGCATCATCCGACCACGGCGCAAGCGTATTCAATCCGTCGTTTCCCCCACCAAGCTGGACGACCACAAGGATGCGTCCGTCCTTGAAACCGGCAATCGGGGCCGCTTCCGCACTCACGCTTTCCGCCGTGTGCGCAAGAAACGCCGGCGCAAGGCCGATCGAGCTGAACATGGCCGCACCCTTGAGAAACCCACGGCGTGAAATGATGACGTTCATCGGCGTCTACCTCGCAATGTTTTCTTCAATCTAATATCTACTGACTATGGTCTTCTGTCACTAACACAATTGATACTCCGCGGTGCTCAACAGCAGGTGCATCGCGGCAAAAAGGTTCTTCGGGTTCACGTTCTTCCGGTTCATCGGCGCGTCTGGGCCGGCCGAAGAATCAAGTGCGGCAAGCAGCACTTGTCGTTGCTCCTCGGCAAGCGGCACGCACAAGAAATGTTCCGCAAGTTTGGTTACGCACTCGTTCGGCGTGTTGAAGCCAAGCGACAGGAGAAATTCGCGCGCATCCCAACGCTCCGGCTCGTCATCGGCCTTTGCGTCTTTCATCGCGCCCTTCATCGTGTCTTGCATCGTTTCCGTCATCGCCTCGTTTTCACCGCTCTTTTTTGTCATCGCTTCCATGCGCGCATCCTTCGCAACATTCGCGGCGAGCAAGGATTGCGGCAAGTTATAGCGCAACAGCATCGAGTTCGCGTTCGCCCACGCGAGGTTGCCGTCCCAACCTTTCACGTTCGGCGGCAGGAACAAGTCTTGGCCCAGCGACTGGCAGGCGCGCGCCATTCCCGCATACGGCGGATTCTCGTAGCGCATGTCGAAGGCAAGCTGCACGACAAACTGCGCGGGACTCTTCACCTGTCGCGCGATCGCCTTGTCGCTGTAAAACGCTTGCGAAGCGAACATTTCACGCAGCATCGGCTTAAGTTCGTAATTGTTTTCCCGCAATGTCGCAGCCAGGCCCTTCACGATATCTCGTTCCGGTTCATCGTAGGCGAAATACGTCCACAATTTTGCGGCAATAAACTCTGACGCAGCAGGTTGTTCAAAGATGATATTGATGATGTCCCAACCGTCGAAGTTGCCGGTTTTACCCATGAAAGTCTTCGACCCGCCATCGTGATAATCGAAACGGTAAGCGAACTTTTCGTAGGTCGCCGTCCATCCCGTAAACGCGCGCGCGGATTCTTTAATGTCGTCCTCGGAGTATTGCCCCTGGCCGAGCGTGAACAGCTCCATCAGTTCACGCGCCCAGTTTTCGTTCGGATGTTTCTTCGTGCTCTTATTATTATCTAAGTAGCGCAACATCGACGGCGACTGCCCAACCTCAATCGCGAGTTGCTTGAAATTTCCGGTGGCATGGCGGCGGAACACGTCATTCAATTGATGCGTATGCCACGAGGATTTCACCTTCTGCGCGGAAGTGGCGAAATGTCCATGCCAAAACAGCGTAAGTTTTTCTTCCAACGGGCGCTCCGAGGTGTGCATGCGTTCGAGCCACCATCCTTTTAAGGATTGAATCGCCGCGCGTTCCTCGGCTTGGAGTTCGTTGCTTTTCTTGCGCCGGGCATCGACATCGAGACCGGCATACAGTTGCTTCAATTCTTCGGGACTTTTGGGCTTGACCAACTGGTCCGGCGCCGCAGCCACACCGGCATTGGATTCGTAATCGACGAAATAGGCAACGGCTTGGGCCGGTTCCATGGCGACCACTTTCGCCAGCCGTTCACTGGGTCCGCCAAAGCCAGCGCGATTAAGCAAGTGTCGCGCCTTGTGTGCGTCCCATTTTTCCACCGGTTTTAACAGCGATGTGGCCATGATTCCCACTCCTCGAACAAGCCTTGAGCCCAGCGTGCTAGAGCATTGTACCCCGCATCAATGATCTTTAAAACCCCATACTTCACAGCGAGTTCCAGCAAAGTTACGCATAGTCGTACTGAACATGTGTGTTCAATGGGCACGAATTGCTACGCGCGAAAGATGTGTGAATTTTATTACTTACGGCTTATTAAACCTCTGTTGCTACGAAACTTACCGTTTTTTCGCAATTTTACGGAATATTCGGCATGGCACCTGCTCCTGCCCGTCTAGTAAGGCTTTGCAGTACCGGCTTCGGGGGAGCTGGGGAAGCGACGGCTTGGGGCCGACGCCTCCGGGGAGCGCTTGGGATCGGACAAGGAGACCGAACGATGTGGATGCACAAGGTCATGGTAGTCGTGGCAATTGCCGCGATGGTTGCCGCCGCGGTGGGTCTGATAGCAGTACCTATCACGGCGTAGAACCCTCTGCGGGAATAAACGACCCGCGAGCCATCCAATGAGTCTCCCCAATGCACAGAAGAGGGGATCTGCAGTGAATTCGCTCCGCGCACGCAGGGAGTCTGTTGCC
The DNA here is from genome assembly GCA_020848835.1 of Candidatus Hydrogenedentota bacterium. Lineage (GTDB taxonomy): Bacteria > Hydrogenedentota > Hydrogenedentia > Hydrogenedentales > SLHB01 > JABWCD01. The sequence goes on from JADLHJ010000003.1 coordinate 81,515, forward strand.
AGTCTCACCATTCGCCAATGCCTCATGTCGCACGCACAGGAAACCGCATCGCGCGCACTGGAGCGCTTGGGCGGACCGCTATCGCTCGAAAACCTCGACGCTTTTCTAATCGATTCGGATTGTATGAAGTACCGCGCAATGATCGTCTTCGACAGCACGCCGCTTGAACCGCGACAGTTTGCACTCCCAGTGTTTCAGGGCGGCTCTTCCCAGCGTTTGTGCAAGCTCTACGTGCACCCGTATTTCGCAAGTGCGCGCGAATACCTTCCGCTAATCGTCGCGTATATGGCGGCGGCAATAAACTTCGGCGGTTCCGTGCCGCTAAGCTTTTGCGAGATGTACGGCGCTGCGCTCTTGCAAGTGCCGCAGGAAGATTTTTACGACGCGATTAGGGACATTTCGCGTCTGGTCCCGTCACAATTGGCACTTGCACAATAAAAAAGAAGGAGAGTTGAAATCATGGCGTTGATGCATTGCGACCAATGCGAACAAACGGCCCATCGCACCGCGTGTACAGAAGTCGGCGTGTGTGGCAAAGACCCGGACATCGAATCGCTGCAAAAGATTTTGCTCTACGGCCTGAAAGGCATGGCCGCCTACAAACATCACGCGCGGCGCTTGGGAAAGACCGACGAAGAGGTCGAAGCATTTATCGAAGAAGCCCTATTCGCGACGGTGACGAACGTCAATTTCGACATGGAGAGCCTGCTCGAAATGGTGCTCGAGTGCGGCCGGATGAACTACAAGACAATGGAATTGCTCGATCATGGCCACGTGGAAATGTTCGGCCAACCCGCGCCCACCGAAGTGATCGAAGGCATACAAGACGGCCCGGGCATCCTTGTAACCGGACACGACCTGGTCGATCTCAAAGACATCCTCGAACAAAGTGCGGGCAAAGGCATCAAGGTGTATACACACGGCGAAATGCTACCCGCGCACATGTATCCCGGCCTGAAAAAATATCCGCACCTCGCGGGACACTTCGGCGGCGCCTGGCAAAAACAGCGCGTCGAGTTCCGTGCATTCGGTGGTCCCACGGTTGCTACCACGAATTGCGTATTGATTCCCTGGGCGGGCAGCAACTACATCGACCGCTTGTTCACGACGCGCGCTACCGCCGTTCCGGGCGCAACCCGGATCAAAACGAACGACTTCTCACAGGTGATTGCGAAAGCACTCGAGATCGGCCCACTGAAACCAACAACGTTTAAGCAATCCACTGTTGGATTTCACCATAGCGTGATCCTCAGCCTGGCCGACAAGGTTGTGGACGCGGTGAAATCGGGAAAGATCAAGCGTTTCTTTGTTATCGGCGGATGCGACGGCGCGGAACCCGGCCGCAATTACTTCAATGATTATGCGCACGCGCTGCCGAATGAATCTGTAATTCTCACGCTCGGATGCGGCAAATACCGTATCCGCGATCACGAATACGGATCGGTTGATGGCATCCCGCGCTTCCTTGACATGGGACAATGCAACGACGCCTACGGTGCCATACAGGTAGCGCTCGCATTATCGAAGGCGTTCAACTGCGGCGTGAACGATCTGCCATTGACGCTGGTTATTTCGTGGTTTGAACAGAAGGCAGTCGCGGTATTGCTGACCCTGCTCTATCTCGGCGTACAGAACATCGCGCTTGGCCCGGCCCTGCCCGCGTTCATCACGCCGAACGTGTTAAACGTATTGGTCGAGAAGTTCGGACTCAAAGGAATTGGGACAGACGGTGTAGCCGACGCTCAGGCGGCAATGGCTATCGCATAGTTTCTCCAGCACACGACCACCACTACTGCATATAGCGGGCGCAGCACACAGCGCCCGCTATTTGTTTTTGTCAATAGCTATGTCTTCGCATAGGGCAGCGGATCGTTTACCCCCGCCTCATCAAACGCCTTCAACCGTTCGACACAGGTTGGACAGGTACCGCAGGCGCGCTCACCACCGCGATAACACGACCACGTGTATCCGAAATTCACACCAAGCTCCCCACCAAGCCGCACCGACTCCACCTTCTTCTTATGAATAAAGGGCGCGTGTACCGTAATCGGTTCGCGACGATTCAACGCAAGCACCGCATTCACGCGTGCAAGAAAGTCCGTCGTGCAATCCCAATAGCCATATTCGTCCAGAGCCTGTGCTCCGTAGAAAATGTCGCGAATACCCTGCGTCTCTGCATAAGCCGCCGCAACGGACAGTAAGATCATGTTGCGGTTCGGCACATACGTCGGCGGTTGATCGAGCTGACTTTCCTGTAAGTCGCTCAAGTCGGGCACCACCTTGCCACCCGTAACCAGTGCGGATGCGCCCTTCACCAACTCACCCAAGAAAGTGACATCAATCACGCGATACGCAGCAGCATCGACAGCATCGGTCTGCCAATGCGCACACTCGATTTCCTTCGCATGCCGCTGCCCATAATTAAAACTTACGGCATGCACCGGCGCACGCCCCAAAGTCCTAACCACATAATGCAGCAACACCGAGGAGTCCAGCCCGCCGCTCAACAATACCACGGCGGGACCCGATGGTAAATCGCCCATGAAAGAATTCCTTATTCAGTTCAATCGCGGAAGTGTGCGGGCCGAATATTACGAAAAGGTTAAACGATAGGAAAAATGGTGGGCGGCACAGGGCTCGAACCTGTGACCTCCGCCGTGTGAAGACGGCGCTCTAACCACCTGAGCTAGCCGCCCACCGAGTAGTCGGGAATCTTAACAAACGCTGGAAGATTGCGTCAAACCCGACGCGTGACACGTAGCCGCAGCGGGTAACGCTCACCCCTTGCTGATTCCGATTGCGCTCGCGATGTCCGAGAGAATCGGGATGTTCCAGCCGAACAGGCCCGTGGCGGCGGCGGCAAACAGAATCAATATCGCGATCGCGAACACTCCGCCAATAAACGCCCTGATCTGGGTCCACCGCACTGCCTTCCCCATGTCCGCTGTCCTCCCGTTATGCGCTGTGCGCTTTTGCCCCTTCGACAATTTTCATGAACCGTCGCCCATACTCCACATAGGAATCGTGCAACGCTTTTTCGCTGGCTGCGCCTTGGCCGGTGTGAATCACGGCCGCGAGATGCGGCTCGATCGAAAATCCGCCGTCGTACCCTTTTGCGAGCAAGTCCGCGACGATCTCCGGCACATATCCATCACCTTCGCCACAATAGGTGTACAACTCTTCGCCCTCAGTCTTCTTCGCGTCCTTAATATGAACGTACACGATGTCGTTGAAAACGGTCTGGTAATAGTCCCACGCATCCTGCCCATAGGTCACGGGATTACCGGTATCAAACACGACTTTAAGCGCGGGCGAGTTCACTTCGCCGAGCAGAATGTTGCTGTTGTCCGCGGAGAGCCCGCCCCAACCGCTGCAGTTTTCGTGGCATAACGTGATGCCGCCGTCTTCCGCCATTTTTGCAAGCGTCTTCATCCGTTTAACCGCTTCGTCGCGCCATGCGGGTTCGTCTATTGGATGTTTGGGATCATTGGGATAACTCATCACCCGGATGAATTGCGTGCCGAGACGTTGCATGCGAGGAATCGCGCGCGCGAGATCTTCCACATCGATATTCGCATCGCAGGTGATCGGACGTGCCCAGTTCGCAATCGCGCTGCCGAAGCAAGAAACCTTCATTCCTGCCGCGCCAACTTTTTCGACAACCTCCTCGAACAATTCATCGGAGACCATCGTGAAGTTGGTGCCGTTTACAAGGCGCAACTCCAGGTGTTCCCAACCAAGTTCCTGATGCGCGGCAATCTGCGCTTCAATCGATTTGCCTGCTTCGTCCGAAATACCTGAATAAAACATCTATTACTCCTGCTAAGCGTAATTGGCGCTACTGTTGTTGGCTCTGTTGCGCCTGCTTCTTCATAAATTCTTGTTGGCGTTTTTCAATTTCTTCTTCCGTCAAATCTTCCGTATGTGTCGCGATGTACCACTTATTTCCAAACGGATCGGTCACGCTAGCGGAGCGTTCGCCATAAAACATATCCGCCGGTTCGTATAGCGAAGTCGCACCCGCATCCAGCGCGCGCCGGTATGCAGCATCGGTGTCTGGCAAGTACAAATGGATCGCACAAGGCAGCGCACCCCACTGCGCAGTCGCATCCGACACTTCGATCGCCGCCCCGCCTATTCTTGCCGACGCATGCATGATCTTTCCGTCCGGCGTTAATCCGCGAAACGTCTCCTCCGCGTCAAACGCGGCCTTCACAAAATCGAGAAACCTCGCCGCGCCGTCCACATGAAAATAAGGCACTACGGCCTGAAACCCGTCCGGAATATGTGAACGCGCTTTCGCCATAAATACACTTTCACCAAAAATTGACCACGCCAAAAAAGGAGCACGGGCGTCTCGCCCGTGATTAATTCCGCACCAACGCCTTTTCCACCGACTGACGCTTCTCCCGACCTTCCAGCGCTTCAATCAAAGTCAGCCCGAAATCCAGCGCCGTACCAGGACCGCGCCCCGTGATGATTTTGCCATCGCACTGCACCGGCGCGCCGGTGTAAGTCACATCGGACAAACCCATCTTGTCCACAAACCCGGGATAACTCGTAGCCTTTTTGCCCTTGAGAATTCCCGCGTTCGCGAACACCTTAGGCGCCGCACAGATGGCTCCGGCATACTTCCCGCTATCCACCATCTTGTGCAGCACGGCATGCACACGCTCGTCGCGATCCAGATTTTCCGCACCCGGCATCCCACCCGGTAGCACGACCATGTCGTAGTCGTCATTCATCGCATCATCAAGCGTCTTGTCGGCCTGGACGGTAATCCCATGCGCGGCCTTCACGTCCACACCATTCAAGCTCGCGGTCACAACTTCCACATCCGCGCGCCGTAGCAAATCTATGATGGTTATCGCCTCTATTTCCTCGAAGCCTTCCGCAAGCGGCACCAATACCTTTTTCATGATTACAGCCCTCCCGGCAAGCGCAACCCTTCGCCCGCCATTCGTACTCTTCAGTCTAGTGCGTGATGGATATTGAGTCAATCGGCTTAAAGGCTGAACGCAACGTATGCATCGCCGGTCTGCGTGCCCAGCTTTCCGCCGCCGCTGGCCGCGATGACTACATACTGTTTTCCGTCGGCTTCGTAGATTGTAGGCGGCGCGTAACCGCCGAAGGGCAGATCGCCCTCCCACAACACTGCGCCGTTTTCTGCATCGAACGCGCGAATCTTCAGATCGGCAGCGCCCGCGCAAAAAATAATTCCGCTTGCCGTGATCGACGGCCCGCCAAAGTTTTCGGCGCCGGTGTCGTCGTCTCCCCATATAGCCAGGTCCGGGTAAATGCCAAGCGGAACCTGCCACGCAAGTTTGCCCGATGCGAGGTCGATGCAGTTCAACGTCCCATAAGGCGGCTTGCAACCGGGATAGCCTTCGTCGTCACTCAGGCGTGGGTAGCCATTGTGCGTGAAGCGCGGCACGCCGCCTTCGTTTGCGGGGCGCTTTGCGGACTCAGGCACGTCGCGCAGGAAGATGAAATCGAGTACCGCGTTCACTTCATCGTCGGTGAACGACGGAAACGCGGGCATTATGTTTTTACCGTTGCGAATCTGATTGCGCGCGTCATCGTCTTTCATGCGGCGGCTTAACCCCTGCAGCGGTGGATTCGTGCCGACGCCATAGCGATCCGGCCCGTGGCAGCGCAGGCAATTCGCTTCGTAAATTTCCTGCCCCTTCGTTTTTGGCGCGCTCGGATCACGCACGACATCGTCAGGACGAAACAACGTGACGATCCACGGCACGTGATTGCTCGAAACATACACGCGGCCCGTATTCGGATCGTAACAGCCGCCTGTCCACTCCGCGCCGCCATGAAAACCGTAAAGCGCTACGGGTTTGTTCTCGATCATCGGTTGATACCAGCCGAGACTTGCGCTGGCTAGCTGGCTCATCACGTGCGCGCGCGCATTGTCAGTGCGATCCGTCACGTCGTCGAGCGTGAAGACCTGCCGCGCGAAAGGTTGTGGCAACTCGACGTCGGGTTGATACGGCCAGGTGCGTTCGCCGGGCACAGTAGAAACGGGCGCGCGGCGCAGTCGAATCGGAAACAGACTTTCGCCGGTCAAACGATCGAGCACGAGCGTGTTGCCGATCTTTGTGAACTGCGCAACGGCATCCACTTTCTTCCCGTTGCGTTCAAGCGACACAAGGATAGGCGGCGCGGGGACATCGAGATCCCAAATGTCGTGACGCAATTCCTGAAAATGCCAGAGCCGTTTGCCAGTCAATGCATCAAGCGCGATCACGCAGTTGGCGAACAGGTTCTGTCCCGTGTGCGTGTTTCCCGCGAAATTCGGTTTTGGTGATCCCGTAGAAACGAACACCATGCCGCGCTGATCGTCAAGCGCAATGCCACCCCAACAGTTCGCGCCTTCTTCGGGGTCGGTCCACGTGTCGCGCGCGTATTCGCCGTCTTGCGGGATCGTGTGAAAAGTCCAGAGTTCTTTGCCGGTTTTCAAATCATACGCCGAAACATCGCGCGAATATTTCGCTAAGATGATCGCATTCTGAAAAACTGCCGGCGCAATGCGGACTTCGCCGATCACGACTTTCCCGTGATCGCCGAAGTCATCACTGGGCTTTCCCGATTTGGGGTCAAGCGACCACAACGCATCGCCGGAACAAAACAACAAGCGCGGACTCATTTCGCCCGCACCCGCGCAATAGGTCAGCCCGCGAAATGCAGGTTGCCCCCCCGGCTTGAAACGCCACACTTCATTGCCATTAGTCGCATCTACCGCAACGATGTGTTGACCAGAAGTCGGCGCATACATCACACCGTCAACCACGATGGGATTGCACTGCACATTCGCAGGGCCATCGCCTGAGCGATACTCCCACGCCTTCTTAAGTTGCGCAACATTCGCCTTTGTAATTTGCGTGGAAGGTGCGAAACGCGCGTTTGTATTACCACCGTGCGAACGACCCCACGTACCGTAATAGTTGCTCGCAAGGTCTTGCGCGGGCGCAAGCGCCGCATCGTTTGCGGCAGGAATGATCTGAAACTCTGGCAATGCTGCGCGCCGCGCCGGATCTTCAATCTCCGCGCGCGCGGTTACCCGTGAAGTAACCAGCGTGTCGAAATTCCAGAGTACGATCGTTGTGTCATCTTTCGTGGCCGGAGCGCTTGAATTTTCGACCGCGCGAATACCACGCGAGATGCGCACATCGTCGATATCGCCATCGCAAAAAAAGCCACCTTCCACGAGTCGGCCAATGCCAAGACCAGCAGGCTGTGCCGGCATTCCCTTGGACTGCACCGGCTGTTCCATGGATTTTTCACCATCGATGTAGATTGCGATCTTATTCTTATCGTATTGCACCGCGACGTGATGCCACTTCCCGTCGCAAATGTCCTTGCTCGTGCGCGTGTGATCGGGCTCCAGGCCTGGCGTGTAAAACGCAAGCTGTCCATTACCCGCTTCCGTGAAAACTTCCCAGTGCGCGCCGGACGCTTTGGTGTCACTTGCCACGAGAATGTTGTAACCCGCCTTGCTGTTCAGTTTCGCTAGACACTCGATCGTAATCGGCGCGATTCTATATTCATCCTTAACGGGTTCGAGCATGCTCCCGTGCATGGCAAGTCCGAACTTATCCGAAATACTTGGAACACCATACGCCGCATTCTTCGCGCCTACGCGCAATGGCGGGCGCGGTCCCTTCGGTGGCGCGCCATCGAGTTGGGGCACAAGCCAATCGAGGCCATCGAGATTGTCGAGTAACGTTTCTTCCGCGTCGTCCATCGTGTGGCCGAGCACGCCGATGGGCCCTTTGTAACCGCTATCACGAATTGTGCGCAGCAGGGCGAGATCGAGTTCGCCATTGCCCAGCGGCATGATCTTCTCGCCCTTCGCTTCGCCGTCTTTCGTCATTCCGTTGAGATTCACGCAGTAGAGGTATGGCATCATCGCTTTCAATAATTCGGGAAAGCGATCCAGATGCGGATGTCCATGATGCAGGTTATAAACAAGGCCGACGTTCGGTGCGTTCAACGCCTTGAGAATCTCAATCTGGTTTTCCGGTTCGCCAAACCAGCCCCCATGATTGTACAAACCAACTTTGCAGCCGATCTCCGCAGCCGCATCAACAATCGGACGCAGCGCCGCTACCGCCGCCTCCACCCGTTGCTTATGCTCCTCCGGAGTACACTGCACGTCGCCGTATCCCTGCGACACCCAAAGCTCCGTCTTTGCATTGTGTCGCTTCAACACATCGAGAATGGTTTTCGCCTCATCATTCAACGCACCCGGAAACCAGAACGCGCTCAATTCAATGTTCCAACGCTTGAGCGTGTCCAGTTCTTCATCAAAAGTCGGTATATGCTCCGCGCGCCAATCATAAGCAAATTTGAAAATCCCCATCCGCGCGAGCATCTCCGCCCGCGCCTCCGGCCCCCGCTTCTTCGCATCAAACGGCACAATGCACCACGCCATGAGATTGGAGCGGTCAAACAGGTTTACCGTTTCCGATGAGGCTTTAATTTCAGCCTTTACAGAGATGCTCATGTACGCAGATAGATATAAGGCGGTCAATAGCGGAATGACGGCGTTGAACCTTTTCGGCATTTTCTGTTCCTTATCCGTTTATGTTTGGATTTTACTTTAATCACGCGGTGCGTTACTATGTGCCAAATGTTTGTATCGTTTAACTGCGCCGACACTGAAGTACTCGCCGAGGGACGACGCGTCAAACGATTTATCAACATAGAGTCGATCGCGCGGAGAAAGCTCCGGCAATTGGAAATCGCGGCTAGGCTGGACGACTTGCGCGTACCACCCGGTAACCGGCTGGAAGCACTCAAAGGCGACCGGGCAGGGCAATTTAGTATTCGTGTGAACGATCAGTTTCGGATTTGCTTTCGTTGGACTGCGGCCGGCCCCGCGGACATCGAAATCGTAGACTACCATTGAGAGGAACTTCACTATGCCTAGACTGAAACCGGTTACTCCCGGGGAACTTTTGCAAGAGGAATTTCTCGTGCCAATGGGCATTTCGCAGTATCGCCTCGCGAAAGAGATTGGCGTGCCTGCACAACGCATTGGCGAAATTGTATCGGGAAAAAGGACTGTCACTGCGGACACCGATTTACGCCTTTGCCGGTATTTTGGTCTGTCGAACGGTTATTGGCTGCGCGCACAAGCTGCGCATGACACGGAAGTCGCCGAGAAAAAGCTTGCTCCAGCACTCAAAAAGATCACGCCATACAGAAGACTTCATCCCAAGGCGTCTTGACTTTTCAGCCTTAGGCAAGACTATGCCATCACCTCGACGTATTCCGTCGTGATAGTTTCCTTCTCGATGTGAAACAAGCGATAGCCTTTTGATGTCGTCCCGTCGTGATTGTCGCGCGTGCTTGAACAGCACGCAGTCGTCGTAAATAGGACCCCGTCGCGGGTTTCTTCCTGATTGCCGTGGAAGTGGCCGGCGGCGACGAGTTTGAGGTTGTGGCCGGAGAACAGGCCGAGCACTTCGTCGGCGTTCTGCACGCGGTATTTAGTGTTCGGGTTGAAGGGGTGGTGCGAGAACAGCGCGATCGGGCGCTTCCCATTTGTCTTCTTGAGCTGCTCCTGAATCCACTCGATCTGATCCGGGCGAACGCTCACGTCCGATTTTGCTTCATTCGTCGAGTCGATGCCCATGAACAGCCAGCCTTCGTCTTCATTGCGCCAATCTGCCTCATCGAAAAGTTTGCGGTAGTTAGCGTAGATGTCCTTCGTTTTCATGCAGACGTCGTGATTACCGGGGATGGAGAAGTACGGCCGTTCCAGGCGATCCAGCGAACTCTTGGCAAGTTTCAATTCCGGCCAGTTTCCGTCCGTGGCGAGATCGCCGCACATGACCGTGAATCGCACGTCTTTATTGGCGTTGATCATCGCCATCGCCTTGTTCACGATGCCCGTGCTGCGCGCATCCAGCACGTGAATGTCCCCGATGACCGCAAAAGTCACCTTGCCCGGCGAACCCGGCATCATGTCAACCGACTTCACCTTGTCCGCGACTTTGTCCAATCCCAAACGCGCGCAGCCCGACAAACCGGCCGCACCGATCAAACCAACAAATTGACGGCGTGAAAGACGCATGATAAGTCCCTCCGAAAATGCCCCCGCAGCGCGGGAGGGTCGCACCTACAAACTACAGCCCGAACACCAAGCTCTAGATTTTCGGTTGCGCGCGCCACGATGTCAACTTCACGGCAGGTGTTTTGTTATGATCGGACTATGCGTGTCGTTATAGCCCCTGATTCGTACAAAGAGTGTGCAACCGCCGCGCGCGTTTCGAATGCAATCGCCGCCGGTGTGAAGCGCGCGTGTCCAAACGCTGAAATCGTCTGCGTACCGATGGCAGACGGCGGCGAAGGCACCGTCGAAGCATTGGTCAGCGCGACGAAAGGCACCCTGCAAACGACGCGCGTGACAGGACCAATGGGCCAGCCAGTCGATGCGATGTGGGGAATGCTGGGCGATGGCCACACAGCAGTAATTGAAATGGCGACGGCATCCGGCCTCGCGCTCGTCCCGCGCGACAAGCGCGATCCGCGAGTCGCTACAACGCGCGGTACCGGCGAATTGATTCGCGCGGCGCTGGACCGTGGTGTCACCGGAATGATCCTCGGCATCGGCAGCAGCGCGACAAACGATGGCGGCGCGGGTATGGCGCAGGCGCTCGGCTATTCACTGTTCGATGAAAATGGCAACGAATTGCCCCCCGGCGGTGCAGCGCTCGCGCGGCTTGCACATGTCGATTCATCGAAAGTCCATCCACGACTTGCGCACTGCGAAGTGCTTGTCGCCTGCGACGTAACCAATCCCCTCTGTGGCCAAAACGGCGCATCCCGCGTGTACGGTCCGCAAAAAGGCGCTACGCCTGAAATGGTGGAAGAACTCGATGCGGCACTCCGGCATTACGCAACCATCATCGAAGCGGAACTGAAACCCGGCGTCTCCGTCATTCCCGGTTCAGGCGCCGCCGGCGGAATGGGCGCGGGCCTCATGGCTTTCGCAGGCGGCCGCTTGCAATCCGGCATTGAACTCGTCGCCGACGCTGCGCAACTCGACGTGGCCATATCGAACGCCGATCTCGTCATCACCGGCGAAGGACGCATCGACGGGCAAACCGTAAATGGAAAGACGCCAGTAGGGGTCGCGCGTGTAGCGCGGCGCTTTCGCGTGCCAGTCGTCGCACTCGCAGGATCGCTGGGACCCGGATATCAAAGCGTCTACGAACACGGCGTCCACGCGGTGTTCAGCATCTGCGATTCTCCGATGAAATTGGACGACGCAATCGAACGCGTCGAAGAATTGCTGACAAACGCGGGCGAATCAATCACCCACTTCTGGCAAGCCGCACGGAGGGGCGCGTGAGACCCGCCTTTTTGCGCGTTATTTTTACCAATCCAGAAGCGGCGGCGCATTCCATCGATAACCTGCTGAGCGCGGACCGACCGCAACTCGAAAGCAATCTCGCCGCCGTGCTGAAAGAATCCCCCGATCCCGATATTACGCTCGTGCGTCTTGAACGTTTTCTGGCTGCTTCGCACACGCCGCACCTCGATCTTGAACTGATGGCGGCAGCACCCGCTTACACGCGGCTCGTCACGACCATACTCGCGCAAAGCCACTTCCTCACCGACATCGTGTGCCGCAACCCCGAGTACATGATGTATCTCTGGGAAGACGCTGACCTGTCGCAAACGCGCACACGCGAAGACCTCGTCCGCGAGGCGCGCAGCATCGTCGATCTGTTCGATACCTTCGATTCGCGCTGCGAAGCGTTGCGCCGTTTTCGCCGCCGCGAAATATTGCGCATCGCCGCGCGCGATGTGGTCGCGCACTGTCACGTTGCGGCGGTTGCAGATGACCTTTCGAACTTTGCGGACGCCGCCTCCGAAGCTGCATTGCGCTGTGCGCGGCTGGAACTGGAGCCGCGCTTCGGAAAACCGATGGCGGCCGACACGCGCAACGAAGCCAGCTTCGTCGCGATAGGCATGGGAAAGCTCGGCGCGCGCGAACTGAATTTTAGCTCCGATATTGACCTGATTTTTTTGTTTGACGAAACGGGCGAAACGACGGGCGGTTCGTCGTCGCATTTGAGCAATTCCGAATACTTTCAAAAACTCGGCGAACGCTTCATTAAAGTATTAACCGATCAAACGGCGGAAGGCACAATCTTTCGCGTCGATATGCGGCTGCGCCCGCACGGGCGCATGGGCCCCTTGGCGGTGGATGTAGAAAGCGCGATACGTTACTTCGAAAACGAAGGCCATGCCTGGGAACGGCAAGCACTAATCAAAGCGCGCCCCGTAGCGGGCGACCTTGATCTCGGCGGGCGCTTCGTCGAGCGCACACGCCCCTTCGTATTTCCAAAATACTTCGACGATGAAACGCTTGAGGACATCCGTAACGGCAAACGGCAAATGGAAGCGCAGATCGCCCAGCGCGGCGAGACGGAAATCGAAGTAAAGCTCGGACGCGGCGGTATTCGCGACATCGAGTTCACCGTGCAGATGTTGCAACTGTTGAATGGTGGCCGTGTGGCCGAATTGCGCATTCCACCCACCTTGCGCGCGATCAAGGCACTCGGTGAGCAAAACCTGCTACGGCCCCTCGACGCACAGACGCTCGCAAGCAACTACGTGTTTTTGCGTCAGGTAGAGCATCGTCTTCAGATTGAAGGCAGTCAACAGCGGCACTGTTTACCTTCCGATTCAACCGAGCTGGATTCGTTTGCGCGCAAGTTGGGATATACGAACGGCGCATCGTTTATGAACGATTACTCCGATCGCGCAACGGCCACGCGCCAGATTCTCGATCAGTTTCTTGCCTCCGAAGGCAGCGGAAATCTGTGGGTAACCGATCTGCTGAATCCACTTTCGGATGGAGAAGCGGGAAAGGCGGGAATGCGTGAACTCGGTTTTAAAAATCTGGATGCCGCGCGCGCAGAATTGCTTTCCCTATACACAGGCCCGCGCGAACGGCCGCATTCGCTGCACGTGCGACAGCAATTCCTTAAGATCGCGCCCCACCTGCTCAAGGCACTCTCGCGTGCGTCCGATCCCGAAGCAACACTAATGCGTTTTGCACAGATCCTCTCGAACCTGCGGGCACCGAGCGTGATTTACGACACGCTGCAGATGAACCCGGACTTGAGCGAACACCTCGTCGCGCTCGTGGAAAATAGCGAATTCCTGTCAAACCTTCTCATCCGCGATCCGGGACTGTTCGAGACGTTTGGCCGCGCCAGCGCACTCGAACACGCGTCGTCACGCGAAGATTTGATTGAACAACTCGACGGGCTGTTGGGTGCGTACGACCGCGATGCTGCGCCCTATCGTTTGCACACCGGCGAGACGCTCCGAATCGGTATGCGCGACATCATACTTGGCGTCGATGTTATGTCGATAGGCCGCGAGTTGACGCTGCTCGCCGAAGTTTGCCTCAACTACGCGATTGCGAAAGCGCGAGAACGGGTAGCTGAGCGATTCGGTGAAACCAAGGCAGGTTTCGCCGTGATTGCGTTAGGCAAATTCGCAGGGCACGAGCTTGGCTACGGTAGCGATCTCGATCTTATTTTTGTGTACGAATCCGAAGTCCCAATCGAAGGCGCCTCTCCGATCGAGTATTTCACGGCACTGGCCTCAAACGTCATTCGCATCCTCAAAGAACCGACCATGTACGGCCAGCTCTATGACGTCGATGCGCGACTGCGCCCCGACGGCGGCAAAGGCAGTCTCGTTGTGAGTGATGCGCGATTGGGTGAGTACTACCGTCACGATGCGCAACCGTGGGAGCGGCTTGCACTCGTAAAGGTCCGCGCTGTCGGCGGCGACACGCCGTTCGCAGTGCGCATCGAACAACAAATGTTGGACCTGGCGTATAGCCTTCCGCTCACCTCTGAAAACATTGCAAACATCGAAGACATTCGCAAGAAGATCGTCACAACATCGTCGCCGTTGAGTCTGAAAAAAAGCGAAGGCGGCATCGCCGAATTGGAATTCGCGCTACGCCTGCTGCAAATTCAGCACGCCCCCAAGGTGCACACTGTGCGCCAGCGCGAAGTGCTCGATGCGGTGGACGCGCTCGTGCAAATCGGGGCAATCGCAGAGGCGAACGCCGCCGCACTTCGTGAAACGTATATCTTGTTTCGCACAATCGAGAATAGGCTGCGTGTCCAGCGCGGTCGTTCCACGAGCCAGCTACCGGCCGAAGCCGGCGAGCGTGCGAAACTGTCAAGGCGATTGGGAATTGAAGGCGATTTGGCGGAAATAGCGGCCCAGGCAAGGGCTCTTATCCACGCGTTCTACGAGAACGTTTTGAATCGAGCCGGCACGCCGTCCGCACCTTAGTTTCATATGCACGCCCCCTGCCATGCATGGTATTCTTTCTGTGGGAGGGCACCATGACCACGTCGGGTACAACGCGCTCTGTCAATGACGAACTGTACGTCGGCAACCGCTGCATGCTTCGTGTCGCGGGCGACCATTTCCTCGTCAAGATCCTCCACGTGGAGAAGACCCATATCCACGTTACCTTTCCCGGCCGGGAGTATCCGATCGAGGGCCTTCAGGTCATGCTCGAGTTTCACGACGAACTCGGCTTCAACAGCTACCGCACGCACATCGTGCGCGGTCCCGATCGCGCTGGTGGCGGGCTGGTGCTGGCGCGGCCCGTGGATTCGCGCCGCACGAAATACCGCGATTCCTGCCGTGTGCCGACCGACCTGACCGTGCATGTGAAGGACCAGGTCCATGTGCGACGCTACGACGCATCCCTCGTAAACATTAGTGCGGGTGGCGCGCTGATCGTCACACCGGCGCAGTTCGACTTCTCGTCAACCATAGAAATGACCCTGTCACTTCCTGGCGAGCCGCGGCATCACCTCGTCGGCCAGGTCATCCACGCCACCGGCGCACCGCAGAAATACAATACCAATGACAAAACCTACGGTGTCCGGTTCATTGAGCTAGCGCCCGATGCGACGGAATCCATCAACCGCTACGTTTTGAACCGCCTGCGGGAAATCTATCCCACAGTATAGGTGCATGGTAGTTTCGCCTTTACCATTCCATACCCAGCCGGACTGCTTTTCTATGGATTGTATTATTCGCATCTTGACGTGGCGCAAGCCCCAATATATTGTATATGCCCATGTGCAGTACGCGCCAAGCTGTCCGGCCCGCCATAGCAATTCTTGCCGCGCTAGTACTGTCTCTACCCTCCCTTGCAAATGTCTTGCGTGTAACATTAGAAGACGGAGCGATTGTCGCGCTGCGCAACGGACGTCTAATCGTGCTCGAGTGCAGGCCACCAGCAAAAGGTGCGGAAGCGTTCTTCAAGAAATTTCTGAACGATCCGGACAAGTGGGAAGACTACTCGAAGCAAAGCGGCGTTGCAGTGCGTTTCTCGGATCTCAATGCAAATACCCAACGCGCGGCGTTGCTCGCGGTGTTTCCCGAAGACTACGTCGATGAGAAAGGTTGGCACCATACTGCGGTGTCGAATGACGGCGAGAAAGAAACGCTATGGGCCATCGCCGAATGGCTCACGGGCGCGGGCACAAACCATGAGAAACTGTCCGCAATCAATCCTGGTACGGAAAGCGGCGTCCTCGATCTCGGCCAACAAATATTGATTCCCCCCGATCTCTTGCTCGATGTCATGAAAGAAATCACGCCGGAGCGAATCCCCGCCGTGGAAGAAATGCCCGCAGCCGAAGGCGAAGAACTCGACCTCGGCGAGCTGGCCAAGGAACTCGAATTCAAATCGCGCGGCCGTAAGAACTACGCAGTGTACAAGCTTAAAAAAGGCGAAGCGCTGTATACCGCCGTCGTCGTGCGCTTCACCGATATCCGTGAAAACGTAGACATCCTCGCCGCGTGCGATGTCCTCCAAAAGGAAAGCGAGATCACCGATGTGCGCGACATGGATCCAGGAACCGAAATCTGGATTCCAATGGAAATGCTCGCAGACCGCTTCAAACCCGAATCCAACCCCGATCGTCAGGAATTCGAAGCGATCCTCGCCGAAGCCGACCGCCTGCGCGGGCAAGTGCAAAGCAAAGACCTTGAAGGCGTCGTCGTAATCCTCGATCCCGGGCACGGCGGCCGCGACCAAGGCACCCGAAACGTCACCAAAGGCTTCACGATCTATGAAGACGAAGCCGCCTATGACATTGTGTGCCGGATAAAAGCAATACTCGAGACGCAGACGCGCGCAAAGGTCTACGTCACCATGATCGATCCGGATCAACAATACGGACCGGTAGACCTCGAACAATTCGAGAACGATGATGACGAGCTGGTGCTCGTTACGCCGAACTACAAAAATCAGGATGCGAAAGTTTCCGCGAACCTGCGCTGGTATCTGGCGAACTCAATCTATCGGAAAGAAACAAAGAGCGGCGCGGACCCACGCAAGATAATCTTCACGAGCATCCACATGGATGCACTGTTCAACGGCAAACTGCGCGGTACGATGGTGTATATCCCCGGCGCGGCCCACCGGCGCGAAAGTGAGCGCGGCGGATCGATGGCCACCTACGGCCAATACGCGGAAGTGCAGGAATCGCCCGAAGCAAAATCCACTGCCAGCGAACGCCGCCGCGATGAAGCGCTCTCGCGAAATTTCGCCAACACACTTCTCGACGAACTAGGCAAACAACGCATAAAACGTCACAGTGTAGGCGATCCAATTCGCAACGTCATTCGCCAATCCGGTGGCAAACAGTACGTTCCGTCCGTATTGCGCAACACCATGGTCCCCACCAAAGTCCTCGTCGAATGCGCCAACCTCACCAACGAAACCGACAGCAAATGGATCACCCAACCCTGGTGGCGCCAACGCTTCGCGGAAGCCTACGTATCGGCGCTGAAGGCGTATTACAAGTAGTTGACATTCGGCAGGTCCAGCGCCTTGCCGAGCGCTATGTTTAATTCGCGCATTTTTGATGGTGGTAGACTGCCCACATAATATGTCAAAACAGTCTTGGGGAGGCTTACCAAATCATCGCAGTGGATGCTGCTGTGGTGTTTGAGCCCTTCATTCGGCCCTACTTGCACTTGGGTAACCAGCCCGTGATATGCCGTATACACAGGCGCGCAAACTACACTCGAGTAACTTGAACCGATGAGGGCCTGTCTGCTTACTACAACAAAAACTCTATAACGCTTCGGATCACGCGATGACGGATTGCTGACGCGATAGAGTTCGCCGCGCTTCACAGCGGAATCTGGTAAGTGAGAACATCCGCCGCTTCCTTGTTAAGAAAATCGGCGTGGCGATTGATTATTTCCAAGTCTCTTGCGTTTTCTTCTTCGCGCGCCAAGCGGTCGAGCATTTCCCATGCGGCAGCTTCGAGCACTTCCGAACGATTGCTTTTAGCTTTTTTTGCACGCCGATCCAAGAGCTTTATCAGGTTTCCAGATAGCGTCACAGATGTCTTAATTTTCATACCACCATTATACCACCAAATAAAGACCTGTCAACTAAACCGGTAGGCTCAAGTTACAAGTCGCAAGAGCTCACAATCCCGCGCGCAGCGACCGCTTCATCCAATACCGCCATACGTACGAAGGCCTTACATCCGGCGCATGCAGCCCTTTCGCTTCCTCCATCCATATTTTTAACAGTTCATCATGCTTCGCGAATGCCTCGCGCGGTTCCGGCGGGTTCTCAATCCAGTCCGCTTCCAAAGCGTTGCGTTCCGGCACATACAAGTCCCGGTAAGCAGCAGGATTCTGCACAACGAGACGGTGGAACTGTTCATGACGCCACCACAGCGAATCGTCCGCCTTGTCCGTCGGCCGCCCAACATCCATGGGCTCTTCCAATCGCACGGGCTTAAACAAACTCGTACAAGGCGCAGCCGTCGCCGTCACCCAATGTCGAATCCCGCGTTCCTTCGTCATCTCCGTCACCCACGACGCCGTGGTCTGTGCCGATGCAATCACGCCACCGCCGTGCATGCAGGGCGATGCCATTGCGCCATTGATCCAGCGATACGACGGCTCCGAATACCGAGCGCCGTGATCGCGCAGCGCCGCAAACAAATGTTGTGGCCCGCGCGTCTTGTTCGACAGCATGTGCGTGCGCCCCTGCCGTGTCCGGCATCCCGACACCCGCGTTTTAATGTAGTCCGAATGTTTTTCCGCGAAGCCCGGAATTGTTAATCCATTCGAAATCGTCCGAGTTCCCTCCACCTTCTCGATCGCGTGTTGCCGTCCCGCAGTCTCCAACACATATCCCGACTTCGGATCGACAATAAGAAAACTGTTCTGATACGCAAAGTCGCGCTTCTCGTGTCCCGCGCCGCCGCCCTGGCCATATTGCTCCAGCAACGATACAATCACTTCGCATGCCTTCTGCGCCGTATCCGCACGTTCAAGCGCAAGGCGCAACAGGTCCATTCCGATAAGCCCCGGTTTGGATTCGTTCTTCGTTTTCGTGAAAACCGTCTCATTGCCGATGCACACGCCATGCTCGTTCGTGCCTATCTCCGCGCCCCAAATCCAGAACGGTTTACTCAGCAGCGTGGCGTGCGTTTCATCCACCTGCGGAATCTCAATCCACGTACACTTCACCTTCGCGCCGCTCTCGTGCCGCTGCCGCGCGTTCCACTCGAGGTACTGCGCCTCATTCGGATCGCGGTCCGAATTCTTCGCAAAATAAGTCCCGTCCTTCCGTACTATCGCAATTGTATCGCACATCTTCCGATATCACCTTTCGACGCGATGTAGCGCCCGGTCTCCGCGCCGGGCGTCCCTCGCATACACCCGCAACACCTTACCACTCGGCCGCACCGTATCGCCTGCATGCTGCATGCCGATCTTCTCCGCCACGCGCGCAGACGCCCCATTCGCAGGATCGATTAACGCAACCAGCCGCGCCAACACCAACGCTTCGAAGGCATACTCCATCACCGCTTGCGCCGCTTCTGTCGCATAACCCTTGCCCCAAACCGCACGCGCAAGCACGTAGATCAATTCGGTCTCGCTCCGCCCATCAACGTCCTTTGGAATCAACCCGCAATGCCCCACAACGGCGCCCGAAACCACCTCGACGACGGGCAGCAAGCCCAGAGGCGCTTCATCTGTCCACTGCGCGTCTTTGGCCAAGCCCGCCCGCAACATCTCCTCATCCCGCGGCCCACCCATATAGCGCGTAACATCTGGATCGGTCCAAAGCGCTACAAGCGCGGGGACATCCTTTTCATGCAAGAATCTAATTTGGAGTTGCCGCGTCGCAAGTAACATTTAATCTAGATCATTTCATAGCGGCGAACACGCCCGCAAAGTCTCGAAAATACAGCACACTAACGCGTATACTCTCGCACCAACGCCGAGGGAATATTTCAACTATGCTGTTTGCTCTTCCGGGCGATCGCAAACCACGCGCACACATCAGCGGCATTGGCGGCACCGCCATGGTCGCCGGCGCGCGCCTCGCCATTGAAGCCGGTTGGGAAGTGCGCGGCTCCGACAATAAGCTGTACCCCCCGACATCCGGCATGGTGAAAGCACTAGGCGTACACGTCTACGAAGGCTACGCGGAAACCAATCTCGATTGGGACCCCGACATTGTCATCATCGGAAACGTGCTAAGCCGCGGCAACGCGGAAGTGGAAGGCGCACTGTCGCGCAAGCTGCGTTACGTCAGCCTGCCCGAATGGATGAAAGACGTAGTCCTTCGCGCCCGCCGGCCCGTCGCCATTTGCGGTACCCACGGTAAGACCACCACCACCGCACTAACCGCATATCTGCTCGATGCCCTTGCACTCAACCCAGGATTTCTCATCGGCGGCCAACCACTCGACTTCCCGCATTCCGCACGCCTCGGAGCGCAAAACGCACCATTCGTCGTTGAAGGCGACGAATACGACACCGCCTTTTTCGACAAGCGCGCAAAGTTTCTGCATTACATCCCAGACATCGCCGTCGTCACCAGCATCGAATTCGATCACGGTGACATCTACCGCGATGTCGAAGAAATCGAGATCGCATTCCAGCGCATGCTGCGCCAAATCCCGCGCGACGGCCTACTCCTTACCTGCGCCGATTCGCCACGCGCGCTTGCACTCCGCGAACATGCATTTTCCGGCGTGGAAACCTACGGCTTCTCCGAGCACGCAGACTGGCGCGGCGAGCATGGGGGAGTGGACGACGCCGGTTTCGCGCAACTTACGATATTTCGAAACAGCGTGGAGTGGGGGAGGTTTCGTCTTCCGCTCGCAGGCCGTCACAACGCGCAAAACGCGATCGCGGCAATCGCCGTAGCCGCGCACCACGGCGGAAATGCATGCGCAATCGCCGATGCCTTGGCCGCATTTAAAGGCGTGCGCAGGCGTATGGAAGTCTTTCTCGAATCCCGCGGCATCACCTTCATTGACGATTTCGCCCATCACCCCACCGCAATCCGCGAGACCATCGCCGCCGCGCGCGAACGTTGGCCCAAACGCCGTCTCCGCGTATTGTTTGAACCACGCTCCAACACCACGGTGACCAACACGTTTCAGGACGATCTCTTTGAAGCCTTTCGCGGCGCGGACGAATTATGGCTCGGCCCAATATATCGCAGCGAAAAGATAGAAGAAGAAAAACGCCTGGACCGCGTTGTCCTCGCAAAGCGGCTCTCGGAGGAGGGAACGCTCACACACACCCCCGAAACCGCCGATCAAATCCCCACCGAAGTCTACGACTCCGATCGCCCCGGCGATGTCGTGCTCATATTAAGCAACGGCGCATTCGGCGGCATCTACGCACACTTTCGCGCTCTGTATTCAACGTAGAGCCGAATTAAAATTCGGCTCGTCTTGAATCTCGGCGCCCTCTATAGTGTGGAACAGACAAAACACACGCTCGGAACTTAATTCCGCCCTACACAAACAGCGGCGACTTAATCAGCCCCATCTTCGCCAGCCGGAATGTCATCGCCGTCCCAAGACATCCGAACCCATACTTCATACTGCGTCGGAAATTGATCGACGAAGCCTCGTCGAAATACTTCGTCGGACAAGTTACTTCCGCAATCTCGAAGCCTTTCCACAGAATCTGCGCGAGCATCTGGTTGTCGAACACAAAATCATCCGAGTTCGCATCCAACGGCAACGATTCCAGAATCTCCCGCGAGAACGCACGGTACCCCGTGTGATACTCGGACAATTTCGCGCCGAGAATAATGTTTTCCGCCGCAGTCAGGAAGCGGTTCGCAACATACTTCCAAATCGGCATACCACCGCCCAGCGAATGCCCACCCAAAATGCGCGAACCCAGCACGCAAGGATACAATCCATTCGCAATGATCGATGCCATGGCGGGAATCAACTGCGGCGTGTATTGGTAGTCCGGGTGGACCATAATCACAATGTCCGCGCCGTGCTCCAGCGCGATGCGATAGCAACTCTTCTGGTTGCCGCCATACCCCCGGTTTTTCGGGTGCGTATGCACCGTGGTATGCGGCAGCGACTTGCCAATCTCGGAAGTCTCGTCCTTGCTCGCATCGTCCACGAGGATGACCTCATCGACGACCCCCTGCTCCATCACCTCGTCGTAGGTCTTCTTAAGGGTTTGCGCCGCGTTATACGCGGGCATCACTACAATAACTTTTTTATCTTTGTACATGGCGCGAGAGTGTAGCAAAAAGCACTTGAAGTTCGTTAACCGCTTTCGCGAAGGCGAAATATACCGACCCAGGGCTGCGCCGCCACAAGTGAGATACCCTTCTGCGCGTCACCCCAATAGAACGTTGACTCGGGAAAACCGATCTTCACCACCCCCACCCGGTCGCAGCGTTTGTTAATGTAGTCTTGGGCCCAGTTAAAGAAAGTCGGGTCGCTGTTCTGCGACGCCGACCAAGACGATTGCACCATTACCAGCACCACATACTTTGGCTTTCGCGACTCGATTTCTTCGATCATTTGCTGCTGCATCTGCGAGGCGAATCGTTGTTCTTCCATCAGCGGGTAAATATACGCAAACCCGCTGGCGGACCGACGCTGCGAATAAAAACTCAACTGCGGCTCCGACCCAATGATGGCGATCCGATCCTCGGGTGTTGTGTTGTCGTGCAGATAACGCGCAATCTCAATCGACTCCGGAAACGGGTTCGCCCCATATAACGCTCGCGAAACCTCCACCGGCGACCGCGTGAACAAATAAGCGCGATCGGCGAGTGCGTATTGCGCCCAAGCCACAGCCGCCACCATCAAGGCCATTGCCGGCACACCAGCCTGCTTCCGAAAAGCCAACGGCGCTCGGCCGGCGATCCATTCCGCGCCCAACGCAGCAAGCACACTAGCAAGCGGAAGCACCAGCACAAAGTAATGTTGCCGGAAATAAAACCCAGGACTAATCGCCAGAGCCCCTGCCACCGCGCACGCCAACAAAAATATCGAAACCCTTCTGCGCTTCCACATTGCCCCAAAGCCAACAAGCGACAGACACCACAAGAAGAATACAGCCGGGACCATTTCAACAAGCGTGCCCCCAAAATTTCTAGGAATCCTCGCAAAGGGGTTCTTCGACACGTAAGCCCCCGCGTACTCAAAAGTCCAAAACCAAAACTTGTCGAATACCCCCGCACCCCACATTGCTCCGCAGGTCACAAGAAATGGCAGGAACACCCCCGCGAGAAAGAGTGTGAGCAATGCCGCCCTGACCCCGACGGAATTTTTCGCCTCCGCGCGCAGTCTCCAGAACAGATACCCCCCGGCTACGGCAACAAAAGGCGCCGCGTGCTGCTTCATCATGAACGCGCAGCCGAAAAGCAGCCCCGCACCCAACACATCGTACCAGCGCAAAACTTTGGCTGGACGCAGCAGCACACAGAAACCCGCTAACCCAAAAAACACAACGAAATGCGTCGCGTGCGCAAATGCGCCAAGCACTCCCGAATTCAGCGTAAAACACAAAAAGCTGACTGCGGCAATCAGCGAGGCAATCGGATCCATATATCGCCGCACAATCGCGAACAGCAGCACCGTGCTCAATACATTCACGACAAGCAGGCCAATATGAATGCCAAACGGCGTCTGCCCGAACAATGCAAGGACCACCGCGTACGCCGCGTAAATCCCCGGCATCTTCATGTTGTAGACCTCAACAAAAGGAAGCACGCCTTGAAGAATTAGCTGTCCCGCGTAGGCATATTCCCCCTCATCGCGCTCCAGCGGCGCCGGCGCAAGGCGGATGCGAATAAGGGCCACAACCAGAATCGCCACCGCGAGCCCGGCCCATGCTGTCCGTTCGGTGCGCTGCGCTGCTGTAAGGGTGGACGCCGCTGCAGGTATTTCTTGCTTTTGCCGTTTAGACATTGAATTCGCCCGCCTGAAAATCGTCGCATTGTAATGTATCGGATATTATGCAGGCCATGAATGACGTAGCCACTGCCGACTTGCTACACTTCGCGGCTACGGGCCGAATCGCGTCCGCGAATTCTTCAAGTCATATTGCGAAACCCAAAATCATCAGGAGTCCCCAATGCAACGATATAAACATGTGGCGTTATCCATAATTACGATGGCCATTTGCGCCACTGCAATGGCTGAACAAACCATAGCGTCCGTTGAAGCCGAGGTAGAAGCGAAATGGGCGCAGATCAACGGATTCACCGCAAATACCACGACAGACGCCGCCGTTCCCGCCGGCCCCATGACAATGAAATCCCGCGCGGAGGGCACCCTGGAATGCCTCAAGCAAGGCGACAAGACCCTCTTCCGTCTCGATATGGTGAACAAGATTGACATGGGCATTCCCCTGCCCGGCGCACTCGCAAGCGCGACAGAGCAAAAGGTCCTCAGCGTGTTCGACGGCGAAAACCTCTATAACGAAATGGAAGCGCTCGGCCAGCGCCATGTTTTCAAATTGGTAGGTGATGCCGCAGGAAAGGACGCACCCGCCGCGGGTAAGTCCATGTTCGAAGCCTTCCGCGACAAAGGCGAACTGAAGCTCCTGCCGGACGCCACAGTAGACGGCCAACCCGTCTACGTCATTGAAGTCATTCCCAACGATGAACTGAAGCAGAACGCACCCACACCGGTTGGTTCGTTGAAGGTATATATCTCCAAAGAGCTCGGCCTGCAAATCAAGATGGAAGTACTCGACGAAAAAGGCGCCGCGACATCAACAACCGTCTACAGCGACATCAACACCAAGGCCGACTTGAAACCCGAACGCTTCGTATACAAAGTGCCCGAAGGCGTCACCGTGCAGGAAATGGACCCTTCTAGCCCTTTCGGAAAGAAATAGGACCTCCATATTGGGAACGTAGCGCCTCGCTCGCCCGAGCGAGGCGAGTTTCGAAGCCCTGCGCCCTATTCAAACAAACACGACATTAGTGCATGCAAGCCGGTTTCACGGGCAGTGAACGAGTGAAACCAATACAAAAAAGACGTGCCCGGATTAAAAGAATCGGGGCGTCCACTTCCCATGGACGCCCCGCCATCACGAGTACGCTAGTGTCTAGCGCTTTTCAAGAATGTAGTTAATCGTCGTCTGCACGTCGGCGGCGTCTTCACTGCCGTCGCCGTTCACGTCCGGATCGATCCCGGTACCCGGCGTCCCCAGTAAACCGCCCACGACAAGCTGCAGATCCACTGAGTTCACCTTGCCGTCGCCATTGGTATCCACTTTCAGATCCGGCTGAATCGTGACGACCTTCGACCGCTTCACATCGCCGTATAGATAAATCAACTGGTCGCCATACGATCCCACCGGTACCGTTGCGGGAAGCACCTGGAAGCTCCACGAATCGCCCACCTTGGTGACGGCATCCGGCAAAACAAGGAAATTCGTGTAAGCAGGCACGATCGCGTTGTTCTTTAGCCAATAAATGACCGTTGGCCCTTCGATCAAATTCGCCGACTGCGAGTAGGTGTAACTCGCAACAAGGTTGTCGCTGTCTCTCGGGGCGTTTGGCGCTAAGGTTAAATTCGAGGCAACCGGATTTTCGGTTGCCGATGTCAGAATCGCCGCAACGATTTGGCACGAACTGGCGTCCCCCGCCGAGGCGCACAGAATCATCCCATACGCGCCATCCGAAAGGCCGTCCGTATTCCATTCAAATTCGCCGGTCGTCGCATTAAGCGTACCGTCCATTGCGCCGAGTCCCAGATCGAACGGCGCCGCTATCTTCGAATACGTCGGCGCGCCTTGCGTCGAGGTCGCAACCGCGGTGAACTGCACCAACGTGCCCGGCTCCACATACTGAATCGGGATGGGCTGCAACTCGATCGCCGCTTGTTCAGGAAGCTCGTTCAGGTTCGTTTCTTTGGGATCCAGTTGACCGCTGTTCGCAAGGACATCGTCCACGTCCAGCGGCACACCGTTGCCGTCTGAGATGCCAACGATTGCCCGTTCCGCTGTTAAGTCAAGATACGTAAAGCGAATCTGTCCGCCATAGAACAACTCGCACTGCACGGTGTTTGTAAAGTTTTGGCCCGGTTGACCAACGTCGCTGCTGTCGAAAGACGGCACGTCCTCGAACGTTACCGCAATACGATCGTCCATGAACCGCGCCCACACTTCGCCGCCACTCTTCGGGTTGAGGTCGCTGTACAGGAACGATATGCGCGGCATCGCGAAATGGCTCTCGAGCGATGTCGTTGCGCCCAGGCTATCGGGAAGATACTGCTGAGTTACTTCAGACAGGAAACCGTTCGACGACAAAATGAAATTGCTGACTAGTCTGCCAAAAAATGGAATGGGAATCTGCGACGTAAACTGGACCGTCCCATCGTCTGCCATCGGCAATTCGAAAAAGTCCACCTTCTCCACAGGCAATGTGCCGTCGAAATTCGGCGCGATCTTCGAATCCGAACTCGCATGCGCCGCATAGGTCGTGTAGTTAAAGAAATCTTCCGGCTTCTGAACCGCAGGCCCCGAAATCGGTACCGGCCCGGTCGGCACAAACGTCAACTGCGAGTACGCAAGATCCGTCCCGTCCGTAAACGATTGCGAGAAGAAGTCCACATCGACCCCGACCGTCGCCCGCGCGTACTTCGGCAAATTCACCGGAAACGATCCGGGCCGCGCGAAGATTCCATAGTACACATCAGTTCCCGCGCCAACACCCGGCGTATCCACGAAACGCTCCACGTCGGTATCTGTGATCGAAGCGATTACCGTGCCGTCCGTGCTGTTGTTCGGGAAGCGCGTCGTGTTCCGCACAATGTCAACGCCGGTAAAGTCACCGTCACTCGGCCCGCGCCAAGTCAGTGCAACCCGCCCATCTCCCGACCGGCCCGTCGCGCGGAAATGGCGTAACGGCTCAATTTCAAGTTTGATAATCTCGGTAGCGAAAAGACCCTTCGCGATGTTGTCGCGTTCGTCCGACGACAGCCCCAGAATGTCCGCCGCTGTCAGCATCGCCAATCCAAAATCCAGGTAGTCCGATCCCATGTTCAACAACTGCGTCTGGCACGTGTAATACAAGTCCGCAACCGTGTCAATGCCCATCGGATCGATCACGTACCCTTTAAACGTATCCCCGTCGGTGAGCAAATAACTTAGTTTGTTGCTCACACCGGAATTGATGTGCACGCCGCCGTTGTCGATAAACGGATCGAACATCCAGAAATCGCCCTGGTACGTGTCCGGATCGAACCGTTCGTTCGGATCTTTCATGTTGCGGTTGTGACCATTCGGCAGATCTTCACCATGCAACCAACGCGTTTCCGCGGTGTCCGTACCGCGACCGTTCTCCAGGTCTATGAATTCACCCCACACGTCGGAGAATGATTCGTTCAACGCCCCGGATTCGTTCGCATAGATCAAACCGGATGTAAGCTGCGTTACACCGTGCGTCAGCTCGTGCGAAACAACATCGTCCGCGGTATATAAATCGCCAAAATACATCCGCCGCTCGCCGCCCCGCCAAAACGCGTTCACCATCGGGCAGCTATAAAAATCCGGGCAATGCCGGACTACCGCCTCCAGAATGCCCCCTTGGTCGTCAAAACTGTCTCGATCGTGGTGGTTGAAATAAAAATCATACGTGTCACCAAGATAGTCATAGACGTCGTCTACGTCCTGAATCCCCGATGGACCGTCATTCTCAAAGCGCGCGATGCTTCCGAAATTGGCCGGGATACTTTCCCCGTCGATAATGATTCTGAATTTCGAATCATGAATCATCGAGATGCGATACGCCGCGGAACCATTGTGCGCATCCACCAGCACCTGCTCATCCACGGGCATTCCTGTGCCAAGGCTCGTGACCTCAACGATGTAAACCAAACGCGCCTGCCCGGTCGCCCCAATCACATAGGGCATGAATATGCTGAGTACCGGCTCACTCGTGTCAAAACTGCGACCAGGATTGTCCTCTCCCAGGATCGCCGCTGCCGCCAATTTCGCTTCGGCAGCATTCAACGTCGGCGCCAGCGAAAGCCCACCGGAGTACACGCGCGGCGCATCCCGCATCACGTCGCTCGACACCGTCGTCACTCCGCCATCCGGCTTCAACTGAATAGTGACCTGCGCGCCAAATACTGGAATTCCCTTGTACAGCTGATTCAATCGAATCGTCGTCAGCGCATTGAGCGACTGCACACGATCCCTCGTGAACGAAGCGTTCGCATCGATGCCGAACGCCGATCGGTGATCGGAAAGGAATGTCTTCGCGGTCGCTTCCTGGCTTCCCGCCTTCTTAGCAGCCGAACTTGGTTGGAATGAATTACCCAGCGGGGCCCCTAAGAAACGGAGATACCCCTCCGGGGTCGTCGTGATGCGCGGATTCGTCACACCGTTCGGGCCCGTCATGGTCTTGAGTACGTCGCGTACCGCGCCGTCCGTGTCCGCAAACGCCGGCGCAAGCAGCATCGCCGCAGCGGCAAGAATTAGAATCCACCACCCACGCTTACCGGACCGCATCGTGCCTCTCCCGCGCAAGAACTCCCTCTCCGTCCTTTGGTAAAATGACGGCATCGTCCCT
Source organism: Candidatus Hydrogenedentota bacterium (assembly GCA_020848835.1). Lineage (GTDB taxonomy): Bacteria > Hydrogenedentota > Hydrogenedentia > Hydrogenedentales > SLHB01 > JABWCD01. The sequence goes on from JADLHJ010000003.1 coordinate 109,449, forward strand.
TCTCGCGCATTAGTGGGTCCCGTACCGCCTCGCTTGCAAATCTGCCCCGCGACAAGCACTCCGGCACTCTTCGGCCACTACCCTCGTTTCGCTGTACAACCCCTACACGTGCACATGAAAAGCAAACTACATCCGACAGAAAACTGTACACCTGTAGTTAATGGCATCAGAATAGCTTTGCGATCATTTGCTGTCAAGTGGCATTTATAAATGCAAGTTGCTTTTCCGCTACCTTAAGCACCCGACACACCATAACTTGCCGATTAGTCCCTATTTCTTCGTACTTCCGGCAATGGTTCGGATTAAATTGCGAAAATCGATTAATCCGCAAAAATCCACAAACAGCAAACTGACTGCAAAAAACAAAACACCACAGATTGCGCTTAGTATCGGTCGGTCCACAACGATCCAGCCTTGAATCCGGCAACCCCAGGCGGCCAACGCGATTACCGCGCCAATGCCGATAATGGCAAGCGCAATGCGCACCGGAAACCTTACCCGGAGCGATCGGCGAATCGCCTCGAAACTCACTCCCAACACCAGCCCATATCCGCAAACCCCCGCGATCGCCGTTCCCCTGATGCCCAACCAGTACGTCAGTGGCAAGCTCAATGCCACGTCGAGCAGGAGCCCGCCAATCACCGCCACGCCCGCCGCCCGGGGTGACTCAATTCCCGCGAGGATATGAAGGTTCACGTACGCGAGAAAAAACACCACACCGCCAACCGCCAGAATATTGAAGGCGTCGCTGGCATTCAGAATGTTTGCGCCAAATAACACCGACATCAACACGTCCGAACCAAAAACAAGCAGCACCCCTGCAGGGACCATTACGGCAATCGCCGCCGCGTACAACCGTTCAATACTCGCCACGAGATACGCATGTTCGCCGCGCAACCATAAGGTCCGCACCATCGGTAACAAGCTCACGCCAGCGGCAATCATCAGACTGTAAAAAATCGTAATCGTTGGCAGCGCCACTTGATACGCGGCCGCATCCGAAAGGTCCTTCCGCATGATCGAGATCACGACTGTATCCACCGACGAGAACAACACAATCCCGCCAAACGCCACACTGAGCCATTTCCCCGCATCGAACATCCGCCGCACGAGCTCCGGCCGCCACAGGAAACGTGCTCGGACAATCTGCGGAAACGATAGGAAGAACGCCGCGCCCAGCACAATCACTTCAGCCAGCGCGCCCACCGTATAGGCCACCGCCGTCGCGCGCAACCCCCAGCCCATTTGCAGCATCGTCACGGCGAAACCAAGGCAACACACCGCCCGCGCCAAGTCCGCCGCGTTGCGCCACGCAATTGCCTGCAACCCCAGCATCACGTTCTGCGCGCTCTTGAACAGCAACACGAAAACTGCGTGCAGCGCAAGCACGCGAAATAGGCCCGGCGTAGCCGGGTGCGCGAGCGCGCTAACAAACGCCGGCGCCTGAGAAATCTCCGCCGCCCAAGGCGCAAGCAGCGGCGGCAATACCAGAAACAATACGACTACCGAAAGGGTTATGGCCGCTTGCGGCACAAGCGAGCCTATTGCCGCGGACTTGATCGCGTCCGGGTCTTTCTCTTCGCGAAACTGCGTAATAAAGGGAACCAGCCCCGGATCGAATCCAAACGTAATGAGCGTTTGGACGATTGTTACAAAGGAAAAAATCACATAGAACAGACCGTAGTCTTCTTGCGAAAGGTGCTTGTACAGCACAATCCGCAGCACGTAGAAAAGCGCGCCGCCCAACACCGTCGTGATGACCGTGATCGCTGCATGCTGCGCAAACTGCCGCGCGTAATTCATGTGCGCGTTTCCAGAGCGCAGCGAACAGCATCCACGAACGCATCCGCCGCGCGCGAAATCGTAAACGGAGCTATCGACGCGCGTGCCGCCTCCCGCATCTCCGCATGACGTTCTGGTTCCGCAAAATATCGGGTGATCGCATTTGCAAGCGCATCCGCGTTTCGTGCCGGCACGATAAACCCGTTCACATTGTCTTGAATCAGATCCGGCGCCGCGCCACACGCGTCCGTCGCAATCACCGGTACCCCGCAGGCCAACGCCTCGTTAATCACCAAACCCCACACTTCAGAACGCGACGGCAGAACCAATACATCGCTCATCGCGTAAAACTGCGGCACCGCGTCGCGCGAAACGAAACCCGCATACAAAACGCGATCGTCAATCCCCAACGCGCGCACCCTTTGGCGATACCGCGCTTCATCCTTGCCGCTGCCCAGAAGCAACAGCGTTACATCGAAGCGCCGATCCACGCGCGCAAACGCCTCGATCAAATCGCCCACGCCTTTAAGGTCCAATAGGTTTCCACAAAACAGCGCGACGTATTTTGTCCGAATCTTGAGCTGCTCCCGCAACGAAGCTGCGCAGGAATTAGCATCGATCGGACCGATCGCGTCCAGCGCAACGGCGTTGTACGCGAGAAACGTCCTATCCGCGTGCGCGCCAAGTGACACAAGATACGCCTTCGCGCGCGAACCATACGCAACCCACGCCGAAGCGCGCCGCACCAGCCACTTCACGATCGGTTTCGTTACCGCCCGCAACAATGTCTGCTCAGCCGCCGTGCTGCCGCTCCACAACACCAGCGGCGTCTTGGTTCGCGCCGCATACCACGCCGCATAAAACGACGCCGGCGTGTCCCATCCGCAACACACAATGACCTCCGGCTTTAGGTGCGCGAGCTCCCGGGCGAGCGTATAGTTGAAGAGGATGAGGTTATACCGGCTGCCCAGCGGCACCGACAGGTGAGGCAGCACGCGCAATCGCACCTTCGCATTCGGAGCCTCCGCCGGCCAATCGCGTACCGCGCGAATGTCCCCGAGGATCCACACGTCCAAGTCGAAACGCTCGGCCAGCGCCTCGAACAACGGCACCCGCAGCGGCGACAGAAAATTGTGCAGCAACACCACCCGCACCGATCCTATGTCCCGCTCGTCCATGGCCTCGAATACTAGGCGCGCATGCGCGGTCGATGCAAAGCCCTCTCATCACACAAATCACTTATACGGGAACACTCGCCTTTACTCATCCCGAAAGGATTCCCGCACGCAGCCCATGCGAAGCCAGAAATCTTTACTAATCATCAATCTCGTATCCCAAGGGGATTCAGGCGTGTATCCCAGGGTTGGACCGCCGGAGTCGCTTAGACGCACGCGGGCCTACCCTGGGTGGTCGGCAAACTCCAAATGTGAATCAACCCTGAAAGGGTTGCGGCAGTCCTGTCGGAAGTCTAAATTGGTGTGGGGCGTTCATCACCACATCAAAACCACAAGGACACCTGCGCCATGAAACGATCCATTACCGCGATGTCGTTATGCCTTGCGTCACTCCTCATCCTGGGCTGCGCGACCACCGGCAACTCCAACGAATCGATTTCCCCCTTCGATGGAAAGACCCTCAACGGCTGGATCCAAAAGAACGGCCTCGCCACCTACCGCGTGGAAGACGGCACAATCGTCGGCACCTCTGCCAAGAACAGCCCGAACTCTTTCCTCTGCACCGAAAAAGACTACGGCGACTTTGAACTGACATTCGACGTGAAACTCTTCAACCCCGAACTCAACTCCGGCGTGCAAATCCGCTCCCAAACCAAAGCCCCGGAAGGTGGCGAAAAATTTGGCCGCGTCAACGGACCGCAGGTGGAAATCGCGGCGGGCAACGACACCGGCTCCGACTCCGGCTACATCTACGGCGAGGCCTGCGGCGGCTGGATGACCCCGGATGCCAAACGCGCCTACCACAAGGCCTTCAAACCGGGCGAATGGAACAGCTACCGCATCGTGGCCCAGGGCCCCCGCATTCAGACCTGGATCAACGGACAGCAAATCGACGACCTCGTGGACGATGCAAAATTCGCTTCGCACCCCAAAGGCTTTATCGGCCTCCAAGTCCACGGTGTCGGCGACAAAGGCCCCTACCAGGTAGCGTGGCGCAACCTAAAAATCAAAGAACTCGACTAAAAGGCCGGCTGGAGTATTTCGAGTCTGAGTACGCCGTCAATCGCGTGCTCATGCTCCAGATGTCTAAAAAGATTACCCGCGCAAGTAGCGCCTCGCTCGCCTGAGCGCGGCGCGTCTCGAAGCACAGCGCCGCGTTCGGGCGAACGTTGCCTTACCGTGCTCGCGCTGTTCTTTTAATTCTCCGACTACCGCGCGGACCGCCGCCGATGCACCGGGCCATCGCCACGCGGCAACGCATCTATCGTCTGCTTCAACTTGAGCAGCGCCTGCTCGATCCCCGGGTGACGCGACAGTCGCGTCACCCGCACCGTATACCGCCGCGGATGCTTCCGGTACGCATCCACATCAAACAGGTAATTGGCGTTCATTGGGCGGCCTTCCTAAATACTGTTTATTTATTCAGTATTGTACCGCCCGTCATTTATGTTGTCAAGTAAATTATTGACAGTCTTGCGCGATGAAAATCGCTATGCATTGTTATGATTGCACTTAGCGCCACCCCTTGATTCCCCAGCCACACTTCAAGCCCAGCACGTCAATCAAATACCACTCGTTTCGCGTGCGGATTCAACTATCAAATGCAAAGGTTCCCAGTTCCGTGCCTCAAAACCGATCGCAATCCAGTCAACTATTGTCGGCTTAATTCGTGACGCGCATTCTCGTTCGCACCTTCGCACCTTTTCGGCCCCTCGTCTCCAAAACGGCCGATCAGCGTGATCTATGTAATCCGCGGTGAGAAGAGTGCAACGCGTTAGGCTATGAAGTAGATGCGCAATCACGTCGATCCGGCGCGCCAGGAAACAAGCCCATGCTCGAGAGATGCACAATCCAAATAAGAAGGGCAACAACGTAGATTCGAATTGGAATCGCCTCTCTTGAGCTAACAAGATCGTGCAGGATTATCCATTAGCGTACGCGTTTCATATTCCGCGCGGGATCGCTATACTGCGATGGCTGTTGCTTGGGGTAATTGTGCAAGACAAACGGTGTTATGAAGAAGTACTCACATTCACTTTCGCCGCTTAGCGTAGCTGCCATCATCGCATCGGCGATGTTTCTCCCCCCGGCTGCCCGCGCCGAAGGCCCCACCTACGAAAAAGATTTCCAGCCCGTCGTCCAGCAATTCTGTATGCCCTGCCACGACGCCGAACATATCAAAGGCGACCTCGACCTGGAACGCTTTAAGACCGACAAAGAAGTGATCGATTCGATAGCCATCTGGCAACGCATCGCCAAACGCATCGAGAGCAAGGAGATGCCCCCCCGGCGCAGTCCCCAGCCCACTGACGAAGAAAAGCAAAAAATGCTCGCGTGGATCGCCACGCTCAAGCCGGACACCATCGACTGCGATCAACTCGCCAGCGAGGAGACCGCAAGCTGGTACCCCGGTTACGTAATGAGCCGCCGCCTCAACCGCGCCGAATACCAGAACACGCTACGTGACCTGCTGGGCATCGAACTCGACGTAATGCACCTCTTCCCCGCCGACGGCGCGGGCGGCGAAGGTTTCGACAACAACGGCAGCTCTCTGTTCCTCTCCGCCATTCAAATTGAAAAGTACCTGGAAGCCGCGGACCTCGCCGTTGAGACAGCCTTACCAAAAAACAGCCGCATACGTGTTTCCGCTTCGTCTAACTCGAATTCGTATCCCGAAGGGATTACTGCGCGCTTTCCAAGACGCGCCACGAAATTATCCGAATACGGCGTCTTCTATCCCGAAGGGATTACAGCGCATAGCCCAGGGTTGGCCCGCCGTAGTCGCTTCGACGAAGGCGGGGCTACCCTGGGTACTAGCACCCCCACATTATCCTCAACCCCGAATGGGGTTGCGGATGGGACACCCAGCGAGATCGAATTCGCCGCTGACAACGATTCAATCACCCCGTCGAACAGACTTATCACTGCGGTCCCCAGCCGCAAACTCCCCGCGCGCGACGCTGCCCGCATCGTGCTGACAGACTTCGCCCAACGCGCATGGCGCAGGCCCATCGCTCCGGAAGAAATCGAAGACCTGCTCGACGCGTTCGACGAAGCGCAAAAGCGCCGCGACGGTTACGAAGAATCGATCAAGTTCGCGTTCAAGGCCGCGCTTGTTTCACCACACTTTCTCTTCCTCGCCGAGCCCGAACCTGAAACGCCGGGCAACTACGAGCTCGACGATTATCAGCTCGCAACGCGCCTTTCGTATTTCCTCTGGTCGTCGATGCCCGACGATGAATTGTTTCTACTCGCGTTGCGCGACGAATTGCACAATACCGAGACGCTGCAGAAACAGATCGCGCGCATGCTGAAAGACCCCAAAGCAAAAGCCCTCGGCGAACAGTTCGGCCTGCAATGGATGGGCATCACGCAACTTGGCGAAACCACCAAGCCGGACGCGACACGTTTCCCAGAGTTCGATGAAGCGATGGCGAAGACCATGAAAGATGAGGCCGCGACCTTCTTCACGTACATCGTGCAGGAAGACCGCAGCCTGCTCGAACTCATCGACGCCCGCTACACCTTCGCAAACGACGGCCTCGCAAAAATCTACGGCCTGGAAAACGTTACCGGCCCGGAACTGCGGAAGGTCGATCTCGCCGACGAAAACCGCGGCGGCGTGATGGGCATGGCAGCGATGCTGACAATGACCTCGCACCCCTTGCGCACGAGTCCGGTCCTGCGCGGCAAGTGGGTGCTCGAACAACTGCTCGGCGACCGCGTGCCGCCTCCACCGCCCAACGTGGCGCAACTGCCGGAAGACGATCACCAGCCCGACGGCCTGACCTTCCGCCAACGGATGGAACTCCACCGCAAGAACCCGGACTGCGCGTCCTGCCACCAGCGCATGGATCCTATCGGCTTCGGCCTCGAAAACTTCGACCCGATCGGCCGTTGGCGCACCGAGCAGGCGGGGCAGGCGCTGGACGCCTCGGGTGAGTTGCCGGACGGCCGCAAGTTCAATGGACCCAAAGAATTGAAGGCCATCGTCATGTCGCAGAAGGACCAGTTCGCCACGAACCTGTCCCGCAAAATGGTCGGCTACGCCCTCGGCCGTTCCCTGACCCAGTACGACGACTGCGTCATCAACAACTGCGTCTCCGCCCTCAAAGACTCCGACTACAAGCCATCTGCCATGATTACCCAAATAGTCTTGAGTTACCCCTTCCGTCACCGCTACAGTGGCGGTCACGAGGAAAAGACGGCGAAGTCATGAAGAAGCTAGAGCACTCATGAGCCCGAACCTGCATCATATCTCGTACGATGCTGTACTGCATCGCAATGGCCCTGTGCAGCACGCGGCTCGCTTTGGCGTCGCCGCTTTGGCGATCGTCACTGGGGCAATCTGGATTGCGTTCATTTTGTTTCAATCGGAGTACCAACGGTATGTCAGCGAAATTACGCCATTTCGTTTCATTCTCTGTTGGCCGGGTTTGATGGCCGTTTTGTATGGCATAAAGTTAGCATGGCATGTTCGTAAAACGGCCATAACAAGGGCAATTGGTTATACATTTTTTTGCCTAACGTGTTTTATTTCCCTCCCCGTGTACAATCGTCTCTATTTCGATTTGCCGTCTGAATCAATTTGGCTACCTATGCCCATCTCCATATATATATTGGCGATCGTCACGGTGCTTCCTTACATCTGGTTGTCTAAAGCGCTGTTCAGACTGGAGAAACTAGAGTATGGCGGGCTTTACGAATTGTTCGGAAAGCCATTTGTTTTCTTGATCTCCTTTCTAATTTGCAGCAAGGCTGCGTTTTTGTTGCGCTTCGCTTTCCCGATAGATATGGATCATCCCGAACTGGCCACGCCTTTAAACCTTTTGTATATTTTTGGCCCAATCGTATTCGCTTGGTTTCCGTATAGGGTATTTCTAAAGTTACTACGCATGACGAAGAATCGTCATGATCACACTGGAACAACACACGCATGAGCAGTAAGAAGTGGCAGATTTCCCGGCGGACGATGTTGCGCGGTATGGGCGCGGCGATTGCCTTGCCGTTGTTGGATGCGATGGTGCCATCCCGCGCGTATGCGGCGAAGAAAGCCGCGAAGGCGCCGGTGCGCATGGCGTGCATGTATTTCCCAAACGGCGTGTGGATGGACACGTGGATTCCGAAAGCTGCGGGTGCTGAATACGAACTGCCTTACGCGCTGGAACCGCTCGCGGAGTTTAAGCAGGCCTTCAATATTTTCTCGGGCCTGGACAAAGCGCAGAGCAAAGAAGGTGACGGGCATTACGCGAAGACCGCGAACTTCCTCACCGGCCTGAAAGTCACCAAGACCACCGGCAAAGACATTAGCGTCGGCGGCATTTCGATGGACCAGCTTGCGTCACAACACGTCGGCAGCAATACGCCCTTGCCCTCGCTCGAACTCGGCATTGACCCCGTCATCTCCGGCATCGACAGCAACGTCGGCTTCACGCGTCTCTACGGTTCTTACATTTCCTGGCGCTCAGCGAATGTGCCGGTTGCAAAGGAGATCAACCCGCGGTTCGTGTATGAACGCCTCTTCGGCAACAACGGCGAGAACGGCAGCAAACGTCAGGCGAAGGAATACCAGAGCCTGCTCGACAGGGCGCTCGAAGATGCCACCACGCTGCGTAACAAACTCGGTCGCGACGATCAGGTAAAGCTCGACGAGTACCTCGAATCCGTGCGCGCCGTGGAGAAACGCATCGAGTTCGGCCTGAACAAAAAGCACACCGATTGGAAGCCAAATAAAGATGTGAAGATTCCCGAACCGCCGGACGCCAAACCGCCCGCGAGTTTCCAGGATCACGTCAAGCTCATGCTAGATCTCATGGTGCTCGCGTTCCAAACGGATTCGACGCGCGTGCAGTCGTTCATGTTCGCGAATGACGTCTCCGGCCGTAACTTCTCGTTCCTGCCCGGCGTGTCCGGCGGGCACCACGACATGTCGCACCATGAGAACAAAGAAGAAAAGATCAAGCAATACCGCGAGATCAACCGTTGGCACACCGCGCAACTCGCCTACCTGCTCGGCAAAATGCGCGACGTAAAAGAAGGCGAAGGCACACTGCTCGACAACAGCATGATCCTCTTCGGCTCCAGCATCTCCGACGGCAACCGCCACGATCCGAACAACCTGCCCATCGTTGTCGCGGGCAACGCAGGCGGCGCATTCAAAACCGGCCAACACATCGCCAGCGAAAAAGGCACCCCGCTTTGCAACCTCTACCTAACCATGCTAGGCGCCATGGGCGTACCCGACAAACACTTCGGCGACAGCACGGGCAAGATCAAGGACGTGATGATCACGTAGTAGCCGAATTGGATTCGGCTCACTGGAAGTCCTAGGCCATCATTGTGTAACAATACCCTTCCTCTCGGTGAGTCAGTAACGGCGCGTAGGGTAATTCATGACGGTTTGGCAGGTGAATTGGTACTCGATTTTTGCCTATGCGCTGGGTATTTCCTTTGTGGTTTCGGCGCTGCTTACGCACGTCGTCCGCAAACTGGCAATTCGCTGGAACGTATTGGACCACCCCGGCGAGCGGAAGATGCAGTCCGAGCCGGTGCCGCTGCTCGGCGGAGTCGCAATTGCGCTCACCTTCTACCTCATCATTCTCGGCAACATGCTTGCGCTGCTGTTTGTGCAGAAGCTCAATTGGGAATGGGTACAGGCCAACGTGCTGTCCTTCCTGGGCACGCAGCAGGACGCCGTGTGGAAGCTAGCGGGGGTTTTCGCGGGCAGCCTCGTGATCGTTATCGTAGGCGTCGTTGATGATCTCTATGCGCTGCGGCCGGAGAAAAAGCTCTTCGGCCAGATTGCCGCGTCGCTCGTGCTCGTGTTGTGCGGGATTCGCTTCGATTTCTTGAACGACGTGATCGGCAATCACGCGATCATCTCCGGCATTGTCACAATCGTATGGGTCATCGCCATGACGAACGCGCTGAACTTTCTGGACAACATGGATGGGCTGTGCGCGGGTGTGTCCGCGATTGCGGCGCTCTCCTTCTTTGCGTGCGTGCTGCCGAGTTCGCAAACCTTTTTGTGTGTGCTTTTGATGGTATTCGCAGGTGCGGTTTGTGGCTTCCTCTACCATAACTTCAGTCCTGCGCGGATTTTCATGGGCGATGCGGGTGCGATGTTCTGCGGCTACATCCTTGCAACGGTTGCAGTGCTGGGCACGTTTTACACCGCGGAAGCTACACCGTCGCGCATTGCGTTGATTGCGCCGGTGCTTGCCCTGAGCGTGCCGATTTTCGACACCATCAGCGTGGTGTTCATCCGCTGGCGCAACGGCGAGTCGATCATGAAAGGCGACAAACGCCATTTCTCGCACCGGCTCGTTACCGTGGGCATGACCCCGCGTCAGGCCGTCGAATTCATCTACCTCGTCGGCGTTGTGACCGGCCTAGGTGCAGCCCTGCTCCCGCACGTAAACTTCACCGGGACAATCATCGTTCTAGCCCAAGCGCTCGGCGTATACTTGCTGATTGTTCTGCTGATGAACTCGGGTAATGGAAAGAATCACTCTCCGTGAGCAAGACCGAAACTAAATCAATTTCCACTATCCTGAATCTTCCGCCTATTGAAGAATTAATCATTGCTGCGGCAATCGGACTCATCATTTTTCTCCGCCCCTTTATCGACGGTGTGACCCATCCCGAATATAACGTGCCATTTACTTGGGCGAGTGGAGCGATCGCCCTGTTCTGGGGCGTAATGGTACTTATGGGTCGAGCGCAGGTGCGGTTTCTGCTACCAGTCTCCTTGCTCGCTGTATTTCTCTTCATTGCCGTCGCGACCGCGTTCTTTACAATTCAATACGACAAGACCTACCGCAGCCTCATTGTTTGGAGCGGCTATCTGCTTCTGTTCTGTGTTACGGCAAACGCATTGCGTTCGCGCGTGTCCATAGGAATTGTGCTCGGCGCTTTCGTTGTAGCATCGATGTCCGAGGCCATCTGGGCCGTGTTACAGGTGACTTATACCTTTCCGCTGCAGCGCGCCATGATTATGAAAAACCCGGAAATGGCCAATGTCATTTTTGCGCAAGGCGCTGGAACGGATGCGATGCGGGCGCGGCTCGAAAGCAACCGCGCATACGGTACATTTTTGTTCGCAAACGCGCTGGCCTGCTGGCTAATGGCGGGAATTCCGATCGCGATCGCGAGTACGAACGGTCTCTATCTGCGCCTTTCAGATGCTATGTCCGAAGTAAAACGTGATCCGAGAATTCTTGTTTCACCGGCTCAGCGCACGTATGCATTGTACGCGACCGTCGTTGTTGGCATTGCATTGTTCGTGGGCATAACGGCGTACTATCTCGTTTACTTCGCGCTCGCCTATCAGGAAAACGCGAACATGGGCGACCACTGGGTGCGCTGGATCCTTTACTGCACAATCATTCCACTGGCGCTCACCATCGCCGCCGGCATGTTCGCCTCCCGTTACGGCGCGCGAGCAATGTTGTACGCATTCGCAGCATCCGTCACAGGACTCTTCGGTATCATTGCCGTGTATAGCCTTGGCGCAACATACTCGCGCGGTGGCATGCTCGCCTGCGCGGGCGCCCTCGTCGTACTTGTCGCGATGATGTCGGGTTATTTGCGGTTTCTGCTTCCGAAAGCGGTCGCAAACACGACGACGCTGCTATTCGCGGTTGTCGCAGGGCTGGCGCTTATGCAGCATTCGCTCGCTCAGCCTGCGCCCGCGGCGCGCGAAGTCAATGCCGCGCCCACCTACGAAAATATTGCCATCGAAGGTCACAATCCGTCGATGGACGCGATGCTTGATCCAAACACGGCGCTTCTCCGTCTCGGGTATTGGATATCCGGGTTGCATATGCTTGCGGACAAACCAATTACCGGGGTCGGCCTCGGCAATTTTGGTGTAGCGTATCCGCACTATCAGATCCTCGGCGCGGGCGACGTGAAACCCGCGCACAACGATTACCTGCAAACGGCGTGCGAGACGGGGATATTCGGGTTGCTAGCGTTTCTTGCCTTCTGGGTATACTTCGTTATTCGTAACGGACGCAGCACTCTTCAAGAGGAAGATCGCGCGACGCGCTGGTTCCGCGCGGGAATATTCGCGGCCGTAATTGGCTTCCTGTTGCATTCGTTTGTGGACTTCAACTTCTTCAATTCAAGCCTCGCCACCATGGCATTTATCTTCGCTGGCATTACCTACGCATTGCTTCCAGAGATTGGCGGCGTCCCGGCGCCGCGCGCAAAAATTGTCGTCATTGCACTTCTCGCACTTATCGTCTGGGTCGCTTATGCGGGCGTGCGCGTTTCGCGCGTTGACGATGCATTACAAGACGACATAGCGCGACGTGCGCGACTCGGAATCGCGGACAAGTTGCTAGATCCTCAAACTTCTTCCGAAAACGCGTCTTTCGGCGCGTTCGAGTCCGCTGTTGCGATGTTTGTAGAAGACCCAATCGTGCGTGATACGTTCGGAAAGTTGCTGGTTCCTACAGGTGATAACGCGTTTCGCTATCCGAAGCCTGGCGAAATATTACCGCCTGGCACCCGACGCGTCGTGCCTCCCACTCAGTTTCCTGCGATGCGCAAAGCCGCGCTCGATGCAGTGAAGATTTGGATTGACCGCTGCATCGCAGCGGACAATGAATTCCCATATGACCCCGAAATGAGCGGTCACATTGTGCAATGGTACGACCGTCTGCGCGCATATTCGCCCGATCCCGCCGATCGGATGCGTGCATCCGACGAGTGCATCCGCTGGGCGCAAGCCTGCGTCGATCGCAGTCCAACGCAGTTCAATCATTACCACACGCTTGCGCAAACACTTTGGTCGCGCGGCGAGATGGAAACACCCACGAAGCAACTCGAGTACTCTGATGCCGCGGTCGCGCAATTGAAACACCGCGCTGAGTTGTATCCAGTGAAGCCCGTTGTCTGGCGCGAATATGCAGAGAAATGCCAGGCATACGGCGAAGCCTTAAAGAAGGCGGGCGATGCGGCACGCGGTCAGGAACTGATCGACACGGCAATGCAAGCCAACAAAAAGGCCGATGATCTCGAAGCACAAATTCAAAAGATTGCGCTCGGCCGAGGATAAACCTTTGTAATTCTTAGGTTTGGAATTCCGCCTTCAGGCGGTCTCCGCCCCGCGTCCACGATCTCGACAGTATGCCCATCGCGTGAACGCGGAACTACAAACCAATGCAAATCTTTGTTGATTTCGCTGCGCTGCCTCTTCGCCGACGCTTTATTGCCCTCCTGCTATCGGCGTAGAAAAGCTAAAGCCGTTGCGTAGCGCCAGCAAAAGCCTTTTCGCGCCGCTTCTCCTAAGGTACCTGCATTGGGCAGCAACCTTGGGAGACTTTCGCATGACCGAACGCAGCCGCGCCAGCCGATACGCCGTGTACGTCAACCCGCAACGCATCGACCTGCGCACCGTGCGCGAGGCGATGTGGTACGAATCGCCAGAGGAAGTCGAAGCCGGGCTGGAATGGGGCGAGGAAAAGGAGAAGCTGCTGCGCTGGGTGCAGCGGCAGATGGGGCGCCGCCTGACGAAGCGGGAGCGGAAGTGCATCGAGTTGTACTACTTCAAAGGCTTAACGTGCCGCGAAGTGGGGGAGAAGACGGGCACCGATCCAAGTTCGGCGTATCGCGCCATTCAGCGCGCCATTCGCAAACTGCACGCAAGCGCGGAGAAGGGCGAAGGAAACCTGGCGCGTGCTATGCCGAAGGCCCCGCGTTTTCGGAAACCGGACTGAGCGCGCGTGCGATCCGCAGGAAAAGCGTGACCACTTCGTCCATGCGGCGTTTGGTTTCCGCGCTTACGATGCGCTCGGGAGTAACTTCCGTTTCGTTTGCGTGTACAAAGCGCGGCACGATCACGCAGCGAAAGTCGAGCATCAGGCTGTTCGCGATTCCCATGTGCGCCATGTAGCTCGCATCACCGCCGGTAGCGCATACGATCGCAACAACTTTGTCATGCCAAACATTGCCTGTGAGTTCAATTAGGTTCTTCACACTTGAGCTCACATTGAAATTGTAGACCGGACACGCGATAAGAACTCCATCGGACTCCACAATCTTGCGCGCAAGCGACTGCGCATTTGCATCGAGGGTCGTCATGCCGCCGTCGCACAGAGGAAGTGGATGCTCGCGCAGATCAACGAACTCTGTTTCGCCGCCCGCATCCTCGATGCGCGCCGCCGCATCGCGCGCCAACACGCGGCTGCGACTCTCCGGGTTCAGGCTACAGCTAAGAATGAGATATGGCATCAGGGCGTCCGCACAACCATCAAACGCATTTCCGACATTTCTTCCATCGCGTATCGAATTCCTTCGCGTCCAAACCCGCTGTCCTTCACTCCGCCGTAGGGCATATGGTCCACGCGCCATGATGGCACATCGCCTATCAATACGCCGCCGACTTCAAGCACGTCCCACGCACGCTGCGCTTTGTAGAGGTCGCGCGTGAATACGCCTGCCTGCAATCCGTATGCGCTATTGTTCGCTTCGGCCAGCGCGTCGTCAAAATCGTTGAACGGCTTGATACATGTTATCGGCCCAAAGACTTCCTGAGACCAAAGCGGTTCATCGCGGCGCACATTTTCAACCACTGCGGGCGAAATCATCACGCCGTCACGCACACCGCCACAAAGAATGCGTGCACCGTTTTTCGCGGCCGATTGCAGCCAGGATTCAATCCGTTTTGCGGCGGACTCGGAAATAATGGGACCGATAAAGGTTTCCTCGTCGCGCGGATCGCCGGATTTAAGCGCGCGAACGACCTCGACCAGTTTTTCGCGAAACGATGCATAAATCGATTCATGAACCAAGATGCGCTGCACGCTGATGCAGCTTTGCCCCGACTGATAATATCCGCCGAACACAATGCGCTTCACGGCATCGTCAAGGTCCCAATCCGAATCGACAATACATGCCGCGTTTCCGCCAAGTTCCAACACGACTTTCTTTTTGCCCGCGCGCGCTTTCAAATCCCAGCCCACATCCGGCGAACCGGTGAAGCTCAGCAACTTGAGCCTCGAATCGGTCGTGAACAACTCCGCGCCGTTACGGGTACACGGCAAAATCGAGAATGCGCCCTCGGGCAGGTTTGTTTCGGCGAGGATTTCGCCGATGAGCAGTGCTCCGATTGGCGTCCGGCTCGCGGGCTTCAATACGAAGGGACAGCCCACCGCGAGCGCAGGGGCGATTTTGTGCGCGACGAGGTTCAACGGAAAATTAAAGGGAGAAATAAACGAACACGGGCCGATCGGGACCCGCTTCCACATGCCACTGTAGTTTCTAGCGCGGGCGCTTATATCGAGCGGAACAATCTCGCCTGTGATGCGCGTCGAGTCCTCCGCGGCCACGCGAAAGGTGTCGATGAGCCGCGTCACTTCGCCGCGGCTGTCTTTAATTGGCTTGCCAGCTTCAATGCAAAGGGCAAGCGAAAGTTCTTCAGCGCGCTCTTCGAACCGCGATGCGCAATGTAGGAGCACGTCTCGCCGCTCAAACGACGCCAGCGCGCGCATGGGTCCCGCGGCATCGACCGCTTTCCCAATCGCGCGATCAATCGCGGCGGGGTCCGCCTCGGCCACGCGCGCCACTACTTCGCCGGAGTATTTGTCCGTCACTTCCAGCGCATGGTTTGGCGCTTCGGGCTTGTTGCCCAAGTAGTAGGGATAAGTTTCACGCAGCATCGCGCCAGTATAGCGCAGGGATGCCGCCGCTTCGATTTGCGCCCGCGAATCGCGTAGAATGCCGGTTCGGCGCAACCATTCGCGGGGGAAGATTAGATTCATGGATCCCAACGGCATTCTTGTTTTTGGCGGGTCAGGCAGTCCAAAGCTTGCTTCAAAAATCGCGGAGTACCTCGGCCTGCCCGTGGGGCGCAGCGAAGTGCTTCGCTTCTCAGAAGGCAATCTGTTCGTCCGCATCCTGGAGAACGTGCGAGGACGCCGCTGCTACCTCGTGCAATCGACGGCCTTTCCCGCAAACGACAACTTCATGGAACTGCTCTTCTGGATCGACGCACTCAAGCGCGCGAGCGCCGAGAGCGTCACCGTGATCATGCCGTACTTCAGCTACGCGAAAGGCGACAAGAAAGACGAGCCGCGCGTATCGATTCGTGCGCGCGTTTGCGCGGATGCAATAGAAGTCGCCGGCGCGGACCGCGTCGTTACCATCGATTTGCACGCGCCGCAGATTCAGGGTTTCTTCCGCATTCCAGTGGATGACCTCTACGCGCTTCCTGTTCTTGGAAAAGCGATCAAATCGAAGAAACTTCAGGACCTCGTCGTGGTATCTCCGGACACAGGATTCGTGAAGCAAGCGCGGCGTTACGCAACATTGCTGCAGTGCAATCTCGTTATCGGCGACAAAGAGCGCAGCGGCCATGACGAGAGTGCCGAGATACTCCAAATCATCGGGGACGTGAAAGACAAGAACGCACTCATCGTCGACGACTTTGCCATCTCCGCGGGCACCTTGGTTGAGATTGCCAACACGCTCATGCAAAAAGGTGCAAAGTCCGTCTACGCCGCCATTACACACGGCGTCTTCGCACCGGGCACCAAAGAACGCATCGATGACAGCCCCATCACCAAACTGATGGTCACCGACAGCATTGAAACCCAGCCCACGCCCATGTCGAACAAAGTCGAGATTGTCTCAGTCGCTGCATACCTCGGGGAAGCAATCCGGCGAATCCACAACCGCGAATCGATCAGCGTTCTATTCTCCAACACGTGATTGCACAACCGAACGCGGCTCGCGGGTTTGACATCACCCCCATCGATTGCTAAACTACACCTTCGCCTTTGACGCGGGGTGGAGCAGCCTGGTAGCTCGTTGGGCTCATAACCCAAAGGTCGTAGGTTCGAATCCTACCCCCGCTACCAATTTTTAAGACGGTCAGACTTGCGGGCTACGTAAGTCTGACCGTTTTCTTTGTTTCTTCTTCTTACGACTTATCCCCTTTCCACGCCGGTACCCGTTCACGTTACAGGTGAATCCTTTACAAAATTGATTCATTTTCGACGTTGTGACGTCATTCAGAAAAAAGAACACATACAAGGACCAGGCAGGTTCGACCAAAATTTATCTTGACCAATTGCGACAAAACATGTAATACTAGTCGTGTAGTTTTAGGGGCTACGGGTATACGGTGTACTTCTTCTGGTTGACAACCATACAAGGGAACGCTGTGCCATGCGACTTATCGTGCCTGCGGTTTGCATCTTGATACTTTCGTGCGCGCTCCCTGCATTTGCCGCTGAGACCGAGAACGAACTCTCAGGCGAGGCCCCTCCCGGCGCAGAATCCCCACCTGAACAACGCGAGCCCGGCTCGGATCCGACGAATTGGGTCGCGGCAATTGAGGCCGAACGCGAAGCGGCCTATCAGGAGATAACCTCCGGAAATCTCGCTGAGGGGGCCCGCGCCCTCGTCCAATCGCTACACAACCTGCCCGCCACACAGCCCGATCTAATAGACGACGCCTACGGATCCGTCCAGTTGTTGCTCTATACGATGGAATACTTGATGGACGAATCTCTCCGCAATCAGTTTGTGACGGGTTCCCTAAGTCCTGCCGACGATCCCTTGGATCAGTTCATTGTGTCGGCCTACAACGTGTACATCGGCCAAGACACCCCGGAAAAGACAGTGGCCACGCGCGAACTATTGGCCTCAGCCGCCACCCGGAATCCGTTCGCACGAATCGGATCGCTTTTCATTTTGAGCGATCCTTATTTCTTCGATAACGCCGACTTTACGCGCCAAAGCCAGGAGATTCTTGCGAGCGAGTTTCCGAATCTAGCAATAACGCTTGAAGCGCACCGCTATAACGTCTACGGAGCGCGAAAGTCCGATGCAGAAACATTGGCAAAGGCGGCGGCGCGATTCACAGCGAAAATCGGCGCGGCAAAGCGTTTCGCTTCCGATGCCGTTATCGCCGCGACAATTGCGTGCACGGGTACAAGGGACGACGGTTCACCAGCGGATTCGGTCGCGACCTATGCCGACGCACTCGACAGCAGTAGCGACTGGAAAGCCCGCTTCGGGATCCTGCTCATGCTTGAGCCGTATGGCAAAGGCGAGGACCGCGGGCGCGTGGTGCAAATCTGTAATTCCCTTGCCAGCACGAAACCGTCTGACCCGTATGTCACCCCCGACGTTGTGCGCGCGCGACTCATGCTGCTGAAAATCGCCCGCGATGATTGGGACGAAACCCCCGGGAACGTTCAAACGGGACCTCAGGGTATTCAATGGGTCGACACGCTGCTTGAAACCCGCTGGAAAAAGAACCCCTACGAGCGCTGCCTGTATGAAGACGTAATGAAAGGTTTGATGTATAGCGCAAAGCACTTGCACAAAATCGGACGCCCGGAAATCGCACTTCGCGTTTTGGATAAGGTCGGCAAGCAGTATCCCAATAGTCTCGTCTCCGCGGAGTGCCGAACCGAATCTTTGCGGATTGAAGCCGAACAAGTTGTGGTCGAACAGGGGCCTAAACAGTAGCGGTACTCGTCTCAAGTTCGGCCACACCCTGCCCGGGAAAGGACAAGTGCGCATGGTTATGAACGCGACTCACAACTGGAAGCGCGGGATTGTAACCGCGCTGATCGCCATCTGCGCGATTGCCGCGATACTTTCGGTACCCCACGTTCGTTCTCTGGTGACTAGACTCACAGGTGAAGAGGCTCCGATCGCTGAGGCATCCAGTGGCGGCACGCTTACCTACCATCAGATCGCCTTTGAACAAGACGGCGAAGGCAGCGTGCTCATCACGCCACCCGGCACGACAATCGTCATGCCCAGCAATTACACCTTCGTAAACGGATCTACTGTAACACTCCAAGCAATCCCCGCGACAGACTACGAGTTTGACCACTGGGAAGGCGCAATTACCGGAACCGAAAACCCGAAGCAAGTGATCGTCAACAGCGCATTCACCTGTCGACCAGTGTTCCTGCCAGTCATTAAATTCTCGGTGGCCACGTCATCCAAAAGTGAAAACGAGGCGTCCGCAACAATCACGCTCACGCGGCGTCCGGCGCTGCGCACCTCCACTGTTCAGTTCATTCCATCCGGCACGGCCAACGGTTTCGACTATACGTTGAACACTTCCAGCCCAGTCACGTTTCCATCGCTTAGTACATCGCAGACTATCAACCTATCGATCGCAAACGATACTAAAGACGAAGAAAATGAAGCAGTTGTGTTAACGCTGTTGTCACCGACGAATGCCAGAATTGGCTTGCCAAACCCACACACGCTGACGATTAACGACGACGATCCCCTGCCGACAGTTCGCTTTGCAGCGACTGGTTCGCCCGCAACCGAAGGCGGTGCCAACCCGACGGTAACGTTGAATCTGAGCCCAGTGTCGGGCCGTACGGTGACCGTGCCATTTACGATTACTACACTTGGTGCGAATGGTTCAGATTACAGCTTTAGCCCCGCAGAGGTGCAAATAAATCCCGGAAGCACGAGTGTAAACGTTCCGATAACGCTGACGAATGACACGGTGGTCGAGGGACAGGAATCCATAACGCTTACTATTTCGCCCTCTTTGTCTAATGCACAGATTGATCTGAGTTTATCCACGCATACCATCACAATTACAGACAACGACTACACATTAACAACGAGCGCAGTTGAGTCGGAATGGGGGACGCTTTCACCCAGCGGCGGGACATACAACAACGGTTCTGAAGTGATTGTCACCGCATCCCCTGCCTCGGGCTACGGCCTGCACCATTGGGAAGGAAGCGGGATAGGCGCGGGCTTGACCCGGACAGTCACAATGAACGGTGATCAGAGCGTCACCGCACACTTCAAGCCAATAAGGACCTTGAAGCTAACAATTGCTCCCAGCGGCCAAACCCCGGTGCCAGGTACAACGAATCCAGCGGCAGGCTTGCATTCATTCATTGATGGATTGCAGGTCTCAATTGGTGCGACTGAGAGTCCGGGCTGGAACTTCGAATACTGGGTGGACTCCGATACGGGCAATATCGTGTCTGAGAATCAAAGTACCGTCGTCAACATGACACAAAATCGGTGGTACGTCGCCTTGTTCGTCCGGGAGCATACGCTAACCACAGCCGTATTGCCAGCCGGATCAGGCATTGTTGACCCCGCTGGGCAGACCACGTACGAACACAACGATTCGGTTTTCCTCACCGCAACCCCGAGTTCACATTGGCGCTTTGACCACTGGATCGACAATGCACAACCAGGAACGCCGATTGTTACCAATCCTCTTGAATTCAATATTGTTGAAGACAAGTCCTTCACCGCGCACTTCGTAGAGCAGTGCGTGCTTACCATAAATCCGCTAAACGGCTTTGTAATCTCGACACCGGCTCTCCAAGGTTCAAGTCCTTATGTCCTCGACAAGGGGACATCGCTCACGCTGCAAGCATGGCCGCATACTGGATACCTGTTTTCGTTTTGGCTAATCCTCGAAGATGGAATATACGAGGGTTATACTTACGAAAACGCCATATATACGTTCACGCTCGGTAGTTCTCGAACAGTTATCCCAATCTTTGCGCGCGCGATCACGGTCGCACCACCTAAATACCCTGTCGATAGTGGATGGATACACGTTTGGCCCGAAGGCCAGGGTGTCAATGGTGACGTCTACCGGGAAGGCTCATTCGTTGACCTTGAAGCTGAAGCAGCCAGTGGCTACGTATTCCACCAATGGGGTGATGGTAGCACGACGAATCCGCGCCTACACGTTCAAGTCACCGAGAACATTGGCGCGGTTGCTGCCGCCTACTTTTTGCCCATCCTTCCAGAAGCGGAATTTAGCGCTGAACCAATCAAAGGTTTTGCACCGCTAGAAGTCACGTTTACGGACCAAAGCATCGGCAACGCGACAGATATTTGGCAATGGGAGTGGGCTTTTGGGGATGGCCCGCCACAGACCTACAATGAGTCGCCGGGAAGCTTCAACCACACGTATACCCAGCCGGGCGAGTATGACGTATCTTTAACCGTAAGGAACGATGGCGGCGAGCACACAGTATCCAAGACAATCGTCGTTCTCTCGCGGCTCGCGACGCACTGGCCGTTTGACGTGCAGGACATTGAAGCCGTCGATATTGGGCCGGACGAACTGAACCTCGCGCTAACAAACGCGACCCAAGTTGCCAGCGGAATATTGGGTTCGGCACTGCAAGTATCTTCCGGAACAGGTCAAACAGCGGAGTATGACGTTCAAGGCAGTGCGTCGCTGTTCGACATGACGGATCAAGCGACGTTTATGACCTGGTTCAAACTCGCTGGAACGGGCGCAGACCAAACCGTCTTGTCAAAACGCGATCCAATGGATGACACGACAGGTTATGAAGTTGTCGTCAATCCCGCTGGCCATGCGAATACGGTGACATTGCGGTACGGCGACGGCAACTCAATTGAAGAAGTGATTTCCGCTCCGTCCAATTTCGAAGTGGGCGAATGGTATCACTTAGCAGTCGTGTTTGATGCGGGGATCGTGACGTTCTATATCAATCGGAATCAGGTCGGGGCCAGCATTTCAAACCTGCTCGATCATTTCGAGCCCAACGTCGAAAACTTCAAAGTCGGTGCGGACTACGCCAATGCAAACCATTTCGTTGGCCTGCTCGATGAAGTAATTCTTCACCGGGTAGCGCTGACTGAAGACGAGATCGAGGCGGAGTTTGCGCGAGTTGTGCACACCTTCACCGATGTCAGCAACACCGAACGGGGCAGCATAAACATCACCCCGCCCACCAACGGCAGTGTTTACTTCCATGGCGAAACAATCACGATTGACGCAGTCCCCGCCAGCGCGGACTGGTTATTCAACGAGTGGGGCGGAGCAGACGCGGCCGATGTAGGCGATCCCGATGAAGACGGCATCAATGCCACCATCGCCATGAATGGCAGTAAATCCGTTGCCGCGCTGTTTGAGCGCGCGCCAGAGGCGATTTTCCATTACACAATTGATACAAACGACAAGCTCAAGGTCAATTTCACCGACGAGTCTTTAACTGATCCTCCCGGCCAGCCATTGACCTGGCTCTGGAATTTTGGAGACGGCGCAACCAGCACGGAGCAAGCTCCTTCGCACACTTACGAGGTTGACGGTCCTCATACGGTGACGCTGCTGGTGAAATTACAGGACGGCCGTGCGGAAGACTCAATATCGCAAACAATAAGCCTGGTCGGCAAACCGAAAGCAGCGATCGACGTGAAGGTGACGCCGACCGAAAACGACCTGTTCACGGTCACCCTGACCGATGTGTCCGTTCCGGGCCTAGGCCAAACCATCAATGCGGCGGAAAGAGCGTGGAATTTCAACAACGGCGGCGGAGGTAGCGCGTCGCAGCTTGTGCGCGGTCCACTAAGCAGTGGCTCGTATCCCGTTACCCTGCGTGTTGAGCAAAGCGACGGACAAGAGGACACCGTGCTGATTTCCGTCGTAATCGAAGCTGGTCCGCGCGCGACGTTTAGTGCGGTCCCGGCAGTAACGCATGCGAAACAGTATGTGACCTTTTCCGATACTTCAACCGCGGGCGATACACCAATCAAACGATGGGGATGGAACTTCGGAGATGGTGCAACGGCGACGGGCCAAGGTCCACATCGGCACGCATACCTTAACCCTGGCGACTACGAAGTTACCCTCACGGTGCAGACGGAAATCGGTATAAACACAAGTCCCCCCGTGCTAATTACTGTTCAAGACCAGCAATCAAACGAGGAATATCCTGACGTCGAGGTGCAAAGTATAGGCGGCGTAACAACAGGACAACAGTTCAAGATGAACGATCCGATCGACGTCAGTTATGCGGTCATAAACCACAGCGCTCCGACCGTTGAATGCCCTGCCAACCGCAACGACGTGCTCTATCTCTCGCAGGATACCGAGCGAGACGTTGACGATCTCGTCCTCTCCGAGTTCAATGCCAGTCCCTCACTCGCCGGCGGCGCGACGCAAAACCTATCGTTCAATTCCGCGACGCTCGCCGATATCGCACCCGGCACCTACTACCTCATCGTCAGCCTCGACGACGATGGCGACATACCCGAGTACGACGAAACCAACAACACGAAAACCGTCGCCATCACCGTGGTCGACTCGGAGATGAGCAATGATTAAGACCGGTCGCGAAAACCCAAAACTGCAAAAGCTTCAACTGAAGGCAGATTTTGCATCACAATTTAATTGGCACCGAGGACGGATTTGTTGTGCCTTCAGGATTTTCACGTTGTGTTACCTGTTTGCCTTTCTGGCCAGCGCCAGTGCAACTGTAGATGTTTACTTGCGATTGGATGGTGAACCGTTAAGTACGCAAGCACTTATTGTTGACATTGCGCTCCCGAGAGGAGGAGTCAGCTGGAGCCAAAGCGTTGAGGGTACCGGAGCGGATCAACATCTTCATTTTGTTTCCACGCAATTTGGGTTTCCGGGATTTCCAAATTCTTCAACCATATTCCTCGAATTGCTGGCAAACAATATGGAAGTCGTATCCTGGCAGAGAATGTTGCTTAATGGCGAGTTGCAGGATCCAATCTTCGAAGAAGATTATGAATTGGTTGTGAATAGCAGTACTTTTCGTCGGGTAGTATGTAATCTGACCCTATCTACCGGTGGAGATCCGCACCCACTCACGCAATTTGATATGCCGTTCGCCAACACACCCGGCGGCACCGCGCTAACTTGGGGGCCAAGCGGATCAACCGGCGGCGTCATGCGTCTATACTCCGGCGATTTCACGGAACATTCTATTGATCTCGCGGTGCCAGGCCGTGGGCTAGATTTTGTTTTCGCGCGGAGGTATTTATCAGCCGACGCTACCGAATCGGCTGAACCGAATGATTGGCCCATCGGGTACTACTGGGACCATTCGTACAACCTTTGGATTGAAGATCCCACCGGCGGCGATACATCGGACAAAGTGCTTCATTTTGGCACCAATAGGTCGGCCGTATTTCAATACTACTTCACCTTGGGCGATCATATTTATAAGTCAGACGGATGGCCATTCCAGATGTACAAGACCGTGGAGGAAGGCCCGAATCAAGGAAATTTGAATGTTAAAGACGAACATGGCGTTGTGTGGATGTTTTCGGACGAAGGACTTGCTGACACGAGCGTACAGAGAATTGTCAGCATCACCGATCGCAATGGAAATAAGACTACTTTCGAGTATGACGCCAGCGACAGAGTCTCATTGATTACAGATACACTGGGTCAGCCGGACACAGTGGTAGATCCGAATTCGCTGGTGCGGGAGTATCAATTCGCATATTACACGTCGTTGGATTTTCCCGAGCAGGAGGAGGCCGACAACATTGGGAAACTCAAGACTATCACCGAACGTTCCGGCCTGCATCGCGTCGTCCAATATGAGTACTACACGGCAAATGACCCGGACGGAAACGTCGGCGACCTCGCACGCGTTATCTATCTTCCGGGAACTCCTCAGCAACAAACCGTCGCGTATACCTATACACTTGTCGATGCGAATTCGGGGTCCATCCCAGGGCATCTCCTGTTGAAAATAACTGATGCGAAGAACCGGGTTGTTGTCAAAAACACCTACGATGCAAATGGCGATGTCACCGAGCAGGAATTCGAAGACAATCGGATTCATACAACGTACACGTACGAAAACTTGGAAACACCTGTCAATGTAGTTGTAGACCCTGACTCGGCAGCGGATCGCCTTAGCGCCGTAAAGCAAACCATTGTGAAGGACGGCGAAGGCCTAGTGACACAGTTCTTCTTCGACGAAGATAATAATTTGATTCTTCAGCGGCGTTATACCGGCAATTGGGGACAAAGTGACACTCACGTGACCAGCGCGATGTTGGATACCGTTCCGCTCGTTCCGCCAAATCCAAAAGTGCGCGCGGGCGATCCTGCGTTCTATGAAACAGCCTTCGGCTGGAACCGTCATGACAATTTGACGAACGTTCGCGATTCCGGTGGAGCATATACCGTTTTAGAGTACGAACCTGATATCAATGACCTCTTGGCTTCGCCATTGAAACGCGGTCATGTCACCAAGATGACACGCTACAGCACGTCGGGAATTGGTGACCCCAATCCGAAGATCACCGAGAATTCTTATCGCTTTGGTTTTGACACGGGAGGCCTTCATCTGCTGGATCATCGAACGATTCACGATCGCGCCGCAGACGAATCGCCTCTTACCTTTACGACGACGTATGGATACGACGCGAGACAAAACCTGAATAGAATAACGTATCCAGACTCAGTGGATATCAATACTGACTTCGAGTCATTTACCTACCAGGCCAACGGCCTCGTAGAAACGCATACTTCGCGTAAGACTTCAATTGAACACGGCAATGGAAGCGGACAGTTTGGTAGACCACGAACGGATCGGTATGCCTATCTATTCAACGCGAACGGATCTTATACCGTTACCACGACAGATGATGTCGGCGGCGAAAACGCCGTAAGCACAGAGGACTACGATCCATCCGGGCGTTTAGTGGCATCCGCAGACCCAAAGCGAAACGTGTGGAACTACACCTATACTCCCTACGACCAACTGGAAACCGCACTGGCACCTGCGCCGGTGAGCGGCGCGTCGCGGCCAACCACAAACTATGCCTATGACAACAATAACAACGTTGTCACCGTGTCGGTCGCGAACATCGATCCAAAGCTGGGCCCGGCGCAGACCGCGGGCAAATTGCCCATCGTCACACGGTATGTCTACGACGACGGGCAGAATGATGAAAACATGGACCGCCTTAAGCAGGTCATCCGCGACTTTGGCGGCGCTAACGCGACGACAGCCTACAAGTATGACTTGAAAGGCCGCGTGACAAAGGTCCTGACGCCGGAAGCAGTGTCCGGTGCGCAACCGGCTAATTTCATGGAATACGTGTACGACGAGCGAGACCTGCTCTTCAAATCCACCCACGGCAATTCGCAATCGGATCCGACGCAACGCGAAACAACGACGTTTGACTACGAACTATGGGGAAATCTTGCGAAGGAAACGTTCAACGACGGCTCACGTGTCGCTTACGGCTACGACGCGTATGGACGGCTCTCCACAACCACCAACCGCGTCGATACCGTCAGCACGATCATTCGCCGAAACGATCGCGGGCTGGTGGAATACGAAGAAGTCAAGGACACAGGAGCAGTCTTGCTGTCGAAGACCACGACTGAGTACGACTCGGTAGGCAGGGTGAGTAAGGTATTCGCGGACGCGGATACCACCTCCGGAACGCGATTTTTCTATACACCTGCGGGCCAACTGTGGAAAACGATCGATCCTGAAGGCCGCGTTGTTACTTCCACCTTCGATTCGATGCACCGCGTGGCACAGAAGAAAGATCGCCAAGGCGGTCCCAGCTTTGGCAATCTGGTGACCTACATCTATGACAACAACTCAAACGTTGCCACCGTGAAACAAAAAAATTACGACGAAGACGCCGACGCGCCGATTGACCTGCCAGACATCACGTATGCCTACGACAATCTCGACCGGCAGATCGCGGTAACGGATATCGCCCAAAATACAACGCAATACGCCTACGATTCGCTCAATCGCCTGCGCCGCGTGACTGATGCCAAAGGCAACACCAGCGACTACACTTACGACAACCTTGGCCGCCAAATCCGCATGGACCGAAAAGAATCCGGCACGACCACACTCGCCACCACGAAGCAAGACTACGATCGCAACGGCCGCCTCGTCAGCCAGACCGATCCCAAAAACTTTACGACGCGCTACGACTTCGATCATCTCGACCGCCAATTCAAGACCACCTACGCCGACGGGTCCGCCATGACGGTCATCGAGTTCGATCCAATGGGCCGCGCGAAGAAAGCAATCATTCAAGACGGGTCTGTCGTCAACAATATTTACGACATCGCGGGCCGGCTGCTCAGCCGATCTACCACACCGGCGAACGGCACAACCGCGACAACCGAAACCTTTGCCTATGACGGACTGGACCGCATCACTTCACAAACCACAACAAACTCAAACCCGGCGGAAACGCTTCCCGCCAGCACGTCTTACACCTACAACAAGGGCAACGAAGCGCCTAAGATTAGGAAAACCACCTCCATAACCCCCGCGTCAGGCCAACCCATCGAGCGCAGCATCGAAACGAATTACCTGCACACCGGGCAGCCACAGCAAACGGTTTTGCCCGGCGGACGCACGCTTACTTACGGCTACAACGACGCAGGAAAGCTAAAGCAAATTGCGACGGCGGGCACAACTGCTGGCATAAAATACGTTGGCGGCAGGCGCAAGAAACTGACCGCGGGGCCCGTAAGCACAACGTTTGCTTACAACCCTGAAACGTCGGGCCTGCGCGTTTCGGGCACAGAACATTCTAACGGCAGTGCTATCTTGGACGCGCGCACAAACGTCTGGGATGAGAACTACAACCGCACTGCACGAACAATTTCCACCGTCCCCAACACACCAACGGATTGGGCCAAAGCCCACGTATACGTGTACGACGAACTAAACCGGATGGAGTCGTCGTCGGATGGAATGACATCCAAGGACTACAACCTCGACAAGGCGGGCAATCGCGGCCAAACGACTGATGGTAGCTTCACACTTTCCGGGACCGGGATATTTCTCCACCAATACAGCGGCGCGCCGGAAGGGGCAATGGCGTATGACGCGGCGGGCCGGCTAAGCGAGCGTTTAGGTCCAGGTAATTCTTACAAGTACGACGCGATGGGCCGCCTGAAGGAACTCATCGTTGGCGCGAGCGTGAGTTTCGAGGCCTTTAACGGCTTCAATCCGGACCCCTATACCATTTTCGGTTCGTGGGACATCGAGAGTGCAGACAACAACGACTACCTGCGGGAAACCAGCATTAATAGCGGCGGCCGTTTGTTGTTGCCACCTGTTTCGAATCTTCGCACGTTTTCATTCCGCTACCTGACTGAGCAGAACCCGGCCGCGCCCGGCATCTTCAATCCGGAGTACTACGCGCAGGTGGTGTTGCGTGCCTCGCAAGATGGGCAAAGCCAAGAGTGGACGTTCCTCGCGCTGGTGATCCAGCCGGACGGCATCTATCTGCGCGAGTGGAACGACGATGAAGTCACCGAGTTGGGCGGCGTTGCCGTTCCCATCCCGCACAACCAATGGCACCAAGTCACTATCGAGTTGTCGGGCGAACTCAATGGAGAAGGCCATGAAGTCGTCACGGTTAAACAGGTTC
>JADLHJ010000004.1 GCA_020848835.1 Candidatus Hydrogenedentota bacterium
TCTTGCGGCGATCGCGTGACGCCGGTGAATTAGTAGCTCTTGGCATGACATGAGTTCCTTATCGTCTATCCGCCGAAGCGGTCTTGGGCCAAACGTAACCTGGAAAATTTTTCTGCTAGCCGTAAGGCAGCAGGATCTTGAGCCGTTGCTTTTCCGCATCGCTCGTCAAGGTCGCCTTGCGCAACGAACGTTTCCGCTTCTGACTCTTGTGCGTCAGCTTGTGGCGCACGAAGGCGCTGCTCCGCTTGTACTTTCCGGAAGCCGTGCGCTTGAGGCGCTTGGCTGTGGCCCTGTTCGTTTTCATCTTCGGCATAGACAATCTCCTATCGGTAATGCCGCGGGCGGAACTGCGGCGCAGTCTCCCTTCCCAGAGAAAGAAAACCCGTTGGCCGCAACTACGCGCGGACCGAATCCGTCCCTAACTACGTCCCTCTATTTCAAACCGAGCGGTACTACTTGCTCGGCGACATCACTACAACCATCTGGCGACCTTCGAGCCGGACCCTGCTGGCGTCGTGCTGCTCCTGGCACAAGTCCTTCGTCGCTTCGATGACACGCGCAAGAATCTGCTGTCCAAACTCGGGGTGCGCCATTTCGCGTCCGCGGAAGGTAATGGTCACCTTGACCTTGTTGCCTTCCCCTAAGAACTCCCGCACGTGGTTGGTCTTGTAATCGAAGTCGTGATCGTCGATTTTCGGTCGATACTTGACTTCTTTTACATGAATGACCGTTTGGTGCTTCCTCGATTCTTTCTCGCGTTTGCTTTGTTGGTATTTGTACTTGCCGAAGTCCATGATGCGGCACACGGTGGGCGACGCATTCGGCGCTACTTCGACCAAGTCCAGCCCCCGGTCGTACGCATCGCGTAATGCGTCCGGCGGGGACATGATTCCCAACTGATTTCCTTGTTCGTCGATGACGCGCACCTGGCGGGCGATGATCTGTTCATTCACCCGAATGCGCGTGTCTACAGGCTTGGCGATAACCAGAACCTCCTGTTGACCGTGGGGCCTCAGTTTCAGGCGCCCGCGCGCACCACGGTCCGCGCGCAGACACAAAAAAATCGCGGCAGAAAGCACCTGCCTTCTGCCGCGAAATAGCATATAATCTCGCGTTCTTGACCCTGCGCCCAGACCCTCAAGGGGGTCGCGGCAAGGTGGAAGCAGGCGCTTCACTTGCATTACTACGGCGCAGAGTCTACCGGACGCAGATCCCTATGTCAAACGCAAGAATGAAGGCATGGGAAGCATGTGGTCTAACAAAAGCTACAAGGGTCCATGCTTCCCTTTCAATATGCCCGTTCTACAAGTCCAAATAATCCGAATCCTGCCCAGCGCGCACGAGGGTTGCAAGGTCTGCCGTTACCGGGAATTTCTGCGGATACCGGACGTACTCGACGTGGCCGTCCATGTAGAGCACGTTGCTGCCGCCCGGCAGGTGGTTACAGAGCGCCGCCGTACCGCCGGCCCCACTGGACAATACGTCCATCGCCACGTGGATGCCGCTTTGCCCGCGCGCGCCTGACGCCGGATTGTTGATATCGGTGATCATAAACCGCTCTATACCCTCGCGGTGCCGGAAGATGGTGTTACCTCCGGCGTTGCCGGTGCCTGGCGCGACCTCCCAGTCGATGTCGGTATCCCAGGCGTTCCAATTGCTTGGCCCGCCCGATTTGTGGTCGATCACGTAGGCGGCCGCCGCATCGAGTTCGTTGGTGCTGGTCGTTACGTGGGACCAGTAAAAGTAAGACCAGTGCGCACCGGTGATGGCGAGATAATCAGAAACGGAATTGACGATATAATCTGCCGTTAACCGGGCGTGGTCTGCCGGGGTCATGGTAAAGGAATTCCCGGCCTTCGCGGCCTCCAACTGGTTGAGCACTTCACCCGCGTCCAAGTCGGACGGGCATACAGCGGCGCCGAAGTCCGTCAGATACTCCGGGTAAACGGCGTCCCACCGGAACGCCAGGAGCCGTGGCATGCCTTCCTCGCTGTGATTGACTCCATATGGACACATATCCATAGGCGGGAACCGTTCGCCGCGGGCTTCACCCGAATACATCTTAAATACCAGTCCGAGTTGTTTCAGGTTGTTCTGACATGTTGCGCGGCGTGCGGCTTCGCGTGCACGTGCGAGGGCAGGCAGCAGTATCGCCGCGAGTATCGCGATTATCGCGATCACGACGATGAGTTCGATGAGCGTAAAACCGTTTCGACGCTTGTTCATTGGACGTAGTTCTCCTGTTAGGTTGTGGGAAAGAATCTCTGCGGAACTGAAAACCTGCGTTGGACGCCGGTTATATGGGGTTTACGTCGTGTTGCACGGGAGGCGTTTGTTTTCTCGTCTCGCGTTGCGTGATGGGTCGCCCTGCGGGGTCCTGTTGCAGGCAGTACGCGCCGCAACTGCCCGTCGAGGCGCTCTCAGCCAGGGCGCGCTCGAATGCGACCGGATCGAAGAACGCCGCCGGTTGACGGTCGGCATACGACAGGAAGACATCCACGCTTTCGCCGTTGCCGGGGTTCCAGAACATAAGGCGCACCGGGAGCCGGCTTTCGCGGAGTGCCCAGATGCGGGTCCAGTCGGGAGACTCCTCGCGGACCGCGTCAAAGACTGTCAGGTCGCGTGAAACCGTAGGGATGTCGTTTGCCAGCGGCGACGACAGGCGGGTGTTGCCCGGCAGCGCTCGGATCAGCGTCTCGAGCGAAAGCGTTTCCGCATCTCCCATTGCAGCTACAAGTCCCTCAACCATGCGCCGCACCTGTTCGACATTCCCGTTCGGCCCTGGCGTAGGGGAAAACGGCACGCCATGCGTGATGCGGCCATGTTCGCCAAAGAAGACTTCGTTCCCAGCGCGAAGACGCAAACGGCCGCCATCACCCATCCAGAGATCTAGCTGCACAGGTTCGGTCAATGAATTGCCCCGAGCATAAATCGTGGCGTTGAAGTATGGGACGGAGCCGAATTGTTCCACCACCTCCGCCCACGAGGGCTGTACGCTTCCACCGGAAAGATAACCGGCCACGTACAAAATCGTGGCGACGGTCGCGGCAGCTACTCCGGCCCGGACCAGCAAGCGAAACAGCGGTCTTATAGGCCGTGGTGTGCGCGCCGCCAATTCGCGTATCCGCAGTCGATCGTGGAATACCGCCAACTCGCGGCGCATTCGGCCCTCGACCTCTGACGGTATCTGTTCCGACAGTGCCCCTTTAATGAGCAGGTCCACTTTGTCTTCCCCTTCGGCAACATCGCGATTGTCGTGCGTCATTGCGCCGTCTCCTGATTAAAGTCTTTAGTAAGTGGCGCTAGAAGTACACGAAGCCGTTCGCGTCCGCGCTGGACGTGCTTACGTGCTGTCGCGCTTCGGCAACCCAGTACGTGAGAGATCGCCGTGTACGATTGTCCTTGGACAAACCGCATCACCACGGCGACCGACTGATTTCGCGACAGCGTCCCGATGGCCAGGGCAATCGCCGAGCGCCGTTCCGCACGGTCGGCTTCCTCGGCCGGAGTGGCCGCAGCGCCGGGTTGTAGCGCATCTGGCAGCGACTCGTAGCGCCGCCGCCGGATTTTTTTTCGCAGCAGGTCGTACGAAGCATTCATGCAGATGCGCAGGACCAGCGCGCGCGGATTGTTGTGGCTACATATCCGCTCCCATTTGTGCCAGACGGTACACAACGCCGACTGCAGCGCCTCCTCGGCATCGTGGGGGTTCTGCGTGATGGACCACACGGCCCGCAGCATATCGTCCTCGATGGGCCCGATAACCCGCTCGTACTCGTCGTGACCCGTCACTGCTTAGGTCTCCTCCCCCCATTCAACCATAAGGACGCTCGATGCCTACGCTTTGTGTACACGCCGAAACTAGATTCTCCTCCTTGTCACAAAATCCCGCAATTCCCATTCTCTTCCCATCCGCACTATCATTGCGGCTAACAACGGAGACGTCGTTATGCTCGCGATTTCCTTCCTGGTCACTGCTTTCTACGCCACAGCCGAAAATGCCCTTTCCGAACAGGAGAAGACGGACGGTTGGCAGCTTCTTTTTGACGGCAATTCGCTCGACGGCTGGACTACACCCGAGGGCAAGCCAAGCAAAACTCCCATTCAAGACGGGTGCATCAATCCCCACGGCTGCGGCGGCTACATGATGACCTACAAAGAACCACTGGCGGATTTTGTGCTGGCCTGTGACTTCAAAATCAGCGCGAAATGTAACTCGGGGATTTTTGTGCGCACGTTTCCGTTGACGCCGCTGCCCGGGAAGGATGTGGGTTGGAACGGGATCGAAGTCGCGATTGATGACACGACCGAGGCGGGGTATGTGGATACCGGGGCGATATATGATTTATCGAAGCCGGCGAAGAACAACATGAAACCCGTGGGCGAATGGAACCATATCGAGATCACCTGCAAGGGGCCCATCATCACCGTCGTCCTCAACGGCGAGAAGGTAAACCAAGTCGATCTATCAAAGTTCACCGAACCCAACAAACGTCCGGACGGCACGCCGCACAAGTTCGATCATCCGTTCAGCACGCATCCTTCGAAGGGGTATATCGGGTTGCAGGATCACGGCAGTAATTGCTGGTACAGGAATATTAAGATTCGGCGTTTATAACTAGAGCCAGGTGTGACGACTGCGGATAGAGTGACGTTTTCTTGTAGGATTTATCCTATAGACAGTGGTGTCATATCTATGTGATAAAGAAAGTCCGCGTTCGAAAGAATGGATGGACTTCGATGTCGAACTCAAACGAGCGAAGTACCGAGCTATTTGATCGTGCAGAACAACTACTGGCGATAACTGATTCTTATCTTCACTTGGTGGCGTATTTTTCGGCAATATATTACGAACTTCCGAAGGACGAACGAGCGCGGGTGAAAGCGGTTGCTGGCATCCGGGAAACGCTGGACGCATTAACGCGCGGCGTTGATGCCGTCGTGTCTTCCATAACTTTGCTGGAATCAACCGGGCTGTTAGACCCCAATCCGCCGCTTCCCATCTGGGAAGTGAAGGGCCGCCAAGGCGGATAGCCAACCATCTGGATTATTGCTTGCGCGGAAGCTCACTGTTTCAAATGCAAACGCGCCAAGAGTTCCACGTGTTCCGTATGAGGAAAGAGATCGACGGCGCGCATTTCGGTCACTTCGTATTGCGTCAAAAAAGAGGGAAGTTCTTTCGCAAACGCGGATGGCTTGCAGGACACATAAATAATCTCCTGCGGTTTCAGCGAAAGTAACCGTTTGAGCGCTTTCGGATGCAGGCCCGCGCGCGGGGGATCAAGTATAACCAGGCTCTGCGGCAACAACCCGTGATGCTTGGACTCCGCATCTTTGAGATACTCTTCAACGCTATCGGTCATGAACACGACATTGTCCGCATCGTTTGTTTCGCGATTGAAGGTGCCATCGACCGACGCCAATTCGACGCTTTCCACGGATATCACGCGGTCTACCTTATCGGACACTGCGATGGCGATCCCGCCTGCGCCGCCATATAGGTCGTATACGAACCGCGGCCTGCTTTCTTTCACCCATTGGCGAATAATGCCGTAAAGAATTTCCGTGGCGGCGGAATTTGTTTGCGAGAACCCGAAAGGCGAAACGCGCATCTTAACTTTGCGTGTATTGGGTCCATCGATGACGTGCAACTCTTCGTTGAGGTGGGATTTTCCGTGGAGGATGTGGAGTTCGTCGGCGGCGGTGATCTCCGCCTTGCCACGATAGATCGCGTGCTGGATGCTCACGCAAGGCCACGACGACTGCACCGCTTCGACAAATCCTTCCTTGTCGAGTTCACCTTCGTTGGTAATGAGCACGACCATTCGCTCGCCGGTGCGTTTGCCTTCGCGCACGAGCAGGATGCGCAGGAAGCCGTCCCTCGATTTTGAACTGAAAGCCTGCAACTTTCGCTCGCGCGCCCAGTTGCGGACGGACTCGATTAGTTTATCGACACCTGCCGGTCCTATTCGGCATTCCTGAAGGTCGAGCGTCCAGAACCATTTCCCTTCGCGCTTGAAACCCAGCACGGTCTCGCGCACGAAATCTTTCGGCGGTGGCTCGGGGTAATGCTTTCGGGCAAAAGCCAAGTCGATGCGGTTGCGGTAATTCCAAATTGACGGCGATGGGGCGACTGGGATTGCCTTGTCCCAATGCGGCTTAAATAAGGTTTCCAGCGCAAGCTGTTTGCGAGACAGTTGCTCCTCGTAGGGAACGTCCTGCGCCGTGCAGCCGCCGCATTCGGGATAGTGCTGGCATAACGCTTCTGACGCGGTCTCGGTGTTATTTTCAGGAAGTTGTTCTGTCATGATGAATCGAGCGAGCGCTACCTACGACCCCACCCCAGCCGCGACCCGCTATCTGACCGCTATTATAGCGGCGCGCTTGCGCCAATAAAAACCTGTGTGCCACGGTTGAACTGCCGCGCAGCGGCGTCTACGATTCCAACTTGCAGTTATGAGCACGCAACTTACACTCGATTTCGTTCGCGCGCTGCTGTTTCCGCGCGACGACGACTCGCATAAAGGCACCTTTGGGCACGTTCTCGTGCTTGCGGGGTCGCGCGGTTTTACGGGCGCGGCGAAATTGACGACGGAAGCGGCCTACCGATCGGGCGCAGGGCTGGTCACCCTGGGACTACCGCAACCGCTGGTATCGATCGTTGCTCCCGCGCTAATCGAGGCCATGTGGCTCGCACTGCCTGCGACGAAGAACGATTCCTTTTCCATGGACGCAATCGCTCCCGCGCTTGCCGCTTCGGAAAGCAAACAGGCCGTCGTGCTTGGTCCCGGCATCTCCACGTTTGACGACACGCGCCGTTTCGTGATCGATTTCCTAAAACAGAACAAGACGCCGTTGGTAATTGACGCTGATGCGCTCAATGCAATCAGTATTAATTCCGGGGTGATTGCCAGCGCGTTGGCCCCGGTTGTTGTCACACCCCATCCGGGCGAGATGGCGCGGCTGGCGGGAATTTCTATTGATCACGTGCAGCGCGATCGCATAGGCGTCGCGACTCAATTCGCCACGCGGCAAAAATGCGTTGTCGTTCTCAAGGGGCACGAAACCGTAATTGCGAATACAAGCGGTGAATATTGCGTCAATACCACAGGCAATCCGGGCATGGCCACCGGCGGCACGGGCGACGTGCTGGCAGGCATGATAGGCGGATTGATTGCGCAGGGCGTTGCATTGTGGGACGCCGCGCGCATAGGCGCGTACGTGCATGGCCTCGCGGGAGACATTGCGGCGCGCGCGCATACGCAGCGCGGCATGATCGCGCGCGATGTGTTGGCCGCGCTGCCCTACGCCTGGCAAGAACTGGAAGGACATTAACGTGCAAACGTTACGCGATATAGGTGAATTCGGATTGATCGATCGGCTGGAACGCATCCTGCCAACTTCGCCATTGGTGGTGGAAGGCATAGGCGACGATTGCGCGGTGCTGCGATTCGGCGATAAACAACTGTTGGTCTCGTCGGACTTATTTATTGAAAACGTCCATTTTCGCCGCGATTGGGCGTCGCCCATTGATATCGGTTGGAAGGCCGCGGCCGCGGCGTTGAGCGACATCGCGGCAATGGGCGGCGCGCCGCTGTTTGCGCTTACATCGCTGGCGTGTCCCGGTGATACGCCGACCTCGATGATCGAAGGCATCTATCAGGGCATGGCGAGCGCGCTTTCGCGGTTTAGCGCGGTCATCGTTGGTGGCGACACCACGCGCGTGGAAACGGGTATCACGTTGGACGTCACGGTTATTGGCGAAACTGTTGGCTCGCGTTGCGTGACGCGCCACGGCGCGGAAGCGGGCGATCGTATCATTGTCACGGGGAACTGCGGCGCGTCAGCGGCTGGACTGCATTCGCTGCAACATCGGCACGCGGCGCCGGAATTGCAGCAATCGCATTTTCGTCCTATGCCGCGGATTTCCGAGGGGCAGTGGCTATGCCGCCGCAAGGGGGTGCGCGCGATGATCGACGTGAGCGATGGGCTGCTGCAGGATCTCGGACACATTGCTGCGTTCAGTTATCTCGGGATCAACATCATGTCGGAATCGCTGCCCGTGGCGCAGGCGCTGTCGCGTTACTGTCAGGACCATGGCTGCGATCCGCACGCGTACATTCTTAATGGGGGCGAAGACTACGAGCTCGCCTTCGCCGTTGCTGCGAACGAAGCCGACGCAATTCTGGATGCTTTTCACCACGAATTTCGATTGAAGACGACCCAGGTTGGTATAGTGACAGACAAGTGGCTGGGTGTGCGGGTAGACGCACAACCGATCGATACGGCTGGATTCGACCATTTTAAGAACGCGCTTAGCGCGCAAGGGGAATAGGGATGCGTTTACGGAATGTGGGGTTCGTTGCGATTCTCGCAATTGCGGTCGTTGCGGGTTCAGGCTGTAATCCCGATAAGAACAAGCTCCTTTTCAAACCGCAGGCGGGTGTAAAGCGGCTGGTGGACACGGAAGAAGCCATGAATATGTCCATGAAGATGATGGGCATGTCGATGAATTTTGGGACGGCAAAAGAATACACGTTTGAATTCACGCCAAAAGAAACCGATGCCGCGGGCGTTACGACTTTCGATGCCACAATAAAATCGGTGAAGTTCGAAATGACGGGTCTTGACGGTTTGTTGGGTGGTATGGGAGGGCCGGGTGCGCCGCAGATTCCCGGTGGCGACGATCCGTTCGGCATCAAGTCGCTTAAGGCTGCGGTGAAGAGCGCTGAAGGTCAGACTTTCACTGTGAAGGTGAGTAAGCTGGGTGAAGTCACCGAGGTTTCCGGCGCGAACGCGATCGCCGAGAAAGCATCGGCGTTATACAAAGCCCCTGCAGTGGCCGCGAAAATACCGGCCAAGCAGGTGCTCACAAATCATCTGGGTGACAACACAATGAAGTACAGCATGATGGGAATTTTCACGGCACGCCCGGAAACGAAACTAAATATTGGCGACACGTGGCAAAACAAATTTAACGGCGGCGACAATATGGCCGAGGTTATTGGCGATGCGACGTTCACGGTGAAGGAACGGGCAAACGGGAC
Source organism: Candidatus Hydrogenedentota bacterium (assembly GCA_020848835.1). Lineage (GTDB taxonomy): Bacteria > Hydrogenedentota > Hydrogenedentia > Hydrogenedentales > SLHB01 > JABWCD01. The sequence continues at coordinate 9,048 of JADLHJ010000004.1, forward strand.
AGTGACGGCTGACAGCGTGAGCAAGGTGGAGATTAAGCCGGGAGCGGACTTGAAGCAACAGATGGGGAACATCCCAGGTTTCACGATGGAGATGTCAGGGCAGGGCTCTGGTACGGCCAAATTCGACGAGACGACGGGATGGCTGGTCGAATATGCTGACATGGCGAAAGTGCCGGGAAAGATGTCGTTCCCCGCAGGCCCGATGGGTAATGTGTCCATGGACATGGAGACGTCGTACAAAGTTTCTTACAAGTCGTATCCCGGCTGAGTATCGACGCGAAATACTTTCTGCTGCTTGCGCGTTTCGGTTGCGCTTTGATACCGTACCGCGCCCTACCTCGATTGGCGGATTGCTGTAACTGGAGATCATGACCGTGGAAGGTTTGTTTACCGTCGAAAACCTCATCGCCTTTGTCACGTTGACGGCGCTGGAAATTGTTCTCGGCATCGACAACATCGTGATGGTGGCGATACTCACGGGAAAACTTCCCCAGGAGCAGCAGGCCAAAGCGCGGCAGATTGGCTTGGCGCTGGCGATGGGCATGCGAATCCTGCTGCTGCTGACGCTCTCTTGGATCATGGGTCTCACCAAACCCTTCGTAACCCTGTGGGGATTTGGCATCTCCGGTCGCGACTTAATCCTCTTAATTGGCGGCCTCTTTCTGATTGGCAAGGGTACCGTCGAGATTCACGACAAGATAGAGGGTGGCGCTCACGAGGCGGGCAAGGCGAAGTTGGCTTCTTATGGCATGGTGCTCGCGCAAATCATGCTGCTCGATCTCGTGTTCTCCCTGGATTCTGTTATCACTGCGGTGGGAATGGCCCAGAACGTTATCGTCATGATTGCTGCGATCATTGTCGCCGTCATCGTGATGATGGTATTTGCGGGTACCGTGAGCGCATTTATCACCCGGCACCCGACCTTGAAGATTTTGGCCCTGTCGTTCCTCATACTTATTGGCGTGATGCTTACGGTTGAGGGACTCCACCAGCATGTATCCAAAGGGTATATTTACTTTGCGATGGCCTTTTCGATATGTGTAGAGACACTCAATATCCGTATGCGCACAAAGGCGCAGACGCAGGCGCATTAACAGTTTGCAACTCGCTGCAATATATTGACTTATGCTCTTCTTTTGGTGTGGATAAGCGTGGAACGTACACGTTTTTGATTGACTGTTTTCGCCCGATTTGCTATCCTTAACGCGTGCGAATTCTGCGGAGGATTCGCCGCCTGTCACGTGGTTGGGCTGACCACTCATAGTTCTGGCCGTCGCAAGGTTCGAAAGTAGTAGTTCCTCATTTACGCCCAGATAAAAGAGGAGAACTGGAAATTGGCCGTCTATCGCTATACGGGCACCGTAACTTACAAAGATGATTGCGTGGAGCGGGGGACTGTCGTGGCTAACACGAAAGAAGACGCCGTCGAAAAGCTGCGCAAATATCGGGTGGAGACCCTCAAAATCCAGAAGGTTCCCGGGCAATCGGGCTTTTTCATGGGGTTTGCCGCTTCGATAAAGTAACCCGCCGCTAGGTGAGGCGGGTGCTTCCCGCCGCGTTTAGCGATGCCTTGTCATCGATTTGCTTGAGCAAATCCTTGATGATGTCGTTGTATTTCAGGAACATGCACTTGTTAAACAAAGGGCAGGCATCGCATTCCTTCAGTTTTTCTTCATCAATCCGCAGGTAGTGCTGTTTCGAGTGGTCGCGAAACCGGATGGTCATGTTCGCGCACTGTCCAAAACATTCCTTGAGCGGGGCCATTCGTCTATTCCTTTCGTCCCAAATCTGCACTATCGGCGTCCGAGCCCGGAATCGCCAAGGCGACGGCCAGCACATCAACTACGGTGGCGCCGCCTTTCTTCAGCACGGTAGCGCATTCGTGAATCGTTGCGCCAGTCGTGACAACATCGTCAATTAATAATACCCGTTTTTTGTCAAAGTTGGCGTCACGCGAAAGGCCGAATGCTCCACGGACGCTTTCTTTCCGCTGTTTGTCCGTGTGGAGGCGACTTTGGACATGGGTGGGGCGCAGACGGACTAGCGAAGTGTCGATGACCGCATCTGAGAACAGCGGCAAAATTTCGCGCGCGAGCAGTTCGGCCTGGTTGAACCCGCGCGCGCGGCGGCGTACGCGATGAAGCGGAACGGGCACAATGTAGTCGTATGCGTCACAATCCAATTCCCTCTCCGCCTGTTCCCGCAGTAGTTCTCCGAGCGGGCGTGCGATGCGAGGTTTGTCGTTGAACTTCAGGCGTTTGATCGCCAACTGGATCGCGCCGTCGTAGCGCGCAGCAGCCAGAACGCGATCGTAGGGGTACGGTTTCTTCTGTGTACTGCAGGGTCCGCAACGGAAGTTCGATCGCGTGCCCAGCCCGACGCCTGCGCGATGCGGCTTGCCACAGATGGGACAAAATGGCCGTTCGATGCGCGGGCTGCTTTCCCAGCATGTCGGACAGAAGTAGCCGTTGTCGTCGGTGAGCAGGCGAATTCTACATTGCTGGCAGAAAATTGGGAAGGTTAGGTTTTTGACTGTAAGCGTCCACTCGCGCGCTGCGGCCGATATGTCGCCTTTATTCATGGCTACCCTTAATGTATCAACGCTTTTGACTCAAGAGTGGCGGAGGTTCCTGGCGTTGCAATAGGGGCGGCGGATCTTCGCGCGTGAGCATGGGGCCGACGTCGAGCGTGCGCATGGCTTGCTCCGTGGCGGCTATGCCATCGGTGATGCCGTCCACCTGCGCGGTGAAGTCGGATGTGTCGCGCGAATTGATCGCCATCTCGCTGATGACGCTGACTTTCTGCTCGATGCGTTCGAGCTCCAGGGTGAGATAATCGCGGTTCTCGACGGCGCGATCATAGTTTTCGAGACGTTGGTGCAAGGTCGCGACCTGATCTTGCAGCGAGCGGATGATGTTTTCGTGGCGTTTTTTCTCTTGCGCTTCCTTGAGGCCGGCTTCTGCCTCTGCGTGTTTCTCCGCAAGAAAGCTGCGGTCGGTGCCTTTCAAGAAACGGTCGAGCGCATCGACACTGTACAGCAGTTTTAGAAACATCCACAGGAGGCGTTCGAGCGACGCAGTCTGGATTTCCGATGACGCGCTGGAGGTCTGCATGTGTTCGCCGCGGAATTGCTTCGCGAGGTTGTCGAGATGCAGACACCGATCGCGCAGCATCTCGAATTTGCGCCACGCCTCCGGTTTGAGGCCGGAGCGCATCTGGCGCATGAGATCGTCGGTGGGAATATTCTGAACGCCGACGCCACGGCCCGCGTACTTGCGGGCATCGACGGACTTGCGAAATTTCGGATGCGTGGAAAGCAAACCGAGGTAGGCGATTTCCGCGGCGCCAAATAGCGGAAGGAAGATGTCAGGATGTCCCGATAGGAACGCAAAGACCACGCCCGCGCCAAAGGCCAGCAGGTTCCAGTGCCAGGAAAACGCCGCGCCGAGGTACTTCGTAAAGCCGGGTCTGGGCGGTTTGCCGCTCATGTCTTTCCTTCTTCAAGGCCATCCAGGATTTCGCGGACATGATATACGGTTTCGAGGAAAGACTTCTCGCGCATGATGTGGCGCGCGGGCCGGTCAGGCGGGGAGATGCGGAATTGGTGAATGATCGTGCCGGGGGAGTTGCTGAAGATGTAGCAGCGATCGCCCAGAAAAACGGCCTCGTTCACATCGTGCGTGATGAAAAACACGGTCGCCTGTACCTCGCGCCACAGCTCGATTAGCAGGTCCTGCATGTTGTGGCGCGTGGCAGGATCGAGCGCGCCGAAGGGTTCGTCCATAAGGATGACGCGCGGCTTCAGGATGAGTGTGCGCGCGATGGCCACGCGCTGACGCATGCCGCCGGAGAGTTGGTGCGGATATTTGTACGCATCCTTAACAGGGTTCAGCTTTACCTTCGCGATCCATTCTTTGGCGAGTTCGTAGCGTTCTTTTTGCGCGATGCCACGACATTCCAATCCGAATGCGACGTTATCCAACACGGTGCGATTGTCGAAGCTCGTGTAATCCTGAAAGACCATACCGCGATCCGGGCCGGGTCCGGTGATGGGTTTTCCAGCAAGCAACACCTCTCCGCGCGTGGGTGGGTGGTGCGGCGCAAGACCTGCAATTTGACGAAGTACGGTGCTTTTCCCGCAACCGCTGGGGCCGAGTATTGCAACAAACTCACCGTGGCCCTCGACGTCCTCTACAGAGAAGGTCACGTCACGGATCGCCGTGAACGCTTTGCTCGTGTTCGCGTTGAAAGTCTTTGTTACGCCTTTAAATTCGACGACCGGAGGCACGCCTTCTTTAGGCGTTCCGCGCGGTATTTCGGTGATGCTGCAGGGGGGCAGCGGTGTCGCGACGCCGGCCATTATTGTTCACCCATGCGCTTGTAAGGAAAGCACCAGCGCTGCACGGTGAGGATGCCGCGATCAATTCCGAAAGCGAGCAGGGAAATCAGAATCAGCGAGAGATAAATGTGCTCGCGCGGGCCTTGGCGTTGGCTGAGGTTGATGATCGCGCCGAGGCCGTAGTCGGCGTTGATGACTTCCGCGAGCATGATATAGCCGAATGCGAGACCAAACAGAAGCCGCAAACTATTCACCACATCCGGCATGGCGAGCGGCATCAACACTTTTTGAATCGCCTGATACGCCAGCGGCGGAAACCAGAGCACAAAACCTAGGAACAGCCCGAAGATAGAAACCTGGGCAAAGCCAATGCGCCAGGCGGCGATCAATTCGATGTCGTTAGGGCCCGGGCGTTGCGCGAGGCGGTAATACGCGGCGCCGAACACGATTGCGTAGCCGAGCCCGACGATCGCGGCCCATTTCGCGCCGTGCCTGGGAACGTATTTTGCCCCCAGCGTATAGGCGGCGTCCAGGTAGGAGTCCGGTACGTCTTCGACCGAGCGCACGGTGTCGAAAAAAATAAACGCAACCGATGCAAAAAAGATGAACATGACTTTCTGCAGTTCGCCCAGCCCAAACCACATTAGTGTGAGGGGTATCAATGCCGCTATTGGGATGTTCCGGCCGAAAATGGAGATTGGGCGCAGAAACGCGTTCAGTCTAAGAAACGAACCGGCGCAGATGCCGAGCGGGACCGCGATGGCCGCAGCGAGTATAAACCCGCCGAGCACGCGGCCTAGGCTTGCTATCGCGCCGCGCGCGAGTGCGCGTTCAAACCAGAGCTTTGGAAAAGAGTGAACCGTGTCCGCCAGACTGGGCAGCGTGATGGGGTCGACGATACGTTCCTCGACCGGGCCGGCGGTAACGATGTACCAAATGAAAAGCGCGAGCGCGATGCACGTGGCGGACATCACCGCGCTTTGAAGCGCGGATGGACGGTCCCGAATGGTCGCCCAATCGGAGAACCGCGTCGCAAATCGCCGGAGAGCTTCCATTACCCGATTAGCCCGCCGTGAGTGCGCGCTATTCCGCCGCTTCCAGCGGGTATACCTTCACTTCGACGCGGCGGTTTTTCGCCTGGTCGAGCGGGTTTGACGGATCGGCGGGGACGTCCCAGCCGAGGCCCTGCGCGGCGAACTGCTTCGGATCGAGCGACGGGAACTTGTTGACCAGCGCTTCCTTCACCGCATTTGCGCGCTGATCGGAAAGCTCTTTCACGAGGTTCGCGGGTATCTTTCCTTTCATGCTGCTGTCGGTGTGGCCTTCTATGATGATGCGCGCGGCGCCGAATTGCCCCGCGAGCTTGCCGACTTCTTCGAGAACGAAGTCCACGTTCGGATCGTAAGGCCGCTCGGTGGTCTTGCCGTTTTCCGTCGTCTCAATCTTCTTATACAGATCGTAGCTGTTCGGGAAGAAGTGGAACGTCACAACCTTTGTGAGAATTTCCCCGCTTTCCGCCTTGATGCTCTGTACGGTTTTCGGCGTGAATGCGACCTGATACTCGTTCTTGCTGTTTGCGTACTTTTCTTCTGCGCCGAGCTTTTGAATGATCGAGAAGTCCATGACCTTGTCGAACGAAACCGGCGCACTGATCTTGCCGATGTGGCGATACAGGTAGAGCGCGGTGTTCCAAGTTCGTTCGAAATTCGCGGGGTTGTTCGCGTTCATAAAGAAGTCGCGGTTCTCAGCGTAGTTTGTCGAATGCGCGTCGCCAAGCATCGCGAGGCATTCGTCGCCGGGGATATTGTAGAGCTTCGACATGAAACCCGCGGCCTGTTGCTTGCCTTCGTCGGTTTTGGCCATCTCCATGCCTTCGAAGATGCCGCGAACTAGGCCTTCGCAAATGTCAGGATGGTCTTTTGCAAAATCCGCGCGCGCGAACCATACGTCAGCGATTAGCTTGTTCGCCGTTGCGGTCGTGACGAGTAGATGGTTCGAAGGTAGCTCCGTAAGTTTATAAATGTCCGGCGCCCAGCTTACGCAGGCGGCAATTTCTTTGTTGGTGTTAAACGCGGCGGCGGCCTGGAAAGCGTCCTGTGTGTAGATAAAATCAACTTCCGCCGGTTGCACGCCGCCGTTGATGAGCGCGTTCAGCACGAAGAAATGACTCGGCGAGTTTTGGGCGAGCACGATTTTCTTGCCGCGCAGATCGGCGATGGTCGGGCGCTGCGGATCTTTTGCAGCGCTGCGGCGAATCACGATGCCGTCACCGCCATTCGACCAGTCCACCTGCTGATATATGCGCGGCCAGACGCGGCTGTCTTTCTGCAGCTCCTCCATGAACAACGGCACCATATCGAGCGTGCCCCAGCCGATATGCACTTTGCCCGCGGCGTAGGCATCGCGCATAAGGACGGGGTCGTCGCTGAGTATGAGCTCGACTTTGAAGGGTTCGCCAGTTGGTGTGGTCCACACCTTGCCCGGGCCTTTGCCTTCGTTGAACAGGACGATCGGCGCCCAGCCAGCCCAGACGTTCAGCGCGAACTTCACCGTGCGATCCGCAAGGGGTTCGTATGACGACACGCCGCTGACCGGCGGCAACTTTTCCGACGCGACAAAGTTGTATTCCTTGACGGTCGTTACGTTCGACGTGTCCGCCGCTTCAGCATCGCCGGTTGCGTCGGTTGTCGTGGAAGTCGTTTGTGGCGTGGAGGCCTGTTGCAGATCTGTTGGTGTAATCGGCGTTTGTTGTTGTGGCTGCGATTGTTGCGCAGAAGGGAACAGCACACCGCGCATGCCATAGCCTGCTAACGCAAGCACAACAAGAAACAGGACTACATAGAACGCCGTCTTCGGACGGCCACCTGGTTGGTCGCTCATCGCAATGCTCCTTCCTGAAAAATGCTACGCGGATTGGTGGGGACGCGTTACGAACCGATTTGCTTTTCGACTTCTTTCAAGGCCGCTTCTTTCTGTTCGGGGGTAGTCTCGGCCGAACCGAGCGTCTTTTCGCGCGGCTGGATGCCGGCAGTCTCAGGCGTCTTCAGGCCCATATCGACTTCAAACTGGCGCAGCAAGTCTTCCGCCTGCGCCTGTTCGACGCGGCGCTCCGCTTCTATTTCCTGTACGCCTTCACCGGAGAGATCGGCGGCGACACGCACCTTCGCGCGGTTGGTATCGATCTTCCGCTGGATAACGTCTTCGAGCTGGCCGAAGTCCGTGGTGACGTCGAAATTCAAGCTTTGTGCGAGCTTGCTAACTTCCGCTTCGGCGGCGCTCATCTTCAGTTCGGCGTCGTACTTCTGAATCTTGCCCTGAAGCTCGTGCAGTTTTTTTGTCGCGTGCTGAATTTTGGTGAGATAGTTTTGATAACTCGTTTCGTGGAGTTGAAGTTGTTCCTGGTTCTCCTTCAACTCGTCCTGCGCGCGCTTTAGTTCGATGGCGAACTTGCCCGCCGTATCGCGATCGTTTACCGCGAGATAGCTTTTCACCTTCGCCGTGAGATCGGCGATGCGTTTTTCGTCGCCTTTGACCTGGCGCGTGACGCGCTCGACGAGCGCGCGGTATTGCTCGAGGCCAGTCCGGCCTTCCTTAAGCTGTTCGACCGCGTTGTCGTATTCGAGTTGCATCTGGGCGATGGGATCCATCTCCCAGAAGAAGTTGGCCAGTTTGTTAACCTGCGCCACAAAGGCCCGCCAGACTTTGCCGAACATAGCGCTCCTCTTTATTTCCGCTTGTCCGTGCGCGCCGCAACCCGCCGCACCGCACAGACTGCCTCACCATAACGCGTCCGTATGCGCACTTTTTGGATACCACCGCATCGTACTGGAATCGGATGGGGGCGGGCAAACTCCACCACTGTGAATACGCATTCGGGCGCGGGTTTTCCAACCCGCCGTTCTTTTATTTGGGTGGCATCAGGCAAATTGAGTGGCGGGTTGGAGAATCCGGCCCCGAATAGCGTTATCTGGGTCGGTGTGGCATAGTATTTGGCCATGATTTATCGAAGCTGCACTCGATTGATTACAGGCGTTTTCCTTGCCGCATTGGCGTTGTCGCCCGACGCGAAGGCGGACGACGTCACCACGGATTTCCGTGCGACCTTGGAAGCCTTCGGCAATGCCAACGCGCGCGCAACGCTTGCCGAACAACTTGCGCAAGAACAGTCGCGACTCAACGCAGAAATTCAGAAAGCGCCCGATGACGCGGCCCGCGCCGAATTACAGTCCAAGATTCGGGCTGTCGAAGCGGCATTGAAACTTGCCGGAATTCAAAAAGACACGGTTCAGCAATTCAGTGAAGACGCAATTCATTTCTTTGAGTCGAAGGTGCGACCGGTGCTCGTCGAGCATTGCCAGTCCTGCCACGGCGCTGAAAAACAAAAATCCAACCTGCGCCTCGATTCACGCGACGCCATCTTGCAGGGCGGAGATCACGGCGCGGCGGTGGTGCCAGGGGACGTGGCGAAGAGTTTGTTGATCGGCGCGATTCAGTACGAGCAGCAGTTGAAGATGCCGCCGAATTCGAAGATGGAGCAGGCTTCAATAGATGTGCTGGTCGATTGGGTGAAGATGGGCGCGCCGTGGCCGGCGGAAAACGCTGCTGCAGCGAAGTTGCAATCCGGCATCGACATCGCCAAAGGTCGGGAATGGTGGGCCTTCAAGCCGGTTGCGAATCCTGCGCCGCCAGCGGTGAAGGACACGGCGTGGATCAAGACGCCGGTGGACAATTTCATCCTCGCGAAGCTGGAGCAGGAAAAAATCGCACCTGCACAGCCTGCTGACAAACGCCCGCTGATTCGCCGCGCTACATTCGATCTCATCGGGCTTCCGCCGACGCCGGAGGAGGTCAATGCGTTCATTGCAGATGAATCGCCGGACGCCTTCGCAAAGGTAGTTGAACGGCTGCTCGCGTCGCCGCACTACGGTGAACGCTGGGGACGCCACTGGCTCGATGTCGTGCGCTACACCGATTCGTTCGATTCGCGAGGCGGCACCGTGACAGACCCCGTAAACTCATGGCGTTACCGCGACTGGGTAATCGATTCGTTCAATCGCGATATGCCATACAGCGAATTCGTGAAGTACCAGATCGCCGGGGATTTGCTTCCCGATCCCAAAGCGCCGGAATCTGGCTTCAACCGCGATGGCACCATCGCCACCGCAATGCTCGCTATCGGCAACTGGCCGCAGGGCGACGCCGACAAACAAAAGATGGTCACGGATATTGTCGACGATCAGATCGACGTCGTGGCGCGCGGGATGCTCGGCGTGACGATGGGCTGTGCGCGGTGTCACGATCACAAGTTTGATCCCTTTACGATGCAAGACTACTACGGCCTCGCGGGGATTTTCTTCAGTTCACACATCCTTCCCGGGCCGGGGCAGAAGACCGAAGGCTCGCCGATTCTTCATATCCCGCTGATGACGCCGGAAGTTGCGGCGGCACGCGACGCGCGCAACAAGCGCGAAGGCGAATTGACGAATGCGGTGAACGAGCAATCTGCCGCGCTGCGTCAGCGGGTGGTGCCGGGTATGATGCAACAAACCACCGCGTATCTTGCCGCCGCCAGTGATGCCACGAACGCGCAGAAGTCGGATTCCGCATTTAGACTGGCTGATTTTGCGGCTTCGCGCGGACTCAATTCTGACGCCCTTGCACGGTGGATGGACGCGCTTGGGCTCGCGCCGATGCGCTATTTGAAGAACCCCGCGCGTAACGTTTCTGAAATTCCGGGGCTTCTTTCCTGGACCGGGACGAACGGCATGCCGTCAGCGACATTCAACACGACCGATCAGGAAAAGATATTCGCGACAATCAAGCAACCGCCCCGCTCGGTGATGGTTCATCCGTCACCGCAGACCGGGGTTGCCGTAGCGTGGCGCAGCCCGATCGCAGGAACGATCGAGATGCATGCCTCCGTGATTGACGCCGATCCAACGTGTGGGAATGGCGTTGTATGGCGACTCGATCAGCGCGTGGGTATCAGCGGAAAGACCCTCGTGGAAGGCATCATGGAAAATGCGGCGATGAGCGAGATCGCTCCGCAGCCAATCGAAGTCGCGGCGGGCGATCTGTTACTGATTGCGATCGAGCCGCGCGGCGATTATTCCTGCGATTCAACCGTGGTCCGCTGGCAGATTACGAGCATGGACGAACCATCGAAGACTTGGCGTCTTACGCCAGATATCATCGATGATCCATTGAAGTCGAACCCGTTGCCGGATTCCTTGGGCAACGCGGATACCTGGGCTTTTGTTGATCTCGGAGGGCCGCCGATGCCGGCCGATTCTCCACTTGCGACATGGGCCGCCGCGGCAAACGACAACACCGCGCGGGATACTGCCGCGCAGGCAGTGCAGTCGGCGCTCGATGGCGTGGTAGCCGCGCTGGCAGCGAACCAAAACGATGTCGCGAAATTACCAGATGACGCGAACACGCGTTTCTACAAGTTTCTCGTTTCGAATCAGGGACCTTACTTCGTTGATCCGATGACGCTTACGGCGCCGGAATTTGCGGCGGACCGCGAGAAACTTGCGGCAGTGCGCAAAGAACTGGACGAGCTGCGCGCGCAACCGTTGCCGGAGATCGATTACACCGAAGGCGCGCAGGAAGGCGGCACGCCAAACACGGAGCATGAAGGTATACGCAACGCGCGGATCCACAAGCGCGGAACGTACACGCAGCTTGGCGATGAGGTGCCGCGTAACTTCCCCGCGGTGCTGGCGAAAGAGAACGCCGCGCCGCCGCAGATAACCGGCAGCGGACGCAAGCAGTTGGCGGAGTGGGTTGGGAGCGCGGAGAATCCGTTGACCGCGCGCGTGATGGTGAACCGCATTTGGCAGCACCATTTCGGCGAAGGCATTGTGCGCACTCCGGGCAATTTCGGCAAGCAGGGAATTGCGCCGACACACGCGGAACTCCTCGATTTTCTCGCGAGTGAGTTTGTGAAGTCGGGCTGGTCGATCAAAGCGATGCACCGGCTAATTATGTTGTCATCAGCCTATCGGCAATCGTGCGTCGCGTCGGCGCCTGGTATCGATCCCGACAATCAGAATTTTGGCCGCATGAACCGGCGTAGACTCGAAGCGGAGCCGTTGCGCGATGCAATGCTTGCAGTGTCCGGTAAGCTGGATTTGACGCTGGGCGGTTTGCCCTTCCCGGAGATTAAGACGCCGCGACGCACGGTATATTTCCGCACGGTGCGCAGCGATCGAACGTCGTACACGATGTTATTCGACGCGGCGGACCCAACGACGATTATCGACAAGCGCACGGAATCGACTGTCGCGCCGCAGGCCCTGTTCTTAATCAACAATCCGTTTGTGCTGGAGCAGGCAAAGGCGCTTGCGGAACGCGTATTGACGTGGCAAGACAAGGACGATGCCGCGCGAATCGCGGAGTTGTACGCGCTGTTCTACGCACGCCCCGCGCGCGACGAGGAGATCGCGATCGGCAAGCGCGTATTGGAAAGTGCCCGCGCGAGTTACGCGAATGACGAGGCGCGTTCATGGGAGGAGTATTGCCAGATACTGCTCTGCTCGAACGAGTTTACGTTTATTGACTGATGCGCGTTACGTAGCGCCCAAAAAAAGTAGCGCCTCGCTCGCCGAGCGCGGCGCAGTTTACAGTGGCGCTGCATTCAGGCGACGCTGCGCTATTTACTCGAATGTTTCGGGCTGCTATACCGCCGTCACCCCGCGGAAGACCGGCGTGTAGCCTGGAAACACTTCCGTTAAATTAGAATTGCCCAAGCGGTATTGCACGATTTCCGCGAGGATGTCGCGGTAGTCGATCGTGATCGCAAGGTCCTGTCCCTGAAACAATTCGTCATCTCCGAGGCCCGGCCAATCCGTCAACACGCGGCCGCCGTCGATGTTGTTGCCAAGCAGCATCATGAGGCCGCCGTGGCCGTGGTCGGTGCCTGCGGTGGCGTTTTCGAAGCAGATGCGTCCGAACTCGGACATGACCGCGACGACGTAATTCTTTGTCGAATCGCCTTTCATGTCGGCGTGAAATGCCGAGAGCGTGTCGGCGACTTCTTGCATCAAGTCTGCCATGTAGCCTTCGCGCGGCTGCTGGTCGGCGTGCGTGTCCCAGCCGCCGATATCGACGCAGATCGCTTCAACACCGATGCCGGACTTGATGAGCGCGGCGCTCGATTTCATCGACTGCGCAAACCACGAATCGGGATAAACCGCGTCATTTGAAGGTGTGTAGTTTTCGAAGTCGATCGCATTGATCGTGTTGAAAGTCGTGATCGTGTTTGCGGCGGTGATCTGCAGTTGGACGGGACCCTGCGCGTACATTTGTCCAATTGCGGCCATCCGGTCGTCCACGGTTTCCGACCAGCCTTCGATGCCGAAGTCGGACAGGTTTGGAATGGGTAGTGCCAGCGGCGCGCCCACGAGCGAGCGTTGGAGCGCGGAGTTGATTCCCACCGCGCGAAGAATCGCGGTCGGGCTTGCGGGCGCGGCTGAGGTCAAGTGCCGCCCGATCCAACCCGTAAATACGGAGGCGTCAAGTTCCTTGCCGATCTCGGTCACGTACTCCGCCTGGAAGTGTGATCGCGATTCGTCCGGCGTCCCCGTCGCGTGAACGTACAACAGATCGCCCTGGTTGTATGCGGTCTTTAAACTCTTCATCGGCTTCGGAATGCCGAAGAACCCATCGAGATCGGTGCAGGCGTCCTGACTGCCGCTGTCGGGGCGCGGTATGTTCAGCGTGGGGCGCAGCGAATAGTAGTGATTGTCGCCGTGTGGAACGCACATGGTCAATGCGTCCGCGCCGCCGCGCAGGAAGACTGCGATCAATACGTCGCGATCGGTGGGGCCGTCCGCAAAGGCCACGCGCGGCAGCCACAAGGGCGCGCCGACCGCTGCAGCCGTGGCCGCGCCCACGCCCATGAATTGCCGGCGCGACAGGTTGTTGTATTCGTTGCATCCGCGTTGTTTGCACTTGTGCATTGGTGAAACTCCTGGGCACGCAGCCGTTAGTACCACTGGAAATTCGACGACGACACAGCAAGGCCCAAGACCTCGCGCCGGCGCCACACGGATGCGATGCTTTCGTCGGCGTAGTTCCACAGGATCGTCCTGTCCGCCTGGGACATCTTGCCGCCGAAGAAGGTGTTGTCCACGCGCTTGATGAAAGTATCGGTGTCCATCTCGCCTTCAAACGCGGAGATATCGAACAGGGGATTGTAATTCTGGCTGTAGATGTACGAGCCGTAGCGCCAACGCGGCAGCAGCCCGCCCGCCCAATATTCGAGTTGATCGGAATATCCATTTGGCGGAGACCATTGATAGGGTTCGTGGCCCATGAGAGAGAGCGTGTAGCGGATGCTCCAGAAGTCGATGATCTCGGAAGGCAACATACGCAGTGTGGACATCACGAGGTGGTAGGGGCGTTTCATCTTTGGCAAGGATTGCACGAGCCACTCGGGGCTTAACGCCACCTTGATCATCTTCTTAATATTGCCGCCGCTGCTCACATAAGTGTCGGCGATACTGTTCACCAGCGCTTCCGGCGGGTTATAGCCCCAGAGCCAATTCGCCATCTTGCGGCCGATGAAACGGCCTGTGATCGGCGCGTATTCAGGGCTGTTCGTGAGAATGTCGAGCACGATCTCCGCATCCTTCACGCCGCCCTTCTTCGGTATTTCGTAACCGAGCACTTTCTTCTTTTTCTTGTCATGCGCCCAGTTGTAGAACTTGAATTTCCCCCAGTTCGGGTGATCGTACTCCCACACGAAGGAATAGCCCGTGAGGCAACGCGCCACTTCTTCCACGTCCTTTTGCGTGTAGTTGCCGACGCCGAGCGTGTGTAGTTCCATCAATTCGCGCGCGTAATTCTGGTTTGGCGCTTCTTTTGAGCTGGGATCGTTGTCGAGATAGATGAGCATGGCAGGGCTGTGCATGGATGCTGATGCCATGTCGGGAAAACTGCCGAGCGCATGCTTGCGGACCACGTCGCGGGTGTCCGTTGGCAGCATGTAATACATGTAGTCTTTTTCGATAAAGATGTTGAAGTGGTCGCGCCAAAACTCGCACATGCGCTCGTAGAGCTGTCGCTTGCTGTAGGCCGAGCGCATAATCGTCGAATTGATGATTTCGTAAAAGACTTCGTAGTTGCCTTCATTGGCCGCGTCCGCGAGTTGCTTCGCGCTCCAGTTCAGGCTGACGAAATCGGAGAGGCGATCCTGCAGATCGCTGTCGTCGATGTTGGTGTGATCGAGTTGGTAGTCGAGGTAATCGTCGTAGCCCATTTCCGCGGCGAGGTCGAGGTCTTGTTTGCTTGCGCCGTAGCAGCAGCGATCGACAAGCCGACGCAGAAGCGGATCGTAGCCCTTGGCGTCTTTGCCTTGTTCGGCAATTTCGTCTTCGACGGTCTTCTCCGCGAAGGCGGGAATCGACATCGCGCCGCCGAGCAGTGCAGACCCGAGACCCTTGCCGAACAACATGTCACGCCGGGACAGATGGTTGCCGCGCTCGTTGGCGTCATCGGTGGGATCGTCGAAAAGAAGGGGTCGGACAAATTGGCTGATTTTCCGCTGAACCGTTGCCTGCATTCCCATGCGCTACCTCTCCCGTTAGCACGTGTGTGACACACATTGCTCGCCACGTGGAAAGCACATCGGTCCAGGCCCACAACCGGGAGGTAGCCTTCGCGGATTTCCCTCTTCGGCTCCCCGCCCCCACAGCAACAACAATGCGGCGCTGCACCCTCAAGCACAGACCGCCTTCCCCAGCAGTCCAGCTGACCCAAGTCCCGGCCAGCTCGCGCAGACTATACCACAAGTAATCGAAATTAATACAACAAAATTTTGGATAAACGGCAAAAGAATAATTTTATTTATTGATATACTGTTTTTTAATATGTAAAAACTATGACGACGTGACCGCGGACACACAAACGAAACTTCCATCATTTAACCGTAGAGGGCCAGTGTAAGAGTGACGGATTGGTGGCGATGCCAATGGCGGGTTAGGCTGTCAGGTGTCGCCGGACGTGCTCAAGCGCTAGTACCGTGCCGCGGGTTTGCATCGCTGGGTCCATTCTTGGATAGCCGGAGTCCCATTCCACGTTTCCGGCTGGGGTGACGAAGGCGGCGTGGACCGTTTTTGTAGCGGGGTCGGTGACGACGCCGAGGCCGCAGTCGGCGTTGTGGACGGCGCGGGCGGTGTTGGCGGCGTCGAGCGCGGCGTGTTTCATGTTTTGTCCCGCGTAGCGATCGATACGTTCGACGGTGCCACCAGCGAATGACGCCGCACCCGCCGCGATGAGGCGTTGGGCGATGTTGCCGCCGGTGAAGGTCTCGGTGATCGCAAGAGTCCAACTACGTTTTTGCAGCAGCGCGTCCACCACGCCTTCGATCGTTTCGTTGTCGGTGCCGAAGATGAGGCCGGGCATGCGCGCGCGGACTTGTTCGTCTACCGCATCGATCATCCTATCCGCTTCTTCAATGGTGTCGGCTTTCGCGGAGATGCGGATGCGGACGGACTCCGGCGATGCGAGCACGCCGATCTGCGGGTTCGATAGCGTGGCCATGAGATCGCCCATCTTTGAATCGACCCAACTTTCGCCTACGCCGCAGATTTTCAGCGTGCGGTGATGAATCACGCCGTGCATGCCGTACTTCGTGCGCAGATAGGGGATCACACTGTCTTCGAGCATCGCATAGAGTTCGCGCGGTACGCCGGGCATGCAGATGATCTCGCCGCGATCGTCGCCGCAGATAAGGCCGGGTGCGGTGCCATTTGGATTCTTGATGAGCGTGGCACCTTCAGGCGCGTAGGCTTGCTTCTTGTTGTTCTCCGTGGCGGGGCGTTTCAGAAATCCGAAGATCGCGGTGATGCCGTCCCACGCTTCCTGCCGGAATTCGAGCGGTTTGCCGAATACATCGGAGAGCGCTTCGCGCGTGAGATCGTCTTCCGTGGGGCCGAGGCCGCCGGAGGTGAGAATGACGTCCGCGCGGTTTAATGCGGCTTCAAAAACTTTTGCAATGCGCGCGCGGTTATCGCCGACGGTCGTTTTTTGATAGAGGCCGATTCCATTTTCGGCTAGCACTTTTCCGATGTGCGTCGCGTTGCTGTCCACGAGTTGACCGAGCAGGAGTTCGGTACCAATCATTACGATTTCTGCGTTCATGTTTCTTGATTACCCCAATTCCCAACGAGCACACGATGGCAGGTGCGGGCCGTGATTGTCCATTGCGGGATATGAAGCCACCGCATATTGCAGGGAAAAGCGGCGATGCCTCGCCGCACTCCAAAGCGCTCCGCGCGCATCTCCGAAGTCGTTAGTTCGCGCGAAGCGCTTTGGAGTGCAACGTGAAAGCGGCGCTTTTCTCTGTATCCTTACCAATTTTTTCGGTTTCGTGAAGCAAAATTTTTACAGCATTTTTATGCCTATAACCCTCGTATTTACACCGTTGTTTCATCTTTCCGGGTAAATTCCATTCATGCGACGGAGGTGCATTCGTATGGATTTTGTGTTTGTTTTGCTGATCGCGGTCTTCACGGTGGCCATGTTGTTCATGGTCGTCGCGTGCGACCGCCTGGCTGGAGGTTCGTAACGTGGGACCGATCTACGTCATCGCGGGGACGATTGCATTCGTGCTTTTAATCTACCTGTTTTACGCGATGTTTAAACCGGAGCGATTCTGATGAGTAGCGCGTTTGCAGTTCAACTGATTTTGTACATGGCCGTGCTGGCGGGCATCACACCCCTGATGGGGAAGTGGATGCTTGCCGCGGTCGATGGGCATTGCGGGCGCGGACCGCTGGGCAAGGCCGAGCGGCTCTTCTATCGCGTCTGCGGCGTGAACCCCGACGAGGAGATGACGTGGCAGCGCTATGCCTTCGGCATGATGCTGTTCAGCGGCGTTGGCGCGTTGGTGACCTATTTTATGCAACGCACACAGTTGTGGTTGCCGCTAAATCCGCAACACATGGCGAACGTTACGCCGGACAGTTCGTTTAACACGGCGGTGAGTTTCACCACGAATACCAACTGGCAGGGCTACGTCGGCGAAGCGACGATGTCGTACTTCACGCAGATGGCCGGTCTTGCCGTACATAACTTTGTGTCTGCGGCGGCGGGCATCGCGGTGGCGTTTGCGCTGATGCGCGGCATCACGCGCAAATCCGTGAACACGATCGGCAATGTGTGGACGGACCTGACGCGTCTCACTATGTACGTGCTGCTGCCGATCTGTTTCGTGTTCGCGCTATTGCTGATCAGCCAGGGCATGATCCAAAACTTCAACGAATATGTGAAGGTCACCCCGCTCGATCCTGCGCAGGGTGAGCAATCGCTTGCGATGGGCCCGGTCGCGTCGCAGATTGCGATCAAGATGCTGGGGACCAACGGCGGCGGCTTCTTCAATGCGAACGCCGCGCACCCCTACGAAAACCCGAACATGCTCAGCAATGCGCTCCAGATTCTCGCAATCTTTTCCCTTGGCGCTGGCCTGTGCTATTCGTTCGGACTGATGGCGAGCGACAAACGCCAGGGCTGGGCGATCTGGTCGGCGATGGCGATCATGTTTGTCGTGGCCGCGTGTTTCTGCGTGACCTTCGAACAACAGGGCAATCCCGCGCTCGCGCAGTATGGTGTCGATCAGACCGCGAGCACGCTGCAGCCCGGCGGCAACATGGAAGGCAAGGAGGCGCGCTTCGGAATTGCGGCGTCGTCATTGTTCGCAACTATCACTACATCCGCGTCGTGCGGTGCGGTGAACAGTATGCACGCATCATACACACCGCTCGGCGGATTGGTTCCGATGTGGCTCATGCAGCTCGGCGAAGTCGTGTACGGCGGCGTGGGCTCCGGTATGTACGGCATGCTTGTCTTTGTTGTCGTTGCGGTATTTGTCGCGGGCCTCATGGTGGGCCGCACGCCGGAATATCTCGGCAAAAAAATCGAGCCGTATGAAATGAAGATGGCGGCCTTCGTTGTGCTGGTCACACCGTTGCTCGTGCTGTTGGGCACCGCGATTGCCGTGGCGGGTGAAGCGGGACAGAAAGGTCCTTTGAACCCCGGACCGCACGGCTTCAGCGAAATCCTTTACGGCTTCTCGTCCGCTGCGAACAACAATGGCAGCGCCTTCGCGAGCTTGTCTGCGAACACGCCCTTTTACAACACGGCGCTGGGCATCGCGATGTGGTTCGGCCGATTCGCGATTATGGTGCCGGTTCTGGCGATAGCGGGATCGCTGGCGCGCAAGCGTGGAATGGCAGTGACTGCGGGCACCTTGCCCACGCACGGGCCGTTGTTCGTGTTCCTGTTGATTTCAACCGTGTTGATCGTCGGCGCGTTGACGTATCTGCCCGCGTTGGCCCTTGGACCAATCGCCGAGCAACTCTTGCTCGTTGCGGCGCACTAAGTATAAGGACGAAGAAATACTATGTTTCGTAAAAGCAAACCGCTCTTCGATACGCCGCTTCTCTTGGAGGCGGCGAGCGGAGCGTTTCAAAAATTAGACCCGCGCGTGCAGGTGCGCAACCCGGTGATGTTTGTCGTGTACATCGGCAGCATCATCACGACCTTCCTCTTCGTGCATACCTGGGGCGGCAACGGAGAAGCGCCGGGCCTGTTCATTCTCGGCGTGGCGATTTGGCTGTGGGCTACGCTGCTCTTCGCAAATTTCGCGGAGGCGCTTGCGGAAGGCCGCGGCAAGGCGCAGGCGGCGACGCTGCGCGCGATGCGCACGACGGTGAACGCGAAGAAGCTGTCCGAGCCGCGTCACGGCGCGGCGTGGTTCAGCGTGCCCGCGGACAATTTGGTGAAGGACGATGTCGTGTTGGTGGAAGCCGGCGACGTCATTCCCTGCGACGGGCAGGTAATCGAAGGCGTGGCGTCGGTCGATGAAAGCGCAATCACGGGCGAATCCGCGCCGGTGATCCGCGAATCGGGCGGCGATTTCAACGCGGTCACGGGCGGCACCCGCGTGTTGTCCGATTGGCTGGTTGTGATCGTCACGACGAACCCGGGCGAATCGTTCCTGGATCGCATGATTGCGATGGTGGAAGGCGCGACGCGCCGCAAAACGCCGAACGAAATCGCGCTGACGATCCTGCTTGCGAGTTTCACGATCGTGTTCCTGCTCGCGACGGCGACGTTGTTGCCGTATTCGCTGTACGCAATCCAACAAGCCGGCACGGGTAGCGTGATTACGATTACGGTGTTAATCGCTCTGCTGGTCTGCTTGATCCCGACCACGATTGGCGGATTATTGTCCGCTATCGGTATTGCGGGGATGAGCCGTATGCTTGAAGCGAACGTCGTTGCGACATCTGGCCGCGCGATCGAAGCGGCGGGCGATATCGATACGTTGCTGCTCGACAAGACCGGCACGATTACGCTCGGCAACCGTCAAGCGACCGCGTTTCTGCCCGCACCGGGTGTAAAAGAGAAAGAGCTTGCGGACACCGCGCAGCTTGCATCGCTAGCGGACGAAACGCCCGAGGGCCGCAGCATCGTCATACTCGCGAAGCAGAAGTACAACCTGCGCGAACGCGAAGTACACAAGATCGAGGCGACCTTCGTGCCGTTCTCCGCGCAGACGCGCATGAGTGGCGTATCGATGCACGGCATAGAAGTGCGCAAGGGCGCTGCGGACGCTATCCGCAAGTTTGTCGAAAGCGCCGGAGGGAAGTTTCCTGAGGCCGTGCAGCGCAATGTCGATGACGTGGCGCGCCGCGGCGGTACGCCGCTGGTTGTTGCGGAGGCCGCGCGCGTGCTCGGCGTCGTCGAATTGAAAGACATTGTGAAAGGCGGCATCAAGGAACGCTTCGCGGAGATGCGCCGCATGGGCATCAAGACCGTAATGATCACCGGTGACAATCCGTTGACGGCGGCGGCGATCGCGGCGGAGTCTGGAGTCGATGATTTTCTTGCCGAAGCGACGCCCGAGGCGAAACTTTCGCTGATCCGCAAGTATCAGGCTGAAGGCCATCTCGTCGCGATGACCGGTGACGGCACAAACGACGCGCCCGCGCTGGCGCAGGCGGACGTTGCCGTGGCGATGAACTCCGGCACGCAAGCGGCGAAAGAGGCCGGCACAATGGTGGACCTCGATTCGAACCCGACGAAACTGATCGAGGTCGTCGAAATCGGCAAGCAGATGCTGATCACGCGCGGGTCGCTGACAACCTTCAGCATCGCGAACGACGTGGCGAAGTATTTCGCGATTATACCCGCGGCATTCGCGACGACGTATCCGCCATTGAACGCGCTGAACATCATGCACCTGGCGACGCCATCGTCGGCGATCATGTCCGCGGTGATATTCAATGCACTGATCATCATCGCACTGATCCCGCTGGCGTTGCGCGGTGTGCAGTACAGGCCGTCCAGCGCGGCGGCGATGTTGCGCCGCAACATCATGATCTACGGCGTGGGCGGCGTGATTGCGCCGTTCATCGGCATCAAGTTCATCGACGTCATTATTTCGGCGTTCTAAAAACAATTGAAGACGACGTTCATCGCAAGCCAACTATTTGGACTGCGGTGGCGGAGCGGCCGAGCGGTGACACCGCTTTGGCTGTCTAAAAAAAACAGCCAAAGCGGCGTCTACCCGCCGCCGCACTCCAAATAGCGCACTGTTTCAATTACGTTGAGCCGGTGCAGACAACATAAGGACAGAAAAGATGTTTAGCGAATTGAGACAGGCCGTCTCGGTATTTCTCGCGTTGACGGTCATTACGGGCTTGGCCTATCCTTTATTGGTGACTGGCGTAGCACAGATGGTGTTTCCGCGGCAGGCGAACGGCAGCCTGATCGAGTGCGACGGCGTTGTGGTTGGTTCCTCGTTGATTGGGCAGACCTTCTCCGACCCGAAGTATTTCTGGGGCCGGCCGTCGGCGACGTCGCCTTCCTGTAACGCCGCCGCATCCAGCGGATCGAATTTTGGCCCGTCTAATCCCGCGCTGCACGATGCGGTGAAACAGCGTTGCGAAGCGCTGCGCGCAGCCGATCCGGACAACAAGGCGCCGATCCCGGTTGACCTCGTGACGGCATCCAGCAGCGGTCTCGATCCGCAGATCAGCATCGCGGGCGCGATGTACCAGGCGGGCCGCGTCGCGCGCGTGCGCGGGTTGGAGTTGGCAAAAGTAGAGGCGATGATCACCGGGCGCGCATCGAAACCGCTCGCACCGGGATTGAGCGAGCCCACCATTAATGTGCTCGAACTCAATCTCGCCCTCGACGGAAAGATATAGCGTTGGTTGCACCGCCGGAAGCGCCACGTCCAAATCCTGATGACCTGCTGAAGCGGGTCAACAAAGAGGAAAGGCGCGCCGGACGCGGCAAACTCACCATATTTTTTGGGGCCTGCGCCGGCGTGGGGAAGACCTATGCCATGCTGACGCGGGCCCAACAATTGCGCGCGCAGGGCGTGGATGTCGTGGTTGGTCTCGTCGAGACGCACGGGCGCCGTGAGACGGAGCAATTGCTCGATGGACTCGAGCTGCTGCCGAAACGCGAGATTGAGCAGAGCGGGCGGACCTATCGTGAGTTTGATATTGACACGGCGATAACGCGGAAGCCTGCTGTATTGCTGGTAGATGAATTTGCGCACACGAATGCGCCGGGCTCACGGCATCCGAAACGTTGGCAGGACATCGATGAACTCGTGAACCTCGGCATCGAGGTGTACACGACGCTGAATGTGCAGCACATCGAGAGTCTGAACGACGTCGTCGGCGGCATCACGGGTGTGCGTGTGTGGGAGACTATTCCCGACCGCGTGTTTGATCAGGCCGACGAAATTATTCTCGTCGACCTGCCCGCGGACGATTTGTTGCAGCGATTGGCCGAGGGCAAGGTGTATATGCCCGAGCAGGCATCGCGCGCCGTGCAGAATTTTTTCCGGAAGGGAAATCTCATTGCGCTGCGCGAGATCGCGCTGCGGCGCACCGCCGATCGTGTCGATGACGAAATACACACCTACCGTCGAGAACGTATGGCCGATCAGGTTTGGGCCACGCGTGAGAGGCTGCTGGTGTGCATCGGGCCCGCGCCGGGGTCGGACTACGTGTTACGCAGTGCGAGCCGTCTGGCTTCGAGTATCAACGCGGAATGGCACACGGTCTATATCGAGACGCCGTCATTGCAGCATTTGCCCGAGTCTGTGCGCACGACCATCGTGCAGCGTTTGAAACTCGCACAGGACCTCGGCAGCGTGACGGCGTCTCTCGCCGGCAATGATGTCGCGACTGCTGTGGTCGAATACGCGCGCAAACACAATGTCACCAAATTTGTAATGGGCCGCACTTGGCACAGCTGGGCCGTTCCATTTGTGCGGCCCGATCTGCCGCAGCGCGTGGCGCTGCTCGCGCCGGATATTGATATCGTGTTGGTAGGGCGCGTAGACACGAGAACAGCGACACCTGTTTTAAGTAGCGCGACAAAAGGGCGTTTTCGCATTGACTGGCAACAAGATGGCGCGGGCTACGCCACGGCGCTTGCAGTGTGTATAGGCACTACGCTTGCTCTCACCCCGCTTCGGGTTTACTTCGCGCCGACCAACATCGCAATGGTCTTCCTACTCGGCGTGCTGTTGATCGCATCGCGATTTGGACGAGGCCCCGCGATATTTTCGGCGCTTATAAATGTGTTGGCGTTCGACGTGCTGTTCGTCCCACCCCGTTTTTCACTGGCAGTAACAGACGTTCAATATATCATCACGTTCGCGGCGATGCTGGCGGTTGGACTACTCACAGCACAATTGACGGCCGGCTTGCGCTTTGAGGCCGGCGTCGCGGCGCAACGCGAAGAACGCGCGCACGACTTGTATCAACTTGCGCGTGAACTGTCCGCGGCGATCACCACAGATCAAATTCAATCGATTGTGCAGCGCGCAGTGAAAGGCTTGTTCGGATTGCCAGGAGCGGTGATCATGCCCGACTTGCACGATCGCCTGGAGATGCCCGAAAGGGTGGGAAGCGCCGCGCCGGACCGCGGCACGGCACAATGGGCTTACGATCGCGGCACGCCCGCGGGCGTTGGCACGGACACCTTGCCGGGCAGTTCGCACTTGTATCTGCCCATGCGCGCGCCAATGCGCGTGCGCGGCTTGATCGCCATTGAAGCGCCGAATGCCGGCGTTGTCGGCGCGCCTGAACAACGGCGACAGCTCGACACGATAGCCGCGCTCGCGGCCATTGCGTTGGAGCGTGTTCACTTCGTGAGCGTGGCGCAGGAGACCCTGCTGAAGATCGAATCGGAGCGTCTGCGCGAGTCGCTGCTCGCCGCATTGTCACACGATCTGCGCACGCCACTCACGTCGTTGATAGGAATGGCGGAGGCCCTATCGCAACGGCCGGAACAACTGACGCCGGATCAATTCGAAGTGCTTTCGTCGATGCGCGCGCAAGCGGGGCGCATGATGCGTATCGTCACGAACCTGCTCGACCTCGCGCGGCTCGAATCCGGCGAAGCGCCGTTGCGCGCGGACTGGCAGTCGCTCGAAGAGATTGTCGGCGCTGCGCGCGTGGCGCTGTCGGACGTGCTGAAAGAGTATCGCGTGACGGTTACGATTCCATCGGACTTTCCGCTGCTCTTTGGGGATGCCGTATTGCTTGAACGCGTCTTTGTGAATTTATTGGAGAATGCGGCGAAGTACACGCCGAAAGCATCAACGATTGCGGTGGAGTCGCATACGAAAGACGAGCGCATTGAGATCACAGTCTCTGATGACGGACCGGGTCTGCCGCCGGGGCGCGAAGAAGAAGTTTTCAATAAGTTTGTGCGCGCCAAACCGGAATCGAATGTGCCGGGCCTTGGCCTTGGACTCGCGATTTGCCGCACCATCGTGACCGCGCACAATGGTACGATCACCGCTGAGAACAAACGCGACGGGGGCGCGCGATTTATCATTACGCTTCCGCTGAAGAAAATGCCGGCGATGGACATTGAAGGCGATACATCGCCAGAGGCCGTATGAGCACCGATTCAAACCCCGCAAGCGTCCTAGTCATCGAAGACGACGAAGAGATTCGCCGTTTCGTGCGCACCGCGCTGAAGGCGGAAGGTTTTCGCGTGTATGAAGCGGACTCGATGTCTGCGGGTCTTGTCGAAGCGGGCACGCGCAAACCGGAGTTGGTGATCCTCGACCTTGGATTGCCAGACGGCGACGGCGTGGATTTTATTCGCGACGTGCGGACCTGGAGCAAGCTGCCAATCATTGTGTTGTCGGCGCGTGTCGAAGAGCCGGACAAGGTGCGCGCGTTGGATGCGGGTGCGGACGATTATTTGACGAAACCCTTTGGCGTGGCAGAACTGCTGGCACGCACGCGCGCGGCGTTGCGGCGTAGCACGCGCAATGATGCCGCGGATTCGCGGGTGCAGTTTGGCGATGTGGAGGTTGATCTGACGAAGCGGACGGTCACACGTGCAGGCGCGCAAGTGCATCTCACGAAAATTGAATACCGTTTGTTGACGACTTTGCTTGCGAATGTGGGGAAGGTGTTGACGCATCGTCAACTCTTGCGCGAAGTGTGGGGGCCGTCATACGTTGAGCACAATCACTACCTGCGCATCTATATGGCGCATTTGCGGCAAAAGTTGGAGGCGGATGCGACGAACCCGCAGCATTTTATTACAGAGACGGGTGTTGGCTATCGCTTTGTAATGGATGCTGTTTAGCCTTCCTTGACTCCCTTTATATTTCGCTTCGCGAGGAATTACACTGGCGGCTGACCGCGCGCGGGTTGCGGCGAACACATGAGGGGCTAAACCGCCATGACGCAGAAAAAATCTGTCTCTACATCCGGCCGCGTGATTTCGCGGCGTTCGTTTTTGAAGAAGGGTGTTATTGCCGCAGGCGCAACGCTCGGCGCGCCTGCGATCGTGCGCGGCCAGAATCTCAATAGCCTTTTGAACATTGCGGTCATCGGTTGCGGCGGGCGGGGTGGCGGCAACGCGCAGGAAGTGTCCACGGAAAATATCGTAGCGCTGTGCGATGTTAACGGTAAGAACGTAGAAGCGGCGGCGGCGCTGTATCCCAAGGCGAAGACGTTCTCGGATTTCCGCAAGCTGTATGAAAAGCCCGATGCATTCGACGCGGTTGTAGTGAGCACCTGCGAACATACGCATGCATTCGCGACCTTGCCCGCGCTCAAACTTGGTAAACATGTCTACTGCGAAAAGCCGCTGGCCTATAACATTCATGAAACGCGCGTGATCCGTGAAGCGGCGGCGAAGGCGAAAGTAGCCACGCAGATGGGCACGCAGATTCACGCGGGCGACAATTACCATCGCGTCGTCGAGCTGATCCAATCCGGCGCGATTGGCGGTGTGACGGAAGTGCATGTGTGGGTGTCGCGCGTGTGGGGTTGGCAGGATTCCGAAGAAGAAGCGAAGGCGAATAACGATATCGTATTCAGCAAGGAACGCCCGGCAACGGAAGACCCAATTCCCGATGGTCTCGATTGGGATCTGTGGTTGGGCCCCGCGCCGTATCGTCCCTTCAACAATATTTATTTCCCCGGTCCGAAATGGTACCGCTGGTGGGAGTGGGGGAACGGTACCATGTCCGACCTCGGCAGCCATTGGAACGATCTTCCGTTCTGGGCGCTTGATCTGAAATATCCGTTGACCGTCGAAGCGTTCGGCGGGCCTGCGCATCCTGACATTGCCCCGGCATCAATGCGTGCGACCTACGAATATGCGGCGCGCGGCGACAAGCCCGCCCTGAAATTGCATTGGTATCAAGGCAAAGAGCAACCGCAATTGTTAAAGGACGGCGCGATTCCAAAATGGAATGACGGCGTGCTGTTTGTTGGCGATAAAGGAATGCTGCTTGCAGATTATGGCAAGCACGTGCTCTTGCCGGAGGATCAATTCAAAGATTTCGCGCCACCGCCGCAAACAATCCCCAACTCGCTTGGCCATCATCAGGATTGGATTCACGCCTGCAAGTCAGGCGAGCCGACCTTGAGCAATTTCGAGTATGCGGGCTGGCTGACGGAAGCGAATCATCTCGGCAACGTCGCGTACCGTGTCGGTAAGAAACTGGAATGGGACCCGGTAAAGATGAAGGCGACCAACGCGCCGGAAGCGGATCCATTCATCAAGCGTGAATATCGCAAGCCGTGGAAACTCGAAGTATAGGGCGCACGGAAGTTTCCCGTCTTAACAATGCAATTGGGGTAAATAGCATGGGTCGCGTCTTGTCTGCGGTTTTAGTGGCGCTGAGTTTGGTGTCGTTGGTGTCCGTCGCGGCTGAATATAAGAACGTCGAGATCAGAATCGGCGCTCGCGCAAGCGCGATTGAATTGCGCTGCGCGGATCTGCTGAAAGCGCGCCTCACCGAAAACGGCGGGCCGGTTGTACGAGTTGTCCGCGAGGATGCGCCGAGAACCGATAGCGATCTCGTCGTGTTACTCGGTGTTCAATCGAACCACGACGAGATCATGCAGTCGCTCGATGCGCTACGAATCAAAGCGTTGACAGACCGAGATCCGGGTCCGGAAGGTTTTCTGTTGCGTGCAACCTCGCCATACCCTTTCCTCGATATTATCGCCGCCTCCGTCGATGATCGCGGCACCTTGTATGCCGTAGGTGAATTGTTGCGCCAGGCAAATGTGAATCCAAATTCGGTGACGTTCCCCGACACGCTGAATATTCGCACCGCACCTGCCTTTGAAGTACGCGGCACGCAGTTCGGGCAAAGCGGCGTGGCCAAGCGCGTGGCCCAGGTGCGCGATTGGACGGATGAGGAAACGCAGCGCGACATTATAGATTCGGCATTGGCGGGTGCGAATGTGTTTGATGTTGATGAAGGGCCGATGTTCGACTACATCAAATCGTTCGGGCTGATGAGCAATGAGAACTACCATCCAAATGTCGGGCAGGGTCCGAAGGAATGGATCGGCCTCGAGTCGATTGGCCGAACAAATTATTTGTGCCCGTCCGTGCCCGAAGCGCGCGAGCATCTGCTGGACATGTGCCGGGAACACTATGAGAAAAGTCGATCCTACGATTTCGTGAAAATGGTCGGTGGCGACGGCGGCGGTTGCGAATGCGACAAGTGCAATCCCTACGGCCTCACTTTTATCAAGCTCTGTGAAGACATGGCCGCGATCATCCATGCCAAACATCCCAACACACGCATCTGGTTCACGAATCAGAAATTTGACGACGAAGACGATCAAGCAATCTTTAAATACCTACAGGAAAAACCACGCGAATGGCTCTGGGCCTGGGGCTATGGGCCGGGGTCGGACGCGATGAGTTGGCAACCCGGTCATCGTCAGACGCATCGTATGGATTTGTTTCGCTATCCCGGGTTTGGCCCCTTCGATCGCTACAACCAGGAGATCATGCACCAGCTTCCGCCGCAGCAGACGCTCCTGCACTTCAACGAGATCACGCATTGGAAGTACGCGCAACACGCCTACGTGCAGGCCTATCCGCGTGCTGACCGCAATGGCGATCTGCCGCCGTGGCAGAACCATTTTATTTATGAGCGGCAACCAGAGGCGGCGCTCACGATGGTCTACGATCGCCTTTCGTTTTACGCATGGCCTCGCTTCTACCATTGGGTATTTGGCGAAGTGAATCGTTACGGCGTGGGGGACATCACGCATTCCAGCGGCACGCACGATCACTTCAACCAATGGATGTGGCAGCGCCTGCTGTGGGCGCCGCAAACCAGTGTCGAGGATGTTGTCGATGAATACTGCCGCACCTGGTTCGGCCAGGAGGCCGCGCCGTTGATGGCGCAGGCCTTGTTCCAGCTCGAAGAAAATCTGCAGAACGATCCCAAAAAGTTGATCACCGAAAGAGAAGGAATAGATCGCTATTACAACTTGGTGAAAGAAGCCGGCACAAAAATTCCAGCGCACAAAATGAAAGCCAACTGGCTCTGGCGCGAGTACATGCAAAAAGGCGCGCTGGACAAATACATCAAGCTCAACGTGCGTGAGCAGATGAATCAACAATCCAAAGTTGAAATGGTAGTAAAAGAAATTCTTGAGACTGGCAAGCTGGATGCATGTCAAAATTTGTGCACATGGATCAGTGTGAACAATGAAACGGACGAGATGCGTGCGCTACGCGAGGAGGCAGGACGAATCGGCGAAGAGAGCAATGAACTCTACGGCGTCCGCAGCGAAGGCTACTACACGCTGACCGGCCATGATTTCATAGGCCTTGGTTGGTTGCAGCGCCAACTCGAGCGGGCGCGCGATGCGAAGGATGAAACTGAAAAGCGCGAACTGTTGCGCATGATTGTCGCGTATGAGGACCCGGGCCCCGGCGGTTTCTACGACAACTGTGGTACGTTCAACGATTGTCCAAATGTCGTCAATGGCTACCCCTACGATCACGGCCAACCCTACGTGCCGGGTATGTTGTTCGAGAAGAACCGCATGAGCCAGCGCACGATGCACTTCACGCAGAACGAACAACAGGGCGTGACGCTGCACTATCGCGGGCTCGACCCCAACGCGGCGTACCAAATTCGATTTACGCTCGTGCGCCCGTGGTATCAGGAGCGCTACGCAGAACGCATGAACCAAAAGTCGCAGACGATCTACGCGGACGATCACGTGCTCACGAAGGACGTCGAGCTTCCCCTTCAGATGAGTGATTTCTTCACTTATGACGTGACGCAGGAAGCAACAAAAGACGGTGAGTTGGTTATACGCTTTGAGAAGGCCGCGGATGTGGCTGCCGGCGATCGCGTGACGGTCGAACAATGGCGCAACACGGGCGGCTGGGGCACGTTATTATCAGAAGCGTGGCTAATAAAAAAGAAATAGCCGGCACCGGGGGATCCGCTGATCGCTCTTGTCGCGAAGGCAATTCTTCTTATTTTCCTACGACGGAACCCATCTCCTACTGATACGGCCTTCGCGCTCCCTGCGTTCAGAATTAGGATGTAGCGGAGAGTATCCAATGAACGCCCGTAAAGTAGTTCCAGCGCTGCGGAAGCGCGAAGATACCGTTGCGCACAAGCGGTTCAGATCGAAGTCGAGCAAGATAGCCCGCGTGCGTTTTGCAGCGGCGCGGATGCGGCTGCTTGACGTGAATCGCTGGTCCGACTACGCGCGATTCTCGAATTTTCAATTGGTCGATGAATCTGGAAATGCCGTGCATAAGCATGCCGAAGAGGGGCTGCTCGTACGAATAAATACACCGGAGCTTGGCCCGCGAAACGGCGAAACATACGACTGGGTGGTGATCGAGTCGATTACGTACGACAACGAAGACACATTTGTCGGTGTCCGCGTACGGCCCACACATGCGCCCGGCAAATCAGAGCAGGAAATCTCGCACCTCAACACGCCGGATTCCAGCAACAACTTCACACTGGAACGCAAGAACAATCTTATCATAGCCAAAGTGATAGGCTGCAAAGCAGTGACGAATACGGAGCACTCATCCTTCGTGGAAAAGATTCGACACCTTACAACTTCACAGGTGGCGTGGTTAGGCGGGTCTACGACGCAATGGGAAGTTTTTCTTGAGGGGATTGTGAACGGGCGCGAGAGCGACCCTTAACAAGAATCCCCTGTAGGCCTCTACTTAGTGCTAAAGTCTTTATTTCCTCCGGCAGATTTCCATTTTCGATGATTCTTGCCAAATCAGGAACAAGCCGCCGACCCAGCCGCGTTTTCCCAAAGCCGCATGAACAACTAGGGAAATCTTGAAGTAGGAGTTGGGCGCCATGAGATTTATTTCACGGAATGCGCATGGAATTTTGGACTACTCGGTCGGAGCGCTGCTGATCGTGTCACCTTGGTTTTTTGAATTTGAAGCGAACAGGATGGCCACTATAGTTGCGATAAGTATGGGCTGCGTTGCGATTCTTTACAGTCTGATTACGCGCTACGAGTGGGGCATCGCACGCATTATTCCATTCAACGTCCACTTGACGATCGACTTGGCGAGTGGTGCGCTATTGGCAATTTCGCCCTGGCTGTTTGGTTTTGCGGAGTTTGTCTACCTGCCGCACGTGATTATCGGTATCGGCGGGATCGTTGCGAGCCTCATGACGCAGCGCGAAGCAGTTCCGCATATCGAATTCGGATTCAACCAGCGCCCTCGCGCGGCTAGAAGGTAAATCCGACGGCAAGACCGAGGCTGTTTGCACCGGCGTTGTTCTCACTCAAACCAGCGTTTGAGAGGTGCGAGGCTTGGAGCGTCACGTGCCAGTTGTTTTTGAACTGGTATCCGACGCCCGCTTCCAGCAGAAAGTCCATCGTGGCGGAATTACCTTCGATGTGGTTCGTGTGCCAGATCACGCCCGCGCCCGCCTCGCCAAACCAGCCGTTTCGATCGCCGGCGTTTTGATACACACGGCCGACCGTTCCGATGCCGCCTCCCCACAGCGTATCGCTCGGGTCGTTCTGGTGGTAGAGGAAGAGCGGGTAGGCACGCAACCCGAGTGAGCAACGCGCGAAGACTGGCCATTCATATTCGACATTGCCGGTTACAAGCATGTCGCCGGTGCGCGAACGGTTGCCGGAATGAAACCCTGTCGATACGCCGACCTCCGTCCTCCAGCGGCCGTCTCTAAAGCCATCGATTACGCCGTAGGTGTCCTCGCCGGCGGTGATCATGGGGGCAACCAGCGCCGCGACCAGCAGGCTCCCGAGAGGAGCAATCGTGGAAAAGAATCGCGTTGGCATGTTTTTTTTAATTCCTTCGGAGTTGCAGAACGGTAACAGTTTTCGTCTCTGTTGTCAATTAATTACCGCGTAATTGCGTTGTTATAGACCCAACAATTACTCAGTGCACCCTTATTCATACCGGCCGGCACAAAACGGGATTCACCGGTGTTACTATGGCAATCAAAAAACATGTCCGGGCGCGCGCTGCGTACCAGAGGAGGGTAGTTCCATGAAGAAATCTCTATTAGTTGCGGTGGTGATTGCAGCCTTTGGGCTCATGCTGGCGGGTGGGAGTTACGTGAGCGCCGATATTGCCTCTGCGCCGGAAGCTGGGACGGTAGTCCCCGATTTTAAGTTAAAGGACTACGATGGCAAGGAGCATTCCTTGTCCGCGAACAAGGGGAAGATCGTGCTCATTTCCTTCACGTCGCAGCAGTGCCCGGTATCGAACGGTTTGGAACCTGCCTTTGCAAAGCTGGCGGAACAGTATTCCGCGAAGGGCGTCGTGTTTTTTAGCATCGACTCACACGCACAGACGACACCCGCGCAGATCGCAAAGTACGCGGCTTCCGAAAACAAGACCGGGAAGAAGCTGCCTTACCCGATCCTGAAGGACGTGGACAACAAATACGCGGACGAGATGGGCGCGAAGCGCACGCCGGAAATCTACATTGTGGACAAGGACGGCAAGCTGGCCTACCACGGTGCGATCGACAATCAGAAAGAAACGACGGATCCCGGGTATAAGAATTACGTGGGCGCGGCGTTGGACGAATTGCTTGCGGGCAAGCCGGTGTCGGAGCCAAAGCATTCGGCCTATGGGTGCGGCATCAAACGTAAAGTTGCGTAACGCATTTCCGCCGCAAAAGTGGTGGATAGTCGCACAACCTTTTCAGGTTGTGCGATTTTTTTATGCCATTTCACGGGGCGGGTTGAGGCCATAGTCGTGGATTTTTTTGCGCAGGGTGGTGGGGGAGATGTCGAGGATTGCGGAAGTCTGCGTCATGTTCCAGCCGGTGGAGTACAACGCCATTTCGACGTAATCGCGCTCCGCGTCGCGCAACGTTTTTATGGGCGCTTGCGGCGTGTTGCGTGCGGTGGGATTGCCAAGCGAGGCGACTACGTCCGGTTCGAGGAGCGTATCGCCGCGCGAAAGCAATGCAGCGCGGGTGAGCACGTTTTCGAGTTCGCGTACATTGCCGGGCCAATCGTAGGTTTGCAGTCGTTGCATGGCCTTTTCGTGAATGGATGTCACGGGCCTGTGCAGTTCGCGGCTGAGGCGGGCTAGCAAGTGTAATGCGAGCAGTGGAAGGTCGTCGCGACGTTCGCGCAGGGGCGGCACCTGAATAGTTGACACGGCAAGCCGGTAGTACAAATCTTCGCGAAATGCGCCGGCAGCAACCATCGATTCGAGATTGCGGTGCGTGGCGGCGACGATGCGTCCGCGTAGCGGGAGAGACTTCACGCTGCCGACTCGTTCAAAGCTGCGTTCCTGAATGGCGCGTAGGAGTTTCGCCTGGAGATCGATCGCCATGTCGCCAATTTCGTCGAAGAAGATGCTGCCTTCGCCGGCAAGTTCAAGGCGGCCCACTTTATCGGAATCCGCTCCTGTGAACGCGCCGCGCACGTGGCCGAAAAGCTCGCTTTCGAGCAGCGTTGATACGACGGAACTGCAATTGATCGCCACGAAGGGCTTGCCTGGCGACGTTGCATCGTGCAGCGCGCGGGCGACGAGTTCCTTGCCCGTGCCTGTCTCGCCGAGCACAAGAACGGGAATGCGGCTTTGGCTTAAGAGGCCAATCTGTTTAATGACCTCTATCGTACGCGGACTGCCGCCTACAAACTCGTACGGTTGGTATTCGGCGTCAACGGAGAGTTTCTTCTTACCCGCGCCGCGCGAATGTTCTTGTGCGGCCTTCTCGACCGTGAGCAATACAGCATCGAGATCGAGCGGCTTGCGAATGTAATCAAATGCGCCAAGGCGCACAGCTTCGATCGTCGCTTTCATATCTTGCGTGCCGGTGATCATCACCGCAAGGCCGTTTGCGCCGGATTGCTGGATTGCTTTTAGTATTTCGAGGCCGGATTTGTCGGGGAGCTTAAGATCGACGAACGCGAGATCGAATTTTCCCGCGGCATGTTTTGCGATGCCGTCTGCGGCATTGTGCGCGAGCTCGACGGAATGCCCGCCGCGTTCGAGATGAATCTGCAGGGAACGGCACAATGCCGCGTCGTCGTCTATTACAAGAATCTTCACGCAGCCATTCCTTCCGCGAGGGGCAACTTAATCGAGAACACCGCGCCGCCGCCGTTCGCGTTTGCGGCGGTCACCGTGCCTCCGTGCAACTCAACTATCTTCTTTACGTTCGCCAGCCCCAAACCAGTACCACTTTGTTTTGTTGTGAAAAACGGGCTGAATACGCGTTCTTTGGCTTCATCAGACAATCCGCTGCCCGAATCGGAAACGTCGATGGACGCTGAGTGACCCCATAACGCATCTTTGCGCGCACGCACCGTGACGATGCCGCCTGCGGGTGCGGCCTGGATGGCATTGACAACCAGGTTGGTG
Organism: Candidatus Hydrogenedentota bacterium; assembly: GCA_020848835.1. GTDB lineage: Bacteria > Hydrogenedentota > Hydrogenedentia > Hydrogenedentales > SLHB01 > JABWCD01. Next base: position 42,583 of record JADLHJ010000004.1, read on the forward strand.
AGCGCGCGGCACAATTGCTCGGGATCTACGTTTAACTTCGCCTTCAATAATTCGTCATGTTGTTTGATTGTGACTTGTTTTGCGCGGGCCTGTTCGGCGACAACGGCGGTGACGGAGGACATCAGATCGCCGAAGGATACCGGTGCCGGGACGACATCGATGGGGCGGCCGTACTGAAGCAAGTCGTCGAGCATGCGTTCGAGGCGTCGCACCTGTGCGTCAGCGATACCCGCAAGCTCGCGATTGGACGGATCGTTTTCCACTTCTCGCTTCAACGATTGGAGATTCATTTTAATCGACGAAAGCGGGTTGCGCATTTCATGCACGATGCTTGAGCTTAACTCACCAATCGACGCAAGTGTCGCGGTGCGCAATAGCTCGCGCTGTTTCGCCGCGAGATCGTCGAGCATTTCGTTAAACGCCATGCGCACTTCTTCGGCTTCGGAACCGTGCAACGGGCCGACGCGCTCCTCGACCGAACCCGCGCGCACGCGCTGCGCCACATGCGCCAGCACGCGTAACGGTTCGCCGAGCCGGCGTGAGATCCATGCCGCGACAAGTGTAAGAAGGATTGAAGTAATTGTTGCTGTCGCGCCAACGCGCCAAATGAGTATACGCAACCACGACAGCGCTTCATCAATATCTTGTTCGACCACCAGCATCATATCGAACGGCGCAACAGGCGCAGTACGCGCCCACACTTCACGGCCCCTATAATCAACATAAGACAAGTTAGGCGAAGCGCTTGATTGAACAGCCTCATTTAAGAGTTGAGGAGACTTTTGGAAGGCCACGCGTTCACCGCTTGCGAATGGTTCGGTCATAATCCGAGGATACTGAGCAGGCATATTCGTAGTCCTTCGGATTCCCAATTGCGCGTTATTATTTCGTTTGAATAACCAATTAGCATTGAGCCATACGAGATATACCTTGCCGGTTTCGCCCATTCCGTCCCGGCTTTGCAGTAGCGGATCCAACCCTGCGGTCAGATTCAACGAGGCGACGATCATGCCTGCATTGGCTCCGGATTGTTCGATGCGACGCCCAATGTGAATCGTCACCCTTCCATTTACTTCCTTGCTAGGTGTGGCTAGTACAAAGCGCTTGTCCTTCTGGCTGCGCAGTAGCTCGACAATCTCAGATTCGGATGCGGTAATGTCACTGCGTTCACCGCGCGCCACGTCGGCGATTACATTGCCGTCATTGTTTAGCACGGCGATTTCGTCGTATGCATTTACTCGATTTAGAACCGAGCGCAACATCGCCGTGACTTCGTGGTCAATTTCCTCTTCGGACAGATCCAAGAAATGTGAGCAGCAGCGCGCGACCGATGGTGACGATGCGACTACGTCGAGTTCGCTGAAGCGTTGATCGAACCAGGTGGAAACTAGCGCGCTTCGCGAATTAACCAGAGACAGCAAATGGTCATTGGTCTTTTCGATGATGGCCTGCTTCCCGCAGTGGTAGCCCTGCGCCGCCATGATGAGTAGCGGCACGATGGAGAGCAGCAGCATCCACGCGAGAACACGGCGGGTGAGGTCACCGTAGGTGACTGTTTTTTCAAGTTCGCTCATGGGGAGATTTTAGCAATTTTGGATTTTCGATTTAGGATTTTGGATTGAACACCGGAAAGTTTGGCGTCTTGGGACGCTATTGGGCGAAACGGAGTTCTGCAATCCAAACACGATAATCCAAAATCAAGATCGTTCTGTTATGCTCTAGGCGGGCAGGGTAAACTGTGTTTGGAGGGGCCGGGGATGCTGCGGTTTGGTGCGTGCTATCACCCCGAACAATGGACGCCGGAGCAGGCGAAAGACCACATTAAACTGATGGTCAAAGCGCGCATGAACCTTGTGCGCATGGGGGAGGCCTGCTGGGCGCGTTTCGAGCCGGAACAGGGTCGTTTCCGCTTCGAGTGGCTCGACCCGATTATCGAGTCATTGCACAAGGAAAACATCGCGACAGTCCTCTGCACGCCGACGGCGGTCGCGCCAATGTGGGTTTTCAATCGCCATGGAAATACCGTTCGCGTAGACGCGCGCGGCCACAAATCGCCGACGACCGCGCCGCACGCGTGCTGCGTGAACGCGCCGGAATTCCAAATGCTGACCGACACAATCGTGCAACAACTCGCGCGCCACTACGCCAAGGTGGATGGCATCATTGCCTGGCAGGTTGATAACGCACCGGGAAGCGGCGGATCGGCGCGATGCTACTGTGAACATTGCGAGGCGGCCTTCCGCAAGTGGCTTCTTGCGAAATACCAAACAACAGAAAACGTAAACGCTGCATGGTGCGCGTCGAGCAGCGGGATCGAAGTGCGGCAATGGAACGAGATCACGCTTCCACGCGGAGAACGCGGGCGCGCGAACGCTGGCCATTGGCTGGATTTTGCCCGGTTTTGTTCAGACTCGCTGGTTGGCTTTTATAAACGGCAGGCGGACATCCTGCGCGCAAATTGCCCTAATCACGCCATAACGTGCAACGCGTCGCCGCGCGCAAACCATGTGCGTCTTGCAAAACTCGCGGAGCACGTAACCTTCCCAGGGCGTATCAGCACCCCCGATCGCTCGGACGGACTGCTCGCATCGTATGGGCATGAGATAACGCGGTGGATGAATGGTCCGTTCTGGGTGATGGAGCAATCCTGCAACGCGAAGCAGGACCGTCCCGGTGTGATGAACGAATCGTTAGACCCAGCGGAATTGCGGCGCTGGTCATGGCAGGCCGTGGCAAACGGCGCGCAGGGACTGTGCTTTTATCCGTTTCGTTCAGCACTCGGCGGCGACGACAACCTGCGCGCAGGCGTTCTCGAATGGGACGGTGCGCCCCGCCGCCGCTATAAGGAAATCCTGCGTACAGGCGAGGAGTTTGCGAAAATTGGCCCGGCGCTGGATGGGCTGACCATCGAGGCGAAGGTCGCGCTCATGATCAACTTCGATTCCCGGTGGAGTAGCGAAGCGCAGCCGGGGTTGCCAGGATTTCATTACGACGATCACTGCTTCGATCTCTATCGCACAGTGAAGCGCAGCGGTAATGCTTGTGACGTTATAGATTCCGATGCCGAATTAAAAAAATACACGACGGTGATCGCGCCGTGTTTGTCCGTCATCGACGATGCTCTCGCGGCGCGTCTGGAAAAATATGTGAAGGAAGGTGGCACGCTAATCCTCACGCCGCAGTCTGGTTCGCGCGAAATAACCAACGCGATGACCACGATACCGCGGCCGGGCTTGCTCGCGGCGCTTATCGGTGCGACAGTCGAAGAAATTGTCGTGGCGCCATCGGACGCGCCACAAACCCTGAATTTTGCTCGCGGCGCGATGATTGCGCAAACCTGCAAGGTGCGGTCCTGGTTTGAAGTGCTGGAGATATTGGGCGCGGAACCGGTCGCGGAATATTTGGAAGGCCGGCTAAAAGGCAAGGCGGCGATTGTGCGGAGGGGCGTAGGGAATGGGCAGGTCATTTATATGGGCGCGTATTTGCCGCGCGAAGTGCTGGAGCCTTTCATGCGAGAGTATCTTCCCGATTTTCCAATGAAGGAAATTCCAGAGGGTGTGGAAGTCGTGCAGCAGAAGGGGGAGAAGACCCGGATCGTATTCGTCCTCAACCACACGGGCGAACGCCAAAACGTGAAATTGCCAGGGTCGTTTCCCGACTTAATCACCGGCGAAACGGTCGGCCCGTCGGTCACCATCAGTGCAAATGGAATTTTGATATTGAAAGCGCAGTGACGGACTTACACCGGCCCCGCGTGTTAGAATACGAACTGCATGAAAATAACTTTTGTCATTCCAGTATACAACGAGCGCGAGACGCTTGAGCCGCTCGCTGCGGGTATTGCGGAACACGTCGCGCCGCACAATTATCGCATTTTATTTGTCGATGATGGCAGCACGGACGGCTCACACGAAGTGATGAACCGGTTGCGCGATTCGGATTCGCATATCGAGGTGATCCGGCTGCGTGGCAATTTTGGGAAATCCGCGGCACTAGCGACCGGCTTTGCAAACGCGGATGGCGATCTCGTGTTCACCATGGATTCCGACCTGCAAGACGAGCCGAAAGAAATTCCGCGCTTTCTTGCCAAACTGGACGAGGGCTATGACGTAGTCTGCGGCTGGAAAGCCGTGCGCCACGATCCGATTCATAAGACCGTACCGTCGCGCATCTATAATTGGTTTGTGGCGTGGCTGTTTGAAGTGCCGCTGCACGACATTAACTGCGGCTTCAAACTGATGCGCACCGAGGTGGTGAAGAAGGTTCAGATCTACGGAGAACTGCACCGCCTCATTCCCGTGCTCGCGCAAAATCTGAACTACCGCGTAACGGAAATCCCCGTCGAGCACCACCGCCGCCGCTACGGCAAATCGAAATACGGCATCGAACGCTTCACGCGCGGCGCGATGGATGTGTTAACGATGTGGTTTCTCACAAACTACCGCCACGCTCCCGGGCACTTCTTCGGCATGCTGGGCTTCACGCAGAAAGCGCTCGGCATGTTGCTAATCATTTCAGGAATCATCGCGTGGCCGGGCACACACCCGGCGGCTGGCGCGGCATTGATTGCGTCGGGACTTGTGCTGGCCTCGACCGGCGCACTGACGATTTGCATAGGGCTCTTCGCGGAACTCGTGCTGCGGCATTTTGTGCGGATGGACCCGGCGCTCTACGTGGCCGAGGAGAACGAGCGCGTCGCGCGGCCGGAATGAAGCCCTCGCGAAAATCACTCGTCATCTTACTCGCCGTTTCATTTCTCACGGGCGCGCTATATTCGCGCACGATCACCTTCGACTTCGTAAACTACGACGACACCGTTTACGTAACCGATAACGCGCCGGTGAGCGCGGGATTGACTTGGGCGAGCATTCGTTATGCGTTTACCACGGGCGACACGGGCACATGGCAACCGCTCGCGCTGCTGTCGCACATGCTCGATAGCACGCTTTACGGCATGCATGCCGGCGGCCATCACGCAACGAGCGCGATTTTCCATACCTTAAATACTTTTCTACTTGGCTTCGCGCTGTTACGGATGACCGGCGCCGCCGGGCCGAGTATTTTCGTGGCGGCGGTGTTTGGCCTTCACCCGATGCACGTCGAGTCCGTCGCGTGGGTGTCGGAACGGAAAGATGTGCTCAGCACATTCTTCGCGATGCTCGCGATGTGCGCATACGCGCAGTGGGCTGAAACTTTGCGCAAACGCTGGCTTGTTGCGGCGACGATTGCGCTCGCGCTTGGGTTGCTCGCGAAGCCGATGCTTGTCACCTTGCCTTTGGTACTGCTGCTTCTTGACTACTGGCCCCTGCAACGCGTGCATCGCAAAGGCCGCCTGCGCTGCTTTGCATTATTGCTTGCGGAGAAATTGGCGATGATTGCGCTTGCTGCCGCGGTGTGCGTGACAACCGTGACGGTGCAACGCGCTGCACAGGCGACATCGGCGGTAGATGCGCTGCCATTTGTATTGCGCATCGAGAACGCGCTGGTGGCCTACGTGCGCTACATGGGCAAAACCGTCTGGCCACAAGACCTGCTAATCTTTTATCCGCACCCGCTGGATAGTCTAAGCGCGTGGACCGTCGCGGGCAACGCAGTAGTTTTGATAGCGATTGCGTCGTTGTCCTATCGGTTTCGCAATTTCGCACCTTATTTGCTGACGGGATGGTTTTGGTTTCTTATTACCTTGTTACCCGTGATAGGTATTGTGCAAGTCGGTACTCAGGCGATGGCCGACCGCTACAACTACGTGCCAATGGTTGGCCTTCTAATCATGATGGCGTGGGGCACGCGCGACTTGTTGAAGAGTACTTCCACCGTCAGCAAAAACTTCGCAGGCGCAGGCGCCTGCGCGATCCTTGTTGTGCTCGCTATACTCACGTGGTCGCGGATTGGCATCTGGCGCAATTCGGAGTCCTTGTACCGCGGAACGCTCGCGACGATGCCCGACAATCCTGTAGGGAACTTAGGGCTGGGCGCTTTGCTCGTCGATCGGCATCGTTATGAGGAAGCTATACCACTACTGGAAACTTCGCTGCGGCAAAAACATCGCGAGAAAGAAGCGCACTATCACCTTGGAATCGCGTTTCAGCATACGTATGACTACATCAAGGCGGAGAGTCACTATCGCGCGGCAGTGCATTTGGACCCAGAATATTCCGAAGCGTGGAATAATCTTGGCGTGACGTTAAACGTCTTGGGGAAGCCAGCCGAATCGCTTGCGGCGCTGGAGCGGGCGGTGGATACCGGTCCGAACAACGTTGAGGCCGCGGTAAATTTGATTCGGTATCTGACGCAAGTTGGGCACACTGGTGACGCAAAGAGGCGCGCCATGGAAGCTGCTACCCGGTTCCCGCAGTCCCAAGAAATCCGCGCAATGTTCGATCAACTCAGTGCAACGGGGCCGCTAACCACGCCATGAATGAATCCGCATCAGCGCACGCACCCGCGTCGCGAACGCGGGCCGTACAGCTCGCCATCCTTTTTGTCGTAACGATTGCTGTTTACGCGCGCGCGTTGTTTTGTGACTTTGTCTATTACGACGATGGACTCTACGTCTTCGACAACGCGGCTGTGCGCAATGGAATCTCACTGTCCGGAATGCGCACGATTTTCATCACCGGCGAGACGGGTACTTGGCAACCCATCGCGCTGCTGTCGCACATGATCGACTGCCAATTGTTCGGGCTGACTGCTTGGGGACATCACCTCACAGCAGTCTTGATTCATGGGATAAATGCGATCTTGTTATGCGTGGCGTTGACACGAATGACAGGTCGCTACTACCCCAGCCTGGCCGTCGCCGCGATCTTCGCGCTGCATCCCACCCACGTTGAATCGGTCGCCTGGATCTCCGAGCGAAAGGATGTGTTAAGCACACTATTTTGGATACTCTGCCTAATCGCGTACACAAGCTTTGCGCGATGCGGCGGCGTGGGAAGATACCTATGCGTAGTCGCAATGCTCGTATTGGGACTGATGACAAAGCCGATGCTTGTGACGGTGCCGTGCGTCTTGCTTCTACTGGATTACTGGCCTCTACAACGCATGGATCGCGGCTTGGGCAGACTCGTGGGCGAGAAACTGCTCCTGTTTGCGGTGGTGATTGCGAGTTGCGTGATAACGCTTATTATTCAACGCCAAAACCAGGCGATTGTTTCGCTCGAAAATCTCCCGCTATCCACACGGCTGGATAACGTCTGGGTGTCGTATGTGAAATATATCTGGACCATGGTTTGGCCCGTGGGACTCGCGATCGATTATCCGCATCCGAAAGACACGCTAACTTCACTTCAGGTAACCGGGAGCCTTGCGGTGCTTACGGGTATCACGGCATGGGCCGCCTACCTCTGGAAGCGCACGCCGTATTTCATCGTCGGCTGGCTGTGGTATCTCGGAACCATGGTGCCCGTGATCGGCTTCGTGCATGTGGGCGAGCAGGGTATGGCCGATCGCTACACCTATGTGCCAACTATCGGGCTCGCGATTCTTGGCGTGTGGTGTGTTAACGACTTTTGCAAGAGATCGGCGTACGGGGCAGCAATACTTCGTGCAGTTGCCGGGTTGTTCCTCGCAGTGCTTTGTGCGTGGTCCGTGCTAACGTGGAAGCAAATCGGGTATTGGAAAAACACCGAGACGTTGTGGGCCCGCGCAGTCAAGGTGAATCCAAACCACGAGCGCGCACAGCGAAATCTTGCAGCGCTGTTGATGGATCGAAACGATTACGCGAACGCGATCAAACATTACAAAGCCGCTGCCGGATTGAACGCGCGTGATCCGCGTAATTGGAACGGGCTCGGTCTTGCGCATCTGCGGCTCGGCGATCCCGTACGGGCGTTGCAGTTTTTCGAGACCTCTCAATCGGTCGATCCGGAAAACGTTGATACGCGAAACAATATTGGCGTATGCCTGCTGAAGTTGAATCGCGACGCGGAAGCGGAGGAAGTGCTGACGCAGGCCGCCGGCGCGGGCACCGCGGACATGGTGCTAGCAGCAGAAGTAACGGCAAACCTCGGTGTGGCGCTGATGAAACGCGGCAAAGCGGACGAAGCCGAGCGCGTGCTTGCGAATGCCACAACGCGGTATGCTGATTCCGCAAAATTGCGGAACGTATATGGTGTCGTCCTTAACAGTAGGGGTAAACGCGACGAAGCAATCGCGCAATTTCGCGAGGCGCTTCGGATTGATCAGGGCTTTGAAGATGCGCAACGCAATTTGGATGTGCTGGGTGCTAAATGATGCGCCGTTTGCATGAACCTGTGGACTATGTGCGAAAGCGGAGGAGATTTACGCGTGGGAATCGTGGGAACTGTTTGTATGCTTGGGCTGTTTCTTAGCGCAGCCGATAGTGCCGCGCCGAGCGGCGTGGAATCGGTGCTGGTGTGGCCCGACGGTGCGCCCGGTGCGGCGGGAGACGAGGCGCAAGATAAGCCGACGTTGTATTTGTACCCCGCGAAGCCCGAGAACAACACCGGCGCTGCGATTGTTGTATGCCCGGGCGGCGGATACGCGGGGCTTGCGATGGGTTACGAAGGCCACGAAGTGGCGCAGTGGCTCAATGATAACGGCGTGTCTGCCTTTGTCCTGCAATATCGGCTCGGGCCGCGATACCGGTATCCCGCACCGCAGATGGACGCACAACGCGCGATTCGAATCGTGCGTTCTCGCGCGGCGGAGTGGAAGATCGATCCGGGAAAGATCGGCATTCTCGGTTTCTCCGCGGGCGGGCACCTTTCCGCGATGACCGGTGTGCATTATGTTGATGGAAAGCCGGATGCTTCCGATCCGCTGGAACGCGTTTCCACGCGTCCCGATTTTTTGGTGCTCGTTTACGCGGTTATCACCATGCAGGGACCGGAAGCGCACGCGGGTTGCAACAAGAACTTGCTGGGAGACAATCCGGATCCCGCATTGCTGAAGGAATGCTCCACGCAATTGTTCGTGAACGCGAATACACCACCCACGTTCATCCTACATACAACAGAAGATCAGGCTGTGCCGGTAGGAAACGCAATCCTGTTTTACGATGCGTGTGTGAAAGCGAAAGTACCGGTAGAAATGCATTTGTTCGAACAAGGCAAGCACGGCATCGGCATGGGAGGCTCCCGCGCCCCGGGAAATCCCGTCGGAGAGTGGCCAGGATTGTGCTTGAAGTGGCTGAAGTTGCGGGGCGTCATCAATTCGCCAAACTGAACTGCGCTCTGAGCTTGTTGCGACTTAGTAACATAACCAAGTCCTTTGGCGGTGCGCCTGCGCTGCGAGGGGTAGATTTTGAAGCTCGCGCCGGCGAAATTCATGCGCTCGTCGGCGAGAACGGCGCGGGTAAAAGCACGCTCATTAACATCGCCACGGGTGTCTTGCGCGCAGACTCCGGCTCAATTGAGATAAATGACGTGGCGCTGCACTTGAACAATCCGCGGCATGCATCGTCGCTTGGTATTGCGGTGGTGCATCAAGAAGCAGACTTGTTCCCGCAACTCAGCGTTTCGGAAAACATGTTGCTTTCGGAAGGTTCGGTTCGTGGTCCCGGAGGCTTAATCAATTGGCAGGCCACGCATCGGGCTGCGGATCGCATGCTAGAGGCGCTCGGCGAAAGGTTCGATGTCAGGGCGCCCGCAAGCGAGCTCTCGGTTGCGCGGCGCATGATGGCGGAGATCGCGGCGGCCTTGTCGCGCAATGCCCGCGTGCTTTTTCTGGATGAGCCCACCGCCTCTCTTACGCGCAAGGAAATTGATGCCCTTTTTCTGCGCTTACGCGAATTGCGCGACGCAGGTGTGGCGATTGTTTTCGTGAGTCACCGGCTTGATGAAGTGCTCACACTGTGCGATCGCGTAACGATATTGCGCGATGGCGCGACCGTTACAACGAATAGTGCCGCGGAGCTCAGCATCGAAACTATCGTCGCCGCGATGATTGGGCGCGAACGCCAGGCGCTCGCGCCGCGCGAAAATCGCAACTTGGCTACCGCCACCGCGCCGAGGCTTGAAGCTAGAGAAGTGTCGGATGGCGATGGTGCGTTCAACAATGTTTCGTTGTCCGTTCGTCCGGGAGAGGTGCTGGGCATCTACGGGTTTGTCGGTGCAGGGCGCAGCGAACTCGCGCAGGCCCTCTTTGGAATGCGCCAGCTTTCCGCAGGGACGATATTGCTGGATGGAAAGCAAGTCACAGTCTCTTCGCCGCGCCAAGCGGTGAAAGCCGGTATCGCATACTTGCCAGAAGACCGCCTGGTGCAGGGCGTATTTCGCACCCACCCGCTGCGTGCAAATGCAAGTGTCGTCACGCTTCCAAGTATAAGCAGTTTCACGTGGATACACCGCCGGGCGGAAAATGCGCTAGGCGAAAAAGTGGTGCGCGACTTGCGCGTGCGGGCGCGATCCATCGAGCAACCCATCGGCGCGCTAAGTGGTGGCAATCAGCAAAAAGTCGTTTTCGGGCGATGGCAAGCTACAAATCCGAAGGTGCTTTTACTCGACGAACCCACGCGCGGTGTAGATGTAGGTGCGAAGGCAGAGATTCATGCGCTAATCAATGACATGGCTTCTCGCGGCGCCGCGGTAATCATGATCAGTTCCGAATTGCCGGAAATCATGGCGATGAGCGATCGCGTGATCACGATTTCCGCGGGGAGAATCACCGGCGAATTCGATCCGCGCAATGACAGCGAGCAGGCTATTGCGACTGCCGCCGTGCCCAAGTCAGGTGCTACCGATTCGATCATGCCGCCGCGTGTGGGCTTCGGCGCGCGACTTTCTGCCTATCGCGAGATGGGGTTACTCGCCATCACGCTAGCCTTGTGCGGCATCATGACCTTGCTGCGGCCGCAGCAGTTCGCCAATGTCGACAACCTGCTCGATGTCCTCGCAAGCGCCGCCCTTCCGGGCATCATGGCGCAAGGCGCGATGCTGATCATTTGCGCAGGCGGGATCGATATTTCCGTCGGCGCAGTAATGGGGTTGGCCGCGGCCGTGTCGGGATTGGCCGCGTTGAGCGGAGTGCCGCCGCTTCTTTGTGTGATGATCGCTTGCGCAATCGGGTGCGCGTGCAGCATCGCCAATGCCGCAACAGCGCTTATTGCGCGCATCCATCCAATCATTGTCACGCTTGCGGGGATCAGCATCTATCGCGGCATCATGTTGTATGTATTGAGCGGCCGTGAAGTCGTGAACCTCCCAGCGTCCTATCGCATGCTCGCCGATGGATCATTATTTGGCGTTCCGAAAGTTTGTTACTACGTTGTTGCCGCGACACTCGTGACCTATGTCGTACTGCGCTACACCATCGTTGGGCGCCGCGCGCTCGCGCTCGGCAACAGCGAAAGCGCTGCGCGCCTGATCGGCATTTCCAAGACCAGAGTCATGCTGTTCGTGTTTGCATATTCCGGCCTGCTGACTGGCGTTGCCGCGGTCATGCACGGCGCATACTACGGCAACGTACAATCCGGCGCGGGCGAGGGACTCGAACTTAAAGCCATCGCAGCTGCGGTTATTGGCGGCACAAACATCCTCGGCGGTCGCGGTTCGGCCATCGGCACATTGCTCGGCGCGTTTCTCGTTGCGCTGCTATACAACGCGCTGACGCTACTGGGTATCAGTTCGTATTGGCAGAGTCTGTTTGTGGGTGCACTCATCCTCGGTGCAGTTGTTATCGATACCGCACTTCAGCGCGCGCGGAAATCGGCGTGATGCGAAAACAATTCGGACACGATGCAGCCCTGCTTCTCGTACTCTTGATCATGGTCGCGGCGTTCAGCATAAAAGTCGAAGGCTTTCTCGACTGGTTCAATATTCTCGACCGCGCACGCTATTGGGTGGTGCCGGGAATCATCGCCGTGCCGATGACGTTCATTATCGCAACGTCCGGAATCGATCTTTCCGTTGCTTCGATCCTCGCGCTATGCGGCATTGTGTTCGGCATGGTATTTCAACAGACCAACGTTGCGGTCGCGATTTGCGCAGCGGTCATCGTCGGTTCCTGCGCGGGTGCAATCAATGGCATTGTGATCGGCTATCTGCGCGTTCCGCCGCTCGTGGTCACCCTCGCGACCATGGCGCTGTTTCGTGGTCTTGCGATGGGCCTCAGCAAAGGCGCGCCGTTTGGCGGTTACCCCTCCGGGTTCACATGGATTAGTCAGGGCGATTTGTTTTCGTTGCCGATTGGCAAGACGCCTGCCTACGTGCCGACGCCGATACTTGCATTGCTAATCGTGGTCATTGGTGGCGCGTTGATTATGCGGCGGACTAGGATCGGACGTTACACGGAGCACATCGGCGAAAACGAAATCGCCGCGCGCTTCGCGGCGATTAACGTGAACTGGTTTAAGTTCGGCATCTATACGGCGTGCGGTGCGCTGTGCGGTGTCGCTGCCTTGTTTCACACGGCGCTTTACGCGACGGCAAAGGCTGACACCGCGCAGGGGCTGGAGTTGGATGTAATTGCGTGCGTCGTTGTCGGCGGCACACGAATTAGCGGCGGGCGCGCGTCCGTAACGGGCACTTTGCTCGGCCTTCTCATCATCGGTATCCTACGTTACGGGCTCGACATGGCGGGCGTGAAATCGCAGTACATCATCATTTTTGTTGGTGCATTGCTGATTGTCACCGCGGTATTCAACGAATGGGTGGGCGCAAGAGGGGAACGGGCATGAAGACGATTTTGAATTTTAGATTTTGGATTTTGGATTCACGTCGCGCAGCGTGCGCAACGATTGTGTTGCTGGCGGCGTTGGCTGCAACCACAGGTTGCCAGCCCAGCGAGCCTGCAAAAAGCGATGCGCCAACTTCGACGACTGAGACGACATCCAATGCAGCAACACCAGCAGAACCGGCTGCCGCCAAAAAACTCACGATCGGCGTGATGCCGAAGCTGGTTGGCATTCCGTTCTTTACAGCGACGGAGAAAGGCGCGAAGGAAGCAGGCGCGGAACTCGGTGTCGAGGTGGTGTTCGACGGCCCGCCAAAGAACGACGTGCAGCTACAGGTTCAGATGCTGGAGACATGGATCGCGAAAGGTTTCGACGCAATCGCCGTCGCGCCAAATGATCCAGATGCCATCGCCCCAGTGCTTGAGAAAGCGCGCAAGCGCGGCATCAAGGTGATCGCGTGGGACGCGGACGCAAAAAAAGAAGCGCGCGACTTCTTCGTGAACCAATGCACTGGCGCGAGCGTGGCGAAAGCGTTGGTGGACGTAATGGCCGAAGGCGCCGGCCCGGAAGCGAAGTACATCATCGTCACCGGATCGCTCACAGCCGCGAATCAGAATATCTGGATGGCGGAGATGGAGAAGTACCGCCAGGAAAAATATCCGAATATGAAAAACTTGTCCGAGACGCCGAAGGTTTCGGAAGAAGATCCCGCACTTGCGACACAGGTTACGGCAGATTCATTGAAAGCCTATCCAGATCTGCAAGGCATCTTCGCGATCACATCCGTGGCGCTGCCCGGCGCGTCCGAAGCGCTGCGTAAATCCGGCATGGCGGATAAAGTCCTGCTCACCGGCCTCACCACGCCGAATAGCATGAAGGAATACATCACTGACGGAACCGTGAAAAAGTTCGTGCTATGGAATCCCGTCGATCTGGGTTATCTAGCCGTGCACGCCGCCGTTGCGAGCGTGAAAGGTGAACTCCAGCCAGGCGCCACTACATTCAAAGCGGGTCGCGTAGGCGAACGCAGCGTTCTCGAGGGTGACCAGGTAATCCTCGGCGATCCCATCGTGTTTACGAAAGACAACATCGCGCAGTTCGACTTTTAACGGAGAGCTTCAATGAGCAAGGCGGTTCGCGTGTTGAAGCGCGTGGCCGCCTTGTTTCTGTCTGTTCTTACAGTCTTTTATGTCGTCTTTTTCTTCGCTCAACAACCATTGATCTATCAGTCAGAACGCGTGGTCACGCACACCCCCGGAACGTTTGGTTGGAAATTCGAGGACGTATCACTTCAAGTCAACGGCGAAACGACAACCGCCTGGTACATTCCCATCGATAACGCGCGCGGCACCATTCTGTTCTGCCACGGCAACGGCGGCAACATCGGGTTACATCTCGACGCGACGCGGCTATTTCGCGAAATGCAGTATTCCGTGTTGATTTTCGATTACGGCGGCTACGGCAAAAGTACGGGCTCACCGTCAGAGCCACGAATCTACGCCGACGCACGAGCGATGTGGGACTATCTCGTAACGCAGCGAAAGCTTCCACCGGACAGCATTGTCATTTGGGGAACGTCCTTTGGCGGCGCGGCCGCCTGTGACCTCGCTTCAAACGTGAAGCCGGCGGCACTTGTGTTGGAAAGTACCTTCACATCCATGGCCGACGCCGCTTTCAGTGAGTATCCCTATTTCCCTGCAGACTGGTTTTTGCGCAGTCACTTCAGAAGCATTGAAAAGATTGGTAGTGTTCAATGTCCCGTGCTAATCATGCACAGCATCGATGATACACAGTACTCGATTGCACACGGTCGCGCGCTATTTCAAGGCGCGCACGAACCCAAGCTCTTCATCGAAATGCGCGGGGATCATTATGACACTGTGCCACCGCGCTCGATCTATATACCTGAAATTGCGCCGTTTCTGGCGCGCTATGTAAAAAATCCATCGTAAAGCTACGACGCGTAGCGCACGGTCTCGTTCGCGTCAACGGTGTAATTCCATTTTTCGATGTAATGCTGCGCTGGCATGAAGGTGTCGTCTGCTTCCTCAAGCTTACGCGCAAGGACAGCGTCCAGGTGGCGCTGCAATTTTTCATGTCCCGGCACGTTGCATAGATTGGCAAGTTGATACGGATCGGTCCCGTTATCGTAAAGCAGCCACGGACCGTCCAGTGACCGCACATACGTATGCTGCGGTGTACGCACGCCACGATATTCGCGTCCGCCTTTGGAACGGATCCATTGGCCGAAGGGCACGTAGCAGGTCAACAGCGCCGCGTCGTCGTCGCCCGCCCCGTTGTGCATCAACTCGCCGGAACGATCGCGGCCTTGTACTGTATTCGGGATCGACGCGCCGCAGAGAGCAAGCATGGTCGGCATCAAGTCAACGGAAGTTAACATCATATCGTTGGTGTGCGCGCGGCGGCCAAACTTCCGCGGGTAACGCAGCAGAAACGGCACACGGATCGATTCGTCCCATGGACGCTGCTTATGCGTTTCGCCACGCGAGCCGAGCATATCGCCGTGATCGGATGTGAATACAAAAATCGTATCATCGGCGATGCCACAATTATCGAGAGTCTTGAGCAAATCGCCCACGCAAGTATCGAGAACGGAACAATGCGCGTAGTAGCCCGCTCCGATGCGGCGCGCGGTATCCTCGAAATCGATGGGGACGTTCGGGCGCAACGATAGTCTCGCAGCATCGTACATCGCGCGATATTCCGGCGGTGCCGTTTCATAGGGATCGTGCGGCGGGCCCCACGACAAGAACAAAGCGAAAGGTTTGTCTTTGTCTCGCTCGCGAATGTAGCGCTCGGCGTCGCGCGTTTGCGCAATCGCGTCGTAACCATCCCATTTCAGTTTTTCGTCTGAATCGCCAAAATAGAAACTGTTGTTGTAATCGTGCGTGCATTCCAGCACACGCCAGTAGTCGAAGCCTTGCCGGCGCTCCCGCGGAATATATGTCGAGCGGCCATGCCCATCGATGTGCCACTTGCCGATGTAACTTGTCGTGTATCCCGCCGCGCCGAGTGCTTGCGCGAATGAGGTCACTCCGTTCTGAAGCGGCACGTCGTTCACGAACACGCCATGCTTATGCGGATATTGCCCTGTCATTAACGTGCCGCGATACGGCGAACACACGGGGCACCCCGATACGGTGTTTCTGCAATTGATGCTCTCCGTCGCAAGGCGATCGATATGCGGAGTCTTTACATTAGGATCGCCCGCGTAGCCCGTAGCCTGCGCGCGCCACTGATCTGCAAATACAAAAACGAGATTGGGCTTTCGCGGCGCGTCCGTCGTGGCAAACGCGGTAGATGCGGCCCCTGCGGCTGCAGTAGCGATGAATGTGCGACGATTCAGTTTCATGGCTACCACGACAAGACGACGTTAAACTTGCCGCCTTCTGAAAGCGTAACGGGTTTGGCAAGCACGATTGAACATTTGCCGTCGGCAAATGTCGCATTTCCTTTCGACCGCTCGCCGCCGGCATCGAAGGCGATCTGCGCGGGTCTGGTTTTCTTGTGCGATATATCCACGGCGAATTCCCTGATCTCCAGATTGCCGTACCGGAGATCGATGCTGTTGCGCTGAATGCGTGCATTGCGCTGTTGCGAGATCGATCCCCAACCTCTTGCAGCAGTGAAAAAGGATTTGAAATTGTCCTGCATCAAGCGTGGCGACATGGATAGGCGGGATACGCCCGCGTCATAGACAAGTCCCGCGGCAGCGTGCATCAAGCTGTACGACGACATCGCGCGCGCGTAATGGTGGCCGCACTCGATCTCCGACCACGGGTTGCGCTGGCTGCCGGTATAGCGGTCGCGCGCGCCGCGCACAATCTGCAGGCCCTCCCGCGTCATGCCTTCATAAAGCATCGTCGCGGCCACGTGATACTCGATACCCGTCCAGACTTCGTCGCAGTAGAGGATGGGACGTTCGGGGCGTCCCTCCTTCGGCCACGAACCGACGAGCAATCCTTTTTCTTTTCCTTCAGCGAACACGCGCTGCGTATGTTTATGCTCACTCAGATCTGCGCGGAAATTGTATTTGTAGATTGCCGCGAGCGTTTGTTTCACGCGCTCTTCCGGCAACACGTAACCAAGTCCAAGCACATTGGCCCACCATTGCCCCAGCAATTGGTCCGAGAAACACCCCGGCCCGTAGCAATTGTTGTTGTTATACGTATTGGCATCGGCGTTCGGCGCATTGAAAACGTTTTTGTAATATTCGCCCTCCCAGCAGGTCGCGTCATATCCATCGCGGCCTTTCTCAAAGCGCTCATGAAATGTTTTTGCGGACTCCGAATCGCCTACAAGCTTCGCCATTTCCTCAGCGGCTCGCAGTGCAGCGAGGTAGAGCGTGCCGATGAAAGTGTTGCTCCCGAAGAGATGTGTATCGTAGGTATTCGGTTGCTCGCCTTTGATAACGCCGTCATTGTCCGTGTCGTGCTCTTTCATAATGTAGAACATGAGCGTTCGGGTACGGTCCCAGACTTTCGTAAGCCATGCGCGGTCGCCGTGCATCTGCCACTCACGATACGTTTTGAGGATCGTGCCCAGTTCGCCGTCCAACGCGGGGTGTTCCGGTCCGCCGATATTTTTGCCGAGCCGCGGCAAGGACAGCGGCAATATTGTGCGATGCGGAATGTAGTGCTCTTCCGGGTGCATCTGCACGAGCAAGTCCGTCTCCCGCACGTTGCGCTCCAGCGCCGGAAATGTATACGCCGTTGTCATCGCGTAGTTGTAAACGTGCGTACAATTCATCGGACAGCAGCGGTCCGCGCCTTCAAAGCCGCCGACTGTGCCGTCTTCCAGCCACACATAGATCGGCGAGCGAGTCAAGGAATTGTTCGCGGTGACGGCGTCGAGGTAATACTGCGGCAAGGTGCTGTTATAAAACGTCGTGTGGAACCGCCGCGTCTCCTCGCTCAAGCGCGGTTCGTTCGCCGCAATATATTCAACAACGTCTCGCGCGGAATTGAACCATTTATTGTACTGATTGCCGAGCCGATAATCGTATTGATAGCGCTCGGGTCCCCAGCCGTAAGTGAGATCCCGGGTGCGGTTTGGAAAGTGCCACGTGAGCAAAAAGGTCGCCGTGCGCTCTTCATTTGCGGCGAGGGTCATGTTCGCGGCCATTGAGCCTATCCAGGACGTCCCTTCCGGACTTGGATGTGAAAAGGCTTCTTTGGTAGTACCCTGATTAAACTGATCGTAGAGTTCTGTAAAGGTCGCAGCCTGCGGCATCGAGGCTTTATGAACGCCAAGGTCATAAAGCGTACCCAAAGCCATGGAGCCTGCCAGCGGAGAATCCGGTGCGATGCCTTGCTGAGGCGTATACCGGCTGTTGTTCACAGCCATTAGTACGGCACCAATTAAGAGCTTCTTCGTATTTCCTTGCGCCCCCTGGTGCATAGCGCCGTTCGTAATTATCAGTCTGCCTTTTCCCAGAGCGCCGCCGATAATGAGGGGAGGCATGCCGCGTTGCTTCTTTGATAGCAAATCGGCACCGGCTTTGAGTTTAAATCCGCGTACTGTCCATCGCGGCGAAAACTCGGTTGCGCCCAAGTCTTTTTGTTCTTTCGATATGGGGTTCTTCGTGTATTCGTACGGTTTTGTGCCGCGTGCGGAAAACGGCAACGCATTCCGTAATCGTTCTATGAGCGCCTCATCGATCAACGCCAGGCGCGGTGCATCGCTGAACTGTATGTCGTCGATTAAGATATGGCCCCAGCCGCCGGTGTTCGAATCGACAATTTCGATTACCGCCTTCTTGCCGAGGTGGCTGGACACATCCCAGCGCACGGGCCGCAATTGTTCGGTGTTCTGTCCAATCTCCGTCGCGACAACTTTTCCATCCACGACAAGATTGATGCAGGTCTGGTTCGCGTGCGCGCCACCACCGACGAGGAAATGAATGAAGCGCCGTTCGATCGTGAATTCTTTCGAGACCGCTTTACCAACCGGCCCATCGCCATTGGCCCATGAATTCAAATAATACTTTCCCTGCCAACCCGAAACAGTCTGCTGTCCAGGAATCGTTCCAGTTGCAGGCGCATCACCGAACGCATCGCCTTCAATCTTCCAATTGCTATACGAAGCGTTCTCAAAGTTCTCAAAAATGTCCGCCTTGATTGGTTCTTTCTTCTTGTTCAACGCGTCATGAATCAGTGAATGCTCGTCGCACGTTATGACAGCGTTTGCGCCCGCCTCCACGCGATCAAGCAAATCTGACAGTTCGCCCACGGAAAGACGTCCATTGATGTCCGATACCCAATACACATCGCCGTCGACGGCATCCTTGCGCACGGGCAGTGGCCGGCCATAGAAGACTTTCACATTCTTGCAGTGGCGCATGTGCCGCGCGACCGCGTCGTCGTTTGTCCGCAAATTGGTGGCGACGGAAAGCTCATGCGTGTTCCCCTCCGTCGCCGTCATTTCGATCAATGCGACGCGCTCCGCTTTGGGCTCGGAATTAACATTGCCCGCGAACTCGGAGAACCTCGTATTCGCTTCCAATTGCCCATACCCGTCCCAGCCGACGAGGTTTGGAATCGCCGTCAATATGGACGCTTCGACTGGCGCATTGGAAACGTTGCGCACCGTGAATCGAAAGATGATCGCGGGCAAGCCGGAGTCTTTAGTATTCAAAGGAATGTACGGCGAAAACGCTTCAAGACTCACACTTACGGGCAACGTGTCATCGAGATAGCGTATCCACGCGAATGGGTACTCGCCGGAGTATTCGATCGCCTGCACACCCTTCGCGCCTTCGCGATCGCCCAGTTGCAACAATCGCGTTTGCACCGCGCCCGCGGCGTCCTTGGTTCGCACCGCGAAAAATGAATCCGGCACCATCGCATTCGTATTGAAATTGTTAAAGTTTTGCCAAGGGTTCAAGGTGCCGTCGCCCCGCAGATACACCTGCCCGGCCCCTATGCCGCCCAGCGGCATTGCAATATGCTTTAGTTCCTCGCCGCGATAGATGCGCGTTTCGCCCCGTTCGAGCAGCGAAGCGTTCCATGCCGCCAATTCGTCGCTCTGCGCGTGCGCCGGCTGCGCGGTTAACAACGAAGCGACGCCGGCTCCACCGACCGCCGCCGACTTCAAAAAGTCGCGCCTTGCAACGCTGTTGTTCTGTTTTGAATCGTCGCCGCAGCACTGCTTCCCGCCGCAACAGGAAAACCCGGATTCGGACATGGGGCGCCCCTTCTCTCGTTGGTTCCACACTTCGTAGACCCAGCATCGTAAACGCAACGCATTTCGTAGTCGAATTCACCACGGCAAACCCGAAATCGAGCACATGGTCTTGTAGGCTTATCCGTTATCTTTTTTCACAAAGTGTTCACACTGCGCTTGTTAACAAGGTTTCTTCAATTTGGCACGCCGGGTGCTTGCTGAACTCCGACCTGTCACCTGTGGAAGGCGAGTACCGCAATTCACAAATTCATACGTGACCGGTGATAAAGGAGAGAAAAAAGTATGAGTCAGTTGGCTAAAACAAAACGCTTCCTCTGGGGGAGCGCGCTGGTTGCGGCGGTAGCTGCGACAATTTCGCTTACGCCCGGATTGGCGAAGGGTAACGACACGTTTGCAGAGCAGCCTGCGTCGCAAGTTACAGCACACGACAATTTGAATGCGGTGGCTGCCGTCGATGCGCTCAGCAACGCGTTCGCGCAAGTGGTTGATACCACTTCACCGGCAGTCGTGTACATCACGATCGAGAAAAAGCTTGAGATGCCCGCCGGCTTTTACGACGGCGATGGCAATATGCCGGAGGGATTCTTCGGATTCCCGATGCCTCGGCAGTTTCGTGCGCCGCGCGGGCAGCAGCAGTTTGATGCGCCGATGCGAGTCGGTGAAGGTTCCGGATTCATCATGTCCTCGGACGGATACATCCTCACGAACAATCACGTCGCGGGCGACGCAGATCGCTTGACGGTGAAGTTGTCCGATGGCCGCGTATTTGAAGCGAAGGTTATCGGAAGCGATCCGGCGACGGAAGTTGCCCTAATCAAAATCGAAGCGACGGATCTGCCCGTAGCAAAGCTGGGAAATAGCGACGCGCTGCGCGTCGGTGAATGGGTGCTGGCGATTGGCAGTCCCTTCGGCCTGAACCACACCGTCACTTCGGGTATCGTGAGCGCGCGTGGCCGCGGCGATGTGCGCATTGTGGATTATGCCGACTTCATTCAGACGGACGCCGCGATTAACCCCGGCAATTCCGGCGGTCCCCTGCTGAACATCCACGGTGAAGTGGTAGGCATGAATACTGCCATTATGAGCCGCAGCGGCGGCAGCGACGGGGTCGGTTTCGCGATCCCGATCAACATGGTGAAGTACGTAGCGGACCAGTTGAAGGAAAACGGTACCGTCACGCGTGGTTTCCTCGGCGTGGGCATCCAGCCTTTGACGCCGGAATTGGCGAAGTACTTCGACATGAAGGAAAGCACCGGCATCTTGGTTTCCGAAGTGCAGCCCGGTTCACCAGCAGACAAAGCCGGCCTACGGCGAGACGATTTGATCCTCGAGTTGAATGGTCAACGCGTTGGCGATGCAGGTGCGTTCCGCAGCCAGATCGCGATGACGCCTAAAGGTAAAGACATCGAGCTGACAATCGACCGCGCCGGCGAGCAGATTAAGAAGTCGGTCTCCGTAGGCGAGAAGACGAGCGAAGAGCTCGAGCAGGATTCACCGCGCAATGCCGCGAAGCAGGAATCGCAAGGCAAACTCGGTATCGGCATCCAGCCGCTCACGAGCGACCTTGCCAAGCAGTTCGGCTACGAAGGCACGACTGGCGTGCTGGTCACGCAAGTCGCGCCGGGCTCGCCCGCGATGCGCGCCGGTATCGGCGAAGGCGATTTGATTACCGAAGTGAACCGCGAACCGGTGTCGAACTTGAGCGAGTTCCAGAAGGCAATGAAATCCGGCAAGAACGGCACGGTGCTGCTGCGCGTGCAGAACGAACAAGGTTCCCGCTATACGGCGGTATCGATAGAGTAACGACGCGAGCAAAGTACCCGGCGTATGGCGGAGGTGGTCGATCGCGGCCACCTCCGCCGCAATATTTTCTCGACTACTCGAATTCAATTCCGAATAACTTCGCCTGATACAAGGAAAACCGGAGCGTGATCGGTTTCCCGGCTTCGACTCCAGTATCCGCCGCATCCTTCCACTTCACTGGCGTCCACGCCTCATCGCCGACGATGGGCACGCAATCCTCCAAGCGCTTGCCGTCGGCTCCAACGACCTCTACCTTAATCCAGCCCGCGCGATCCGTGATGCAGTTAATCTTGAGGGTTTGCCCCGGCGCCATAACCGGCATCATCGTTAATTCACCCCGATCGTCTGCTTGCAGCGCAACCATTCGCCCCTTTTCCCAAATTGCGTAGCCCGTTCCGCCCACGCGTTTGCCGCGCGGATATTTGTGCGGGACGTTGTGCGCGAGGTAAGGCAACGCCCAATCGCCGTTCGGCAATTCAATGAGATTCGGTAAGGCCCAAATGCACCCGCCATTCCATTGTCCAAACGGTGCCGTTTCGAGGATATTACCTCCAGGTATCCATTGCCACAATGCGCCATCGTGACTCGTGGCCATTGCAATGCGCGTCGTGTCGTCGATCGACGCGTTCCAAATTGTCGGAAACATCACAAATTGGTCCGGCGCGCCGGGGATCGTGGTCCGCGCATTGGTGTACAGCGATTCCGACGGCAACATGTCCGGCGTAGGTTCAAGAATCATTTCCGAAGGCGTGAAGCTTCGGAAGTCGAATGATTCGCTTCGTCCAATTGCGCGCCGACCCACACCCGTCCACGAATTGCGAATATCCGGCGGTAGTTTGTCTGTACGCGGGCCGACTGACCAATACCTCGTATACAACACATACTTCTTCAAAGCCGGATCGTAATAGCACGTGTTGTGCGTGTCGCTATACTCGACGACGAGCGGATCGGGCAAAATTGTCCAATGAATTCCGTCAGGCGAAACACTTCCACGAATGCACGTCACCTCGTCCTTCTCGCCGAGATGGAAAATCGATCGAGGCTCCCAACCATCCGGCCGTTTGGCGCGAAACGCATCAAACTCAGCGCGCGTGATCAACCCGACCCAAACCGATTTATAACGTTCTCCCGGCGGCGCAATAGGATCGACGAACACGTGATACACGCCATCCGTGTGCCCCGGCCCGAATTTCAGTAGCTTCTTCGTCCATGTGATCCCGTCAGCCGATTCGCAATACTCCGTCGAAGTCCAACCTTTGTACTTGCCATCATGCTGCATGATCGTGCGATACGGAAGATCGAATGGTCCCTTCACCACGGGCATCTGCGCAACAATCCGTATCCCACGCGGCGCATTGATGCCAATGTGTTCCGCCTCGTAAAGTTCCGAATCGCCGTCCACATATACACTCTTCCCCGTAGCATCGCGCCAATCGAGATCGCCGGGCTGAATGTAATACCAGTCCGTGAATACTATGCGCTTCCCTGCAAGATCATAGGGGACACCCTGGACAATTCTATCGGTAGTGATCCCATCTATGACCTCGCGCTGCTGCGGTTCCGCGATCGCGGTTACGACAGAAACGCCAAAAAACGTAAGCAATAATGACTCGACCAGGCGCTTCAGCAATCGCGGCACAAGTTCGTATAAATCCAATGCACGTCTCATGCGTCCCATCCTTCTCATGCTTCTCATTGCTCCCAACACCCAGAGACCATAACTAAATATCCATTGAAAAATGCTACTAGGCTGTCAGCGCAAACAAAAAGCGGCGAGCGCGTTGTCGCACCCGCCGCTTCTATTCAATAAACAGAAACTACTCGACTGTCACGCTCTTCGCCAGGTTGCGCGGCTGGTCCACGTCGCAGCCGCGGTTGGTGGCTACGTAATACGCGAACAACTGCAACGGCACGGCGACGACGATGGGGCTGAATGGTTCGTAGCACTCCGGGATATACAACACGTCAGCGCTGTGGTTCTTGATTGCTTCGTCGCCTTCGGTGGCCACCGACAACACAATACCACTACGCGCGCGAATTTCCTGGATGTTCGATACCATTTTGTCGTAGGTATCGCCCTTTGTCGCCACACATACAACTGGCAACTCGTCGGTCACCAGCGCGATCGGGCCGTGCTTCATTTCGCCCGCGCCATAACCTTCCGCATGGATGTAGCTGATTTCTTTCAGTTTCAACGCGCCTTCGAGCGCACTCGGGAAATTGTAGCTGCGGCCAAGGTACAGCGCGCTCTGCGCATTAAGATACTTCGGATCCTTCGAGCAGCGGATGACCTCTTCCTGATGGTCGAGTACCCACTGAATTTTGTCGGGAATTGCGCGAAGATGCGCAATCATCTCGCGGCCCTGCGCTTTGGAGAGCACGCCGCGCGTTTCGCCGAGCCAAATCGTGAACAGCGCGAACGCGGTGATCTGCGAGGTGTACGCCTTCGTCGAAGCCACGCCGATTTCCGGTCCGGCCTGCGTGTAAATGACACCGTGCGATTCGCGCGCGATACTCGAACCCACCACGTTCACAATCGACACCACCTTCGCGCCCTTCTTCTTCGCTACGCGAATGGCTTCCAGCGTGTCGGCGGTTTCACCCGATTGCGTCACGGGAATCACCATCGTGTTCGGATATACGATAGGATCGCGGTAGCGGTACTCGGAAGCGATGTCCACCTCGACGGGCACCTGCGCGAATTTTTCGAGCAGGTATTTACCGACAAGACCCGCGTGCCACGCCGTTCCGCAAGACACGATTACGATCTTCTTCAGGTCCTTCAGTTCCTGCTCCGTCACCTGCATGTCCGGCAACTGCACCGTGTCCGATCCTTCGGTCACGCGCCCGCGCAGCGTGTTCTTGATCACGTCCGGCTGCTGGTTGATCTCCTTCAGCATGAAGTGCGGATAGCCTTCCTTCTCTGCGGCGCTGTCGTCCCAATCAACCGTCTTCACTTCGAGCGTGACGGGATTGCCTTTCAGGTCTTCGATCTTATAGCCGTCGCGGCGAATCTCGCAGACCTGGCCGTTGTCGATGTACAGCACCTTGCGCGTGTACTTCATGATTGCCGGCACGTCCGAGGCTATAAACGCTTCACCGTCACCGAGGCCGACGATCAACGGACTGCCATGACGCGCCGCCACCATCACATCCGGGTTCTTCTTGCACACCACGCCGATGGCATATGCGCCCTCAACGTCCTGCAGCGCGCGCTTTACCGCCGCGAACAAATCTCCCTGGTAGTACTTGCGCACGAGGTGCGCAATCGTTTCCGTGTCCGTCTGGCTGCGGAAGTTCGCGCCGCCCTTCTTAAGCTCCTCCCGCAGTTCCTGATAGTTTTCGATGATGCCGTTGTGAACAACGGCGATCTCCATGTCGTTGTCGAAGTGCGGGTGCGAATTCACTTCGCTCGGGACACCGTGCGTCGCCCAGCGCGTGTGCCCGATACCCAACGGCGAGTCGAGCGGGTTTTGCTTCAACTTCTCGTCCATCTTCACGAGCTTGCCGACGCTTTTCACGCAGTCGAGCGATCCGTTGCGAATTACCGCGACGCCCGCGGAGTCATAGCCGCGGTATTCCAGCCGGTGCAAACCGGACATGATGATATCTACAGCGTTCTTTTTTCCTATGTACCCTACAATTCCACACATGGTCTTGATCGCTCCTATACGGTGAACTGCATCTATTCAATCCAGCCGCGCAACATCTCAAGCACGGCATGGTTTGTCACATCGCGGTGCAGGGGCGTCACGCTCACATAGCCCTGCTCAATTGCTTCGAAGTCGGTCCCTGGTTCGAGGATATGGCTCGGCTTGTTGCCCCCGATCCAGTAGTAGAGCCGCCCGCGAGGGTCCTCGCGGCGCACAATTTCATCTTCGTAATGCCGCCGACCCATACGAGTCACACGCGTCCCACGGAGAAGATCTTCGGTCACGTCCGGAACATTCACGTTGAGCATCGTATCTTTCGGCAGACCATGCCCAAGTACCATTGCTGCGACCCGCTGCGCCACTCCGCCGGAGGTCTCCATATGCTTTGGTTCATACGACACATCCGAAAATGCCACGGCGTTGATGCCCAGCAGCATGCCCTCGTAGGCACCGGCGACGGTGCCGGAATAGGTTACGTCATCACCCAGGTTCGCGCCGGGGTTTACGCCCGCGACGACGATGTCGGGCCGCGCATCCAAAAGATCCCGTACGGCCAGCATCACGCAATCTGTTGGCGTGCCGTCCACCATGAACCAACGGTCTTTCAACTGAGTCACGCGGAGCGGCCGGTGCAATGAGACACCGTGGCCTACGGCGCTCTGTTGCCGGTCGGGCGCATAAACCCATACATCGCCAAGGGCTTCCATCGCTTCCGCGAGAATCGCCAGGCCGGGCGCTTGGATTCCATCATCGTTCGTGACAAGGATTTGCGGTTTCGCCATGAACACCAAACTGGGGGAGCGCGCTAGGGCGTTCGACTGTCAAAAGCCCCCAACGCGCGCAGAGTTGAAAAACGCTACCACAACGCTGCCAGAAGTATCAAACAGAGACAGGATTACGGGGCCCCAAAAAAGGCCGGTCAACCGCGATGCAGCGTCGCTTCCCAGGTGGTGGTCATATACCCGGCATAACCTTTCGCGGAGCACGTAAACGCCACAGGCCGGTCGCTCTTGATCGCTTCGAGAGGGACCACTGCGATGACGATCTGCCGCAACCCTTTGTCATTGTGGATTAAGCGCACACGTTCGTCATTGACCGTCGCCCGCGACCCCGCTGCAAAGCGAATGGCGACTGGGGATACGCCACGGCCAAACGAAAAGGTCCAAGTCATGAAGTCAGATACGGGCAGCTTTTTATCTTCGTAGATGCTCGCGTCCATGTAGTCGTCCGCCCGAAGCATCAGGGCGACACCTTCTTCCGTCTCACACGCATACAAATCCGCAAAGGAGGTTTCTGACGTGTAGGGAATATACGCCCCCCCTTTGGTCCAACCCGCGAGGCCATCCGATGCGCCGAGAGATGCCTTTGGAATCTTGATGTCTGAAACGGGCACCGGTTTTTTGACCGTGTATGCGTCGCGATGTATATCCGGTACGCGCTCGTGGACTTTTGTAATGGTCTTGGTTAACAAATCGTAAGGCTTGTTGTAGATATCCACCAGCCCGAAATTAAAATCCTCCCCGTCCGCGCGGCCCTTCGGCGGTTCATCCACAAACTGAAACCAATGTGCACCCACCATGTACGGCAAGGACGCCAGGTAGGTGAGCGTGCGCTCCGTCATCGCCGCGCGCTCTTGCTGTGTCTTCACGACCGCGAATGCATTGGTGGATGAATTCTTGTTGCCCGACTGATTTTCCATCGCTGCGGCGTAATACTCCGATATGATGATTGGTTTTTTCGTAATTCGGTGAAGCGTATCGAGGTAGAAGGGCGGCATCTCACCATCGCTGTTGTCCGCAAAACTAGCGTTCGTCGATATGACATCTACGTAGTCTTTCGCAGCCTCGGCCACACAGATTGGATAATAGCCGGCATAGCGATCACCGAGAATGAGGTGGTTCGCATCGTAACGTCGTATTACATCGCGCACGATCTGATAATAGCGCTCCGCGATGATTTTACCGAAGGCATGCATCGTCTCGCGGCCTTTGCTCGAAGGTCGTAAGCGTAGCGAACCGCCCGCAGCGAGCTCGTCGAAATTTTCTGCTCGAATCGGGACAAAGTCTTTCACCAGTGCGCCGAAGTCACCTCGATAGCGTTCCGTCAAAAATGCGATTAACCGTTTCCGCGTCTCGTTCTCGACGGGCGAATCGATAAAGAACACGAATTTCGTCTCAATGTACCAGCCAAGTTCATTGTCGGTAAACCAGCCGACGATATTCGGATCGTCTTTGTGCAGTTCGACCATCGCTTTCGCCAACCGGCCGCACTCCGCTTCGATCGCTTCCGAAAAGAAATCCACCCAGGGAATTCCGAGAGATGAACCGAGAAGCAAAACCGGCGTGCGCGGAAATTGCCCCTTAGACACTTCGTCGTCCGACCAACTGCCAACTGTGTTAAACTTCCATTCCCGCATGCGCCTGATGGTGTCGTCAGTCCACGCATCCACGCTCGGATAATGGTCGGTAAACCGGTAATGCCAACCTTTGTCTTTTTTGTCGTGCGGACCTCCGCCTTTGCCGATGCAATTGATACCCAGCGAAAACACCGGATCACCCTTCGGCGACACGAACCACGATACTCCTTCCCGCGTTTGAATGGAGAAGAACCCTGACGCGTCAGGCACTTGGGCTATGGATGCTACGACGATTGCCATGGCAGCAATGTACACAAATGTTCCCTCTCTAGGGCCAACACGATAGTGAACGATAGTTCAAAATAATTGATTACGTCTATTTTACTCTGGCAACTGGCAATATCAATAAAATATCTAAGCCTTGACCCGCCCCTCACAGTCATTGTACTCTGAGTTCAAAATCAGGGGCGTTCGGGTTACTATGGAAAAATCACCGCGAAAAATTCTGACCGCGAAGGATGTCGCCGATCTCAGCGGCGTGTCGCGCACCACGGTTTTTGCCGTCATGGCCGGAAAAGCCGGCGTTACCGAAAAAACTCGCGAAAAGGTCTTTTCCATCCTTCGCTCGCATGGCTACCAAAATGGTGCGGTCCAGAAAACGCTCGTCGCCGAATTCTCGAAGATGATCGAAGTCGTGATTGGAAATATCAACAATCCTTTCTACACTGAAGTCATCACCGGGATAAATTCCGTCCTCGCGCCCCAGGGATTTCACCATATCCTGCACCACGGTACCGACAATGATCCGCAGGAAGGGATCGCATCGTTTGAAAGTATGCGCGCCTACGATCTGCGCGGATACATCATTGCCGCGGGCGAAATGGAGCGTTACGAACAACATATTCGCAACGTCGTGAAGGCGGGCCGCCCCTTGGTAACCATCATGCCCGCGCCCGGCATCGAAACCCACGTGGTCTCCTTCGACAATCGCAGTTGCAGCCGCGATGCCGCCGCCTATCTGATTAACCGCGGTCACCGCAACATCACGTACCTCGCGGGCCCCGCACGATCGGCCATCAGCAAAGAACGCGTGATTGGCTTTATTGAAGGCCTAGTTGCGCATGACCTCGAGTTTCGCGATTCGATGACTATTCGCGCCGGGGATACCTCCGCCGATGGTTACGCCGCTGCTATGAAAATCCTCCGCAAGAAAGAATCACGCCCGACAGCCATCGTCTGTTGCAACGACCTTGTCGCAATCGGTGTGTATAAAGCCGCTTACGAACTTGGCCTACGCATACCCGATGACCTCAGTGTGGTTGGTTTCGACGGTATCGAAATGGGAGAGGTCCTGGGTCCGCCTCTCACCACCCTCTCCATTTTCCCTAAGAAAATCGGCGCAAAGGCTGCTCAACTCTTGGTCGAGACAATTGGCGGCCAGCACACGCGCGGTTACCGCGAGATCGTGGTCAAGCACGCCCTCGTCGAACGTGAGTCAGTGCGCTCTCTCTAGTCAACTCTCCAGTTTTCTAAGCCTCTTTTGTGGTAAGGTTTAAGGCGAAAAGGTAACGCTCTCAAAAAAAGTATTATTGAACTATTGTGCACTTTCAAATAGTATTAATTTTGTTAAATCGTTCAGTGTGGCGTCCGGCGATTTCGCCTGAGCCAAAAATACGGGCTGGGTGCTGGACATGACCACTGGCGAAACCAATATGCGTGTGGGCGTCGCGTATTACCCGGAACACTGGGACGAATCGCGTTGGGATACCGACGTCGAACTCATGGTTGAAGCGGGTATCACCGTCGTCCGTCTCGCCGAGTTCGCGTGGTCCCGCCTGGAACCCTCTCCTGGTAACTTTCAATTTCGCTGGCTCGATCGCGCGATCGACAAACTCGAACATGCGAACATCAAAGTTGTTCTGGGCACGCCGACCGCCGCGCCGCCGGCATGGTTTCATCAGCAATTCCCCGATGTATTTCCGGCCGACAAACGCGGCTACCGTCTCGGCTTTGGTACGCGATTACAGCGATGCATGAATCACCCGGCGATGCGCGAGCGCAGCCGCGCAATTGTCGCGGCCATGGCAAATCATTTCCATGCATCGCGCGCGGTCATCGGCTGGCAGACCGACAACGAATTTGCCGCAAACCTTTGTTACTGCCCCGTCTGTCACACCGCGTTTCAGGAATGGCTTAAACAAAAGTACGGCACTCTCGATGCGCTTAATAAGGCGTGGGGCACCGTCTTTTGGAGTCAGGAATACAGCGCCTGGGAACAAATTCCCCTGCCTTGGGAAGCCAAGTGCGGAGACGTACACAATCCCTCGCTGCAACTCAATTTTCGCCGTTTCCAATCCGATGCCACCGTTTCCTTCCAGCAAGAACAAATCGACATTCTGCGCGCGAAATGCACTGGTCATTTCATTACACACAATTTCATGGGCACCCAATCGTCCATGGACTATGTGGCACTTGCTAAACCGCTCGATTTCGTATCGTGGGACAATTATCCCAACACGCCTTGGCACGTGAACGAACTTGCTACAGGCCTGAGCGCAGATGCTATGCGCGGCCTCAAGCAACGCAACGTCTGCGTGATGGAACAACAAAACGGGATCACTGGCTGGAACAAAATGGGGCGCAGGCCTTCTGACGAGCAGTTGCGATCCTGGGCCTGGCAGGCAATCGCACACGGCGCGGACACGGTCATGTTCTTCCGTTGGCGCAGTTGCCGCTTCGGCACCGAACAATTCTGGCACGGTATTCTCAACCACGACGGAAAGCCGCGCCGCCGTTTTCGCAGCGTGTCGCGATTCGCGCGCGAGGTTGCACAACTCGCGCCGAACCTCAACGGCACCTCACCGCGCAGCGAAGTGGCGATTCTCAATTCCTGCGAGCAGAACTATGCGTTGCAGATTCAGCCACAAGCCGAAGGCCTCGCATACTGGGAACAAGTCAGCCGCTATTACAACGCGCTGCGCCGTCA
>JADLHJ010000005.1 GCA_020848835.1 Candidatus Hydrogenedentota bacterium
GAAGACAGGTAGTCGCCTTTCGTCATGTCGGCGGGCTACACCATTACTACGAAAGGAAAGTAGCACGGCTTCGAAAATAAAGTCGGAACGGTTTTCGCGACTCCCACCTCGTCGGTAGTGCCGACGCGCGACTAGTTGCTGCCGCGTAATTGTCGCTCGTGTGGCAATCAAGTACGTTAACGTCGACTTCTCTCGACAGCCAGAGCCCTTGGAAACAGAATGTTGTTCTCCTTGTGGATGTGCTGATGCAGATCGAGTTCGAGTTCATGAAGTCCGTCCAGGAGCGCGCGATAGGTGTTACAGGCCCAACCTGGAGGGGTGTAGGCATCCGTGAGACGGTGCATGTCTGCGAGCGCGTTTCCCGCTGTGTCGTGCTCGGCCTCCATGGCCCGAATCGGGTTTGCGATCGTTCCGAAAGGCATGGTGGGCAGGGAATCGGATTGCTCCAGCTGTCGGATGACGGGAAAGAGAATCCGTTCTTCCTTCATCATATGCGACGCGAGTTCGTCTGCGAGGGCGTTGACAACCGATGCCAATTCCCCCAATCGTTCATCTTTATCGCCATGAACCTTGGATACCTTTGCGGCCATCTGTTGCATTCGAGGCAATTCACGAACGAGAAAAGCGTGATGCGTTGCGACGATGTGGTCCGCCAGCTCGTCCAAGGGCATCTCGGCATAGTCCTCGGCGACTGCCACGGATCCAGCTAAATCCGCCTCGACGATGGCTTCCAGCACCGCTTCGATATTGTGGCCTTTCTTTGCGCACGCGTCCGAGAGCGGTTTCTTGCCGCCACAGCAATAGTCGATACCAAGTTCCTCGAATATGCGCGATCGGCCCGGTCGTTCACGTACCAGCTCACCGACAGTCATTTCGGCCGTTATCGTATTCATGATTAGTGCTCCTCGATTTCGTTTTCGCCTTTCGGCGTATCCCGTTCCACGTCTCTATCCAATGGACCCGCAACGGACCATCCCGCCTTGAGGCCGAGGACAAACCAACCCAACGACAATACTCCGACGGCGAAGATGGTGTCGCCAATCACGCGCAGCCATCTCAGCGTATCCATTAGATTCGTTTGCGTGAATTCCGCGGAGCGCGCCATCCACATGCCGTCGTTCACGCTGGCCCACGCCTGCAAGACGCCCCGGGGTAGATCGCTCAACAACACCATGAGCGCGAGACCGATGTTGATCGACCAGAAGGCGAACTTCAGCACGGACGTTTTCCAAATGTTGCGCACTGCCATGCCTTTCAAACAAAACAGCATCAGCCCAATGGCGAGCATGCCGTAGACTCCAAAGAGCGCGGTATGACCGTGCACCGCGGTGGTGTTCAGACCCTGCATGTAATAGAGGGCGATCGGCGGGTTGATGAGGAATCCGAAGAGTCCCGCCCCCACCAGGTTCCAGAAGGCCACGGCCACGAAGCAGTAGACGGGCCATCTATAGCCGGCGACCCAGCCTTGGACACGGCTAACCGAAAGGTTTCCGTACGCCTCGAAACCAATCAAAACCAGTGGCACGACTTCGAGTGCGCTGAATACCGCGCCCAATGCCAATACCGCCGTGGGGGTGCCCGTGAAATAAAGGTGATGAAAGGTCCCGATGATGCCACCGGAGAGGAAGATCGATGTAGCGAAGAGCACCGCCGCCGTAGCGGTCCGCACTTTCACCAACTGCAGACGGGCGAACAGGAACGCGATCACCACGGTCGTAAATACTTCGAAGAATCCCTCGACCCAGAGATGTACCAGCCACCAGCGCCAGTATTCCGCGATGGCGAGGTTGGTCTGCCGCCCCCACATGAGACCCGCGCCATAGAACAGGGCGATGGCGACGCAGGATATCGAAAACAGCGCCAGGAGATGCCGGTTGGGTCCCGGTTTGCGCATGGCCGGCCACAACCCGCGCCCCATGAGAAAGAGCCAAATGAACAAGCCGATGAATAGGAATATCTGCCAGAAGCGGCCAAGGTCGACGTACTCGTAACCTTGATGGCCGAACCAGAAATTCATCTCCAGCCCCATCTTCTGCCGGGTGCCATACCAGGTGCCGAATAGCGTGCCCACTACGATAACGAGCAGCGCTCCGAAAAGCGCGTTGACACCCAGGCGCTGAAACTTCGGTTCTCTCCCGACCACAGCGGGCGCCAAGAACAAGCCCGTGGCAAGAAAGGCGGTAGCAATCCAAAAGATCGCCAACTGGGTGTGCCACGTCCTCGTTACGGCGTACGGCAGAACTTCGGCCAATGGGATACCGTAAAACCCGGACCCCTCCACGGCGTAGTGCGCGGTTACCGCGCCCATTCCTACTTGCGTGACGATGAGGGCCATCACCACCCAGAAATATTTCAAGGTCGCTTTCATGGACGGGGTGGGATCGAATGCCAGTGAGGGGTCCCGTTCGGGAACGGGCGGGTCTTCTTCCGCCCGCGCCTTCTCCACGACGTAATACCAGGAGAGCGCCCCAATTCCTGCCAGCAACACAATGAAACTCAGGACCGACCAAACCAATATCGCCGCGGTAGGTCTATTGTCAATCAACGGTTCCGGCGGCCAGTTGTTGGTATAGGTAATCTCCGTGCCCGGCCGGTTTGTGCCACACGCCCAAGCCGCCCAGAAGTAAAACGCGGTCAAATCGTCGCGCCGCGCCGCGTCGGGCAAAACACCTTTCGGGATGGCGTAGGCTTCGCGAAGTTCGTCTAACGACGCATCGCCGCCGTAGAGTTTCTTGTAGTGCTCCGACACCGCGGCGATGGCCTCTGCTCGAAGTTCGGACACGACCAAGTCGCCCGTGTCGGCGTTATAGGTGTTACTCCGAATTTCCCCTTTCAGTCGCGCCTTCAGGGCCGCCTGATCTTCCGCGCCGAGGTCGGCATAGTTTTCAACGCCGTGGTCGACCTTGGCCCAGTGTGCCAAAAGCCATTCAGATTCCCGGTGAAGAAAGTCAGCCGACCAGTCCGGTGCGACATAGGAACCATGCCCCCACACGGTGCCCACTTGCTGCCCCCCGGTTGACTGCCATACGTTCTGCCCGTCTTTAATGTTCTGTCCGGTGAAGAGCACCTTGCCCGAGGTCGTAATCACGCGCTCAGGGATGGGGGGCGCCTGGCGGTAGATTTCGCGCCCGTAATAGCCAAGCACCGCGAAGGAGGCGGCCATTACCGCGAACAAACCAATCCAAAGTTTTCGATGTTCCATTCTCTCACCCACTTTCAAGTTACGATTGCGAGGGATGCACTTCGTTTAACCCATAATCTGAAACCGTGTCTTCACCTGTTTCAGTACGTACCCCATTGAACTGCCGATTGCAGGACGCCGTTGAGAATGCCTGCGTACTTGATTGACAAGAAGCCTTCTGCCCTAATCCCCTGTGTTTATCTTCTTTTGCGTCAAAAAAAACGCTACACCATCTCTACCGGGGCGCGATGCGCTACGATGTCCGCCAGCGTCGATTCCTTGAGCATGGCGAGGTAGTCGTTCCGAATGGCGACCCACTTGTAATGCATGGCACAGGGGGTAACCGCCGAACACGTTGCTTTACCCATGAAACAGCCTTCCCAGCGGCTGACATGGTCAACGGGTTCTACAACATCAAAGAGACTTATCTTCTCGGGAGGGCGCGCCAGTTGAAATCCACCACCCTTACCCTTTAGAGAGCTTACGACACCCGACTGAATCAAGCCCTGAAGAAGTTTCCCCAAGTAATTCTGCGGTGCACCTATCCGTTCGGCAATGCTCGCAGCGCCCTGGAACTCATCGGGGCGCTCGGCCAGAGCTGCCATCGCCTTAAGCGCGTGTAATGCCGTTCTCGAGATCATAGCAATAAACTCTAATGACATGCGATTATATTCTTTTCTAGGTCTTGCTGTCAAGGCGGATCAGATTGGTGCAGGTGCTGGGCTATAGTTTCACCATTTCTTAGCCCAGTACATTGCTGACAGGATAGGCGACTCCACATTTTGTATTTTGGAAGAAGAGGTGGAGGCTTAACCCGTGGAGCACAATTGGTTCCACGAGATTGAGGTACCCGCAAATTTGGACCGTTGCATTCCGACGGCGTGAACAGAACAGTCCTATCGCCGGACTGAAACGATGGAAGACCCGGCGTATGCAATGGATTGGCCGGGCCGATCAACTGTTCCACAATTGCGCGCGCGTGGTCGGGCGGAGGGACCAGTATGTGCAAAACGAAGGCCGCTCCCAAGAGTGCGACGGTGAGGAGACGCTCTTTCACCGGACGAGCGCCCCGCTTCCGTCTTGATACCGGCGTTTTAGATCGTGCAGGTGCGACACAAGCGCGCGGCGAGATGGGCAGACGAATTCGCACGCGCCGCATCCAACGCAGCGAAGGACCGCGGACGAAGGCGACCGCAGCAGGTTTCCCGGCGTAATGCGCCTTTGGTGCAACGCGTTCCAAATGAATCAGGGTCGACTCTGACCACTGCTATTGCTCGCGCACCTGGGTTGTCCTCGACGCGTGAGCTACGGTTTCAAGAAAGGCCAATCAGCCGTTAATAAACGTTAGCGCAACGAGAGCCCCGCCTTCGTGTTCTGTGATAACAATGGAAAGCTTTCGCTTGTTCTTTACAAAACTCTGCAGCACCATTTGCTTTTCCGCAATTGTAGTCTCTTCCGCCCAACCGGCCACTGCAGTGTGAACCTTGTAGAACCCGGCGACTTTGCTTTGCGTGTCATTCGAAGTAGCCTGGATAGCGATTGAACCTTTCATGTTTGCAGAGTAAAGCATCTTGAGCCCAGGGTACACCGGCACGTCGGATGGCCAATCGTCAGTAAGTGATGCACTGTCGTCGAGACGTATTCCGCTGTCACTTGGATAGACCGGAATTGAATCCAGGCTCATCGCATGACTAGACCCCGCCATTTCACCTTCGCCTGTTGGAATATTGGATATTCGCGCGGTAGAACGGTCAGGCCGAATATCACAATTCACGGATGCAAGCGCTATCATGACGAGCGCCGTGAATAAAGCAGACGCTCGAAGAACTGAGCATGCACGCCCTTCTAGTGCAATCGAAAGAAAGGAGTATGTTTCAATCTCACTTCGATTGGAGCGATTGCAACTTTGCGCATTGCGAGATAGATCTTGCCCATACGCGGTTCTCATCGCACGGCGGCGTGGGGTTCGAGAATTGATTTTGGGTGACGCGAGAAGTCTATTAGTTGCCGGTGCGTCAGTGCGGTTGCTGCGAACACTGTATCAAACGCCGCAATTGCGAGCGACTCGAGCATTCTGAACACAAGGCAGAATTCGGTGCGTCGTTGTTCGTGCGAACTTCCCGCGCGGTGACCTTCGTGATGCAATCTGCCGTCGATGTAGGTGTCCCAAAGCACACGGTAGCGATCGCGAATCACAGTGGGCACACCATCGCTGGTCAAGAATTGCGCTGCCGATGGGTCGTAGCCGAATGCTGGCTCCAGCATGTCGCTGATGTGCATGAGCTCGTGACGTAACA
This sequence comes from Candidatus Hydrogenedentota bacterium, assembly GCA_020848835.1. Lineage (GTDB taxonomy): Bacteria > Hydrogenedentota > Hydrogenedentia > Hydrogenedentales > SLHB01 > JABWCD01. The sequence continues at coordinate 5,479 of JADLHJ010000005.1, forward strand.
ATCTTGTTACATAATCGGACCGGGCGAACGACTCGGGGCGCAATCGTATCGTTAAGGTCGGTTGGCCGGCGCTGGGATTGGACGCGTGTCCGTAGAGTTCGGCGCATTCGTCGCGCGCGCAAAAGGAAGGCGCCAGAATGCAACGCGCCGTGCGTGCGGAAACATTTGGACAATCTTTAAGCGCATTCAACACGGGGGCGGCAAGGCGAAGTCGGGTGAACCACTCTTGATTTAGCGCGGCGAAGGCGCATTCGCGCGCTTCCGTATCTTCTATTTCGTAGCAGGCTTCACGGGCATCTTGGTACTCCCGCTCCATCGGTGCGCCGCGAACGACTGCAAGTACGGCCATTTCGACAAGCTGCGGATCGCATTGCACATAGGAACTGCCGGAATCCTCTTGTGCTGCAATGGCGGCTTCAATCTCCGGTGTGAGCGTACCCCTCATCGGATGTCACTCCTCGATGCGCTCTGTGGCGCATTCTCCTGCGCATGACCCGCACGCCATAGGCACGTCAAAGTCGTCGATTGGACGGAGAGACAGGTACGCGCGTTGCGCGGTGACATTTAGCCGGTGGCACTCAGCTTCGAGATAGCGCGATCCAAATTCGGCGGCAGCGCCGTGCCACGTGCCGGAGGACTCTTGTTTGACGCGCATGAAGAAGGTGCATCCGAACCGCGCAAGGTGGTCGCGCATGAAGATACGCTGAGTGCGTACGATTTCGGTCTCGCCGTCGTTGTCGCCGGTTTCGGTGGTGTATGCCTGCTTGGCGCAAAGGAAGCACATGAATTCAAGTTCGCAGCAGATATGGTCGAAGCGTTCGTGGCGGACGGGATCGAGCGCAAGGCCGAACGCGTTGTAGAACCCGGATATGTCGCTCATTTCCTGGGGTTGCGAGAAGGGCCCGCCGGAACCATACTCGGTTTCGTATGGCGGAACCACTCCTCGCGAGGTGTGACCAAACAGCCGGATGAATTCGGTCACCAGCATCGGTCGCTCCGTTGTTCGCGCCCGCTCATGAAGTGTGTACGCACACTCCAGCACGCGTTCGCATTGGTTGCCGCCGGCAAGCGCACCGGCGTCGCGCAACGCATCAAGTTCCTCGGATTCGTTCAGAGAACGAAACAACGGATTTTCCGGGTGCCGAAAAATGGCCGCCAAAACACCATACAGCGCGCTGCGCGCCAGCGAAATAGTTACGAGGTCTCTCTCTGCAGTCAGCATATCGCTCCCTAGATCGAGTTTTGATGGTTGTTAGGACGCACGAACAAAGGTTCTTCTATGTCCGTGCGGAATATCTCTTTTCCGTCCGCGCCGTAGGCAATGACGGTGTCGTTATACATCTCGAATGGCTTGCCTCTGAGGGTGCCTTCGTAAACCTTTGGCCCCTCCTTGAGTTCGTATCGGTAGATGATGCGGTTCGATCGACGGAACAGTTGCAGCACCGCGAGCAGTTCCCGATCCGGATACATATACTTCTCGATCGCAACGTCTACGCCTGGACCAAACATTTGCCGAAGATAAGCGCGCGGCACCCAGCGTGGCGGAATGTAGTATCCGTTCGGCTCTGTACCGAACTGCGGGTAGAGCGGCAAGGCTACTTTGGCGACGTGGATCATGTAATAGAGCGGATTGTAGCGGTCCTCGGCCCACGTTCCGTCTTCGTTCAATCTTACCGTTCCTTGCATACGGACTTGTCCGATACATGCGGCCATGCAGCGCGTTTCCATGGGGAGTCCGCCGCTTTCCGGGTCCGACCCTTCGACGCGCGGATAGCAACCGATACACTTTTCCGAGATGCGCGTGTTGCCGCGGTACATCGTCTTCTTGTATGGGCATGCTTCCACGCACTTGCGATAGCCGCGGCACTCCTGTTGGTTCACTAGGACGATGCCGTCTTCCGGACGTTTGTAGATCGCCTTGCGCGGGCATGCGGCGAGGCATGCGGGATAAGAGCAATGATTGCAGATGCGCGCCAGATAGAAGAACCAAGTTGCGTGCTCCGGCAACGTGGTGCCGGTGCTATCGTACTGCCCTTTTGCGCCCGGCTTGCCCGAAGGATTGTCCTCGTAAATATTTGGGTATATCCACTCTTCGTCAGTTGGAAGGTAACCGAGCACACGTGCGCTGTCTGGCTTGAGCATGGTCTTTGCCGCGTCATAGATGGTCTTGCCTTCGAATGAGCCGTATGGCTTCTTGGGATCGGAGCCATCTCCTGGCGACCAGTTTTGCCCGTCGGGATTGGAGTCGTTTAGCAGCTTAAGGATTTTGACGTCCCAGTGCTGCGGGTAGCCGCCGTAAGGTTTCGTTTCAACATTGGCCCACCACATGGCCTCTTGGCCCTTGCTAAACGTCCATGTCGATTTGCACGCCATCGTGCAAGTCTGGCAACCAATGCAGCGATTGATGTTGAACACAAATGCGAACTGGCGCTTTGGAAAGGCCGCTTCGTAGGGGTATTCCATTTCGCGGCC
>JADLHJ010000006.1 GCA_020848835.1 Candidatus Hydrogenedentota bacterium
AATTCCTTGGCCTCGTCGCTAAGCGATAGTTCGTAACCCTTCTCCCCGACTCGTTCTATCACTTCGGCCACGTGTATGTCAACAATGCTCACTAATTCGTCGTGCGTGAGACGGTGGAAAACGACCAATTCATCGACACGATTCAGGAACTCAGGGTTGAAGACTTTCTTGACTTCTTCCATCACCCGGCCCTGCATTTCCTTGAACTCGTCTTCTTTGTTGCCGCGGGTGAAGCCCATCGTCGTATTGCGGCCGATGCGGCGCGCGCCGACGTTGCTGGTCATGACGATGACGGTGTTGCGGAAATCCACTTTTCGGCCCGTGGAATCGGTCATATGACCGTCTTCGAGGACCTGCAGGAGGATGTTGAAGACATCCGGGTGGGCCTTCTCGATTTCGTCGAAAAGCACCACGGAGTATGGGCGGCGGCGGACCTGTTCGGTCAGTTGGCCACCCTCGTTGTAGCCTACGTATCCGGGCGGTGCGCCAGCCAGGCGCGACACTGCGAACTTCTCCATGTACTCGCTCATGTCGATCGTGATGAGCGCGTCCTCGCTACCGAAGAGGAAGGAGGCCAAGGTCTTGGCCAACAATGTTTTACCGACGCCTGTCGGGCCGAGAAACAGGAAGGAACCGACGGGGCGGCGCGTGTTACGCAGGCCCGCGCGGGAACGCTGGATCGCGCGAGTGACCGCGTCGATTGCCATTTCCTGGCCTATTACCGAATTGTGCAGTTCGTCGCGCATGCGGAGCAGGCGCTTCGATTCCGTTTCTTCGAGTTTCGTCAACGGGATGCCGGTCCACTTCGACACGACGTACGCGATGTCTTCTTCGTTGACGACCATCTCCGCCGAGTCGCGTTTCTTTTCCCAGTCGCGCAGTTTCTCTTCGCGCTCGCTGATGAGCTGGCGCTCTTTGTCGCGCAGGCTTGCGGCGCGCTCGTACTCTTGGCGGCGGATTGCGGCTTCTTTCTCGTGCGTGATCTTCTCGATCTCGACTTCGAGTTCCTTGATCGAATTCGGGCGCGTGGTGATCTGCAAGCGCGCGCGGCTGCCCGCTTCGTCGATCACGTCCACTGCCTTATCGGGCAGGAAGCGATCGGTGATGTACTGGTTCGACATCTTCGCCGCGGCGACGATTGCCTCATCTGAAAATTTCACACGGTGGTGCGCTTCGTATTTGTCGCGCAGACCTTTGATGATCTCGATGGTCTCGTCCACCGAAGGCGCATCGACGATGATCGTCTGGAAACGACGCGCGAGGGCCGCGTCCTTTTCGATGTGCTTACGGTATTCATCCATCGTGGTCGCGCCAATGCACTGCAGTTCGCCGCGCGCGAGCGAGGGTTTCAACATATTCGCGGCATCGACCGCGCCTTCAGCTGCACCCGCGCCAACGATGGTGTGCAACTCGTCAATGAACAGAATGATGTTGTCCGCACGGCGGATTTCTTTCATGACGGACTTGAGCCGTTCTTCGAACTGGCCGCGATACTTCGTGCCTGCAACCACACCGGCGAGATCGAGTGTGAGCACGCGGCGGTTTCGCAGCAGATCGGGGACGTCGCCATTGACGATCGCTTGTGCAAGACCTTCAACAATCGCGGTCTTACCCACGCCCGCTTCGCCGATAAGCACGGGGTTGTTCTTCGTGCGGCGGCTGAGGATCTGAATGACGCGTTCGATTTCTGCTTCGCGGCCGATGACCGGATCGAGTTTGTCGTCGTGCGCGAGCGCAGTGAGATCGCGTCCGAAGGTATCGAGCGCGGGCGTCTGGCTTTTCTTGCTGGTGCTCGCCTGTTGCCCGGCGGGCTTGCTCGAATCGCCGAGCAGGCGAATGACTTCCGCCTGGATCTTCTCCAGATCGATCTTCATGTCCTGAAGGACTTTTGCCGCGATGCCTTCGCCTTCCTTCACCAGGCCGAGCAGGATGTGCTCGGTGCCGATGTAGTTGTGGTTGAAACGGCGGGCTTCTTCCACGGCGAGTTCGAGGACTTTCTTGGCGCGCGGGGTGAAGGCGATGTCGTCGTTCGATACGACGGCGTTGCCCTTTTGAATCTGATGCTCGATCTCAAGAGACAACTCGTCTAGGTTGACGCCGAGATTTTCCAAAGCGCGCGCGGCGATACCGTCTGGTTCGCGGCAGAGCCCGAGGAGGATGTGTTCGGTGCGGACATATTCGCTGCCGAGTCGGGTCGCTTCCTCACGCGCGGCGCTGACTACATGCTTGGCTCGTTCGGTAAACCGTTCCCACATAATATGATAGCCTCTAATACTTGTGGCGGGGAATGCGATTGCAAAAATCCACCCAGGCCACCCGCCTTGCCGGAGTGCCTACTATACACTAACAACGCAGCCCCGCGAAACCTTTCAGCCGTGTCTGACTCGGGAAAAGGACATTGTATTCAGTATCACGAAGTAGATTGCAGACTTAATTGTAAACGGACATACTATCGCGCGGCATCGAAGTGCCGAGGCTATCATTCTGGTGTAACCAATTCGGTTTTTGGAGAGGAGTACGATCATGAGAAAACTGTTTGTTGCCGGGCTGGCGCTGGCCCTCGTGTTGGGCGCGGCGCAGGCCGAGACGAAGGCGGACGACGTAGTCGGTCATTGGCTCACGGACGGCGGCGATTCGAAGATCGAGGTGAAGAAGGAAGGCGAGAAGTATAACGGAAAGATTGTGTGGTTGAAGGAGCCCAATCAGGAACCCAGCGCTCCCGAACCCGGCCAGCCGAAGCGCGACGCGAAGAATCCCGACCCCGCGAAGCAAAAGGACCCGATCGTCGGCCTTGCCCTGTTGAAAGATTTCACGTGGGATGGCGCGGGCAACTGGTCCGGCGGCACGATCTACGATCCGGAAAGCGGCAAGACCTATAAGTGCACAATGAAGCTGAAAGACGAGAAGACGCTGGACGTGCGCGGATATATTGGCGTACCGGCGTTTGGACGATCAACGGTGTGGACGCGCGCAGAGGCGGAAAAGACCGCCGCAGCGCCAGCTACCGCCCCGGCAGCGGCACCTGCTGCGCCCGCGGATAAGACCGCAACGAAGTAGCAAGAACTCCTAACATAATTTGAATATCCCGAAGGGATTCCAGCACGTAGCCCAGGGTTGGCGCGCCGGAGTCGCTTCGACGCAGGCGGGCCTACCCTGGGTAAGCATACGCCAACTCGGAATAAACCCTGAAGGAGTTCCGGCATTTTTTGTTGGATATTCTTAATAGTTTGGATCCAGTGCCTCCGTGTGCTTGCGTGCGCGGAGGCCTTGTTTTGTCGTAGAGTATTTTTTCCAATCGAAACCGAACCGAGGTAACCGCCATGATGTTCCGGGTCCTTGCATCCACGCTGCTTGCCGCAATGCTTTTCGTCTCCCCCGCGTTTGCCGCCGACGGCAAAACGAAAGTCCTCTTCATCGCTGGACACCCAAGCCACGCGCCGGGCGATCATGAACATCGCGCGGGGTGCATGTTGCTCGCGAAGAAAATGATGGAAGCGATGCCGAACGTGGACGCGCAAGTGACGTATTACGATTGGCCGAAGGACCCGAAGATTTTCGACGGCGTGTCCACGGTGGTGATGTATTGCGACGGTGGCGACGGCCACTACGTAAACCAGAATCTCGAGTTCACGCAGGGGTTAATCGACAAAGGCGTCGGGCTTGTGTGCATTCACTACGGCGTTGAAGTGCCCGCCGAACCCACAG
>JADLHJ010000007.1 GCA_020848835.1 Candidatus Hydrogenedentota bacterium
TACGGAAAGAAATATCCCAGCCAACATGTTGGGGCCTCGTCCCAACCCTACTCAATATACAGCCCTAAGCCACCCCAGGAATTGTTAGAGGCCCGTTTGGTTTTCGGTGCCGAAACTGTACAGCAGCATCCCAGACAAGTCAAGTGCTTTTGCGTCAACTAGTTACTCAATATCAGGGTGCGAATTCTGCTGCGATCCGCGCAAGTGGTTTCACTGGTGAACTTTATCGAAGGCCCAGGACTGTGCTATACTCGCCTCGCCAAGCTACATGACGGGTAGGCCGAAGCGGGTTTGGCGCAGGTGAGGTACGCTCCCCCGTGACAGCGCGGTTCCCCGAATGGATTCGCAGGCCTTGGGCATCGGGCCAGGATTTCGTGTTTACGAAGGACCTGGTCGAAGACTTGGATCTGCACACGGTCTGCCAGAGCGCGCGCTGCCCGAACATGGCGGAGTGTTGGCAGAAGCGCACGGCCACGCTGATGATTCTCGGCAATTCGTGTACACGAAATTGCCGCTATTGTTCAGTACCGAGTGGTAAGCCAGAGGACGTCGAACCAGACGAGCCGATGCGCGTCGCGAAGGCGATCCAGAAAATGGGCCTGCGCCATGCAGTGATCACATCGGTCACGCGAGACGATTTGCCGGACGGCGGCGCGGGGCACATCGCTGAGACCGTGAGAACCGTGCGCACGATGAATCCGAATACGACGATTGAAGTGTTGGTGCCCGACTTTGTCGGCGATGCAGCAGCAGTTGAGATGGTGCTCGCGTCACAGCCGGATGTGTTTGGTCACAATATAGAGACGGTTGAGCGCCTGTACCCCAGTGTGCGCGGGAAACGCTGCACCTATCGCACGGCGCTTAGCGTGCTGAAGATGGCGGCGGGATGGGAACCGAGGACAATTGCGAAGTCGGCGTTCATGCTCGGACATGGCGAGACAGAAGACGAGATCAAGCAGACGCTTCATGATTTGCTGGAGTTAGGTTGCGAAGCCGTCTGCATGGGCCAATACCTCCGCCCCACGCTCAAGCAGCGCGAAGTGGAAGGGTTTGTGACGCCGGAGAAGTTTAAGGAGTACGAAGAGTACGCGTATGCGATTGGCTTCGGCTTTGCCGTCGCGGGGCCGTTTGTGCGCAGTTCGTATCGGTCAGAAGAGTTGATTGACGCATTCACCGCGCCTGAAGGAACTTAGCATTTATGCTATGGACCAAACACGACACCGATAACACGAACGTCTCGGGTTTACCGATTGCCGGAGCGGCTATCGGCGCTGTGTCCTCTATCGTTCTACTGGCAGGTATAATTGCGACGTTTGTAGTAAAAGCAAATCCTTTCGTCACAGGCGCGCTTTGGTTCATAGGAGATATGGGGATCGGTTTGAGTTGTGCTCTCTTTTGGGCCGGTGATCGCGGAATGTCTCTAATGAGGTTACTTGGGTACCTGGCCCTAGTGCTACTTTTTTTCGTCGGAGTGGGTACGGCTGGCGTACTTGGCGTCGGTTGGATCGCCGATCGATATCAATTGAATACCCCCGATGGCGACACAGCTTTTTCAATGTTGTGCCTGTTTGGGATTCTGGTGCCAATAGTATTTGCTTTCGTTGGGATAACGAAGTGGTTTGAGCGACGTTTTCGCTACTAAATTGTGGCGACATTTTACAGCATGAAGGAGACGGACGAGAGATGACCTACGAAGTGAAGTTACCCACCCTGGGAGATGATGGCGGCGACACGGCGACCGTGTCGTACTGGCTTGTCGAAGAAGGCGACAACGTCAAGGAAGGCGAAGACATCGTCGAGTTGACCACCGACAAGGCGGCCTTCAGCCTGCCCGCGCCGAAGAGCGGCCAGTTGCAGGAGAAGTTCGTGCAGGAAGGTGACGAAGTGTCGGTCGGCGACGTGTTGTGCGTTTTGGAAATCTAGTCACTGGTTAGCGTGAGGCTGGGTAGGGCGGCAGTGCTGGCCCTACCCATTTTCGCGTACTGATGGCGAAACGCCTAGAATATGCGCATGGTTCGAGGGACAGTGTCATGGCAGTGCAAATCGCGATAGATAAAGAAAAAATCGCCGAATTCTGCCGCCGGCACTACATTCTGAAACTGTCGCTGTTCGGCTCGGTTACCACCGATGAATTCCGGGAGGATAGCGACGTGGACGTGTTGGTGGAATACGCGGAAGGTCATGTGCCCGATTTTTTTACGCTCTTTGACCAGCAAGACGAGTTGGCAACAATGTTTGGGCGCAAAGTCGATTTACAAACGCCCGCAGGTTTGAGCCGTTATTTTAGGGATGACGTGCTTCGAAATGCGGACGTGCAGTATGCGGCGTAAATCAGACCTACTCTTCGTTACGGATATGTTGAAGTGGGCGCAAACCGCGACAGAATTTTGTTGCGGGAAGACGCTGCAAGATATCCAGACAATCCCTCAAAACGAAAGTCACCTCATCCGCGCGCTTTGTGTAATTGGCGAAGCGGCAAGCAGGGTTTCGCAGGAGTTTCGCGATAGTTATCCTGACATACCTTGGCAGCGTATGACTGCGATGCGCAATAGACTCGTTCATGCATATTCAGATATTGACATGGTCGTCGTTTGGTCTACTGCTATTGAAAAGATACCGGAGCTAATTCCTCAACTGGAATTCGTGCTCTTGTCCGAGCGAGATGAAAATAAGGAATTCTGATACATGTCCATCGGCGTAGGGGTAATTGGCGCGGGGGTTGTTGGCGGGGGCGTGGTGCGCACGCTGCTGTCAAACCGCGATGTTATAAAGGACAAATCGGGCATAGACATAACGCTGGTGCATGTCGCGGATGCGAAGCCTGAATTGTTCAAGGACTTTGATCTGGCCGGTGTGACGACGAGCACGGATGCCAAAACGCTGATCGCTGATCCGAAGGTGGACATCGTTTGCGAACTCATCGGCGGGATCAAGCCGGCGAAGTCGTTTATTCTCGATGCGCTGAACGCTGGCAAAAACGTCGTGACTGCAAACAAGATGTTGCTGGCGCACCACGGCCCGGAACTCTGCGCGGCGGCGATCAAGAATGGCGTCGAGCTCCGCTATGAAGCGGCGGTTGCGGGTGGCATCCCCATCATCAAAGCGTTGCGCGAAGGGCTCGCCGCGAACCGTATCGAGTTCGTCTGCGGAATTCTCAATGGCACCTGCAATTACATTCTCAGCCGGATGACCTACGACAACCACGACTTCAATGACGCCCTGAAAATTGCGCAGCGCCTGGGCTTTGCGGAGACGCCTCCGGATTTGGACATTGAAGGCCACGACACCGCGCACAAATGCCAGATTGTCGCGTCGTTGTGCTACTCAACCGAAGTACACCTTGGCGATATTCACGTCGAAGGTGTCACGAAAGTAACGCACGCCGATGTCGCCTACGCGCTCGATATGGGCTACTTGATCAAGCTGCTTGCAATCGTGCGCGCCGTGAACGGCGAGATCGAAGTACGCGTTCACCCGACGCTCGTCCCGGAAGATCATCTCCTTGCATCGGTGCGCAACGAGTTCAACGCAGTCTACGTGAAGGGTGACGTGTCCGATGCGACGCTCTATTACGGTCGCGGCGCGGGTCGCATGCCCACCGCGAGCGCGGTAGTCTCCGACATTATCGACATCGCGCGGCGCGGAGACTCCCCCGCTCCAGCGCCGTTCAACTACGGCACGAAGCGCACCGTGCGCGACATGGGCCACGTGCATGGAAAGTACTACCTGCGCATGACCACGCGCGACACCCCCGGCGTGCTCGGCCGCATCTGCACGATTCTCGGCGACCACGGCGTGAGCATTGGCGGCGTGAGCCAGAAAGAAAAGCACGAAGAAGACCGCGTACACGTGATTTTGATGACCGAGATGACCGTCGAGTCGGCGGTGCGCAAAGCGGTCGCGGAGATCGATGGGCTTGGCGTCGTTCACGAGCCGACACATTTATTGCGCGTCTTGACTGACTAAGAAAGAAAGGGCGTCATTCTTTGCAGAATGACGCCCTTCTAATAATCTACTCGAATCTACAGCGTTCCCGTCTTCTCCAACTTCGACTGGCACTCGATGCAGTACCGCGCCGACGGGAATACCTCGAGCCGCTTCGGATTGATCGGCTTATCGCAACCTTCGCAATCGCCGTATTTATTCTGCTTGATACGCTCCAATGCATCCGCGACGTCGCGCAGGCGTTGGGCTTCGCCGCTCGCGATGCTTAGCGCGGTCTCGCGCTCAAAGTTGTCCGTGCCGACCTCCGCGTAGCTCGCGATGTCCGCGGTCTGGTCCGTCGCGGTCTGGTACAACGTATCTTCCTCGAGACGGCGTATGCCCATCCCGAGCTTCTCCCCTTCTTCCATGAGGAGCTTTTCGTATTTCTTGGCGTCCTTCTTATTCATCCTTCAACCGACTCCCAGTTGTTTAGCGCATTCCGCACAGATTTGTTGATGGCCGGAAATAGTACCAACCGACTCGCGCACATGCCAGCACCGGA
>JADLHJ010000008.1 GCA_020848835.1 Candidatus Hydrogenedentota bacterium
GATAGCAGCGAGAATAGCGATGATTGCGATAACAACAAGCAATTCAATCAGCGTGAATCCCTTTTTCCTCATTAGTTACCTCTCCCTTGTTATACTACGATAGATATTACACCGAGCAACCCAAGATTTCAGCACTGGAAACTACGTTAAAGGTGAGGCCCTTAACCCCGATGAGCACCAGTAACCGAAACCCTGGTAAAACGATAACAGCAAGGACCGGTTTTGTCAACTCGTAAATTCACTTTGCGTGTGTTTTTTTCCTGAGCGAACAGCATATTTGACGAGAGCAAGCCAGGCGGCAAAGTGACACCGATGTCACCTGCAACTATGTCCGCGAGATCCAATGAAAATCAAATGTAACTGCGCAGCCATAAATTCAATTCCCCTTACTCCAACTAGAATTGCCTTGAATCTCCCCCTAAGCGCTCCCATTCCGTTACCGCTGCAAGCCGCTCGTCGGCTGTCCGAGGCATCGCCTCAGTTAGCGGGTTTATCCAGGTTGCTGGCCATAAGGTTCGCGGCTGTGCAGCTAGGTCGATTTTAGGATTGATTAGCAATTGAGGCCTGCGTCCGTTCAAGGATGCGTAAATCTCGGCGTGTATTTGGATGCCCTTTCGACCCTGCCTCTCAAGTTCACGCGCCGCATGACGACTAAACAGAAGGACGGCGTCCGGAAGTGACCACGGGTTGTTGTACCCGTAGTAAGGCACGCCGAATTCCTGCGGATTTATCTCCCACCGTTCACCGGTCTTGGGGTCTACCGCGAGGAATTTGGGAATTGTGCGCGTTCGAATGGTCATCATTCGCCAAGCAAACCTATGGCCCTCTGTCGTCCAAGCCACATTGCCGGGGTATATGAAATGTCGAAGCGGCACGATCACTTGGATTGCCGCGTAGACAATTAGCAATCCACATGCGAACTCGCGCCAGAGCGTGAGCGGTGCGCCGATTGCCGGATGAATCGGAGTAAATTTGAACCGCTGTCTCGTCACATGGGTAATCACCTGCTTCGGCCAGTTGGGATCAAAAAATATGAGCGTGCAGCCGATCATCAGATGGGGAAACATATCGATGTCCCAAATCAGGGAATTTATTACATGAAAAAGGACGGATATGACCCAGGCCATGAGGCGCGATCGCCGGAACAGCAGTCCGAACCCGACAAAAAGATCGAACAGTAGTCCAACAAGGCACATCGCAAATAGGGCCCATTCGTGGGTTGTGAAATAGTGCCCGATTGCGTAGTGCTGCAATCTGCCGCGGATTGGCTCTCCGTACAACCAGTCCCAGCTCATTTTGGCGACACCCGCGTAGAAATATACGACGAAAAACTGTAAGCGGAGGATATACACATTCCACGCGGGAACAGTCGTACCTCGAATGCTACTGCGCAACAGCGCGTCAACAGAAAACCCGCGGTGGGCAGGCATGAATATCATTAGGAAACTGATCAGACAAATTAGATAGGGATGATTGCGATTGACTGTCGTTTCCAGCAGAAAAATATAGGCGTACCCACCAAAAAACAATACGGCGCTTAACCTGTAGCAGAACCCAATGGTAAAGAAAAACGCTAAGACGCGAAGCACGACAATTTGGTAGTAAACCCCATGGCCCGGCCATGGCCGAATCCAGTCAAATCCAAAATGCGTGAAATGGAACCCCGGCGCGCTGATGTAATTGACGATGTAAGGTTCATAGTAATAGCACATGAACCAAAGTACACAAGCCCCGTATACGATTCTAAAGAATACGAGTGAGGACAGATCGACTTCGTGAAAAAGACCGCTGAAAAGGCGAGACGCACTCGGCCGAATGCTCTTCAGGAATAGAGGCAAGCGCAACTTTATTTCTCCATCATTTTAGGTAAATTACGCGAGCAATCAACTAACGTCAAATTGTGCAAGCACTTTGCGGTGTATCAGTCGTTGTGCAATACTCCGCCCTTACCTGGAATCGCACTGAAAGGGGATTAAAATCGTGAAGCAGTTAGAGAAGTGGGTCAAAGAAGGTTCCGTTGATACCGTCGTCGTCGCGGGCATCGATTTGCAGGGCCGCCTATACGGTAAGCGATGCGCAGCAATCCCCTTCCTGCGCGACCTCGCCGGCGGCGTTCACACCTGCGACTGCAATTTCGGCTGGGATATCGAACGCATGCTCATCTCCGGCCTAAAGTTCACCGGCTGGCACACGGGCTACGGCGACATGACCCTCGTCCCCGACTGGACCACCCTGCGGAAAATCCCCTGGTTTGAAAAGACAGCCCTCGTCGTCTGCGACACCTACGACCACCACGGCCACCTCGTCGATATCGCCCCGCGCACAATGTTGCGCAAGCAGATCGAGAAAGCCAAAAAGTTGAGCTTCGACGTCAAGGCCGCGCCCGAGCTTGAGTTCTTCCTCTTCCGCGAAACCCTCGAAAGCTCCCGCGCCAAAGACTACCGCGACCTCGAACCCATGTCCCGCTACATCTCCGACTACTCGATCTTTCGCTCCTCCATGGACGAATGGGTCATCGGCCCCATGCGCCGCAATCTCGCCGAGGCCGGCATCGAAGTCGAGTGCAACAAAGCCGAATGGGGCCACGGCCAGATGGAGATTAACCTCGTCTACGGAGACGTCCTCCCCATCGCCGACAAACACGTCATCTTCAAGACCGCGATCCGCGAGATGGCCGCGCTCAACGGCGTGCAGGCCACCTTCATGGCCAAGTGGGATTCGAAGCACAGCGGCAACGGCGCGCACATTCACATGAGTTTGTGGAAGCAAGGCAAGAACGCATTCCCCGACGCAAAAGGCGAGCACGGGATGTCCGCGATCATGCGCCACTTCCTCGGCGGCATGATGAACTGCGCGAAAGATCTTCAGCTCTTCTACATGCCCAACGTGAACTCCTACAAGCGCATCGAAGATCTGTCCTTCGCACCCAGCAACATCACCTGGGGTGGCGATAACCGAACCTCCTCCTTCCGCGTCGCAGGCCAAGGCAAATCCATGCGCCTAGAAAACCGCATCCCCGGCGCAGACGCCAATGCGCACCTCATCTACGCCGCCATGCTCGCGTCCGGCCTGCACGGCATCGAACACAAACTCGAACCCGTAGGCCCCTTCGTCGCCGCAAACGCCTACGAACTCCCCAATCCCCCAAAACTCCACCGCACCCTAACCGACGCGACGGACGCCTTCGAAAAAAGCAAAACCGCCCGCCAACTCCTCGGCGACAACGTCGTCGATCACTACACCCAAATCGCCCGCTGGGAACAAAACGAATACAACAAATACGTCACCGACTGGGAACGTCGGCGCTATTTTGAATTGATCTAGCTGACTTACTTAGACGTGAAGCGTGCTCAAACGTTGATCAACGTCAGCATGTAAATTGACTGGTAACGCGATGGTCCGCATTCGCTCCTTCATCTATGGCCTGATCGCAATGTTCCTTGTTGCGGTATGCATCTTCGTATGGTTTAGCAGCACACGCACCGCGAATGTAATTTCTGAAGCGCCCGCGATAGTTATCGACGTGGACGACGCGTCCCAAGCCCTTAAAGAATTGGCAAAGTTTCCCGTTGGCGAAGTTGTGGATGAAAAACACGTAGCGCTCCTTTGGGCCCCAGACTCATCCAAGCTCGCTTGGTTCTCGACAAAACAGCAAAACGCCGCCGTAAAAATCTACGACTTGGATACGGGGAAATTCTCTGCGATCGAATCGAACGCCCGGTTGTCACTTACAGCGACCACATGGTGCCCCGACGGCAAACGTTTTCTAGTTGGATTGTATGATGCCCCTGCTTTGCCGAATGCGAAGGGACCCGAGTTTCCGGATGCAACCCTACTGCGCGAATGCGATGCACAAACGGGCGCTACCATCCGTGAATTGAAGTGCGCGGATTTTGGCGGCCTTTGCACTTGGGCCCGGTATTCCAACGACGGAAAGCGAATTGTCACAAGTATCGAGGCCGAAAATCCCAATGATATTTCCGCGTCTCCTCGCGCATGGGCCAAGGCTGCAATTCAAAATCAGCAATCGCGTTACACGTTGATTATCGAAAATGACGGCACGACCTCAGAAATCGCAAAAGGCGCAGAAGCGTATCTCATGCCGGAATTCACCGCAGACGATAAATGGTTGATCCATAAACGCACTGAATATCCGAAGTCCGCAGTCCCGGCCGTGAGTAGATTTCTGAATAAGGCGTTCGATTTAGATCAGGCACCCGCAGAAGATCGCATAGTTTTGTCCTCCGTCACCGGCAATGGCCTCTCGCTCACGGTGGACAAAATCCCCTCCAGATATACAGACTTAATAACGTCGCTCGACGTGAAAGGAATGCTTAAAGTCCGCTACGAAATTCAAAACGATGCAGATTACGACCACGATACCGCGCGATGGGAGATTTGGGAATGGGATCAAGCCACAAACACAATTACCATGCGCGCGAATCTGTTCAAATCGCTCAGCACCTCTTTTGATTGGCCCATCCCGAGCGGAAGTATGTCGCTCAATCAGAATACCGACGACATATTGCTCTCGCTCAGCCCGCCAGAAAAGTTGCTCGGCAAAAAGTGGATATTACACCTCGATGCACAACCGCGTATGGCGGAACTGCATCAACCGGAAGGTGCCGGCAACTACCTGAAGCTTTCGCCGGATGGCTCAATGCTCGCATTCGCGGATGAACAGAGCAACATTCGCATCGTCAAATGTGACGCGCGATAGTGTCTTGAGGCCGACGCTATGCTTAAACGGATCGTCCTGCCGCCACGCTCGACGACCACGCCCATTGAAAGTTGTACCCGCCGAGCCAACCGGTCACGTCCATCACTTCGCCGATGAAATAGAGCCCCGGCACATCGCGCGACTCCATCGTCTTTGGCGACAATGCATTTGTGTCCACCCCACCGCACGTCACTTCCGCCTTTGCATAGCCTTCCGTGCCGGCCGGTGTGATTTTCCACCGGCGCAACGACTCCGCAATCGCACGCACACTTGCATCGGAGATTTCGCCAAGCGGCCGTGTCCATCCATGCATTTCAATCAAACGTTGCGCGAAACGCGCGGAGAAGCGTGTATCCAAAAAAGACTTTAGCGAAGTCTGTGGCGCGTCCCGTTTCATATGCAGCAACTCTGCACACAGATCCTCGCCCGGAAAAAGATCGATCGCGATGTCTTTCCCAAATTCCCAATACGAAGAAATCTGAAGGATTGCCGGCCCACTTAATCCACGATGCGTAACCAGCACATTCTCTTCAAAGGCATCGTTCCCAAACGATACCACCGCATTGAACGATATCCCCGACAAGTCAGCCAATTGCGCCAACTCCGCCTTCGCTAGCGTCAACGGCACTAGTCCCGGTCTGCGCTGCACGACGGGCACGCCGAACTGCTTCGCAATGCGATACCCAAAATCCGTCGCACCCAATTTCGGAATCGACAATCCACCCGTCGCAATCACAAGCGCGGCCGCTGCAAACTTCCCCTGCGATGTGGCGACAACAAAGCCGTCATTCTTCTCCACTCCTGCCACACTGCACCCAACACGAATCGTCACCCCCGCCTCAGCGCAATCCGCCAACAACGCATCAATGATCTGCTGCGCCGAACCATCGCAAAACAACTGACCCAGCTTCTTCTCGTGATACGCGATCCCGTGCCGTTCCACAAACGACACAAAATGCGCAGGCGTGTAGCGCGAAAGCGCCGAATAACAAAACCGTGGATTATTCGAGATGAATCGTTTCTGTTCGGTATGCAGATTGGTGAAGTTGCAGCGCCCGCCACCGGAGATGCGGATCTTCTTCCCCACCGCATCGTTGTGCTCGACCACAAGCACACGCCGCCCCCGGCGCCCCGCCTCAATCGCGCACATCAACCCCGCCGCGCCAGCGCCAATGATAATTGCGTCATACGCTTCAGGCGGAACATTCATGACCTTTGAAGGCGAAATGTGTTGCGGATTACTCCGGCAACTTCTTGTCCTTCGTCTCCGGTGCGATTGGCATCACCAAAAGACCCAACAAGAACACGCCCGATACGACCAACGCCGCTCGCTGCATGCCATAGCTCGCGCTCAATCCCGCAAATACAGCCGGCCCGGACGCCGCCAGATAGCGCGCCACGTTGTAGCAGAACCCCGTACCGGTCGCGCGCAAACGCGTCGGGAAGAGTTCCGGGAAATAAATCGCAAACCCGCCGAAAATAGTCAGCAGCGAGAATCCCATGAGGCCAAATAGCACCATCGCAGATGCAAACGAATTGGTGAAGGTAAACGTAGTCGGCACCACCACCGCGCACAGCAGCAGCGATGCGATGAATGCGGGTCTGCGGCCAATCTTTTGAGCAACATATGAGTATGCAAGGACGCCGAAGAAACCGCAGAAGTTCTGCATCATGATGCAATAACTCGTCTGCTGCTCGACTTGCTGTTTCAACTCCGGCAGGTTATCGGGATTCAGCGCGTTTCGGAATAGTTCCGGCGTCCACGTGCCGATACCCCAAAAACCGATAACGCCTACCGCCCCCAGCACAACGCCAACAATCGTGTGCCGGAACAATACAGGGTCTCTAAACAAATCAAATATAGGCACTGCCGCGCGATGTTCTTCACCTGCTCGAATCCGGCGACGGCTTTCCACCCAAGCATCCGGCTCGCGGATAAACATGAAGATCAGGAACAACAGAAACGCCGGGATGATCCCAACGGCAAACACCCAACGCCAGCCATACTCCGGGTTGGCCCCAATCCAAAGATTGATTACGCCCGCCATGACATTTCCAAGCGCAGACGTAGCCTGCACAACGGCCAATGCCGTCGCGCGCGCATGCTGTGGAAATGTTTCCGCGACCAACGCCGCGCCCGCGGCAAATTCGCCGCCAATTCCAAGCCCTGTCAAAAAACGATACGCCGCGAAATCGTATACGCTAGTAGACAGACCACTAAGTCCGGTGAATGCGGAGTAGATAAGAATGGTAATTCCCATGGTGCGCGTGCGCCCAAGGCGATCGCCCACCATGCCGAAGAATAGACCGCCTGTCGCCCACCCCAAAATAAAGATTGTCTGCGCGGTCCCGGTCCACCATTTCACGCTCGGATCGGACGGCGGCAACGCTAACAAGTCTGCTATCGCGGGTGTCTTGACCAGCACATACAACCACTGGTCCATCGTGTCGAAGCTCCAACCCAGAGCCGCAACTACTAATACCAACCAGTGGTAACCCGTAAGCCCTTCATACCAACGGCGCGGACGCAGTACATCAACGTCAGACATGACCCCTCCCGCAAAGTGCTATTCCGCAAGGCAATTCGTTTCGCCCCGAGAGAGTATAGCGGCGCGGTCTAATCGAGTCCATTAAATGCACTGAAAAAATATTGCGGCTGCGCATAAGTCAAGAGCGTCCCTGCTAGCAAAAAACTACCCTCTTGTTTTCCGCTTTCACATGTTGCTCATACATCCCAACGCCGGTCCCCCCCAAGTTGCTACAATCGCGCCACATGCGCTGCTTCCTCGCCATAGAATTGCCGTCCGGCGTCATACATCGCCTCTCTCAACTCAGCGCACAACTGCGCCGCTGCCCCGTAAAAGCGTCATGGGTACGCCCCGAACATATGCACCTCACCCTCCGTTTCCTCGGTGACATTGACAATAGGCAATCAACGTCGATCAGCGACGCGCTGCGCGACGCCTTCATCGAGATTCGCCCGTTCACACTCCTCGCACAAGCTGCAGGCGCATTTCCAAATCTACGCCTCCCCAGCGTCGTTTGGGCAGGCATCGGCCCGCTCACCGGCCCGCTCGAAACTGTCCAAGCGCACTGCGAACGCGCCGGACAACACGCCGGCCTGCTACCAGAATCGAAACCCTTCCATCCGCACATCACCCTCGCGCGAATAAAAGATCGCCACCCACCTGTTGACTTGATGCACGTCATAGAACGCGAACGCAACTTCACCGCGGGTGAATTCACCGTGCGAGGCGTGTCATTATTTAAGAGTGAGTTAACGCCGCGCGGACCCAACTACACGCGGCTTGAGGAGATCTTGTTCGCGTGACGATTAATGCAGGCGCAATGATAGTGGCCGCCATCTATTCTGGGTTTACGCTGTACATGTTATTGATTCTTGTACGATGGCTCGGCCCTTACCTCGAACTGGATTTCTACGACGTACGTCTCCGCTGGATCGCGCGTGTCGTAGACCCCTTACTCCGAGCCATTCGCAATATCGTCCCTGCCGTAGGTCCCATGGATCTAGGCCCTCTCATCGCAGTGCTGGCGTTCTGGATTGCGCGCGAGGTCGCCGTGCGCGCGGTCGTTGGAATATCGTAGCCATGTGGGGCCGATTTCGAGACCGCGGTCAAGGCCATAACGACCACGACGCGCCCCCCTCCGATCCCTACGAAGCCGAACGCGCGAATATGGTCGAAACCCAACTTGCCGCGCGACACATCCGCGACGAGCGCGTCCTCGACGCCATGTGCCGCGTTCCACGTCATGCCTTCATTCCCGAAGCGAATCGGGACCACGCCTACGAGGACCACCCGATCGAAATCGGCGGCGGCCAGACTATCTCGCAGCCTTACATGGTTGCCCTCATGACGCAATTACTCCAAGTGAAACCCAACGATCACGTCCTCGAAATCGGCACGGGCAGTGGCTACCAGACCGCAGTGCTCTGCATGCTCGCGCGCCGTGTCACGTCAATCGAGCGTATCGCATCACTAGCTGATAAGGCGGCAACCACGCTCCGCGCACTCGAATGTCACAACGCCGAAGTCCGCGTCGGCGATGGCAGCATCGGTTGTTACGAAGAAGCCCCCTACAATGCGATCCTCGTCACTGCGGCCGCACCGTCCGTACCCGCCGCACTGCGGGATCAACTCGCCGATCACGGACGCCTTGTCTGCCCCGTCGGTTCGCGCGATCTGCAACATCTCGTCCGCGTAGTCCGCCGTGGCAACGAGTTCGTCGAAGACGAAAGCGTCAAGTGCGTCTTCGTCCCCCTAATCGGCGAAGACGGCTGGCCCGGCTAATTCACACGTCAACAATGGCGCCAATCCTTTCCGTAAACAACGTCCACTTCGTGCGCAACCACCGCGCGATTCTAAACGGCGTAACCTGGACAATTAATCCTGGCGAGCACTGGGCCATCCTCGGCGCAAACGGTTCCGGCAAAACCACTTTGCTCAAACTCGTCACCGGCTACGAATGGGCCACGGAAGGTACTATAGAAGTCTTGGGCGAACATTTCGGCGAGACTGACATTCGCAGATTGCGCAAACACGTCGGTTGGGTGAGCTCATCTCTTGAGCATCGGCTTCCCGCAAACGACCGCGGATTAGACGTAGTGCTCTCCGGACTCGAAGCATCGTTGGGCTTATACCGCGCGTTCAACGATGCAGAAAAAAATGCGGCAGAAAATGCGCTCAAATCGATTGGCGGCGAAGATCTCGCGCGTAAGCGCTACGGAATTCTCTCGCAGGGCGAACAACAGCGCGTCCTCATTGCACGCGCGCTCGTCGCGAAGCCATCTATTCTCATTCTCGACGAACCCTGTGCCGGCCTCGACCCCGCAGCGCGCTATCGCTTCCTCGACGATATGGGACGCCTCGCACAATCCAGTGAGGCGCCCGCTTTAATCTTGGTCACGCACCACATCGAAGAGATCGGACCATGGATCGGAAACGTCCTCGTTCTAAAGAAAGGCGCCGTGTTGCGACAAGGCCCTCCCGCAACAACCATCACGGATGCAGTTTTGTCTGAGGCTTTCTCAATTCAGTGCCGCGTCCAAAAAGCTGCGGAAGGCACGTGGCAGCTTCACATCTGAAGCTTGGACGGGATGCCGCGTCAAATTCATTGATCCGCGTTTAAGCGGTATTAGATCAGAACAGCGGCATCGATCCGTTATTTGCTATATGGCAACTGCCGATTCTGAATCGCCTCACCAACGAGCGACCGAACTTTTGGCGCTGCGATCCCAACGGACAGGCATTCTGACACTGCCTCGCGCAGGTGCGCAACGACCATGTTCCCAGCCTTTTCGCGTGCGATCTTCAGAGCTTTATCCGTTATCGTGACACCGACGCCCCGGCGCGATGTCACGACTCCCTGAATTTCCAGTTCGCGATACGCCTTCATCACCGTGTTGGCGTTCACGCCTAGTTGCAACGCCATATCTCGCCCCGATGGCGCGCGTTCGCCTGTTTTCAGCCGCCCCGAAGCGACGTCGAACAGTATTTGATTTTCAATTTGCGTATACACCGCAATGGGGCTGTCAAAGTTTACCGAGTACCGAGCATCCCCAGTCATATTACTCCCTTATTGTGACAGTGTCTATGTGGTGTTCATGGCTCCATTACAATTGGGCATAGGTTATCAGAACGGTTCAGTGCTTTCAAGAAAGTTAGACAAAAACAACACACTGAACACAGGCAACCTAGACGGGCAAATGTCAGCCCTTCAGGCCGGTCATCGTGATCCCTTGAATGAACGTCCGTTGCGTGAGAAAAAACAATACAATAATCGGCACGGTGATCACGGTAGACATCGCCATCAACGGCCCCCACTCGCTTTCGTGGTTGCTTTGAAACTGCTGCAACGCGATCGCGAGCGTATATTGACGATCGTCTTGAAGATAAATTAATGGGTTCAAGAAATCAGCCCATTGGAATAAAAACATGAACAATGCCGCCGTTGCCAGTGCAGGTTTTGACAAGGGAATGATCACGTTCATAAAGATGCCCAGCTCGCTGCACCCGTCAATGCGCGCAGCCGACGAAAGATCCCGCGGAATCCCCATAAAAAACTGGCGTAACAAGAAAATGTAAAACGGCGTACCGAAGAATGCGGGAATAATCAAAGGCTTGAAACTCCCGGTCCAGCCAAGCCATTTGTACAATACGAAGAGCGGCACCAGCGTCACTTCATAAGGCAACATCATCGTTGCCAACACCACAACGAATAACGCGTCTCGTCCCGGCCATTCAATTCTCGAAAAGCTGTACGCCACCAGCGAACAAGATATTACCGTGCCAATTACAACGGATACGCATATGAAGAGCGTATTCCGAAGATTCACCCAGAAATTCATCGTGGCAAAGGCCTTCGGATAGTTTTGCCAGTGGAACCCTATCCTGGTTTGCGGCGTTACATCGGAGGGCCACACATTCAGTTCCTGACCATCTACAAGAATCACCTTTTTGTCGTCAACGTCTTTCAATTCAACGCCCGGTTTCCCTTCGTAGATGATCAAACGCCGGCCTTGTTCATCAAATTGATCAGTCCGGGGAATCCACTCCGGCGGCTTGCCTGACTCGGGAAATATCCTGGACTCGTGCTTCAGCGAAGTCGATACCATCCAAACAAACGGCACAATGAACAGCACCGAAGTCGCTGCCAACAACAGATGCGCGACAATTCGCTTTATCGCGTTCCTATTCCCCATGGTAGTGCACCCATCGTTTCGACGAATACATCACGCCCACAGTCAAGGCCAGTACCATCGCGAACAGCATCCAACCCATCGCCGACGCATACCCCATGTTCAAATACATGAACGCCTTTTGATAGAGATACAGCGCGTACACCAGCGTCGAGTTCGCTGGTCCGCCCGTGCCTGCCGTCATGATGTACACCTGCGTGAAATACTGAAATGCGCCGATTAGTCCCATTACGAGATTGAACAAAATCGTCGGCGTGATCATCGGTAACGTCACATTCCAAAATTTACGGATCGGCCCCGCGCCGTCAATCTCCGCCACTTCATATAGCGAATCTGGCACTTCCGCCAAACCCGCCAAGAAGATCACCACCGCGCCCCCGACACCCCAGAAGCTCATTAGAATTAGCGAAGGCATCGACCAATTCTCGTCCGACAGCCAGTTCGGCAATCCATACCCAAACTGGCTCAATAGCCATTCCACGCCAATCTGCCGCAACACCCCATTTAGCAGCCCGCTCTCCGCGTTGAATACCCACAGCCACAACACCGAGGTGGCCACCACCGGCACAATCGTCGGCAGGAAGAAGATCGTGCGATACGCCGCCATGCCGCGCAGTTTCTGATTGAGAAATACCGCCAGCAATATGCTTAAGGCGATCCCGATCGGCACGGAACCTATCGTGTAGTAAAACGTGTTGTACAACGACGTGTGCAGATAGCCATCGGACATCATCTGCCGGTAGTTCGACAACCCCGTCCAGACCGGCGGGTCAATCGCATTAAAGCTACAAAAACTGTAATAGACGCTTGCAGCAAACGGATAAAATGTAAACGTGAGGAACCCGATAATGTATGGCGACGCAAATAAAAGCCCGTTGCGCAAATCGCGGCGTTCCGTCCTTGTCATTGCACGTGCTCCGGTGCTTCGAGACGCAACCGATCCCACTCCCCATTCACCATCGTCTGCGAATCCAGCAATGCCTGCTCCGCCGTTTTCTGTCCGAACATCACATACTCGCGCGACTTCTGGCATTCATCCGCGAACTGCCGCCCAACCGGAATCGACGGATAGAAAATTGCGGGCTTTGTCATCAGCTCATTCACGAACACCGCAAACTTCGGGTCCTGCGTAAAGCGCTCGTGCGCTGCTTCCGTTTTGCGCCCGGTGAGATTGTGAATCATGTGCGCGTAGTCGCTCGCGGGAGACGGCCGCCCATCGGCGCGCGGCGCGTAGTACCACGCCAAGAACGTGAGTGCCTCCTCCATGTTCTTGCTGCCAACAGGAACGCCGTCCAATACGCAGGACCCCGAATAGCATAACGGCGGCGCACCTTCCGGCTGCGGAATCGGGGCGACGCCCCACTCCAGGTTCGGCGCGTATTTGGGAATGAAAGTACATTGCCATTCACCCTCGTGAATCATCGCGACCTTGCCCGTGTAGAAAGGATTCGTGGCACTGAAATACGCACCCCCAGCAGAAAATCCATTATAAAAAGCCTGGGCAACGTCCTTATCTAATGCATATGCGGGCGGATTGGGATCGCTCGGGTCTTTCACCCAACTCCGCTGCCACTCCAGCGACTTCACAATTTGCGGGTCCTGCGCCGATACCACCGCGCTGAAGTCTTCGTTAAACCAGTTCCCGCCGAAGAATCGTCCCCACATATACGTGAAGTCCCACGGCAGCCAGGGTAAGAAACCAATCTGTTCAATCTCACCGTTGGGACCGCGCACGGTCAGCTTTGCCGCAAACTCCTGTAATTCTTCCATCGTCCGCGGCGGGCGTTCCGGGTCAAGGCCGGCTTTGCGAAAGGCTTCCTTGTTCCAAAGCAGACAATACACGTCGGTCGTGCAGGGAATTCCGTACACCGTACCGTTCATCGAAGCGGTCTCGTACATATGCGGAAAGAAATCTTCCTCGCGCATATTCGGCTGCGTTGCCATCCAATCATTCAGCGGGATGAAACATCCCTGCGGCGCCAGTTGCGACAGCGCCTGCCCGTCCATACTGCATACGTCCGGCGGCGCGCCACTCGATATTGCCGTCAGTAGTTTCTCAATGCGCCACCCAATGCTGACTGTACGCACATAGATCTTGTCCTGACTCTTATTGAACTCATCGACAAGGCTGTTGTGCATCTCATACTCATGGCCCTGCGAACGGTCCCAATAGGTAATGATGGTCCGGCCCTGCTGAATTGCGTCATGCTCGGGATCGGTGCCTGGCGCGGGGGCATCAAACGAGGCGAGCACCCATCCCGACCGGACAGGCCACAAGAGGAAAATCACGACGGCGCAGACAAGAGCCGTCAGCCCCCACGAAAGATAAGTCCTACCCAACCTCTACTGCTCCAACATTGGGTTCAAACCTGCGGCGGGTTCGGTACGGGTACGCACTATCTCGATATCACCGCGCCATCCCGTCAAAATGTCCTCCACCACGCGGGGACATTCTCCCAAACAAAAAGCGCGAACAGCACACGCAGCCCGCGCCCTTCCAAGCCAACGCCCTTCATTATGCACCCAACTACATTCCATGTCCAATACGCGACACACCTAACACGTCAAGAAAATCACATCAATGTGTTTAATGCGAAGTCCCTGTAACGTACTTCCTAGCGTTTTTAATCTTCCTCCGCAATTGCACACCTTCACACCGTATTTGCACCACGCGCCCCCCAAACAGTAAACTACCCCGATTTTTCTGGGCGCGGGGTCCAAGGGGAAAATGCTTCGGGGGTCCACGCCGTTCACCGTGATTCCACGGTAGGGAAAACGCGGCAGCAACGCCGCACGGGATGGGTTTATCAATCGTTCGCACGCACCGTTGCAGGGTGCGAAACGTCCGCGCGATACGCACGGGAGGAGATACTCACAATGGCGAAGAAATTTGTGTACTTCTTTGGCGGCGCCAAGGCCGAAGGCCGCGGCGA
>JADLHJ010000009.1 GCA_020848835.1 Candidatus Hydrogenedentota bacterium
ACGTCGCCGTTAATTAAGCGGCGAGGGCCAATTCGTTATTGGCAGTTAACAAGTAATCGGCTTTTTAACGGGGCCAACCGATCAACCCCGGCACGCAACCCACGATTCTTCACCCCCGTCGAAACCTAGTCGCCCCCACTGGTTTAGGGTGGGCCGGTCAATTACTCCGGGAGCCACGTCGTGGCTATGTTCAACACCTATTATGCCATACTTATGCGCATTCTCGCATGGTCTGTCGTAGATCGAAGTGTAGCGCGAAAAAGGGATATTAATGCTCGGTAGATTTCTTCTGGAAAGTTTCGTTGCCGTAGCCTTGTTCTCCGCACAACGGACGGAGACGCCCTCGCCGCATTCC
Source organism: Candidatus Hydrogenedentota bacterium (assembly GCA_020848835.1). Classification (GTDB taxonomy): domain Bacteria; phylum Hydrogenedentota; class Hydrogenedentia; order Hydrogenedentales; family SLHB01; genus JABWCD01. The sequence continues at coordinate 356 of JADLHJ010000009.1, forward strand.
AGAGAGCTTATTATTGGGGTCCTTGAATCTCCTGCAGCGACGCCTGATATTTACGTTGCACGTGTCGCATTCAAGTTAACAGAAAAAGGATGGGAGTCCTTTCCAACGGACTTTGATACTCCAGAGGCGCTGCGCAATTCTTTTCATGCCTACCCGCAACTCGTTCATTGGATGGCTTTGTACCGAGGAAGCGAAATTGGCGAGTTGAGCGGTATCCGGAATGATTCCGTTGCGGCTTATTCACACGTTGGTATGCAAAAAATCGGGTTGGAGTGTCCCATTTCGAGAATCGGCACCACATCACTTGAGTTTGCCGGATGGCCGTGCGAGCCAACATATCGTCCACTACTACTTTGTACGCGAAAGGCCGCCGACCCCGATCATTGGATTGAGTCGACACTTACGAAAAAAGAAATCGCCCGTTTCGAAAAGCACCTCCGTACGGCATTTCCGTCGACTCCACAGAGATGGGCACAAAAAAGCATTGAGATTGGTCAGGTCTTTGAATCAAAGAAGCGGAATTCCAAGCTGATTCAAGTGTCGCTTCTTGACGATTCGTCTGATGCAGCACCGATTTTGCCCGCGACTTTGGAGACGACTGTCGGAGACGAACCCCCAGCGAGCGACGACAAAGTATTCTTCCTGCAAAGGCACGGGGAGTATTCGATCGTCGGCCCCAAACTGACGTACCTTGATGCGGCAGACTTTAATGGAGATGGCAAATCGGAAATAGTTTTTATGCTTCAGGCTTACAATCGCGACGGTTATGTCTTACTGGATGATCAAGGTGGAGTAGCAAAGTTCACATGGAATTATCATTAGACCCGGAATTGAGCCAAATATGATCGAACTGGAAAGCCACGAATCTCCGGAAGATATTCTCGCGCGGGTGCGGGAAATCTTGCCGCCGATGTGGCAGTTGAAGGACTTCGTACAACCGCGCGAGAGCGAGTTTTATGGCGGCACGCATTCCAGGGGTTTCTGGGTCATGGCGCGCAAATCGCGCTTTGAACGAAACATGTTCAATCCCGTGTTGGCAGCATCGGTTACTCAAACGCAGCGCGGCAGCAGAGTTACCGCAACGGTGCGTATTCCTTACCCGATACAGTTTATCGTCGCGGGCTGGTGCATCATGGTGTGTGCTATCGGATCGAAAGCAATCTACGAGATGATGACGCAGCAGGAGCCCATCAACCCCGCAATTCCAACAGTGTTCGCGCTTGCCATCCCGACACTCTTGTTCATCGTTGGCATCTGGTATGTACTCGCGCGCATGACGATGAAGCAACGGCGACCAAAGCTCGAGGCATGGCTGCGAGATGTTATCGGGCAGGCCGCGAACGCCAGCAACTAGCGCGTGGCGCGGTAAATCGCTGTCGTCCTTTCCGGCAAGTCGTCTTGCCATGTGTTGGAATTCGCGGCGATGGGGATGGACAAGTGCGGCACAATACGCTCGATGCTCCGAGCGTTATCAGGCAGTTTGAAAGTATACCGTTGCGCTTTGTCCGTGTGAATGACAATGTTTGGCCCAAACACGCCGGTCATGCCGGGCGTGTCGCGGTAGAAATGGACGAATGAGTTGGTTCCTATCCAGCGTAGAATGCCTACAGGCAAACGCGGCACCGCGGTGTAGACGCTGATCCCGCCTTTGTATGGCGTCGCTGCAACGGCGACGCCATCCGTGCCTTCATACTTTGCGATCGCATGTACGTTCGCGGTTGATGTTACGTTGAAACGCAGTTTCCAATCCGTCCCAAGTTCCCAGGCTTCGTCCGTGACTTCGCTTTTGATTCGCAGCGGGCCTTCGCTTTCGTGCGGCGCGATGGTTAATCCTGTGATTGCGCTGATGCGCGCGATGTCCGCGCCGTTCTCCCCCCAGATGTCCGGCGCGAAATTCCAAATGACCGTACCACCTTTTCCAAGAAACTTTTCGAGTGTGCGGCGCTGTTCGCTGGTAAGTGAAAATGCGTCGGCGAGAATCATGACATGGATCGACGCGGGCAGGCGCGGCAAATCGGACTGAAGGTAATAGCCAACCGGCGTCCCGATGCGATCGAGTTCGCGGCGCCAAAACGAGAGCGATTCCATGAGATACGGATAGGTCGTTGCCTGCATCGTATGCACGCTATCCTCATCAACGATGAATGCAACCTGTGGTTGGAACAAGTCCGGTGTGCGCGCTTCCGCGAAAAGCCGGCGGGTGAGCGTGGCGCTCTCCCAAAACTTCTTGTCATTCCAACGTCCATCGGCGAGCACATCGAAATACCACATGCCCGCGCGGTGCGTGAGCGCGTTGGCGACGTTACGCCGATTCACCGCGAGCGTTTCTTCCACATTCGCCGAAAGCGCGTTGTTGCCGGTGGCGAGGTGCTCTTCCGCCGTGCGCTGTGCTGTATGCGTGCGCGAGTCTTCTTCAATGACCACGAGTTTGTTGTGCAGCGGCGCGGAATCTAGTGGCAGATGCATGTGGCCCGGATTGCCGAGTTCACGATCGAGGTATGAATACGGCGCGTGGATCAGATCGATGTCTGGACAGTCGAGCAATTTCGCAAAGGCGAGGTGTCCTGACTGCGCGAGCGATCGCGGCGCGATCCCCCCCACTTCCAACGTATATCCATAAAATGCACCGACAAGCCCGCGCCCTTTCATTGCTTGCTTGGCCACGTGCGCGAAATGCGCGATGTTCTCGGCAACAAGCTCGTTCGCAAATTGCGCGTAATCCATCGCAGGCCGGTGCTTAATCGCGTCGCGAAAGGGACCAAACACTGCGGCTTCGCGCAGTTCGGGCAATGGAATTGTAGCTCCGCCGATCGATGCAGAATTGTCGCCCCACGCACGTCTTAGGCCTTTGTCGTTGATGTAACGCTTTTTCAACCACGCGCGAAATGCCATCGCGCTCGGTTGGCTGTAGTCGAAGAATTCATTCGGTTCCGGATAAAACCATTCGCCGCACATCTGCGCCGTAATGTGCACGCCAATGAAGCGGTTCGCATACGGGCTCGCCTGTATCCGCTTGAGGCATTCTGCCAAAAGGCGCGATGCGTCCTCCCGCCACACTTCGCTTGCCTGCGATACCCAGGGAATCGTTGTACCATCGGGTCGCGTCATCGCTTCAGAGGGGTGCGCGTCTAACCACGCCTTGCTCCCGCCAAGCCACACGCGCACATAGAAAAAACCGGTGGGGTGCGCCGGACAAAACTGATCCAAGACTGCTTCGACATTCGCGTCGCCGTCCCACGCCAATGGCAGATTGAACGCAAATAGCGGAATGCCCGCCTCCGCCGCGAGCTTCAATTCCTCTAATAGAATCTCATCTCGCCCGAATTGATTGTTCGCGCAAAAGAAGAGCGGCGACACAATCTCGCCGTTGATGCGAAGGCCCGGCCCGCCCGCTTTGCCGGTGAGCACGCGCGTACTCGGCATTGACTGCGCATGCGCAAAAAAAGCAACACCCAAAAATGCGACGACTAATCGTAAAAACATGGATGAAGCGTAACGACCATTTCTCAATCGATCAAATCCCAATCACCCGTGAATCGTGATTCGAAACGGAACGCTCTTTGTCATCGTGCGCGTGCGATCGCGATTGAAAGTCTTCCCGCCGCGGCCTGGATGGTAATTGAACGTAACGTCAATCTTGCCGATCAATTCCCCCGGGCCAATTAATCCCTGGTCGATGTACTTGCTGAGGTCCAATTGCGTGTCTACATATTCGGTATGCGGCCAAGTGAAAGGATTGCGCCCAAAAGCACCGGCGTAGCGGGCGGCATCTCGTTCGACAATTAGCTCCGGATAAAAAATGCCCTTCGGCCCCTTCGCGGTGGTCGTAGTGTAATCCACATAAAACCGCACCTGATGAATGTGCACATTGCTGTGCCAGGCCGACGCGGAAACGCGTATTGGCAGAACATCGGCCACGCGCGCTTCACTGGGCAATTCTGCAGCGACAGTGGGCTCCGGCCAAAACATGGGAAGTAGAACGAAATAAACCGCTATCGCACTACCTGCGGCGAAAAGTCCGCGCTTTATGTTCGGATGCACCGGCGCTCCATCAAACTACCGGGAATCCCTGCACGCGCTCTGTCAAATAGGCTTTTGCGGAAAAGTCCGCGAGCAATACGCGGTCGTCATTCGTCAGCGTCGTGTCGCCCGTTGCGATGCGAATATTTTCCGCCACGTCGCCGGGATAAGACACGCCGATGTTGAGCATGCTGATGCGCGGGTCGTTCATTACCCAGCGGATGGCCGCAGCGGGCAAACGCTTCACGGCCTCTGCGTCGTATTCGGGCAACACATTTTTAGCGTTGTGATTGAAAATCCACGCGCCGAGGACTTTCATGGCGATGATCGCCATGTCCTGTTCGTGTGCTTTGGCGACGCAGTTCTCGCGCCACTCGAGCATCGCGTCGGAATGGCGCGTGTTGTAGCCCTTTTTGAAATAGCCGTATTCGATGAGTACTGAATCGAAATTGCCAGACGCAATCAGCTTGTACATTTCCTCAAATTTATTGTGGCCCGTAATGCCGATGAAATGGATCAATCCCTCGTCGCGCAATTTCGCGAGTTCTTCGAACTGCGGCATGCAACCTTCGTAACCATGCTGCTCGATCATCGGACCGTGAATCTGCATGAGGTCGATATAGTCTGTTTGCATCGTTTTTAAAGACATTTCCACGCTCGCGCGGACCTTGTCGGGTGTAGGAACCATGACCTTAGACGCGATGAAAACTTTATCGCGAATGTCTTTCAGGCCCTTGCCCATGAGTTCTTCGCTCTCTTGATAAATGCGCGCGGTATCGAAATAGCGCACACCCAGGTCGTATGCGTCGCGCACCATCTTGATGCGGTCCTCTGGCGAAGGCGGGTTGTCGAGACCGTAGTACGAATACTCCTTCGCCATCATCGCCGAACCGCCATGCCCGATGATCGGAAACGAGTAGCCCGTCTTTCCGAATTTACGGACAGGAATTTTGCCGGAGTACGTGATCTCTTTTTTTGCCGCGGGCGCGGTGCCGGCTGGTCCCGCTGCCAGCGCGGAAACGGTGGCGGCTCCCAACGTGGTTTTGATGAATCCGCGTCGATCAACGGTGTCCGGCGTGCGTTCCATGGCATGGCTCCCTTGCAGTGGAATTGGTGCTTCATGGTTGCAGGAATCGGCAAGCTTTGCAAGACGGGGATGTATGGAAAAAAAGTGACTTGTGTTGGCTCAATCGCTATCGAAGGCCGTGCTGCGCAGCCACCTGATACAATGTCACGCCCGCGGCGACTGACACGTTTAAGCTGTCCATTCCCTTTGCCAGCGGAATGCGCACCATCACGTCGCACGCCTTTTGTACACCGGGCCGCATACCCTTGGTCTCGTTGCCCACCACAATCGCGCAGCGATCTGCCCAGTTGGTAGCAAACACACTCTGCTCGCCCGAAGCGTCGAGCCCGTAAGACCAAAACCCCGCATCACGAAGATCGCGCAATGCCTGAGCCACATTACCGCAGGTCGCCACCGGCACGTGAAACACGGCCCCCGCGCTGGCGCGAAGCACGTCATCGTCGATCAGTGCACCACCGCGCTCTGGCAATACAACCGCATGAACACCCGCGCACGCCGCCGTGCGAATCAGCATACCCAAATTGCGGGGATGCTGTACCTGGTCAAGCACGAGAACAATCGCTTTAGGGGGACACGATTCTAAAATCGACTCGAATGACGCATAAGCAACAGGGCTTATCACCGCGACGACGCCTTGGTGCTCCATCGTCCCGGCGAGTTCGTTGAGCTTGGCTTGGGGCACGTAATCGAAGGGCACGCTGGCGGCCTTCGCCGCCGTCGCGAGCGCGTCAGCACCATGCGCCCGCGATTCCTTTGCAACATACACGCGGTTCACGCGCCCAGGCTCGCGCAGGGCTTCGCTGACAGCTTTCACACCGTGAATGTGTTTATCGGACATGAAGGTGATAGTACGGAGTTTCGCGCGAGGCCGCAAAGCGCGGAGTAGTGCGCGCGCCCAAAAAATCAGACCGCCGCGAGAACATCCAAATTTCGATCCGCGGTTTCGAGCGATTTCTGCATCGCATCGGCGGCAATCTCAATTGCGGGATGCAGCATCAACGTGACGTGGTTACCCGGCGTGTCATACACATCTACGCCTCCACGCAGCACATCGCCCCACCCCATGGCGGGATCGGGATCGTGCAAGCCAAGCGAAGCACTATCGCTCGCTTTAATCAAAGAACCGTGCGCATTCACCGGCGATGGTTTGAATTTGCGGAAGGCGCGCATGTTCGATCCCAGCACGCGCAGGCAGCGGAACAATCCAGCGGTCGGAATGTCTAGATGCGGCCGCGACTCAACGACGTCTGCCACCGGCGCGCGGCCCAACATGCGCATGCACACCCGCAACAACGGCGCCATTGGATGTCCGCGTTTGATGCGATCGCCGAACATGATGTAGAAGCCGTCGCGAAAGTACGGACCCGTGTGGCTGAATACCGCGACAATTAATTTCGGAATGACGTAGAGCCGCTGCAACGGCGTGAGGTTTGCCAGCGGCGATTCGCGGCCTGGGCCGTTCACGCGCATGTCGAGCACGACGACCTCAACCTTTTCTTCCAACGCTTCGAGCTGCCGCGCCATGTCGAGCGCAACCATCGCACCGTAGGACCACCCGCCGATAATGTATGGCCCTTCCGGCGCGTGCTTCCTCAGAATCTCGACGTTCGCGCGCGCGTGTTCTTCAACGCTTTTGAAATATGGCCGGTCCGGGTTCAAGGTCGGGTCTTGAATCGCGAAGAAAGGACGATTTTCATCCCAATACTTCAGTACATTGTAACAAGGAAACAACACGCCGCCCGCGGGCGCGCACAAAAAAAACGGGTGTTTTGTACCCGTGGGATGTAGTGGAAATAGGTGCGGGATCATGTTGCGTTGCGCTTACTCTTCTTCGCTCTGCGCAACGATACCATATTCCGCGATGGCCTTGTCCATACCATTTTGCAACACTTCCGAAACCTTTATGACGTACGGCGGATTCATCAAAACCGCGTGATTGCCCGGCACTTCAAAAATATCGAGGCCGCCTTTCGCGAGCTCACCCCAACCCAAAGTAGGATCGTCGGTGAGCTTATGCATGATCGATTGATCTTCGGCGCGCATCAGCGTGATGCGCCCCGGGTACGGCTTCAGCTCATACGCAAGTAATGCTTTCAAATTGGCTTTTAGCACCTTGAATGTGCGGCGCGTCTGCGGCTGCTTCACCAGCAACACGCGACTGTCACGCGACACCACCTGCGCCATGTCCGCCTTTTTCACCAGCGTGTGGCGAATCATGTCCGCCCACGTGAAGGTCAGATATTCCCACAGCGACGGCTCGCCGTGTTTGTTCTTGCGCTTCAGTGCCGACGGCAGAATGATGTAAATGAAGTCTTTCGCGTACGGCCCCCAATTGCCCATAACCTTGACGGACATCTTGAGATTGCCCCAGACCTGTTGCAAGCGGTCATTGAAGGTTTTTGGCTTGTGACTATCGACACGCGCTTCCGTATCGATGATGCCCAGAAAGGCGACCATGTCGCCGCCGGCCATCAACTGCTGCGCCGTCTCAAATGCCACTGCTCCACCGAAAGACCAGCCTCCGAGATGGTAAGGCCCATTCGGCTGAATGGACTTGATCGCCTTCACCTGCTCCGCGCACAGCGTCTGCATCGTCGGAAACGGTTCGATCGCCGGATTTAGCGCGGGGTCCTGCAACGCATAGATCGGCTGGTTCTCGCCCAAATAGTTCGGCAAATGAAAATACATGTACGACATGCCGCCTGCAGGGGCGCAGCAGAAAAACGGCGGGCGCGTGCCCTTCGGTTGAATCGCGACAATGTGCGGCACATTTGAAGAAATGCCAACATCCAAGTTACCGGAACCAGGAACTTCCACCGGCAATGGGTATTCAAGTTCCGTCGCTACGCGGCGTGCGTAACCGCCCAGTTTGCGTGGCAGCCGTGTGCGTTTCCAAACATCGCCGAGCGATGAATCGATGCTGTCATGTTTCTTGAAGTTCGGATCGCCAATCGGCATCGACTTCTCGCGGATACCGTCGGTCATGCGCTCGCCTTCGTATGGTGTGAGCACCGCGGGGTCGAACGGCACTTCGAGAAACGCGCACATCGCCTTCATCGCATCTTCGGGATTCGCGACGATGTCTTCATATTTGATCAGGAATTTGCGCTTGTCATCGACGGTCTGCAGGAAGTCGGCAATGTTCGCGTTGTGCATCGACCACACTTCCTCACCCGCAGCCATTGGGTCGGCATCGCCATCCATCATGAGGCGATCAAAACGATTACGAATGAAAGACTCAATCACCGAATACGGATGCCGCACGAGGTGGATGTATTTCGCGCCGTCAAAAATGCGCTCGGCGTGTTCAAGAATATCGACACCTTCGCCGTAGGACGGCGACTTGTCCACCAGCAAGCGCGGCGCAACGATTTCCTGCAAATCGGCGTAGACTTTTGAAACCGGCACGTCGCTCTTTACGTACTCGTCGATCTGCGCTTTCGCTTCTTCGGCGCTGCACCCGCGCAGTTCCATCCAAGCGCGCGGCAGTCCCTCGCCGAGGAATGACGTGCCGAGGCCATCGTGCCACTCGCGCATTGTGTTGTATTGCAGCAAGTGAAGCTCGGGCGGGCTGAACAGGTGTTTGTGCCCGGCAAGCATCACCCGCAATAACGTCGATCCCGAACGCGGCGCGGACAGCAAGAACACTGCGGGCTTGTTACGTACAGCCGGCCCGATACGTTTCAGCCTTGGACGCAGCCGAGCAGTAGTAGAGCGCGCACCCGTTGATTGCACCTGCGCATCCGCACGGTGATCGAGCTTGGCCACTTCGCTCACCAGATACGGCGCAAGATCCGCAATCGTCGGCCGGTCGAACAATTCTTTCGGGAACAGGCGCACGTGCAGATCGCGTTCAATGCTGTTCACGATTTCCATCATCATGATCGAATCGACGCCGAGTTCGCCGAAGTTGCGATCGATGGCGATGTCATTCTCATCTCGATACAAGACCTGCGCGATCTGGCGCCGCAGATAGGCCTCGATTGCTTCAACGTCGTTTGACGACGGCGCAGAAGGCGCACTCGGTACAGCCGCTGGTTTCGCGTGACCGTTCATCAAATCCGAGAACAACGGCGATTCAGCGAAAGCGGGAATTCGGCGCCCTACGCGGTCCCAGTCCGCGTGCAACACGCCGACATTTGTCTCGTCGCTCGACATCAGCGAATCGAGCACGGCGATGCCTTCGTCGGGGCTAATGCTTTCGATTCCCTGGGCCGCCCAGCGATCGGCAAGTTGCGTACGCGCGGCCATGCCCGTTTCAGACCAAGGGCCCCAATTGATACACAGCGCAGGTTGCCCGTGCGCGCGGCGGTGTTGCGCGAGCGCGTCCATAAACGCGTTGCCCGCCGCATAATTCGCCTGACCCGGCGCGCCAAGCACAGCCGCCACGGACGAAAACAACACGAAGAAATCCAACCGGTTTGCCGCCCCGTTTCCATTTGCATCGAAATGGCGGTGCAACAGAATCGTTCCATCCACCTTCGGACGCATCACCGTCGTCAACGAATCCATGCTCAACTGGGCGACCGTGTGATCGTCGATCACACCGGCGGCATGCACGACGCCGCGAATCGGAGGTTTGTTGTCCCGCTCGTGCGCGGCGATGAACTCGCGTAATTGCGTCTCGTTGGACACATCGACCGACGCGCACTGCACGGCGATACCGTTTTCTTCCAATGCACAGATCGTTGCGATACGTTCGCGCGTCGTCGCATCGGAAACGGCTTCCCACTCCGCGCGCGGCGGCAATGGGGTGCGTCCAAAAAGCACAACGTGTTTCGCGCCTTTATTGCCAAGCCACTTCGCGACGTGCAGCCCGAGACCGCCAAGGCCGCCAGTTACCAGATAAGTTGCTTCCGGCGAACAACAAATATCGTGACCGTTACCTGCGCCGGCAGCTTCCTTGGTGCGCGCCAATCGCGCCACGAAACGCTTGCCATGGCGCAATCCAATTTGGTTTTCATTATCCGGTGCATCAATTTCGCGCAGAAGCAATTCTGCATCGTCCGCGTTCGCCGACGAATCGAGGTCTATCAACCCGCCCCACAGACGGCCATGCTCAAGCGCCGCGCTTCGTCCAAATCCCCAAAGCGGTGCCTGTGCCGCTGAGATTCCGTTCATCGACGGTTCAACGCGTTGCGCGTTGCGCGTTACACACCATATTAAATGCTGCGCATCCGTGCCGCGGGCGTGAAGCGTTTCCGCGGATGTAATCGTTTGGAAGAGATGCAATAGCGTGCCGCAACCAAGCGCGTGCGCGTGGTGCAGCGATTGCAGTGTAGCGTCATCCACATTCGGCGCATCCAGGGACCACATATGCACCACGCGATCGCAGTTCTTCCCATATTGCGACCACAACCGCGCGAAATCTGCACGGTTCATCGGGTCAATGGCTATCTCGAACTCGCCGTTGTCGGCATACGCGTTCGCTGCGCGGACCAGTACCGCCTCGCCACCGCGCGCACGGATCTGCTGCGCGAGCGAATCCGCCACGCCTTGCGAATCGGCAAAGATAATCCAATGCGACGGTATCGCCGCAGGATGTTCTGTATGATCCTGTAGGACCCATCGCACCTGATATAACCAGTCCGACAATCCATTCAGTTGAGAGGTCGCGGCTTTTTTCCCCGAAACCGGCACGACGACCTTACGGCTAACTGCTGCGTCATCCAGCCAATGCCGCTGCTTCGCGAACGGATACAGCGGCAGCGCCACACGCTTACGCGAATACGGTGCATCGAAGCCTTTCCAATCCACATTGGCGCCTGCGGCGTATAAGGATTGCAGCGAGCGCAACATCACCTGCCAGTCGTCTTGCCCTTTTGCGAGCGAAGGCAACCACGTTGCTACGTCCTTCGCGACACAACGCGCTCCCATACCCGATAGCGTCGCCTGCGGGCCTGCTTCCACAAATGTGGTCACACCGAGTTCCGTGATGGCCTTAATGCCATCGACAAACTGCACCGCTTCGCGCAGGTGTTTACGCCAGTAGCTGGCCGTAAATGCAGATGCGTCGTCCGGCACGCGCCCATACAAATTGGACACGACCGGAATGCGTGGCGCGTTAAACGTGAAACGCGATGCAAACTGCTCGAAAGCGTTCAGCATCGGATCCATCAAGGGCGAATGAAACGCGTGCGACACATTGAGCTTGATCGATTTCACGCCGCGCTCTTTGAATTGCGCAAGCAATGCATCGACTTCAGACTCGGGACCGGAGATGACTGTGTTTGCCGGGCCGTTAATACCCGCGATTGCGACCATCCCCACATGCGTTAAGAGAACGGAGGCGACCGTTTCCTTATCGGTCAACACCGCTGCCATCGTACCGCCCGGCGGCATCGAACCCATTAGGCGCGCGCGCTCGGCGATCAGTTTCAATCCGTCTTCAAACGAAAATACACCTGCCACGCATGCCGCGACGTATTCGCCGACGCTGTGTCCCATGACCACCGACGGCGTGATGCCCCACGATTTCCACAACTCCGCGAGCGCATACTCAATTGCGAATAAAGCCGGTTGCGTGTACGACGTTTCGTCCAGCGGCGATGATTCGCCTTCACCAGGATAGATTGCCTTGAGCAGCGGCACATCGAGCCGACCGCGCAACACTTCGTCGCATTCGTTCATCACACGACGAAACACAGGACTTGTTTCGTACAGGCCACGCCCCATCTGCGGGAACTGCGCGCCCTGCCCTGTGAATAAAAACGCCAGACGCTGTTGCTCCGCCGATTTAGCGTTACCCGCGACAACCGCTTTTGATGATCCTTTGTCCAGATACTCGCGCAAGGACGCTGCCGCATCCGCGGCGGTGCTTGCGGCAACGGAGAAACGCTTCTGCAAATGCGCGCGCCCTGTGTTTGCGCTGTAACAAACATCAGCAAAGGACAACGCCTCAATTGATTCGGCATATGTTGTTGCGATTGATTTGAGTGCATCGTCCGACTGTGCAGAAAGCGCCAACACGTGTAGTGGTCGCTCGACTTCTGCCGGCGCAACTTCGCGCGATACCGGCTGCGCTTCCAGAATGACGTGCGCATTCGCGCCGCCGAATCCAAACGAACTCACCCCCGCAATGCGTTTCTCAACGTCCCACGCTTCCTGCTGCGTCGCGATACGCATCGGCGTGCCGTTGAGTTCGATCAGCGGATTAACCTGCTTCAAATGCAAATGCGCGGGGATGGTACCGTGCTTCAACACGAGCGCAGCTTTGATCAATCCCGCGATACCTGCGGCCGCTTCAAGGTGACCGATATTGGTCTTCACCGAACCGAGCACGCAGGTATTATCGAGAAAGCGATCTTTCAACAACACCGCTTTCAACGAATCCACTTCGATCGGATCGCCGAGTGACGTGCCAGTACCGTGAGCCTCGATGTAGCCAACTTCCTGCGCTGTTACGCCAGCATCGGCAAGTGCGCGGCGAATCACGTCCTGCTGCGCCAATCCATTCGGCGCAGTAATGCCGTTGCTGCGTCCATCGTGGTTAATCGCGGAACCGCGAATGACCGCCTGGATCGTATCGCCGTTTGCGAGAGCGTCGCTCAATCGCTTCAGCACGACCACACCGCAGCCTTCGCCGCGCACATAACCATCCGCAGACGCATCAAACGTTTTGCAGCGGCCATCCGGCGCCATCATGCGTGCGTGCGAGAAGACCATATTCACTTCTGGTGAAAGTATGACGTTGACGCCACCCGCGAGTGCGAGTGTGCTCTCGCCTTTGCGAAGGCTCGTGACGGCTTGGTGCACCGCAACCAGTGACGACGAACACGCGGTATCCACCGCAAAGCTGGGGCCGCGCAGATCGAGGAAATATGAAATGCGGTTCGGCGCAAGGCTGTGCGCATTGCCCGTGCCCGCGTAGGCATCGACACGATTTACATCGCCAAGCTGAACACTCGAGTAATCGCTCGAACTTATCCCTACGAATACGCCCGTCTGCGATCCCGCAAGCGAAGTCGGCGGCACACCCGCATCTTCCAGCGCGTGCCACGCGGTTTCCATCAATAGACGTTGCTGCGGATCCATCCGCGCGGCTTCACGCGGCGGAATGCCGAAGAAATCCGCGTCGAACGCATCGACGCGATCCATGAACCCGCCTTCGCGCGTGTACATTTTTCCCGGGGTGCCGGGCGTCGCGTCAAAATAGTCGTCGGCGTTCCAACGATCACCAGGCACCTTGGAAATTGCGTCCGTTCCGTTGAGTAGCAACTTCCAAAACGCATCGACGGATTCCGCGCCGGGCGCGCGAATGCTCATGCCGATGATTGCAACCGGCTCGTTTGATGATGTGGGTTGCGTTGCGCTCACCTCTGGCGCGGGTGCGTTCTCGCCCGCGAGATACGCGGCAAGCTGTGCGATCGACGGATACTCCCACAGCAAGGTCGGAGATAGTTTTCGTTCCAGCCAGGTTTCCAAATCGCCCGATAACGTCACCGCGTCGCGCGACGCCATACCGAGATCATCGAACGCGCCGTTCGGATTGATCTCGCTGCTGCTGATTCCAAGTTCGCTGGCGATATGCTCAGTGAGCCACGCCTGTATCGCTTCTTTGCTCCGCAATAGTTCTTTCCTGTCGCGACTAACCAATCGCGATTATGTCCAACGTATTATCGAGATATCCGCGCCTGCAGGCCTGCCGTTGCAGCTTGCCGCTGCTGGTTTTTTGGATCGAGCGCGGTTGGATTAAACACACCTTGTGAACACGCAGATCGTGGTCGCGCGCCACGGCCTTGCGCACCGCCGCGTACACCGGCGCGGCGTCTTCCGCATTTGAAAGACCGCCCGCCTCCGCAACGACCACCAGCTTTTCAGGCCCGTTGTCATCTACCGGAAACGCGATCACACAGCCAGGACGAATCGCCGGGTGCGACTTCTCGACCGTTTCTTCAATGTCTTGCGGATAGTGATTCGCACCATCGACAATGATCACGTCCTTAATGCGGCCCGTGACATACAATTCGCCTTTGTGAATGAAGCCAAGATCGCCCGTGCGCAGAAACGGACCTTCCTTTGTATCGGAGAGCCGCGCATTGAAAGTCTTCTCGGTCGCTTCGGAATTGTTGTAATAGCCCTTCGCGACAGTCGGACCGCTGACCCAAATCTCGCCGACGGTGTCCGCCTTGCACTGAATGCCCGTATCCGCGTCTACGATGATCGCGCGCGTCTGCAAGTGCGTCGCGCCAGAACTCACCAGCGTGCGCGAACCCGGGGCACCGCGCTCCACGACCTTCACGCGGTGCTTGATCAAGTCCTCGGCGGAAACAGTCAATATCTGTGTCTCAAGATCGGGCCGCGTGCCGCTAACTTTCAGCGTCGCTTCCGCAAGCCCATAGCCGGACTTAAATAGTGACCAATCAACGCCGCACTCGCGAAACGTCTCGACAAACCGCTCAAGTGTTTCGATACGAATAGGCTCCGAACCATTTGCGGCGGCTACCCAATCCGACAAATCGAGCGCCGCGCGTTGTTCCGGCGTCACTTTTCGCGCACACAAGTCGTAGGCAAAGTTCGGACCCACGCTGTAAGTCGCGCGGTACTTTGACATCGCCTTTAACCAGCGCAACGGATGCTGCAGGAAATCCAGCGGCGACATCACATAACAGGGCCAGCGGCGATAGATGGGCAGCAGCAATCCGAAGATCAGGCCCATGTCGTGATAAGCGGGCAACCACGTGACCTGGCTTCCTTCCGGCTGTTCGGAGTGCCAGAGGTAAGTCATGTCCCAGATGTTGTAGAGCAGATTTCCGTGCGTGACCATCACACCCTTCGGATCGGATGTCGAACCGGAGGTGTATTGAAGAAACGCAATCGAGTCTGTTGTCGATACCGGCCCCTGCCAGTCTGCCGCTTCGGAGTCCGGCACGGTGTCTGCGGCGATCCAATCAAACTTCGCAAAGTCCGCATCGAGGTGTTCCATCATCTCGACCAACGGCATTACCATCGAAGTCGTCAACGCGATGTTCGTGTTCGCGTCGTTTGCGATCACTTTCAAGCGCGGGAGGCTGCGGTTCAACCGGCTCGGATCTGGCGGATACACCGGCACCGCGACGACGCCTGCGTAAAGGCAACCAAGAAATGTCGCCATGTAGTCCAGCCCCGGCGGGAAAATCAGCAGTGCGCGATCGCCCACGCCGCAATGCTTGCGCAAATGCCCGGCAATCGCCCGCGCGCGCGTATCCAGTTCTTTATAGGTAAGCCGTGCGCCTTCGATCTCGCCATCGTCCAGATACTGGTAGGCCATCCGATTCGGATCGCTCTCGGCCCGCGCGCGCACCATCTCGTCAACGGTCGTCGCATGGACGGCAATACCCGCTTTGATAGCCCGTTGCTCTATTTCATCGGTCTGCCTGACCCACGCAAGGGCCGCGGAAGATTTCGGCATCGCAAAGTTCTCCAGCACAAGTTCGCGTTTTCGCCCGGTGGGAAAGCGGACAGCCCGGCAGGCCCACACAAAGACTTTGACCACGCGACTCCGGGCGCGGTTACGCGGCGTAACGAAAAACGTTCACGCCACGGCGCGCCCCACACACCCCTTAAACTCGCACCGCATATACGGTTACAAAATGCTCAACACAAAGCTTACCACGTTGCATCCGCGAACGCAACGCATGAATACGCATGCCCTTCTGTTAGGCTAACGGTTTATTCGCCACAAACAGCGTGGCTTCCCGTACGTAGTTCCGCGTTTACGCGGTCTCGGCTCGCACAAGTGCATAGGCTTAATTCACAATTGGCGCCATCGGAAGAGGAGCAAAATGTGCGCATTCCTATCTATCAAGTAGACGCATTTACCAGCCGCGTATTCGCGGGCAATCCCGCAGCCATCTGCCCACTGGAGGAATGGCTGCCCGATGAACAGATGCAATCCATCGCAGCGGAAAACAACCTCGCCGAAACCGCCTTCTTTGCAAGGCGCGGCGACGGCTTCGACTTGCGTTGGTTCACACCGATGGTGGAAGTGGACCTCTGCGGCCACGCCACGCTCGCATCGGCGTTCGTGTTGTTTGAAAAGCTGGACTATACAGGCGAATCGATCACGTTTTCGACGAAAAGCGGAATGCTCAGCGTCCTGCGCCGCGAAGACGGCATGCTCGAAATGGATTTCCCCAGCCGGACACCCGTGCCCTGCTCGCCCGACCCCGAACTCGTGCCCGCGCTTGATCTCGTGCCGCAACTCGTCCTCGGCAATCGCGACTACTTCTGCGTCTTCAAGAACGAGGACGACGTGCGCGCCCTGAAACCCGATATGATCCGGCTCCGCAACATCGACCGATTCGCCGTCATCGCCACGGCCCCCGGCACCGACTGCGATTTCGTCTCCCGCTTCTTCGCACCCGGCCAAGGCGTCGATGAAGACCCCGTCACCGGTTCCGCACACTGCACGCTCATCCCCTATTGGTCCGAACGACTTGGCAAAAGAGAACTTTTCGCGCGCCAATTGTCCAGGCGCGGCGGCGAAATCTATTGCGAAGACCGCGGACTCCGCGTAGGGATTGCTGGAAATGCAGTGCTCTACCTGGAAGGCACGATTGAAGTCTAACTATCTCGGCGCCTTTTCAGCGTCCGGTTTGAACGCAACGTGTCCATCCGCAAAGAGTTCGTTTCGGCCGCTGGGTTTGTGAAGCGATTCCTTTTCGCGAAATATGACGGAAGTACGTGGATCGATGAGCCCGTCGTACGGGACAAGCTCATAACTCGACCATTCTGCAATAGACTCCAATGGACCCACACGACCGTTGGATTCGGGGCAAATGAACACATCCAGTTCGCTTTCATGCTAGATGCCAAGATCAGCGAACGATGTTGGTGGCTTACCCTCGTGTTCATTGCAATAACGTAGGAATCGTATCCCTATAGCTTTCAGATTTTGTTGGCAATCAGCGCTGTGAGGCGGCTGCAGCATAAGCTGCAGCACGAATACGGCGATTGGAATAATTATTGCGGCGAGCACAATCGCGAGCAGCCCGCATCCCACACTCGGCCACCCGCATCCTCGGCGCGTTTCAGTGGAACTGGAACTGTCGTGACTGCTGCTCATAGATTTGGTTTATCCCAATGCATTTACGCAATACAAGGGTATACCGATATCAGCAATTTTCATGCTTCCTAAATACTCTCGCGCGCTCGGATTCAAGAATCCACGTTTTGGCCATTGAAACGTCACGGTTACATCCGCGCGCACACACGCGCCGCAGACCTCTCCCGTGTCCGCGTTCATGCCCGACGGCAAATCAACCGCAATCGTCTTCAACTTCGGCCACGCCTCAATCGCTGCGCGAATTGGTCCGCGCACTTCGCCCTGCGTGCCCGTGCCGAGCAAGGCATCCACCAGCACCGCGCAATCGCGTAGCGCGCGCAAAGCATTTGTAGCCGCTTCTTCGGACTGCGCCACCTGAATCGTCCCGCCAAGATTTTCATACACCCGCATAAATGTCGCGGCATCGCCAGTGATTTTGTCCGGATCGCCTACTAGCACGACCCGCGTTTCCATCCCCGCCAACAATCCCAGTCGCGCGACAACAAACCCGTCGCCACCGTTATTGCCCTTGCCGCACACTACACCCACCGGCCCGCGCGCAATCTCGCGAAACACCGCCGCCCCGGCGTTATTCATCAACACCGCGCCCGGAATCCCAATCTCCTCGATACACCGCCGGTCCGCCTCCCGCATCTCCGCGACTGTCAAATATTTCTGTCCATTCTCAATCAGCACCGGTCGAGTCTCCACGCAATTCCTCTCCCATTTCTCCCATCAATCCCATACTTCCCATCCCCCCCATTCTTCCTTATAATACCCCCCTTACATCGGTATTCGGTTATGTCTTTCGCAGTCAATAATCCAAAGAAAAAGGTCCTCGTCGCCATGTCCGGCGGCGTGGACAGCTCCGTCGCCGCGGCCCTACTCGTCGAGCAAGGCTACGACGTCACCGGCATGACCATGCGCGTCGCCTCCGGCGAAGGCCGCGAAACTTCCAGCAAAGCCTGCTGCACGCTCGACGCCGCGCAGGACGCACGCCGCGTCGCCGACAAACTGGGCATCCCCCACTACGTCATCAACTATGTGCAACGCTTCGAGCGCGAAGTGATCCAGGATTTCATCAGCGAATACATGGCTGGCCGCACGCCGAATCCCTGCTCACGCTGCAATCAGCGCGTGAAGTTCGGCGCACTCTACGAAAAAGCCCTCGCCATCGAAGCCGACGTAATCGCCACCGGCCACTATGCCCGCACAACATTGCGCGGCGACCGCGTGGCACTATTGCGCGCGAAAGACATCAATAAGGATCAAAGCTACACGCTCTCCGGCCTGGGTCAGGCACAGCTCCACCGCGCCATGTTCCCGCTCGGCGAAATGTCGAAAGAAGACACGCGCAACGTCGCGCGCTCGCTCGGCCTCGTCACCGCCGAAAAGCCCGAGAGCATGGAAATCTGTTTCGTGCCCAACGACAACTATCGCGACTTTCTCGTGAGCCGTATCGACGCGCCGCTCGCGGGCCCGATCGTAAACCTGCAAGGCGAACTCGTCGGACACCACAGCGGCCTCGTGAACTACACCGTCGGCCAGCGCAAAGGCCTTGGCATTGCCGCGCCCAAACCCTACTACGTCGTAAAGATCGACATGCAGCGCAACGCCCTCGTCGTCGGCCACGAAGAGGAAGCCCTCTGCACCGGCCTCACCGCAACACAAGTCTCCTGGTGCGCGATTCCCCCACAAAAAGAACCCTTCGACTGTGCCGTGCAAACCCGCTACAAGGCCACGCCAATCCCCTGCACCGTTACGCCGGATGCAGCCAATCCCGAAACATTCTCACTAACCTTCCACCAACCCCAGCGCAGCGTCACCCCCGGCCAGTGGGCCGTGTTGTACGACAGCGATGCCGTCCTTGCTGCTGGGGTTATCGCAAAGTAGACTTTTTTCTGCGTCTGAGATCAGGATACTAGAGCCAACAATTAGCATACGTGCATAAATGCGGGAGTTAGACAGCAAGCATGCATCCCCAGACGTTTCTAAAAACCTTCTGGCGTTTACACTTGCGCCCAGAAGTCTTTGTTGCCATGAGTTTTGCACCCCAATACGACGCGCGTTTCCATGACGTAATCGCTCCAGCCATAAGCTCAATTGATGTAGATGGACTCAAACTTTCCGCGCTTCGTATCGATATCTCAAAGAGTGGAGATTCGATACTAACTGAAATTAGCGATGGTGTAGCCCATTCCAGGTTGGTCTTAGCCGACGTTTCTTCAATTGGTAAGGACTCAATAACGGGTCGTCCGTATCGAAATGCAAATGTTCTATACGAAGTTGGACTAGCATTGGCGTGTCGTCACTCGTCCGAAGTCCTCCTTGTGCGCGACGATCACGATGATTTCCTTTTCGATGTAAGTACCGTGCCGCATAAGACTATTGACTTCACGGACAAAGACCAAGCAAAAGCCATTTTGAGAGAAGAACTCATTGGACGTTTGCGCGAGCAGAATTTCCATAATGATGCTCGGGTACGATTGGCAATTGATACTCTGAGTGGAGAAGAGATCACATTCCTGAAACAAACCAAGGAGTATACACCTACGACCGTATGGGGAAGACAGGTTAAAGGACTCGCAAACTGGTACGGCGATGCAATACAGCGCTTGTTAGACAAGCAATTGATTAAGAGCCTCTAACAAAAGCTAAAGTTCATGCTTAATCGTCCGATACATAGAGCAGAGCGCAAGAGAGTCCGGAACACCTTGAACGGGCTGCTTGGAGGAGCATATGGCTCGCGCGATTCTGCCCGAGGAATTGTGGACGCTCGTCGAACCCCTTCTACCGCCGGACAAACCACTCAAGAGCAATGGCCGACCTGCGGTCGCCAATCGCGATGCGCTCACTGGCATTCTGTTTGTACTGCGCACCGGAATTCCATGGGAGTATTTGCCGCAAGAAATGGGTTGCGGGTGCGGTATGACGTGCTGGCGCCGGTTATCCAAGTGGCAGGAGTTGGGAGTTTGGCAGCGCGTGTACGAAGTAATGCTGGCGCGCCTACACAAGGCCGACCGGATCGACTGGTCGCGCGTTGTGGTCGATTCGTCCAGCGTGCGCGCCGTTTTTGGGGGCAGCAAACCGGCCCCAATCCAACCGATCGCCGCAAACTCGGCACCAAGCACCATCTCGTCACCGACGGACAGGGCATTCCGCTTGCCTTCACCGTCACCGGCGCAAACCGCCACGATGTGACCCAACTGGTCGCGCTTATCGACGCGATTCCACCGGTGCGAGGAAAAGTGGGGCGTCCCAAGCGTCGCCCTCGCTATGTCGTTGCCGATCGGGCGTATCACTCCGCACCCCACGAAGTCGAACTGTCCGATCGAGGAATCGGCGCATTCATCGCGCGCAGAAAATCCAGCCACGGAAGTGGACTCGGGATCTTGCGCTGGGTCGTGGAGCGCACGATTAGCTGGCTTCATCAATTCCGAAGACTCCGCGTGCGATACGAACGCCGCGTGGACATCCACGAAGCCTTTCTTGCCTTGGGCTGTGTCTGTATCTGCTTCAATTTCGTGAATGACTTTTGTTAGAGGCTCT
>JADLHJ010000010.1 GCA_020848835.1 Candidatus Hydrogenedentota bacterium
CCCCGCGACCGGCATTACAGCCGCCGTCCGCGTACGCGTCGACCTCCACTACCAAGGAACCCGTCGTAATTGCGCATGGTCAAGTGCGTCTCGATTTGCCGGACCGTGTCCAGCGCAACGCCGACCAGTATCAACAAGCTTGTGCCGCCCATAAAGCTGGCGACATTGTAGGACAGCGAGGGCATTTGCGACTGCACCAATGTCGGCAGCAGCGCAATCCCCGCCAGGAAAAACGCGCCAACCACGGTCACGCGCGTCATGACTTTGTTCAAATACTCTGCGGTCGCTTTACCCGGGCGAACACCCATGATTACGCCGCCGTATTTCTTCATGTTCTCCGCCATTTCGATCGGGTTGAACGTGATGGCTGTATAAAAGAAGCAGAAGAAAATAATCAGCGCGGCGTAAACCAGGTTGTAAGCCAAGCTATGGTATGCGAAGTATGTACTGAAAAAATTCTCAACCGCGGGATTGCTAAATGCGCCGGCAATCATCGTCGGCAACATCAACAGCGAACTCGCGAAAATAATCGGAATCACACCCGCCTGGTTGACACGCAATGGCAGGTAGGTGCGCGCGCCGCCCGTCATTTTGCGGCCCTTTACCTGGCGCGGGTACTGCACCGGAATACGGCGCTGCGCGGTGGTGATCATAATTACGCCTGCGACTACCAGCACCATCGCCGCGAACAGGAACAATACCGCAATCCAGCTAATCTGGCGTGTGCTCAGCAACTGACCAAGGTCCATCATGGCCCGCGGCAAGCTTGCCGCGATACCTGCGAAGATAATCAGCGACATTCCATTGCCAATTCCGTATTCGCTGATCTGTTCGCCGAGCCACATGATAAATGCGGTGCCGGTCGTGAATGCGATGATACAAATCAAATAGAATCCGATTCCCGGGTTCGTAACAATCTGCGGACCGCCCGCCGTGTTCATGCTCTGCAGATACGTCGCCACGCCGATCGACTGAACAAGGCACAAGGCAATCGTGCCGTAGCGCGTGTACTCGGTAATTTTTTTCTGGCCTTCCGCGCCCTCTTTTGACAATTTCTCCAGCGCGGGGATTACTACGACGAGAAGCTGGATAATAATCGAGGCGCTGATGTAGGGCATGATACCCAGCGCGAAGATCGTCGCGTTCGCGAAATTGCCGCCGGTGAACATGTCATAGAAACCAAACATGCCGCCGCCCGCCTTCATCATTTCGGCCAACGCCGCGCCGTCTACGCCGGGGGTCGGAATGTGCGACCCGAGACGGTACACGGCGAGCATCGCGAGCGTGAAGAGAATACGGCCCTTCAGCTCGGGAATCTTGAACGCGTTCCGGAATGCTTCTGTCGCGCTCGACACTTAGTTACTCCTGCACACGCTTTGCCGGCTTATTCGGACGGCCGTATGTCTTCAGGCCGATCAATTCGACCGTACCGCCTGCTGCTTCGATCTTCGTGCGCGCGCTTTCGCTGATTGCGTGCGCAGCAACGGTAAACTTTTTGGTGATCTCGCCGCGGCCGAGAATTTTCACGCCACCCTTTTTCGGATCGACGAGTTTCGCTTTTGTCAACGATTCCGCGTTCACCACATCGCCCGCCTTGAACGCTTTTTCGATGTCATCGAGATTTACGATCGAAACCGGGAAACGGCTCTCGTGCCAGAAACCGACCTTCGGTAAGCGGCGCGCGAGCGGGGTCTGTCCGCCTTCGTGACCCGCCTTCATGCTATAGCCGGAACGCGCGCCCTGGCCTTTGTGTCCGCGGCCGGCCGTCTTGCCGTTGCCGGAACCCACGCCGCGGCCTTTGCGCTTGCGGTTCTTCCGCGCGCCTGGTGCGATGCTGATATTGCTCAAATCCATCGGCATGATTCGTTGTCCTTGCGCGGTTACAGGACCGCGGTCACGGGCACATTACGTTCGCTGGCGATGTGCTCGGCTGTCTTCAGTTGCTTCAAACCATCGAGCGTCGCCCACACCACGTTGGTGGCATTGTGCGAGCCGAGGCACTTGGTTAACACGTTTTGAATTCCTGCGCTCTCAAGCACCGCGCGCACGGAACCGCCTGCGACCACGCCCGTACCGAGCGACGCCGGCTTCAGCATCACGCGCGCGGAACCGGAACGGCCCACGACTTCGTGCGGCACCGTCGTGCTCACGATGGGAATCGCGATCATGTTGCGCTTCGCGCGGTCAATCGCCTTGCGAATGGCGTCCGGCACTTCACGGGCCTTGCCCATCGCCGCGCCGACGCGGCCCTTGCCGTCGCCCACGACGACGATCGCGCTGAACCGGAAGTTGCGGCCGCCTTTAACGACCTTCGCGACGCGGTTGATCTTTACGACCGCCTCGACGTACTGCGATTCCGATTGCTCCGCGCGCGGGCGCTTCTCGCCCCGGCCTTCGCGCTTTCCTTGTGCAGCAGTGCTCAACGTCAATCTCCCAGTGGCTGCCTTCGCAGCTCGAATCCTTTACCCTAAAATTCCAAACCCGCTTCGCGCGCGGCATCGGCCAAGGCCTTGATGCGGCCGTGATACAAGCGGCCATTGCGGTCGAACGCAACACGCTCCACGGACGCGGCCTTCGCGCTTTCCGCGATCGCCTTGCCCACGGCCTTCGCCGCGTCGATGTTTCCGCCCGTAATCTTTAACGTTACCGACGACGCCTGCGCGACCGTCTTGCCGCTCGTGTCGTCGATCACCTGCGCGTAGATATGCTTCAACGTCGGGCGCACGGTAAGGCGCGGGCGTTCGGTCGTGCCGGAGATGCTCGTGCGGATGTGCATCTTGCGGCGTTGCAGCCGTTTCATTTTTGCGGGTAGCGCTGACATGGTACCGTTCACTCCGTTCTTTACTTACCGCCCGCTTTGCCTTCTTTGCGGCGGATATGCTCGTTCTCGTATTTGATGCCTTTGCCTTTGTAGGGCTCGGGCTCGCGCCAGCGGCGAACATTCGCGGCGACCTGGCCAACCAATGCTTTGTCGATCCCTTCGACTTTAATCGTCTGCGTGCCTTCTACGGTGAACGTGATGCCCGCGGGCGGCTCGACCAGCACCGGGTGGCTATAGCCAACCGAAAGCTGGAGCGTCTTGCCCTGCATCGCAGCACGGTAACCGACACCGACGATCTGCAGCGTTTTGCTGTAGCCCGTCGTCACGCCGATGATCATGTTTTGGATCAGCGCGCGCGTCAGACCATGCAGCGCGCGGTGCGCCGGATCGTTGCTCGGGCGGGTCACGGTCAAGTGCCCGTCTTCCAACGCGATATTCACGTCGGGATGGAAGGTGCGCTCGAGCGTACCCTTCGGGCCCGTCACCTTGAGGCGCAAGCCGTTCAGTTCAGCCTTCACGCCGCCGGGGACTTGTACTGGTAATTTACCTATTCTCGACACGGTTCACTGACCTTTCGTTGCGGTTTGGAGTTACCAAACCTCGCACAACACTTCGCCGCCCAATTTGCTCGCGCGCGCCTGCTTGCCCGTCA
>JADLHJ010000011.1 GCA_020848835.1 Candidatus Hydrogenedentota bacterium
CACGCACCGTTGCAGGGTGCGAAACGTCCGCGCGATACGCACGGGAGGAGATACTCACAATGGCGAAGAAATTTGTGTACTTCTTTGGCGGCGCCAAGGCCGAAGGCCGCGGCGACATGAAGGAGTTACTCGGTGGTAAGGGCGCCAACCTTGCCGACATGTGCTCGATCGGCATTCCGGTTCCTGCCGGTTTCACGATCACCACCGAGATGTGCACCGAGTACTACAAGCACGGCGGCAAACTTCCGAAAGAACTCACGAAGGAAGTCGAGAAGGCCCTCTCCAAGACCGAAAAGGTCATGGGCAAGAAGTTCGACGACCCGAAAAACCCGCTGCTCATGTCCGTCCGCTCCGGCGCGCGCATGTCCATGCCCGGCATGATGGACACGGTCCTCAACGTCGGCCTCAGCCCGAAGACGATCCCCGGCCTC
Organism: Candidatus Hydrogenedentota bacterium; assembly: GCA_020848835.1. Taxonomy (GTDB): domain Bacteria; phylum Hydrogenedentota; class Hydrogenedentia; order Hydrogenedentales; family SLHB01; genus JABWCD01. Next base: position 432 of record JADLHJ010000011.1, read on the forward strand.
ATCAAGAAGAGCGGCGACGCCCGCTTCGTATACGACGCCTACCGCCGCCTCATCATGATGTACGCCGACGTCGTCATGGAAAAAGCCACCGGCCACGAATCCAAAGACGGCCACAGCGTGCGCGAAGTATGCGAACACGCGATGGACGCAGTGAAGAAGGAACGCGGCGTCACGGAAGACACGGAGCTCACAACCGAAGATCTGCAGCAGCTCGCGGAGAAGTTCAAGGCGATCGTGAAGGAACGCCTCGGCAAGCCCTTCCCCGACGATGCCCGCGAACAGCTTTGGGGCGGCATCAAGGCCGTGTTCCAATCCTGGAACGGCAAACGCGCCATCGCGTACCGCCGCATTGAAGGCATCCCCGATCACTGGGGCACAGCCGTCAACTGCCAGGCAATGGTATTCGGCAACATGGGCGAAACCTCCGCAACCGGCGTAGCCTTCACGCGCGACCCTTCAACCGGCGACAACAAGTTCTATGGCGAATGGCTCGTCAATGCGCAGGGTGAAGACGTCGTCGCGGGTATCCGCACGCCGTCCCCGCTCAACAAGGCCACCAAGACCGAAGGCACGCAGGATCACAAGTCGCTCGAAGAAGTGAACCTGAAGGCATACAAGAAACTCGACGCGATCCGCCTCAAGCTTGAGAAGCACTACAAGGACATGCAGGACATCGAGTTCACCATCGAAGACGGCGAACTCTGGATGCTCCAGACCCGTACCGGCAAACGCACCGGCACCGCGGCGGTCCGCATGGCCGTCGAGATGTGCGAAAGCAAACTCATCGACAAGAAGACTGCGATCAAACGCGTGAAGCCCGAACAGCTCGACGAGCTCCTCCACCCCATGCTCGATCCCGATAAGGAACGCGCCGCGCGCACCCTCGCGAAAGGTCTCCCCGCGGGCCCCGGCGGCGGCGTCGGTCAAGTCACCTTCACCGCAGACGACGCGGCGGCGTGGGCGAAGCAAGGCAAGAAGGTCATCCTCGTCCGCAACGAAACCTCGCCTGAAGACGTACACGGCATGCACGTCGCAGAAGCCATCCTCACCGCGAAAGGCGGAATGACCAGCCACGCGGCGCTCGTCGCGCGCGGTTGGGGCAAATGCTGCATCGTCGGTTGCAGCGCGCTCGACATTAACTCCCGCGCCAAGACCATGATCGTCGATGGCCTCACGATCCGCGAAGGCGATTGGATCTCGCTCAACGGTTCCACCGGCCGCGTGTATCAAGGTCAGGTCGGCGTGTTGCCCGCGCAGCCTGACAAGAACAAGTGGTACAAGAAGCTCATGGGCTGGGCGGATGAAATCCGCCAGATCAACGTGCGCACCAACGCCGAGCGCCCCGAAGACGCCGCGCAGGCGATCGCGTTCGGCGCGGAAGGCATCGGCCTCGCCCGCACCGAACACATGTTCTTCGAACCCGAACGCATCATCCACATGCGCGAAATGATCCTCGCGGACACCGAAGAGAAACGCCGCGAAGCCGTCATGAAGCTGTTGCCCTTCCAGAAGAAAGACTTCCTCGGCATCCTCAAAGTCATGGCCGGCAAACCGGTGACCATCCGTCTCCTCGATCCGCCGCTGCACGAGTTCGTCACGTTAACCGACGCACAGATTAACGAACTGTCCAAGCAGATCGGCGTAACGCCCGACAAGATCAAGACGCGCATCAACCAGCTCCACGAGCTGAACCCCATGCTCGGCCACCGCGGCTGCCGTCTCGGCATCGCGTACCCCGAGATCACGGAGATGCAGGCCCGCGCGATCCTCGAAGCGTCCGCCGAGCTCATGAAGCAGAAGGTCAAAGTCCTTCCCGAAATCATGATCCCGCTCGTCGGCCACGAGAACGAATTCAAAAACCAGGAAGCGATCGTCCGCCGCGTGGCAGATGAAGTGCAGAAGCAGTACAAAGTGAAGATCGACTACCTCGTCGGCACGATGATCGAAATCCCGCGCGCAGCGCTGGTTGCGAACAAGATCGCCGAGAAGGCCGAGTTCTTCAGCTTTGGCACCAACGACCTCACGCAGATGGGCTTCGGCTTCTCGCGCGACGACATCGGCGGTTTCCTACCCTACTACCTGGAGAAGGGCATCCTGCCGCTCGATCCCTTCCAGGCGATCGACCAGGAAGGTATCGGCCAGTTGATCGACATCGGCATCAAGAACGGCCGCTCCACGCGCCCCGCCTTGAAGGTCGGTATCTGCGGTGAACACGGCGGCGAAGCCAGCTCGGTCAAGTTCTGCCACCGCGTCGGCATGAACTACGTAAGCTGCAGTCCCTTCCGCGTACCCATCGCGCGATTCGCCGCAGCGCAAGCCGCAATCGAATCGCCCCGCGACACCAAAAAAGCCAAAGCAGCGGGCAAAGGCAAAAAGAAGAAATAACCGAGTGTCTACCTGCAAATAAAGGAGCACGGGCATCCCGCCCGTGATTCCGAGACAAAGAAACCGGCGCCGCATGAAAGTGCGGCGCCGGTTTCGTTTGATGTCTCATCCGAAGCTCGCCGGCTCTTCGTCTTCGACCTTTTCGCGGGCCGAGTATGAGTTTCCGTGAAGATTCTCTTAACGTCATCTGAAAAGGTCTAGATAGCCCCTTTTTTCTGAATGTGGTCCTGTGCTATACACCAAGCACTAAATTGAAAACATCGTTAGGATAGTTGATATGCGCAAAATCATCCGTATCGGCGCGTTTTTAATCTGTGTTTGCTTGTCGAGTCTAGAACCGCTCCCTGCATGCGCTGAAGTTCCGATCCTTCCCTTCGATGTGAAGCTGGAAACTGTCACTTCCCACGACGGTGGTGATTGGATTTGGTTTCATCCGCGCGCGGCAGCAGTGCCCGGTGATGGCAAGGACGGCATGCCATCTGTCGGTATCACGCTACAGAAGCACCTTGATGCGAGTGACTATTACTCCGGCATGTACGTTATGCTTACGGAAGATCTCGGCAAGACATGGAAAGGCCCACGCGAAGTGCCCGAACTGGCGTGGCGCGAAGGCGAGAACGGCGAGACCATCGCCGTGTGCGATGCGACACCAGGCTGGCACCCGCAAACGCGCAAGATCATTGTGCTCGGATTGCAACTGCGCTACAGCAAAGATGGCGCACAACTCGAAGACAAGCCGCGCTCGTTGCAAACCGCCTACGCGGTGCACGATCCCTTCACGCGCACGTGGTCAGGCTGGCGCAACATTGAACTGAAAGACAACGACGCGAAGTTCTACATCTCCGGCCCCGGCTGCTCGCAATGGCTAGTGCAGGACGACGGAAACATCCTCCTGCCGATTTATTACAAGAGTTCGCAAGACGGCATCTATGCAGTGACAACGCTCAAATGCAGTTTCGATGGTGAAACCATGAAAGCGATCGACTATGGCAATGACATGCAACTGAATGTCGATCGTGGACTCTGCGAACCATCCATCGCGCTTTACAACGGAACGTATTTCCTCACCATTCGAAACGACCAGAAGGGATACGTCACGACGAGCAAAGATGGCCTGCACTACGAAGCCATCAAAGAATGGACCTTTGACGATGGCCGAGAGCTCGGCAGCTACAACACGCAGCAGCACTGGCTCACACACAGCGATGGACTCTTCCTCATCTACACGCGCCGCGGTGCCAACAACGACAATGTCTTCCGCAATCGTGCACCGCTATTCATGGCGCAAGTGGATCCGGTAAAGCTCGTCGTGCTCCGCGCCACCGAAAAGGAATTGATGCCCAACAATGGCGCGACCTACGGCAATTTCGGCGCGACCAACGTGAACGACAAGGAATCTTGGGTGACGGACGCCGAAGGCATCTTCGGGGAAGCGCTGAAGCCCGGCGTGAATTCTCGCGTGCTGAATGCCCGCGTCATCTGGTCCAAGCCGAATCGCTTGGTGAAGTGAGCGTGTTACTTCGTGGCAGTGCCGGTTTGTTCGCGTAGGCCTTTCACTTCGGATGGAGTGAGTACGCGCCACTTGCCATGCGCCAAATCTTTCGCGCTTATCCCCGCGAATGCGATCCGCTCCAACGCCAGCACCGGATGCCCGACATGCATGCACATCCGCTTCACTTCGCGTTTACGGCCTTCGGTCAGGGTGAGTTCAAAGTCGGACGCCCACTCTTCTGCGGATAGAATCCTCACATTTGCGGGTGCTGTCTTCCCGTCGTCCAAGATGACGCCTTTTTCCAATTCGCGCGCGGTCTCTTTCGATACGTTCCCTTTGACGCGAACGCGATAAAGTTTCTCGATGCGATACTTGGGATGGGTCAATTTAAACGCCAGGTCCCCATCGTTGGTCATGAGCAGCGCGCCCTCGACGTCGTAGTCCAGACGCCCGACAGGAAACACGCGGGCAGGAACATCTTCTACAAAGTGCATGACAGTCTTGCGCCCGTGCGTGTCTTTCACCGTCGTCACGACGCCACGCGGCTTGTTGAGGATTATGTAAACCTTGTCGTCTTTGGCAATCGACTGCCCGTCCACACGCACATCATCAGTCGAAGGGTTTACGCTCTGCCCGAGCGAAGCGATCCGTCCATTTATGGTGACGCGCCCCGCCGAAATGATTGCCTCCGACGCGCGCCGCGAGGCAACGCCGCAAGAGGCCATATATTGTTGAAGACGCATAATCGGCAAATGGAGCAGGTAGTTTGGAATTAGATTTGTGATTCCGCGTTTACGCGGTTTTCGGGCCAAACGATTGAAAGCGAACGCCTGCGCAACAATGTCTATCGCGCGCTACGCAAGCTCCTTAATCTCTTCCATCGACGGCAATTCTTTCAAGCTCTTGATCCCAAAGTGAACCAGGAATTCTTCCGTCGTGCGATACAATTTCGGCCGGCCCGGCACCTCCGCAACGCCGGACACCTTGATCAATTTCTTTTCCTGCAAGGTGTCGAACGCATACGCCACGCTCACGCCGCGCACCGATTCCACTTCCGCGCGCGTCACGGGCTGTTTATAGGCAATGATTGCCAACGTCTCCAGCGCAGTCTTCGACAGCTTATTGCTCTTCTTGATCTGAAGCATGCGGCGAATGTACGGAGCAAATAAGGAAGACGTGACCAACTGGTACCCGCCCGCGATCTCCCGCAACTTATACGGCGCGCCGCAATTCTCCAACTCGCCGCCAAGTTCATCCAGCAAATTGACGACGACTTCCTTGTCCACATCGCCCAGCGCCTCGGACAAACGGTCCGCGCTCACCGGCCTGTCGCTCACAAACAACAGCGCATGAATCGCCTGCCGCGTTTCGTCGCGCCCAAGCGACTCGACCGGCTCCAGTTCTTCGTGTTCTTCGATCTCGTTCTCAGCCATGATTCCCTAGATTCTCTTTCCCATCAGTTCGACCAGCGGCTTCAAGTTGTCCATAAGATTTTTGAAGCGCTCCGGTTTCAACGATTGCCCGCCATCCGACAGCGCCTCGACTGGCCGCGGATGCACCTCGATCATCAACCCGTCCGCACCGGCTGCCACCGCCGCGCGCGCAATCGGCTCCACCAGGTCCCAATGCCCAGTAGCGTGACTTGGATCCAGGAACACGGGCAGATGTGTTAACTTTTTCAATACCGGCACCGCGGCAATGTCGCAGGTGTTGCGCGTTTCCGTCTCAAACGTGCGAATGCCTCGCTCGCACAGGATCACCTCGCGATTGCCCTCGGACATTATATACTCCGCGGACATTAATAATTCGGAAATCGTGGACATCATGCCGCGTTTTAGAAATACCGGCTTGCGTGCCTTGCCCACGGCTTTTAGCAAACCGAAATTTTGCATGTTGCGCGCACCGACTTGCAGCATGTCCGCATACGATTCCACGATCTTCACCTGCTCCGGCGTCATCACCTCCGTCACCACCGGCAGCCCTGTCGCCTCGCGCGCTTCTTTCAAAAGTTTCAGGCCTTCTTCTTCCATGCCTTGGAAGGAATACGGCGACGTGCGCGGTTTGTAAGCGCCCCCGCGCAACATCTGTCCGCCACCGCTTTTCACCACATGCGCGGACTCGATGATCTGTTCGCGTGACTCCACGGAGCAAGGCCCGGCCATTACGCAAAACGCGCCGCCGCCGATCTGCACACCATTAACTTTAATAACAGTGTATTCCGGCTTCATCTCGCGACTCGCGAGTTTGTACGGCTTCAGAATCGGCATGACGCTCTCGACGCCGTGCATCGACTCCATTGCTTCGAGTAGCGTTGCCTTGGTGCGCTCGTCGCCGACGGCGCCAATAACAGTGCGCTCGACGCCCTCGATCAAGTGCGCCTGATAACCTAGCTCTTTAATCTTGGCGACGACCCGCGCGATGTCATCCTTCGCGCGCGACGCCATGACAATGATCATGCCCGGAAACCTCTAGTCACAGCTCTTGCTTTATGCCCAGCAAATTAGCGCCGTCTCGTGCTTTTGCGCGAGATCGCCATGGCTCGGGACCGCGCGAACTGTGAAGCCCTGCTGTCCCGTCTTGTCACACAGTATTGCACCTTCGAAACGGAAAATGTTTCCATCGAGTTTCTCTACACAACGCATCGATGTTGTCCTGCCAATGGTGATCCGTTCGAACGCGTCCACATCGCCATGGTATACCTCTACAACAACGTCGCTATCAGACAATTTGTCCAAGAACAGGTCAGCGCGCACTGGTAAGTGCGAATTAAATGGCAACGATTCCGTCGGCCCCGATTCCACCGAAAGAAAATGGACTTTGTCCCAGCTGGTTCGAACCCTCTGTTTCCATGTCGTCAATTTGCTAGACCGCGCGCGTTTGTCTGCGCGCATCTCATTCCGCCGGACGGTGCAAGGCAGATAGAATCGGTCCGCGTATTCGGTCACCATTCGATGCGTATTAAACTCCGGAACGATCATCTTGATGGAGTTCTTCATCATGCGAATCCACCTGCGCGGAATGCCGTCGCGGCCGCGATCGTAAAACGCCGGGCCGACTTCGCGTTCGAGCAATTCGTACAGCATATCGCTCTCGACATTGTCCTGCTCGTCCGTATTCGCATACGACTCGCCGTGACCGATGCTCCAGCCTACCTCGCCCATTGGCTGAGCCTCGCACCACCACCCGTCAAGCACGCTGATGTTCAAGACACCGTTTGCCGCCGCTTTCATGCCGCTGGTGCCGCTCGCTTCCATGGGCCTGCGCGGATTGTTCAACCAGCAGTCGGCGCCCTCGACAAGATAGCGCGCGACATTGATGTCGTAGTCTTCGATAAATACGAGTTGATTGCGCACGTCGTGCTGCCGCATGAAGTGAATAATATTACGGATAACTTCCTTGCCGAGATTGTCCTGCGGGTGCGCCTTACCGGCGATAATAAACTGCACCGGCTTCTTCTCATTCTTGAGAATTCGAACCAGTCGTTCCTGATCCGCGAGAAACAGATTGGCGCGCTTGTACGTTGCAAAGCGCCGCGCAAAACCGATCGTCAACGCTTCGGGGTCAAGTACTTCGCTCGCCGCGGCAATCTCCGAATTCGATGCTCCCCGCGCCTTCAACTGTGTCACCAGACGATGGCGCGCAAAATTTACCAGCCGCTCGCGGCGCCGCTCGTGCGTGCGCCACAATTCTGCGTCCGGAATATCTTCTATCTGCGCCCAAATATCTGCATCGCTGGGATCTGTCACCCAGGAAGGGCCGAGGTAGCGGTCGAACAAACCGCTCAAATCGCGCGAAATCCAAAATTTCGAGTGTACGCCGTTTGTAATCGATGTAATCGGCACTTCGCTTGCCGGTATGTCTTTCCACGTGCGTGCCCACATGTCGCGCGCCACTTCGCCGTGGAGCTTGCTTACGCCGTTCGCGAACGCCGATAGCTTCAGTGCCAGCACGGTCATGCAGAAAGGCTCGCGTGCATCTGCAGGATCCTGCCGCCCAAGCGCCAGCAACTGATCAATCGTAATGCCAAGTTCGTCACAATACTTTTTGAAATAATGCGACACCATTTCCGGCGCGAACATGTCATTGCCCGCGGACACCGGTGTATGCGTTGTGAATACGCTCGCGGTTTTCACGGATTCGATCGCGTGTTCGAAGGTAAGCCCCTCGCCCCGTATCAAATCCTTCATGCGCTCAAGTGCCATGAACGCGGCGTGACCTTCGTTCATGTGATAAACCGTCGGATGAATGTCCATCGCGTGCAGCGCTTTCACACCGCCCATGCCCAGCACGATTTCCTGCCGGATGCGTGTGTCGCGGTCGCCGCCGTAGAGTTGCCCCGTGATCTCGCGATCATCAGGATCGTTCGCGTCGAAGTCAGTATCGAGCAGGAACAAGGGTGTGCGCCCAACGTCGCAGCGCCACACGCGCACCTTCACCACGCGATCCGGGAAAGGTAATTCGACTACCAACGGCGCGCCCTTCTTATCGCGCACGAGCGACAGCGGCAACTGGTACACGTCGTTTCTCGGATACCGCTCCTGCTGCCAGCCGTCCGCATTCAAATATTGGCGATGGTAACCCTCACGATAGAACATGCCCACGCCGACAAGCGGCAGCGCAAGATCGCTCGAACTTTTCAAATGGTCGCCCGCGAGCAAACCAAGACCACCGGAATAGATGCACACGGACTCATGCAGCCCAAACTCCGCGGAAAAGTACGCAACATTAAAATCCGCCGGCGCGTCTTTATGCTTGTCGCGCCACGGTGTTGCCTTAAGGTAATCCTGAAACCGTTGCGATACGCGCGTAAGTTGCGCGAGAAATCCTTCGTCCGTCGCAAGTTCTTCAAGACGCTCTTGCGTCACCTGTCCCAAAAGGCTTACAGGATTCTGCGACGTCGAGTCCCAAAGGTTCCGGTCAATTCGATAAAACAGCTCTATCGCCTCGTGGTCCCAGCACCACCACAGGTTGCGCGCAATAGGCAACAAGGGTTCCAACGCCGGCGGTAATTTCGGGACTACTGTAAACGTAGACACTTTTGGCATGTGCATCTCCATCCCGCGCACAAGGCCGTTCCTTTCAGCAGCGAACGGTGCCCCCCGTGGCGGTCAACCCCACACGATAAACCGCAATCTTACCAAAACCTTTGGCGCGCCGGAAAACGGCAAGCCCTAAAAAAAGGCACGGACGCCCCTGCAACTGCAAGGGCGCCCGGTAGCCGCGAAGTGTACACGGCTGAAAATGCAGAAACAATCCGGGCAGGTGCGTGCGTGATTATGGCGCGTGCCGGCCATTGCGCTGGAAATGGAAGCGAAAGTCGCTCGTTCGCGTTCCATCGCTCACAGAAAACGAGATCGTTCCCCCTTCTGCGGCGCGGTCGAGAAAAACCAGGGTAAGAATTGCACCGCTGTGCGGCGGAATTGCTATGTGATCGATCCACTCCGCTGAAAATGCTTCATCGAGTTGTAGATCACGCCACGCAACACGCGGCATATCGGGTTTGAGATATTCAATATGAAGGGTGCCGTCGCTGTTGCGCGTGTAGTTTGCATAACTCTTCTGGCCGCGCACGATCTCGAATCGGCAATTGGTAGATCGGCCCGCATTTGAATCCAGTTGCGCGCTGGCCGCAGGTACGTACATGTTCGCATCGCTTTCATTTCGCACATAGAACCCGGCGCCGGTCGTGCCTGCTCCGCGAAATCGCCCACTGGAAACCCGCAGCGATTCGATATGAAGGCCTTTTCCATCAAACGTGAAGTTGGAACCCTTGGGATCAATGAGTGCCGCTGCGACGCTGGACTCTATCGCCAATCGCTCGTGTTGGGCTCGGTATTCAGGAATCGCTCCGCCGGTAGTCTCGCCACCCTCGATTTGCGCGGACGCGCCCGTAAAGTCGGAGTAATAGATCGTGCCGCCGCCGTGGTCGAAACAACTGCACGCCGAAACCGCGCATAGGCAGATGACCACCTGTATGCCACGTTTCGTAATTGTTGGGCTTAATGCAATCACGCGGTAAAATTACCGCAGGTCTACCGGGAGCAGCAATATGGACTGGCAGGGCAAAGTCGTTATCGTGACCGGCGGCGCGCAAGGCATCGGCATGGCAGTCACGCACACGTTCGCACGCGCAGGCGCGCACGTGGCCGTCGCCGACAGCGATCCGGAAGCGGGGATCGAAATCCAGCAAGCCATGCGTGCGGAAGGGCGTAGCGTCACCGCGCATGTCTGCGACGTGTCAAGCGAAAACGACATCCGCACCGTTATTGGCGAAGTGACCGCAAAGCACAATCGGATCGATTGCCTCATTAACGTCGCAGGTATTAGTTGGATCGGCGGCCTCTTCGATCGCTCGTTGTCCGATTGGGACCGCGTGATCAACATCAATCTGCGCGGACCCTATCTGTTCGCGAAGCACGCCGCGTCCCATATGCCCCGAGACAGCGCAATCGTCAACATCGCTTCAACTCGCGCGCTCATGTCTGAACCCGATACCGAACCGTACTCCGCATCGAAAGCGGGGCTCATCGGCCTCACGCACGCGCTTGCGATAACGCTCGGCAAAACGGGCATTCGTGTCAATGTAATTAGCCCGGGCTGGATCGATGTTTCCGCGTGGAGAAAATCTTCCATGCGCAATCAGGCCAAGCTCAGTGAAAAAGATCATGCCCAACACCCGGCGGGACGGGTCGGCATACCAGAAGATATCGCCGAGCTTTGCCTCTACCTCGCCGATAGCAATAAGGCGGGGTTTATCACGGGACAGAATTTTGTCGTGGACGGCGGCATGACCAGAAAAATGATCTACGAAGAATGACGGTATAAAGGGGCACGGGCGTCCCGCCCGTGATTGACCAGCCACTCGGAATCACCCCACGAGCGCACCAACGCAAAATCCGTGTTCACATGGCAACTGCCTGTACCGATCTCCACGGCGCACCTACTCCATCCGAATGCATAACGAAAATCGCCCGCCCGGCGTTGGTGTAACCGGGCGGGCGAAAATACAAAGTTGGATCAGTGCTATTTCTTAAACGTCGGCACGGAAACAACACCAACGCTGGGAAGCGGCGCGTTGTTCTCGTTGCCCGGTGATGCCTCAATGCCACCAAAAGAAACGTCGTTAATTTCGCTGGCCGCAAGCGTGTATGGCCCGGGGCTTGTGCCCACTACGTCGCCTGCAATCCACGTCGAAGGATTATTCGGATCCCGCACGATATAGTCAGGCGTGAAAGACGGCGACGCGAATATGGGCAATACAACGCCGCCCAAATCGTCCCCGTGCGGGAAATCGCCGCCACCGCTGTCCTGAATGGTGATCGCATCCAAAACCGCGGTCCACGGGAGGGTCAGATCGAAGGTTCCGTCGTTGTTTGTGTCAAAGTCCTGGTTGACCGCGCCGGTGAAATTCGTGACCAGTGCAAACGTAGACGTATTGTTTTCGAGGTCGGGATTGAAGTTGTTGATCAGGATGGTCGTGGCAGCATCGGGCGAGGGGGAGAGGGCGGTCGCGGCGTCACGAATAAGCAGTAGACCGTTCGTACCTACGGTACCCGCGCTGGTCAAATTGACGGCATTGAGAACTTGGCCATTCGTCGTGCCGTTACTGTCTATCTCAAGAAACCAGACGTTGGCAACGCTCTCGCTCGCACTGCCTTTAATCTCAACAAACTCAAAACCGTTGTCTCCACCGCCCGGCGCATTCGTCAGCAATTCGTTAATCTGCAACGCCGCCCAGGCCGGTTCGGCGCAGGCCAGCACGGTAAGCATGCACAATCCAAGCCGCACACAATTACGCATTGTTTCTCTCCCAGAGTTGTCCCGAACAAATGACAGGAATGAATACCCTTAGCCCCACAGCCAAGAAGCGGAACGCACACTAAGCAGCAATTGTTACACAGCAATTACTTATTTATTAGTGTTTGGCTTGGCTTATGTTAGAAACTGCGGAAAACCGGTGCAAAGTTCATCACGCCGCACCATACTTGCGCAAGCGCTGCCGCGCGGTATACCTTTGCCGCATCATGAGCAGTACTCCCTTCGGTCTACTTCAATTCAGCGAACAATACTTTGAAAGAATCTGGGGTGGACAGCGCCTCAATACCCTTTTTCAAAAACCCATCCCTGGCGATAAACCGATCGGCGAGGCTTGGTTGATTTCCGATCATCCCTCTGCGGTGAGCGTCGTACGGAAAGGTCCACACGCTGGGCGCACGCTGCATGATTTAATCGAAGAGGACGCGGATGCCTTAATCGGGTCACGTTCCAAGCTCACCCCGCATGGGCGCTTTCCTCTCTTGCTGAAGTTGTTGGATTCCACCGACGTCCTTTCTGTTCAGGTCCATCCAGACGACGATACTGCCGCCGCGCTGGGAGAGCCGGATGTCGGCAAAACGGAGATGTGGCACATCCTCCACGCCGACCCCGGCGCGGAATTGTTTTGCGGACTCGAACCAGGGACCACATCGGTCGCAATGAAATCCGCCATCGAGCACGGCGCCTTGGAGCAGCACTTAACCCGGTTCAAAGTGGTCCCGGGAGATTCCGTGTTCGTAGCCGCGGGCACAGTCCACGCAATCGGCGCGGGTATTGTCCTAGCGGAGATACAGCAAAACAGTGACCTCACGTACCGACTGTACGATTGGAACCGGGTTGACACATCGGGCAAAGCCCGAGAACTCCATATCGAAAAGGGCCTGCGCGCAACCAGATTCGATTGCCAGCCTGTGTTAAAAGGAGAAGACAGGCCAAAGCAAGGACTGATCGAATTGGCCGCGTCCAAGTATTTCGAAGCGCACCGCTTCGAAGAACAGGCACCGCGCCAGTTTTCCACGAATGGCCGCTTCATAATAGTTCTGGCAGTTGGGAAACACGCAACTGTATCGATTGAAACAGAACAAGTCCGCCTTCAATGCGGCGAGTGCTGCCTAATTCCGGCATGTATTTCAGCATTTACATTGGACAGCAATGGCCCATCGCTAATCTACGCCGCGTGACCACCACCTTGCTTACTGGATCTTGTTGATTCCCGGTGGGGGCACAAAACCCGGCGCACTACCGCCGATGATAGCGTCCATTCTCATTTGCACCGCAGGCGTCATTTCCGGATGGGTGAGAATGTAGAACTGCTTCGCAACGATTGCGCTCACGACGTGGTTCGCGATTACATCGGGAGATAGACCCGCCTTGACAACTTGCCTCGTGTATTCCTGCAGCATTTTAGCCGTCGGACCCAGTTCCTCGGTTGGATTTGCGGCTCCTGCAGGACGGTTCCGCCCGGAGTCCACAATCTTTGTGTTTACCCAAGCAGGGCACAATACCGAAACGCCAACCTTGGTTTGCATAAGTTGCATCTCATGGTACAGCGCTTCCGATAACGCGACGACTGCATGCTTGGTCGTGCAATAAATTCCCATGCCCGGTCCCACGATCAGGCCCGCGATCGAAGCGGTATTGACGAAATGGCATTCCTCGCCCTGCCGCAAGAGGATTGGTAGAAACGCCTGAACGCCGTTAATGACGCCGAAAAGGTTTACGCCTACCACCCACTGCCAATCGTGAATCGTCGCTTCGGCCAAAAACCCCGCCGTAGCGACGCCTGCGTTGTTACAGACGATATGTACCTTGCCAAAGCGATCGACTGCACGGTTCGCGAGATCTTGCACATCGTCAAACCTCGCCACGTCAGTGCGCACGGCAAGCACTTCCGCACCCGTCGCAGCCAGTTCGTTCGCGGCGCTTTGAAGTGCGGCGTCTTCTACATCCGCAAGCACAAGCTTCGCTCCCTCTGCCGCGAAACGTTTCGCCATCGCCAAGCCAATCCCGCTGGCACCGCCCGTGATGACGGCGATTTTTCCCTGAATCGATTCCATGCGTTTTTCACCCTCTGAGTAGAGCCGGATTGGAATTCGGCCCGCATTGCTTTCAAAGTTATCCCGGAATAGATATTCGATCGCTCAAACAAGCCGGATTCCGACTCGCCCTACTTGACCTGTCCGCCTTGTCGCACGCCGGCGATCCCATCGGGATCGAGATGCCCGATAATCGGACAGTTTCGACACGAAGGATTCGGTTCGCACCAGTCCTGATAAATCTGCAACAGCCCTTGTTGCAGCCGGAAGTCTACTTTCTTTGGTGGCGCATCGCCAAACACCCTGGGCAGCATCCGCGCGACAACATGATTCTCGCTCTCTTTCGGCATCTGCGCGAAGAACTCGAGCGCCACTTCCTCTAATCCACGGTCCCGCTCGCGCCGCGCGATCGCCAGCGCCGCAGGCAGGAACACATTGCCGATGATCGAATGCATGCGCGCCGCGCCAAGCGTAGCGATAGGCTTCGCGAGTCGCTTTCCCGTCCACGTGCAATGCTCCGCCCAAAATCCCATCGCCTGCGGAAACAATTCCTCAAACGCCGCGCAACGCGCTTTCACATTCGCATTCGAGCGCCATACCAGCTCCAGCGCCTTCCACAAACCCTCGCGTGACGTGCGCGCGAGAAACCTCGCCGCACCGCTCAACCGCCGCTCGGGATAATTGTTCGGCCGCACGCCCACGCGCTTCCACGTCAACGGCAGCGAACGCAGGCCGGATAAATGATCGCGGCGTAGCGCGCGCATCCGTGCAAAGTGGGGGACTGCCGTCGTGCCTTCCGGCAAGGTGTCCGGCAACAACCCCGACAATTGGAAGAACGCTGCCTCGACAAGAAATGCATCCACCTTCGCAAGCTGCACCACGCGCTCGTAGGGCAACTGCTGCGCCATCGCGCGGAAATGGTGTTTGTACCTGCTGTAGCCGCACGCTGCCATGAATGCCTCGTACAACCCTTGGTCGATACCCACACGCTCCATGCGCTCGCGGATGGCGCGGGCCTTGTTCAGCATTCGCCACTCGCCCGCGAGCATGGTGAAGTCGCGGATGCGCGCCACACCCTGCGCCTGCGCAATAGCGGCGCAGTAGCCGCGGCCCAGCGTCGCATCCACCTCGCCATTGCCTGGCTCTGCGAGATCGGGCAGGTTGTAAACGGACTCATCCACGTAGTTGCCGAGGAGCAGGCACGGGATGGGGCGGCCTACTGAGGTGAGTGGCAGTGTTGCTGGTGGTTTTGGTTCGAGCACAACGACCAGCAGGACGTTGTCGTAACGCGGATCGAGATGATGCCCATGCGCGCGCCACGCGGCATGATCCAGATGAACCTCGATGTCGCCCGTGCGTACCGTATCGCCAAATGCAATCTGCGCGCCTCGAAAGTCGGGCCCTTCGGAGTGATTCCACCATCCCGGTGACACCACGCGCACGCGCTGCCCTTCTGTCGTCAGCAGTGCATCTGTCTTGAAAAGCTGGTCGTACCAAACCGCCTGGATGATGTGCTCGGACACCGCGCGCTTACCCTCGCGCGCAACCGTCATCACGCGCGCATACGCATCGCGAAACGCACCCACCGTATCGGTATTAGCCACAGCCATTGGAATCGCCGCCACCTCGCGACGATGATAGCACCCCGGTGCATTCGCGAGATAGGGCAAGGGACCGATACCAAAACCTATGCCCATTGCGTATAGTAAAAATCTGCAAGGCATACGGCGGGTAGTCCGCTGAGCCATTACGACCTGGGGAAAGGATATGGCGCAATGAAGGGGTTTCAGAAGAGTTGGGCCATGTGGGCGCTTGTGGTGCTCGTTGCGATAACGCTGTTCGGTCCGAGCATGGTCGCGCATGCGGCCGCGGCTGAACCATCGCAGGCGCTCCTGGAAGTTATTCGGAATGCATTTGGCGATTGTGGGCGCGTGATGAGCGGAGAGATTCACTAGTCTCGATGGGCCATATTTGCCGTTGCTGGAGGGCCGTGGAAACCGGGGCGTGCCGGTCAACCTTCGGCCCTCGGTTTTCTTCACCACGCGAGTACCCCGTTGACCGCCAAGTCTATTCAGACTCCTCTGCAGGGGTTCCGGAAAGGGGCGCGAGGATTATTGATCTCCGAGCAGTCTTCTGAATTTTTGAATACGGTGGGTCTTATCCTCATCGGCGACATCAGAAAGATATAGATTGCCCTTGGAGTCTACTGCCGTGCCGTGGGCCCAGGCGGTCATGCCAGGTTTCCAGTTGCCATCGGCACAGAGCGGAAACGACCACTGCTCCAGTGCGCGGCCGGTGGCGTCGAAGTGCATGACGATTTGATCGTGCGGTGGATTGCCGAGGTTGCCGCGTTGGGTCCAGCGCGCGGGGGTGGAGCCGCTCACGACGATTTCGTCGTTCGGCAAAATCACGATGCCCCAGGGATTGATCAGGTTGCGCCATTGCGCGAGTGACTTGCCGGACTGGTCGAAGACCTGAATGCGGCAGTTGTTGCGCTCGCATACGTAGAGCAGGCCCTTTGTATCCATCGCGATCGCGTGTGGCTGGCTGAGGTCGCCCGCGCCGACGCCGAGTTGTCCCCAGCTCTTGATGAACTTCCCGTGTTTGTCGTAGTGAACGATGCGATTGTTGCCGTAGCCGTCGGTCACAAAAACATCGCCGTTCGGCGCGATTGCCATATCGGTGGGCATGTTCAGGTGCGTTTCATCGCGGCCGGGTACGTCCGGCGTGCCGAGCGTCAAGAGCAGTTCGCCCTTCTCCGTGAACTTGCGGACCATGTGGCGACCATAGTCGGCACACCAGATGTTTCCATCAGGATCAATGCGCAAGAAGTGCGGGTTCTTGAAAATGCCAGTGCCCCACGCGAACAAAAAGTCACCGCTTTCGGCATCATAAACCTGCACGGCAGGATTGCCCGTGTGAAAGACCCACACGCGATCCTGCTTATCGACCGCGACGCCGGTGACAACATACCAGTTGAATTCCGCCGGCTTTTTCGGCCAATCGGGAACGAGTTCGTAACCATTCGCCAGGTTTATTTTTGGATATGCAGCGATAGCTGCTGTCGCAAACGTTATGGTTGCCAGTAGAGCAGCGAATAGGAAGCGCTTCAATACACATCCCCCTGAATCCCCCTTCAAAGGAGGACCGTTAGAACCGAAAATTTTCGTTAACCTAAGACTTGCTAGAGCTTCACTTCGTCTTGTCGATTGCGGCGCTAGCGTTCATTTGAAAAATCTCCGCCAGCTTGGGCAGCACTTCAAAGGGCGGCTCCACCTTATTTTCGCGGCGCGTGAAGAAATTGAACATGGCGATGCCGTCGGCATTCTCGGTCTTCAACTGCTTCGCAATTTCCACATAGGTATTCGCATCGTGCTCAACTTCAATCGATGCGTACAGCGGGATTGTTGCCGGAATCGCATCGCGAAACGGTTTTAGCTTCAACGGAAAATTATTGTGCAGGTAATGAGAGACTACGAGAAAATCAACGAGGCCTTCATTTGCCCACGAGATTGGATCGAGCCCTATCGCACGATTCTGCTCCGGTGACGTGAGTATTCGCGCAGAAAGCAGAATAGGCCGGCCGCGCTTCTCCCCTACTTCACGCGTCATCGCGCGCACATCACGCAACCACGCCGTCATCGTCGCGATGTTCTTCTCGCCTTCTTTCTGCGGGAAGTAGATTGGGAAACGCTGGAAGTCGAGGTCCAGCCCGTCCATCTGCGGGTAACGCTCGTAGCATTCCCGAAGTTCCGCAAGACGCAGCGCGCGTACTTCCGGCACAGCAAAGTTCATCGCGGCGGGAAACCATGAACCGACGATCGGATGCGTGCGCGGTCCGATGATCTCGGTGAAGATTGGTTCGAGCGGATCGCCAAGTTTCCCAACGCGCCACTCGGGATGCTTACGCCAAAACTGCGAGACAATAAGGCTGGTCTCGCCATTCTCCACATCGTGGATTTCGTTCAGACGCCACGTAACGAAAGCTTCCATGCCTTTCGCTTTTGCGCGGTCCAACACCAGGCCGATTGGATCGTGTCCCGCGTCGATCAATGCGCGCAGATTCACGATGGCCCGCTCGCTGGTCATCGCCTGTTCGTTGCCCGTCTTATAGACCTGTCTCAACTCATCAGGCGCGACAAAGTCGCCGATCATCTCCGTGACTTTGCCGCGATACATCAGCGGCATGCCGTAGTTCGGACAGACGAAGTAACTGGTAACACCTTTGCCCGCCACTTCATCGACATACTTGTAGACGTCCTCGGGCGACATCGGCGGCGCTTTGTCAATGAAGATGTTTCCGCCGTCGCTGTTGTAGATGAAGCGGAATTGACGCTGCTGCTCAGCCGATGTGGTGTGTGGCAACGCGCAGGCAATCAGCGAGAGCGCGCATGTCCAAAACCAATTTCGTTGCGCCGTGTTCATTTCTATTTTACGCGCTCGCGGCAGGTTCCGCCGCTATCACGCGATAGCTCAATCCGGCAAGCGCAGCGCCGAGTATTGGGCAGACCCAGAACATCCACAGTTGTTGCAGCGCCCAACCGCCTTCGAAGATCGCGGTGGCGGTGCTGCGCGCGGGGTTGAGCGAGGTGTTGGTGACGGGGATGGTCACGAGGAGAATGAGCACGAGCCCGAGACTAATCGCGATAGGTGCGAAGCCCGCTGGGGCGCGTTTGTCGGTTGCGCCG
Organism: Candidatus Hydrogenedentota bacterium; assembly: GCA_020848835.1. Lineage (GTDB taxonomy): Bacteria > Hydrogenedentota > Hydrogenedentia > Hydrogenedentales > SLHB01 > JABWCD01. The sequence continues at coordinate 18,848 of JADLHJ010000011.1, forward strand.
AGGATGATGGCCATGAACATAAAACCCGTGAATACTTCGGAAACGAAACCCGCGACCATCGAGTAGCCGCCGGGCGAGTGTGCGCCGTAGCCGTTGGAGGCGAAGCCTGCGGCGGCGGAGAAGCCGGCCTTACCGCTCGCGATAAAATAGAGGATTGCCGCGCCTGCGATTGCACCCAGCAGTTGCGCGACGATATACGGCAATAACCGCGCCGATGAGAATCGCCCGCCAAGCATCAGCCCAATCGACACCGCCGGATTAAGGTGGCAACCGGAGACGTGGCCAATTGCGTAGGCCATTGTCAATACCGCGAATCCAAACGCGAAAGAAACGCCCAACAATCCGATGCCGTTCGCGGGGGACGACAACGCCATCACGGCCGCGCCACAACCGCAAAATACCAACCACGCCGTACCGATGAATTCAGCCGCCAGACAATTGCCCAGTTTCATTGCCGCCGCCTTTCGTTAGCGCGCAGGACGCGCGCGACCCAGGACCCACTTGCACCCTTACAGAAACCTCAACCGATTTAATGATACCGCACCTAGCAAAATTGTGGTGCGGGCATCTTCGCTAATGCATGCAGTCGAGATGGCCACTCCAAGATGGCAATCGCACAACACGCTATTCGGAGGGCCGGCACGAATTTTACAGTTGTTTCAACTCAACTTTTCTAACAAATACTTCCGCACCTTCTGACTGAATCTGAATTCGGCCCTTTGCCGGCTTCACATCAATCGCTTCGTTCACAATCACACCGTTGAGTTCGACTTTCAACGTGTTGCCTTTCGCGATCACATGAACCACATTCCACTCGCCGTGCGGTTTTTCGACGTCCTGCTTGCCGCGGAAGTTAATTGTGTCCGTCCATGCAGGGTCGCGTCCCCACCAGTCGATGCGGCCTTTGTTGATCGTGTGCGGTTTGCCGCCTTCTTTGTAAACGTGTGGCGTACCATCCTTCACCTCTGCCGTCGGGCAGGTAATCTCGAACGTCTTTGAACCGTCGCCTACCGCCAGCAAATCTCCCGTGCCACCTTCGATCATTTGCACTTCGATCCCGTGCATCCACACGCCGCTATATGCGCCGTCTTCTCCGATCGAGTGGATGAGAATGCCGCTATCGCGTGCGGCCTTCTCACGATCGCCCCAGGTCTTGTCGCCCCATTTGAACTCTAGGGTCAACTCGTAGTTACCAAATTCCTCTTTCGAGGTTATACATCCCCACTCTTCGCCGGATATGCGGATCATGCCGTCAGTAACGGTGAAGACTTTCTTGGGGTCAACATCTTTTCCGCGATCGCGCAGGAAAGTGTAAAAGTGGGAGAGGTCTTTGCCATTGAACAAATGAATGGGCTCGGCAGCTTGCGCACAGCAAACCGATGCGAACATCACAGAGATAGCGAAAGTAAAACGGATCATATGATTGTGCTCCTTAGACATCTGGGACATGATGAGTCTAACGGCGGCGGGTTTGGACTTCCACATCGTCACCTCTTTGTATCACCCACAAAAGTGCCGCAACCGCCCGCCGAGGTGGAAGTTGCGGAATATGCGGACTCTTATTACAATCGACTGTTGGCGGGGTCTAGCTGCCGCAAGGGAGATTGGTGATGAAGCAGTGTACGAGAGCATTTCGTTTCCGCAATGTCTTCAAGGGTCTGGGCTGGCTCGCGATGGCATGCGCCGTCGTAGCGTTCGGGTCTGGCGCGGTCGCCAAGGCCGAAGACGCCAAAATCGACTTCAACAAGGAAATCGCGCCGATCCTCGCGGCTTCGTGCGTGAAGTGCCACGGGCCGGAACGCCAGAAGGCCAAGTTGCGGCTGGATTCGCCCGAGGCGATCAACGCCGGGAGCGAAAACGGCCCCGTGCTGGTTGCCGGAAAACCTGGCGAGAGCACACTTTGCAAACTCATTTCCCTGCCTGCGGACCACCCGGACCGCATGCCGGTAAACGCGGACCCGCTAAACCCCGAACAGGTCGCGCTCATCGCCAAGTGGATTGAGCAGGGCGCGGCCATGCTGGCGGCGGAAGGTGCGCCGGCCGATGCGCCCGCGCCTGCACCAACAACGGAACCGGCAGCCGCGACGGGCAACGTGGATTTCTCAAAAGACATCTATCCAATCTTTGTGGCGTCATGCGTAAAATGCCACGGGCCGGAGAAACAAAAAGGCGAACTTCGTCTCGATTCGATAGATGCCATTAAGGCTGGTGGTGAAAACGGCCCAATATTTGTCGCCGGTAAGCCCGCGGAGAGTTCGCTGTGCGTGCTCATCTCGAAGCCAAAAGGCGACCCGGACATCATGCCCGCGAACGGCGACCCACTGACGCCCGAACAGATCGCGCTCGTCGCGAAATGGATCGAGCAGGGCGCGGTGTTGCCGGAAACCTTGCCGGATATTTCCACGTTGGGCGCACCCGCGCCGGTATCGTCCCCTGCTGCAGCTGCAGGTTCGGAAGCGGAAGCAGAGGCCCAGCTTCTCGCGAAACTTGCCGATGGTGTGCAGCCCGCCGCAGCGGAAACTATCGAGCCAGTTAAACAGATCGGCGGTCTCGCAATGCCGCTGGACCTGAAGTCTCCCCTGCTCTCCGTGAATTTGCAGTACGGCGCGGACAAAGTGAACGACGAGGCCTTGGCGAAACTCGCTGCGCTTGCGCCACAGGTCACCTGGCTGAATCTCGCCGGTACGAAAGTTACCGATGCCGGCCTCGCGCAGGTCGCGAACCTGAAAAAAATCACACGCCTGCACCTTGAACGTACGGAAGTGACCGATGCGGGTATCGCGAATCTTGCGGGCCTGGAAAATCTTCAGTACCTGAATGTCTACGGCACAAAGGTAAGTGACGCGAGCATCGACGCGCTGCAGAAGATGGCGTCGCTGAAAAAACTTTATGTTTGGAATTCGCAGATAACGAAAGAAGGCGCGGACAAATTGAAAGATGCGCGCCCAGACTTGTATGTAAACATCGGCATCGAGCAAGCGCCGCCTGCACCTGCAGCCGCTACCGCAGGCACCGTGGATTTTGCAAAGGACATCGCGCCGATCTTGCAGGCCAAGTGCTATGGTTGCCACGGTCCGGAGAAGCAGGCCGGTAAACTGCGTCTCGATCTTCCCGAATGTATCACGGCGGGTGGCGCAAGCGGTCCGGCGGTTCTCGCGGGCAAGCCCGGAGAGAGCCCGCTGTGCGTGCGCGTTCACCTTCCCAAGGAAGACGAAAAACACATGCCGAAAGAAGGCGAGCCTCTGACTGCGGAGCAGTTGGCGCTTGTTGCAAAGTGGATCACCGAGGGCGCGGTATTGCCCGCGAAGGTGGCTGATGCGCCCGCTCCTGCCGACAGTAAACCCGCGATTGACCTGGCTTTGTTCTTCGAGGCTGACGGATGCTGCGCCAAGGCCAAGGCGGCTGGAAAAGATTGCGATCATCCCTGCTGCGCGGAGGCCAAGGCGAAGGGCGAAGTCTGCGCTAAGTGTAACGCTAAGGGCGCAAAATTGTCCGCGCTCGTGAAATCGTTTGACGCGGACGGGTGCTGCGCAAAAGCAATCGCGGGCGGAAAGCCTTGTGACCACCCCTGCTGCGTCGAGGCGGTCGCGAAGGGCGAGTTGTGTGCGAAGTGCAATCCTAACGGCGCAATAACAATCCAGCTTTCCAAGTTCGACAAAGACAGTTGCTGCGCCAAGTCGGTTGCGGAAGGCAGGGAGTGTGATCACCCCTGCTGCGCGGAAGCGCGCGCCAAAGGAGAAGTCTGTGCCAAATGCAATCCAAGCATCGCAAAGGCGAAATTGACGGCATTGTTCGACGCGGACAGTTGTTGCAGCAAAGCACTGGCAGCTTCGAAAGACTGCGAACATCCGTGTTGTGTGGAGGCACGCGGCAAAGGGGAAGCGTGCACAAAATGCAATCCGGGCGCAGCGGAGAAATTGAAGGCCGCCGCCCCGCCGGGCGCAGCGGCGCCCGATCCGAACGCGCCGAAAAAAGTCGCCTCACTCACCTACAACCGCTTCATTCACCCCATCCTCGCCGACAACTGCTTCACTTGCCACGGCCCCGACAAGAATGCGCGCAAAGGCGACCTGCGCCTCGATGTGCGGGAGGCGGCACTCGAAACGCACGAGGGCCGGGCTGCGATTGTGCCGGGGAACAGCGGAGCAAGTGAGTTGGTGCGCCGCATAACATCGTCGAAGGCCGACGATCTTATGCCGCCCACCAACTCGGGACACGCGCTGAAGCCGGAGCAGATTGCGGCGTTGACAAAATGGATCGACGACGGCGCGGAATACGAACCGCACTGGTCATACCTGCCGGTTGTCCGCCCGGAAGTGCCCTCGACTTCAAGCGACGCGTGGTCAAAAAATCCTGTCGATCGATTTGTTCTGGCTAACCTTGATGTGCACGGCTTGAAACCATCGCCAGAAGCCGATCGCATCACCTTGATTCGCCGCGCGAGTCTCGACCTGATTGGCCTCCCTCCCACGCCGGACGAAGTGGACGCGTTTGTAAATGACACTGCACCGGACGCTTACGAAAAGCTGATCGACCGTCTGCTGGCCTCGCCGCAGTACGGCGAACGCATGGCAGTAAGCTGGCTGGACTGGGTGCGCTACGCCGACACAAACGGATATCACGGCGACGAGCCGCGAATTGTATGGCCATACCGAGACTACGTGATTAAAGCCTTTAACGAAAATATGCCTTTCGATCGCTTCACAATCGAACAACTCGCGGGCGACCTTTTACCAAACGCCACGCGCGAACAGAAAATCGCGTCGGGATATAACCGCCTCAACCAACTCACGGCGGAAGGCGGCGCGCAGGCCGCGGAATACGTGCAGAAGTATATGGCCGACCGCATTCGCACGACGACGTCGGTGTGGATGGGATCGACGTTTGGCTGTGCAGAGTGCCACGATCATAAGTTCGACCCGACGACGATGAAGGATTTCTACTCGTTGGGGGCATTCTTTGCTGACGTCAACGAGAAAGGCGTCTATACGGCAGGCGGGCCTTGGGATCCGACCTTGCCGCTACCCGACGAAGCGCAGGCCGCGGAACAGTCCACTCTGGAATCGTCCATTGCGTCGCTCGAGCAATCGCTCGACACCCCAACCGATGCACTAGCCGCCGCGCAACAAGCTTGGGAAGCGGCGCATCGGGCCGAATTGGCTGCGGCGTATAACGATTGGACGATGCTTCTGCCCGAATCCGTAACAGCAGAAGGCGGCGCTACGCCGACGGCGGGAAACGATTTGATTGTCACCGTCTCTGGCGCGGACCCTGCGACGAACGTCTACAACGTGACGCTGCCGGTGAACCAGCCCGCGATCACCGGTTTGCGCCTGGAGCTTTTCACGCATCCGAAGAGCGGTAAATTATCGCGCGCCGGTGGCAATGGAAATATCATACTCAGCGGGTTTGACGTTGCCCTTACGTCGGCACCGGATCAAGTCATTCCGATTGCATCTGCGCAGGCTGACTACGAACAGCCAAACTATCCCATCGCCGCGGCACTGGATGCTGACCCGAAAACTGGCTGGGCCGTTTCCGGACACGAGGTGAAGGGCATCAATCATTTCGCTCTGTTCACATTCGCGCAGCCAATCGCAGGTGGGCCGGGCACAAAGCTGATCGTCCGCTTGAAACAGGAATCGGAATTTCCGAACCACACTATCCTGAAATTCCGGCTATCTGCGACCACGGTGGCCACGCCCAAACTGGTGAGCACCGCTAGCGCCAATGCGACAATTTCAGCGATCCTGCTGAAAGACGCTTCAGCGAGGACCGTCGAAGACAATACCGAACTTGCCAAACATTACCGCAGCATCGCGCCAGAACTTGAGGCAACCCGCGCTGAATTGAAGGCAAAGCAGGACCGGCTCGCCGCATTGAATAAAGAAATTCCGACCATGCTTGTCGCGAATTCAATTTCGCCGCGCGAAGTAAAGATTCTGCCGCGAGGGAACTTCCTCGATACTTCCGGAGATGTCGTACAACCGGCAACGCCGCACTACCTTCCTCAGTTGCAGATCACGGATCGCCGCGCAAACCGGCTCGATCTCGCGCAATGGCTTGTGTCGCGCGAAAATCCCGTTACCGCGCGCACGACGGTGAATCGATTTTGGGAAATGTATTTCGGCTCAGGCCTGTCTAAAGTGCTCGACGATCTCGGCGCGCGCGGCGAGTGGCCAGTGAATGCAGACACGTTGGATTGGCTCTCGGCGGAATTCATGGACAGCGGCTGGGATGTAAAGCACATCGTTAGGTTGATGGTCACTTCAGCAACGTATCGCCAATCGTCGAGCGTCACAACCGACCTGAATGCAACGGACCCGTTCAATCGCCTGTACGCGCGACAGTCCACTTACAGGCTCGCCGCTGAAGAAGTGCGCGATAGCGCGCTACGCATCGCCGGTCTGCTTTCGCCAAAGCTCGGCGGGCGCACCGTGTTCCCGTATCAGCCAGATGGCTACTATGCCGACTGCAATACCTTTTCCGAACCTGCTCGCTGGCTCACTAGTCCGGGTGAAGACCAATACCGGCGTGGGCTGTATACGTTTTGGAAACGCTCCTTCCTGCACCCGAGCATGCTGGCTTTCGATGCGCCCACGCGCGAAGAGTGCACCGCGGAACGTGTCATCTCGAACACACCCCTGCAAGCCCTCGCACTGCTGAATGATCCAAGCTACGTGGAAGCGTCCCGTGTGTTCGCAGAGCATATAATGAAAGACGGCGGCGCAACCCCCGAATCGCGCATTCAGTTCGCTTTCCGCCGTGCACTGTCCCGAAATGCGTCGGCGGATGAAATCGCCGTACTCACCGCACTCTGTAAAAAGCATTATGACGAATTCTCAAAAGAGCCTGATATGGCAAAGCAGGCCATTAGCGTTGGCCAGGCACCGGTGCCTGCCGAAGTAAATGTCGCCGAACTCGCCGCGTGGACCTCTGTCGCACGCACGATCTTGAATTTGCACGAAACGATCACGCGAACCTAGGTAGCAGTAACATGGACCCCTTTCACGAACAATCGTTACGCACCACGCGCCGCCACTTCCTCGGCCGTGCCGCAAAAGGCATTGGCAGTGCGGCGCTGGCTTCTCTGTTGAATCCAAGCCTTTTCGCGGCCAGCACTACTGATGATGCATGGCGCGGTGTCGTGCAGCCACTGCACTTCGCGCCGAAGGCCAAGCGCGTAATCCATCTAGTCATGTCAGGCGGTCCCTCCCACCTCGAAACCTTTGATTACAAACCAAAGCTGGGAGAGTTGGCCGGCCAGCCAATGCCCGAATCGTTTACCAAGGGCCAACCAATCGCGCAGTTGCAGGGCGCACAATTGAAGTGCCTCGCACCGCAACATGTATTCAACACCGTCGGCAAATCGGGCCAGGTCATCAGCGAGATTTTCCCGCACATCTCCAAGATCGCGGACGATATCTGCATCGTGCGTTCCATGCAAACAGAACAGATTAATCACGATCCCGCGAATACCTTCATGAATTCCGGCACTTCGATCTCCGGCCGGCCCAGCATGGGCTCCTGGGTGCTCTACGGTCTCGGCAGCGAGACGCAAAACCTGCCCGGCTTTGTCGTGCTCACGTCGGCAGGTGGCGGACAAAACCAACCCATCGCCGCGCGGCAATGGCATAGCGGTTTCCTGCCTAGCAAGTTCCAAGGCGTGAAGCTGCACTCCTCCGGCGATCCGGTGAACTACGTCGCGAATCCTCCCGGCATCACCACCGCGCGGCAGCGCGACGTGGTGGATGCGATCGAAAAGCTGAACGCTATCCGTCAAGATTCGGTAGACGATCCGGAAATCGCCACGCGCATCAGTCAATATGAAATGGCGTTTCGCATGCAGGCGAGCGTGCCCGATCTGGTGGACTTCTCAGACGAGCCGCAGCACATCCGCGACCTGTACGGCACCCAAGGTGGCGACGGTAGCTTTGCATCGAACTGTCTCATGGCGCGCCGTCTCGCCGAACGTGGTGTGCGCTTCATTCAGGTATATCATCGTGGCTGGGACCATCACGGCGGTGTAAAGCAAGGTACGGCCACGACCGCTGGCTTGACCGACCAAGCCAGCGCGGCGCTTGTAACAGACCTGAAACAGCGCGGCATGCTCGAAGACACCCTCGTGATCTGGGGCGGCGAATTCGGCCGCACGCCGATGGCGCAGGGCGACGGCCGAGATCACCATATCAAAGGGTATTCCATCTGGATGGCGGGCGGCGGCATCAAACCTGGCTTCGCCTACGGCGCAACCGATGAACTCGGTTACAACGCCGAAATCGACAAAGTCCACGTGCACGACTGGCACGCAACGATCATGCACCTGCTGGGCATCGACCATAAAAAACTCACCTACCGATTCCAAGGACGCGATTTCCGCCTCACTGACGTCGCGGGCAACGTAGTCCATCCCATCATCGTGTAACCGCGGTGCGCGCGGTATGACGACAATTGACGGCTCACCACTCCGCCGCACGCTCGGCTTCTGGGCGCTGCTCGCCTATGGCGTTGGTGACATGCTCGGCGCGGGGATCTACGCATTGATCGGAAAGGTGGCAGGCATAGCCGGCGCGTGGGCATGGGCATCCTTCGCACTCGCGATGGTTGCGGCAACGCTAACTGCGTGCGTCTACGCGGAACTCGCAACAAGATTCCCACAGAGCGGCGGCGCGGCCTACTACTGTGAACGCGCGTTTAGGAAGCCTGCGCTTTCAGTATTCATTGGATGGCTCGTGCTTTGTTCCGGTGTCGTGTCGATGGCAACCTCATCACTCGCGTTTGCAGGCTACTTTAATAAGCTTGGCGTTTCTGTCCCCGTCCCATTGATAGTCTGCGCATTTCTATTTGTCGTCGGCACAATCGCAATGCGAGGCATCCGCGAGTCCTCAACATCGAATATGATCTGTACTGCAGTCGAACTTTCAGGGCTGCTAATCGTCGTAGTCACAGGCCTGATGATCGTATTTGGCAGCAAGCCCGTTGCAGAACCAATACCAAATGTCGCCTCTGAAGCAGCGACCTGGCTCCCGATACTCATCCTCCAGGGCGCAGGCCTTGCATTCTTCGCGTGCATAGGATTCGAAGACATCGCAAACGTCGCCGAAGAAGTGAAAGACCCGGAGCGTACCATCCCGCGCGGCCTGCTCAGTGCGATGTTCGTCGTCGGCACCGTGTACATGCTTGTGGCATTCGTATCCACGCGCGCGGTTCCTCCCCAGGTACTCGGCGCAAGCGAAGCGCCATTGCTCACCGTCGTTGAATACGCCGCGCCATCGTTTCCTTTAAAAGTATTCAGCGGCATCGCGATGTTTGCGGTAGCAAATACCACGCTGCTCAATTGCGTCATGGGATCCCGCCTACTCTACGGCATGTCCCGCGAAAAACTTTTGCCCGATTGGTTGGGCCGCGTACACGCCACACGCCACACACCCTATATCGCAACGCTTTTCGTAATTACAATCGCGCTTATATTGGCGCTTACCGGTACCGTCCAGCACCTCGGCGGTACGACAAGTTTGTTGTTACTAATCGTCTTTATTGTTGTAGACATTGCCCTGCTCCTGATTCGTCGCGATAAAACGGACCGCACGGGATTTCGTGTGCCGGTCATCGTGCCGATTGGAAGTACTGCAATATGCGCGGTGCTCATTGTGTTCTCTCAACAGGCCTCCATGGCAATCGCCGCGGTGCTGGGAGCAATCGGCGCGGTTATCGCCTTTGTCCGGTGGAAAACCATGACCGTCACCAATACATAAGAAGCGAGGAAATCAGCCATGCGCATAGTCATCGGTGGCGCAAGCGGATTGATCGGTACCGCTCTCGTACAAGAATTACGCGCACAAGACCACCATGTGCGGAAACTCGCGCGGCGTGCTAGCTCGGATGGTGATATTTCTTGGGACCCCGATACCGGAAAGCTTGACGCTGCTCAACTCAACGGCATCGACGCGCTGATTCATCTCTCCGGCGAAAGCGTCGCAAGCGGACGTTGGACTGCGGCAAAGAAAAAGGCCATTCGCGAGAGCCGGGTGAAATCCACACAATTGTTGGCAAAAGCGCTCACTTCTACCGAGAATCCCCCGAAAACTTGGCTTTGCGCGTCAGCGGTTGGCTGGTACGGCGATCGCGGTAATACATGGCTAGATGAAGATACCGCCGCTGGCGAAGGTTTTCTCGCAAGCGTGTGCAAGGAATGGGAAGCGGCGACAAGACCCGCGGCGGATGCGGGTATTCGCGTCGTCAATATGCGCTTCTCCGTCGTACTTAGCGCAGATGGCGGCGCTTTCAAGACGATGATGACAGCGTTCAAACTCGGCGCAGGCGGTATCATCGGCAGCGGCGAACAATACGTGAGTTGGATTACAGTGGACGATGCAGTGCGAGCGATCATGTACGCACTCGCAAACCCGTACATTTCAGGACCCATGAACGTGGCCACACCCAATCCCGTCACGAACCGAGAACTCACCAAGTCCCTGGGCGCGGCGCTGCATCGCCCGACCATCCTCCCCATGCCCGCATTTCTCGCACGAGCCGCCTTTGGCGAAATGGCAGACGAAATGTTTCTCGCCAGCACAAGGGTCCGGCCGAAGAAGCTCGCAGATGCTGGTTTCGCCTTTGAGTCACCAATACTTTACGAAGCGCTTCACAAAATCCTCGGTTAATGTATGCTTCGAGGTTCCTTACTTACCACGTGTAATGCACGAGATAGGTGACCTTCTTTTCCTCATCCGGCTGCAACGGCACGCGAAATTCGATCGTTTGCGCGTCAGTCTTCTCGAATTGCATGGACGGGCTGCGGATTTCCCAGTTGGTCCCGCGGTAGAGATGCTCGACAACACGAATCTCCGCGGCCTCCTTCTTCCGATTGCGCAACTTTATCTCGAACATTTCATCTACCCAATGCGCGTTGTAGTCCATGCTGTAGCTGACCTGCTTGCGCTCGCCTACCAGGTCGAACGCGTCGCCGGTATAGACGCGCACGGTTTCGCCCTGCGGCGTGTGGGTGATGACATTCTCGCCCGTGAATTCCAGTTGGCCGCTGGCCGCGCCGCTTGCGCTTACCTCCGGCGCCGCTTCGTCGCGCTGATAGAAACGCGTTTTACCCGCGGGAAGCGGAATACCAAGTCCATTCTCCTTCGTGTTTTCGAACTCGCGCATAACCCATACGAGCTTGTTCGATTGCGTACCGTAATCGCGCTGCTGCATGAGCTGTTCTGTGCCCCAGCCGCGATATTGATTCGGATCGATCTTGGTCCCATCGTAGACATAGAATCGGGTCGAGGTGATGCCGTCTGCACGGACGAACTCGACTTGCTTCGTTTCGCGATCGCGTAGTGTAGTCGCGCGCTCAACGGTATAGAGGTGATACTCGTCAAACGATTTCTCGCTAACTGTCGGCTCGAACCCGCCGCGTGACCTCCGCTCGCCGCTGATCGAGAAATCGTTCAACATCTGGTTTTCCGGCTGAAGCTTACTCACATTGCCCGCCATAAGTTTTATCTGCGCATTTTCAAAGGTCTTGCCGCTCTGGTTGTCCATCGTCACCCAACCGACGAGATCCACTTTGTCTCCTTCCTTCGGCGCGACAAAGTTGTAGCTCGCTTCCCAGCTCATCCCGCCGGTGAGGTAACCGATCTCCGCATCGAGGGCGCCTGCCGTATCCGACTCAAGCGTCCAAGTTAATGAGGGCTTTAGAATCGTGTCATCGGGGATTGCGGGGAACAACGGCTGCCCAGGCAGACCAAAGTGCAACTTGCCATAGATCTCGATGATCGGTTGCGAGGCCCCGCCGTAGGCATAAGCTTGTTGCATCATCTGATATTGCTGCCCATATCGCTGCATGGCAGCGTCGCCGTGCGGCGCATAATTACTGCGTACAACACGTCCCTGCACGATGTCCCGCTGATCGCCATTTTGAATGATGAAGTCGATAAACTTGCCTTCATTCAGTTTTAGCAATAGCTCAGTCGAAAGCTGATCCGCCCGGTAATTTTGTTCGAGAATGCGAATATTCGCCTTACCTGCTGGATCGCGCAGCATTACGGAATCGGGTTCAAGGTGGGCCGTCGTATCATTGAACGTGACCTGATTGACCCCGTGTTGCAAGTCGAGGTGAATGCTCTCCCTAACGACACCAAAGCGCTGATTGTAAATCGTCACGGAGGGTTCCGCCGCCGCAAACGCAGTAGCGGCAAGTAGGACGAAGATTGGACGCATGGCAATACTCCTGTTCCCCTGCATATGACACCAAGGTGCCGGCGCAGGTTCGGGGACTTTTTGTACGGACACAATCGTTTTACACTATATCCAACGATTTGTAACCTGGATTGTTTAACGCATGGACACGCAGTTCTTGGGACGCGCCCTTATTGGCCTTGGCCTGCTAATCGTTGTGGCGGGATTGGTCGTCTATTTTGGAGGCAAGATAGGTTTTTTCGGGCTTGGCAAACTGCCCGGCGACGTGCAGGTAGAGCGAGAAAACTTCAGGTTTTACTTTCCGATCACAACTTCGATTATCGTCAGCGTTATACTGACGCTTTTGCTTACGCTATTCGCCAAGCTACGGTGATGTAGGCTCCGGCAGTTTTCGATTCGCGACCAACATCAGTTCTTTAAACTCAATTGGTCCGGCGAGCACTTCATACGACTTTATTCCCGCGACTTTGATCAAGCTTTGGCGGGTTAGGTAAATATAAGGTTTCTCGCCCGCAAATTTTTCCTGTACGCGCGCGGGACTTTGCTCGAGAGGGATGACCGTCTGAGCGTAAAAATCAAACGCGGGATAAACTTTCGACGATTCGACCGTATAGCCGGCATTAACGTACTGCGCAGCGCGAATCGCAATTCTTTTGGGTGATTCGTCGCCGGTATTCTCGTCGCCGCGCGAGATGAGAAACAACAGGATTGCGCACAACGACGCAATAAAAACACCCGCGCTCCGGTAGGTATGGCTGCGAAGCGAAATCAGGCACGCAGCCAATCCCAGCGCTGCGAGCGGGAGAATAAGCGCGAACAGGCCTACAGAGAAATGCTCAACGGCGACATATACGACGCCGCCAAGCAACGCGACAATGAGCAGGACCAGCGCGCCAATTTGCCAATACTTGCACCAACGCTCCATCCACGGTGATAACAAACCCGTGTCGATTTGAGCGACATGATGGCCAAGCGCGATAGCCATAAACGGAATGCAAGGCAGGATATACTCATATTCTTTACCGGCAATCAACGAAAATACGAGTACGCTCAGCCACGATACCAATACGCAAAAACGATACATATCGCTTTGCCGCTCCCATTCGCGCTTCGAGAACTGTAGCGGGAGCAAGAATCCCCAAGGCGCGAGCATGGGACCGATCATGACGAGGAAATACCAAGGCGCGCCACTGTTGATCTCGCTCGCGACGTAGGTACGCTCCACAACTTGATTGTTCAGCATCGCGCGAATGCTGTCCCAGCCCATCGTGTGGAGTACCGCAAGCCCCCAAGGAAGCGCGAGCAGAACGCCAATCAGCATTGCGCCGAGCCAAATCCCGATGACCGAGAGCGGCAATCCGGAATAGCGCAATGCGAGAAACGCCCAGACCAGCATCACCACGACGAGCGCAATTGGTGCGCTGACCAGATTCGCATACGCCGGCAGCACGCGCGAGGCAAGAACCTTTAGTAGTACTTCCAAACCAAAAGCCGCGACGCTGACCTTGATTCCGATGTTCATCACGCGTCCCAGTTGCGGACTGCTCGCCACGAGTGTCGCAACAAGACCTGCCCCAAAAAACAAAAATGGGACCGGCCCTTTTAACATCACCGCCGCGCCGAACGAAACACCGGATAAAATGCAAAAACGAATCCGCTGCTGCACGGGGTCGCTCAAGGTTGCGTTACGTGCAAAAAGAATGGCGAGAAATGTTGCGAGCGTGAGGGGAATATCCAGCTCCGCAAATCGCATACGCTGGAACGCGTATGGTGACGCCAACAGCGCGAGTGCGCCCCAACGTGCCGCGCGCTCTCCTGCTGCTTTTCGCGCAAACAGGTACATCGATACGACCAACGCCGCGCCACAAAGGGCCGTAGGCACACGCGCCGTGAATTCAGAAACACCCGCCACGGAATAAACGCCCGCAATGGCCCAATACAGCAGCGGCGGTTTCACGAGATAGGGTTCGCCGTTTAGACGCGGAATGATGTAGTCGCCGGTGCGCAGCATGGTAGCGGGCGGCGCGGCGCGCTGACCTTCGTTATCCTCCCGCACGTCGCCCACGCCCAATGCGTAGAACACCGCGACAAGCGCGACGCAAAGCAGCACGATCCAGAATCGATTACCCATTCCCCGATAAGTCCCGAAACAACCAGCCATCTACCCTAGAACACAAAAAACGCCCGGCATCTCGCCGGGCGTTATGAACATATTGTCGAGCTACGCCTACTTACCGTTAATCGAACCTTTGCGCGCTTTCTTAATCATATCGCCTGAGTAAGGATTGCCTTCCTTCACCCGCTCATCGGCCTTCGCTGCATCGTCCGCGTCTTTCCATTCGCCGGTATACTTGAGTCCACCGGGTCGCGGTGTGTTGCGATCGCGCGCGTCTGCAGGCCATTTCTGCTTAGAGAATTTCGCAGCGGCGCGCGCAACCTCTGCCCGTTCTTCCGGCGTCATTGCATATCGATCGACTTCCGATTGCGCGACAGTCACAGCGCCCGGACCAAACACCGCGCCCACACTACCGGCGCCGCCGTAGTAAAAGATCGCCGCAGTAGACGGCAAATCCGCCAGCGCGGCGAGGCGCCGATCCGAATCGATGAATTCGTTCGCGGGATGCGTCTGCTCGACTGGAAGTGGATACTGCCCGGCCATGCCCATATAGGTGCCCGCACCGATTTCAACGAGACCGCGGCGAACACCACGAAAAACCTGCACGCCACCACCAACGCGACCCGCTTTCTGCTCGCCTTCGTTTACGGTAAAGCGAAATTGATACTTAAACGCTTTAAGACCGCGCCAAAAGGCTTTGAAAGGACGCGTTGCTGGTTCTTCAGGATTGCCGTACTTGCCCCAGTGTGAAGGTTCGATTGCCGTGCGCGGCTCGGATCTTGTGCTCTTGTGTCCCCAGCTCATCGCTGGCGGCGTCAAATCATCTACCGCACCGGCCGTAAACGAGACGGCGCAGGCCGCCGCTATCAGGAGTCTCATCCGCTTCATGAAGTCTCTCCATGTAGAGCCGAATTCCGCTTCGGCTTGGCACTAAATGCCTCACGCCAAAAAGGATACCAATGTCCCTCACGCATATTCAGTTTACAACAACGCCACCGTGATTGCCAAGCCCAAATACCGCGGAGCCCGTGGCTTATTCTGCCACGGTGATGGCAAGCGTAGGCCGCCCTCTCTCGCCGGAAATTGCCGACGCCCAATACCACGCACTCGCGTCGGGCCACGATTCTGTGTCTTTGAGCCAATCGTTCAATTCGCCGCCTTGGGGGTGGTCCCAGTTCAGCGCGATATAACATTCACGCACACTTGTCTGGCTGCCATCCGGGCCTCGATACCAAAACCTGCTCCAGAGGCGTCCGGCCTCGTCGCGAAATGTCGGCTGTGGCGTGCATGTTCCGCCCTGGGCAAGATAGCAGTTTTGCGCTGAGTGCAAGTCACGTGTCGGCCCATCGCATAATCGCAGCAGTACATGCCTCTTGCCGTCGTGCCACCGAAATTGTGCAGACTGGCCGGGCACGTCCTGAAGCCAGGCCTTCATAGCGCCGGTCTCTTCAACGGGCTCCAACCATTTACCGTTCCATGTTTGCGGCCATGCTATCGCGCGATGCGATACTTGCGACGGTTTTGATGCAGCTTCGCTTACGCCAGAACGCACACCCGCCACCACGCACCCCATCACAAAACATACCGAGAGCAATCTCCCGGCGGGCAGCCTTGGCCACACGAGGTGCCGTCTTGCGTCCAGCCTCTTCCAACTTCTGATTCCGTTTGCGATCACTAGAAGGAGCAACGCGCATTCCGCGAACACGATAATCCCTAAAACACCGTGCTCGGGATAGTCCGGCCCGATTCCTGCCACGTACAGCGTTGCCGCGCGGTGGGCGTTCCCGAAAATCGCAAGTGCAAAAGATATTGCTATTAGAAGCGCAGTGCGCAACGGATTAAATTGGTACAGCACTGCGACACCCGCGCCCATCGCGATTGACGCCGAAAGCATGCGCACGCCACTGCATGGCGCGTCCACAAAAAACGTCGTCGCGCCGTTTGACAGCGCGGTCCCCTCCGCCCGAATTTCCGGCCCCAGCATGAACGCAGCGATGTTACTCGACGCCACGCGCAATGGAAATCCGATGAAGAAATCGAGCGATGTCGCAACGTGGACACATAGCAGCATTAGCACCGCGATCCCCCACGCGCCCCGCCGCGATCTTGATGCGAGCGTTCCCATCATGGTGCATCCGACAATTCCAGCAGCCAACTCACACCGAACCAACTGAGGCGCAGTAGGCCAAGTCAGCGCATACAACCCTAACAGCACAACCGCCGCGATCAACCAACCGCGCGCCGGGGCAACGCGCAAAGGACCGCCCGACGGGCCCGTGATCAGGAACAGCCACGCGCCAACGGCGAACAGAGCGATGACCGCGCCCATCGGCGATCCCCACGGCGCAAACCAGCGTATCCACAACTCGGGCGCTGCGGCCCAGACCGCGGCGACACTTGCCAAGACCCAAGAGAAGCCAATCAAAGTTTGGAGCGCGACGCGCTGCGGCGGCACGATCTTTGGGTGTGCGTGCATCACCAGCACGTCAATTGCTTTATTGGCGGCAGAACCCATGTTCACGCGCGCCTTAACTGCTGCCTGCGCTGGTAGGCCACCCACGCGAGCACAATACACACAACAACAATCAACGCCCACTCGTGTGGCTCCGGCACGCCGGGTATTGCCTCTTCGTTTTTCGTGGGATCAAGACCGTGCCGCGCGTATTGTTCCATCGTTTCAAGCACGACGGCGCCGGAGAGCGGCGTTACCAACCGCGCTTCAATGGCAACCTGACGGAGCGCGTCAATCTCGTTCGACTGGTGGCTCTGCACTGCTCGCATGACAGCATCATTCACGGCCAGTCGCACAAGATGGCTTGCAGGGGGCTCAATTGCGGTTTGCACCGCAGCGTCAGAGACACCCATGGCAAACTTCGCGGAAACGGATTCTGGGGATCGTATTTTGACGACCTGCGAAATTGTTTCTTCCAACGATTCGAATATGGGCACACGCTCGATAATCGCGAGATCGCTGCATTGCTCCAATAAGCGGTTCGGCCCGGGGACGGCCTCTATCGAGAGTATCTTCACACTCGCGCCACCGCGTCTGCGCTCCCACTGCCGCAGTGGTTCAACGGAAGATAGTTCGACCGGCAACGGTCCATGAACCCAAATCACCGTACCGCCGCTACCCGCAATATCGCAGGCATGCACAAGCGCCGGCACCTGATCGCAACCGCCTACATACTCGCGCGACGCCAGCCACTCTCCCAGCGTGGTCGAAGGCGCTGACGATTTATCTTCATAAGTCTCGACCTTGCTTCCCGCAAGCACTGCATTAACATCGACGTCGTCAGGCACAGACGACAGAATAGACTCCCAAGGGATGTTTGTATCGCGCATCGACGCCGATCCATCCACCACGAAGCATATCGGATGCTTGCTGCCCGCATTCGGCAACTGGCGCGTCATCGTCGCTGATTGAGTTCCCAACGTACCGAGGAAAATATCGTCCGACGTATAGGAAGCAGATACATTGATCGTTCCAGCGTCTACGCGCTGAAGATCGTTTTCAGCCAATGCGCCGCGCAACGCAATACGCCCGGGCGCCGGCTCTTCCCACTGGAGCGATTTCGACGAAGCCTCGACACCGGCATCGCATTCCACCCATACCCCATGTGAAAACTCCGGCGGAACCGTAAAATTGCGTTCGGAGATATACGGCAAACGCAGGTAGGATTTTCCGTCGCGCTCGACTATAGGCGCGGTAACGCCGATCTTCAGTTTCATCGTGCTGTGGGCATTGATCGGAAAACATTGCAGGAGCACCTTATCGGGACCGCACACATTTAGTAACGCAGGATCGCGCCGCTGCACGACTGCCACGCTTTGATACGCCTGGCGCACCTGGTCGCGCCCGCCAAACGCGGCTTCGCGTTCTTCCCCGTTAATCCAAAGCGTCAACCTGCTGGCAACGGCACCGTGCGGCAAGTCAATCTGTGCGCGGGCCTCGCGCTGCCTCCCGGACGCGTTGTTGAACTCAATCGTCCATTCCATATAGGCGAGGTGCGGCGATCCTTCCGCACCCAGGCGCATGATGTTTACATCCATCGTGCTCGCGTGCAGGGACAATCCGTGCACGCGGCCTGCAACACTGGTTCCGCCGATTTCGCTGTCAGTCACGCGAGCGTCTTCAAAATCCTCAGCCATCAGGGTGCGTGTACGAAACGTGCCGCGCGTGTCCGGTCGCGGCACGGCGTTATATGGCACGCCTGTCACGCGAAAATACAAGTCGCGACAAGCGCCTTGGCGCGCAATGTCTTCGGCGGTCCAACGTCGCGTGGGCCCAATCCCGCGCACAATCGGCGAATAACACGTCAACAACACCTGATGTTCGAGATGAAGGTTACGAATGAGGGCGATGCCGCGGTCGCGTTCAGAGGGATTCTCGCTCAGTGCCATTGGAATCACTTGTGCGGCAATGAGCCGCGGCCCCGCGTAGATTGAACCCGCCGCAATCACCAACAGAGTGCCCGCAGCCGAATACCAGACTGCCTTAGCCCAGTGCGTGGAAGTTTCCGCGCGCAACCGGTAAAGCGCGCGCATTTGGAACAGGCCCGCAATGAGACAGAACAGCGGTGAAAAGCCCATTATCCCCAAGCCGAAAGCCAGAAGCGCAAAAACAGCGATCGGCAAAATAGGGATATACACCGCCGCATAAATCAGCGAGAGAGTTGTTGCGTATGCGTTGGCAAAAAATACGGCGTTGTGCCAACGCGCGATCACCTGAGAACTTTCAGCGGGCTTGCGCGTAAGCATGTACAGGAAGACGTCTGTCGCAAGTATGGAAGCCAGCAGCAAGACGCCGGCGGCAAGGTGCCACGCGGTGGGAATCGGATCGGCGTACAACTCCGCCATGGCCCCCATCGAAAGCTCGAACATCAGGGAGAGCGCGGGAATGACTAAACCACAGAGAATTACAAAACTGCGGCCGCTCACCGAATAGATCGGCCTCACTTTTTTCAACCGCTCCTCTACCGCAACGTGCGATCGCCCGTTGCCATTTGATCGCGCGACGCTATCGCCGGCGACGTCGGCAACCTGTTCTGGCGTGCCGATGCTGGCAATGGCATGTTTCACGTGGACGTCTGTGACGAGCAGTGGCGATTTACCTTCTGCTTCTGTGCGGATGTGTTGCTTCAGCCCGTCGACGATTTCGTCTGCGTCGTCGCCGTTTGCGCGCGACAACGCGTCTACCCGCGCGAGATATTCGTTCAGTTGCTTCTCGGCCTCGGGAGTCCATTGCGTCATGGTTTACCTTCCTTTTCCAACAAGCTGCCGATGTCGTTGGCCAATCCGCACCAATAGGTCCGCATAGCATGCACGGTCCTACGTCCTTCATCGGTAAGAACGTAATATTTCCGCGCGGGACCGTTAGAGGATTCTTCGAGACGCGATGTGATGAGGCCCGCACTGCGCAGGCGGGATAGGAGCGGATAAATGGTACCTTCGGTGATGACCAAAGCTTTGATGTTGGCGAGACGCTTCACTAGATCATAAGCGTACATCTCACCCTCGGCCAAAACGGCGACGATGCACAGCTCAAGCAATCCCTTCCGGACCTGGGTCACCCAATTGTCCAGGTCGAATGCAGTCGGCTTGGGCTCGGTATGCATGTATTAATTCTAATACAAACTACCTTGTTATGCAAGGAAATCTTTCGCCGATAATGAAGCCCGGGACGCGGGGGTTACTCCCCGCCTCCCGGCTAATTACCACACCGCAAGAGACTTACGACTATTTGGTGCGTTTTCGAAGACCCATCGCAGCGAGTCCCAGGCCGAGCAATCCGACAGTGGCCGGCTCTGGAACCACGCAACCGTTTAGGCTACCGGCATAGACACTGTCGTCGCAGGGACCTTGAGTCCATTTTACTGCGGCTGTGTTGCAGGAGAAGTCGTGGCATCCGCCAGTTGGCAGACCGGTGAAAAAGTCGAGCGTATCTAAATTGCTGCCAGTGACGAGGAAAGTTACGGTCACATCGTTTCCATTGGTGAGACCCCAGTTTCCCCAACCCATGTCGAACTCGTAGTCGTAGGTGCCGAAGGGGCCTGCGGTGGAATTGGGAGTAAGCGATGTGTTCGAAAGCGGGCCGTCGCTGAGAATAGACATCGACGTTACGTCGCTCGACACATTGAAATACAATTCGGAGAGCGTATAGTCGTTCGGCCAACTGGTCTGGTTGAATATCTGCATCGTCAACACATTGCTGCCGGCGTCGAAGCCCCAGATCACTTCGGCGTCAAACACGCCTGCGTTCGGCTGATCGTTATCGCTCAACTGCCCGCTAAACAGAATGACTTCCGCGTTCGCGGATAATGTGGCAATGGCGATCAGCGCCAATGTCAGGATGGGTAAATAACGTGTCTTCATGGCAACAGCCCCCTACTACGTACTACTTGTGTAAGTTGCGATGGCAACTACTGGGTTGAGGGGTAACAATTCGAGTGCCAAGTGTTCGTTCAGAATGCCATCCGCATCAGGTTTGCGGTGGCATTGCACGTAAACAGCGCTACGCACTCACGTTGGAAAAATTCGGAGTTCGACATATTTGTGATATGCGAAAAATAGCGTAACGGAGATTATTTTATGCAGTTTATCAATACACGCGTAAGGTTGTGCACGGGTGATTAATCTGTAAACCTACGTAAAATTAGCTACTTTCTTGATTGGAGAAAATAAATGAGGCGAAGTCCACAAGACTTCGCCTCCTCGTAATATACCGTGAATGTATTAGGCGCGTTTCATGCGACGGCGCAAACCGGCCGCGGCGAGGCCGAGTCCGAGTAACGCGAGGCTGGAGGGTTCGGGAACAACGACTTGCACGTCGCCTTCCGTAATCGCCCACTCTTCAAATCCGCCGTTGTTGTTCTCGTTCACGCCGAAAAGCGAGTAGAGATAAACATACTCATCCCCAGTTGCGAACACGCTGCTCGGAACATAGAACAGCATGTCGCCACTGCCGCTACCACTGTTGAGATTCGCATCAACGAGGATATATGAATCTTCCACTGCGTCAAGGTCGTAAACGAGCGTAGAGTCCGCCAAGTCGATAATGCCGGCTGTAAATGTCTCCGCACTCTGATTCGGCGTGCCCGACGTGAAGATCTGAATCTCATCCAGCGAAATAAAGGAGTCGCTACCCGACTGGTTCACGTCCAGAATAAATTCGCGATACTCGACACCATCGATTACGACAACCGGGATATCCGTCAGTAAAAGTTCATGGTTGAAGTTGTCAGGCGCACCATTGTCGAGCGTTCCGTTTTCGGTGGTGTTATACGCCTGAACCGTGTCCGTATTATTACCGATCTGCACAAAGCTATCGATCGTTCCAGTACCTGTTGCCTGCCCGTCCCACTGAAGAAACAAGGCGCCATTGACTTCGCCTTCGGACCCTACAGTTGTAAGATCGACGGTTTCTGCTGAAACGACACCGGCGAAGGCCAACGCGCTCAGCATTAGAATTGTTGATTGAATTCCTCGCCGCATACTCATTTTCATCATCCTTTGCATTGTGACACTTAGCAGCTCGCCCACACTGCGGATGAATGAGCAAACCGCATGCCGAAGGCTAATAACGGGCTTTGTACGCCGAAATATTGCTACGGAAATGTAAAAGGAACGCGCCAAGGCGAGTGACAACAATATCTTAGGAAAAACATAGGGGTATTGCCGGAAGGCGTAGGAAATCGTAGCGAAAACTCGTAGGAAATCACAACTGCATGCGATAAAGCCGACAAAGCCCTGATAAAGGTTATTCAGCGTTGCACAATAGTTTCATAGTATAGTTGTATATATAAACAAATCAACCGCCCAAATCAATTCTACTAACGTACAAATAGCTTCTGCGCGTTGCCACCCGCGATTGAACGTTTATTCAATTCATCAACATCAAGACATTGCAGCTTCAAAAAAGCCG
Organism: Candidatus Hydrogenedentota bacterium; assembly: GCA_020848835.1. Taxonomy (GTDB): domain Bacteria; phylum Hydrogenedentota; class Hydrogenedentia; order Hydrogenedentales; family SLHB01; genus JABWCD01. Next base: position 41,083 of record JADLHJ010000011.1, read on the forward strand.
GCGACGGCGTCTTGAACGGAAAGCCCGTCCCCAGCAATACACGTTCGGGCCCCAACGCCCCCACCATTGTCTCAATGTCTTTGCCAAGCACACTCGTCATCCGCGAGCACTCGACATAGAACGGCAGCGCGTGCATGCGTTTCCAGTGATCGCTGTCGCGCGGCCAGGAAAGGATCGATTCCAATAAAATAAACGTCGCCTCCGGACGCTGCTCCGCAATCCCAAGGACTTGTTCGGGATCGAGATTGTCGAGCACATCCATCCAATGCCGCTGCCGCAAATCTTCGACGCGGCACTGAAACGACACCGGTAAACCGGCTTCGGTCGCGGCATCGATGATCGACAGACACTCGGCGCTTTCCAATGTGTACCCGTGATAAATCGGATACAACCGCAATGCCTTGAAGCCGAGGTCTACGCACTCTTTCAGATCGCGTTGCCATCCCGCATAGGCGGGATTGAGTGTGGCGTAGAGCAGAAAACGATCGGGGTGGGCGCGGGTTTCGTCGTAGAGTTTCTTGTTACCTTCGTGTGCATCGCGATACAGAATCGAATCGGCCGACGCAACACACGACCTGGATATGCCGAACTGATCCATCATGGCGATTAGGCCTGCGGCATCGTTGCGGCGCAGTCTGCGAAACGCCCAATTACCGATGAACGTGTGTGCGTCAATGACGTCCGCGCCGAAGATCGAATCGTACTTACTCACGCGACAGCCCTCTTATCGAGTATCGCCGCAAAATTTCCACCGAGTACGCGTGCGCGCTGCTCATCGGTCAGGTTCGCATCGAGAATCTTCCCGACGCCGCCCTCTATCGTCATATCGGTCGCAAACAAGATTCGTTCGACGCCGATCGCCGCAACCGCTTTGTCAACCATCCACTCATCGATCACGCTGCCTGCCGTGTCGAGATACACCGTTGGGGCTTCTTGCAAATGTTTCAGCGCCCATTCCCAGTCTCCCCCGCCGCCTAAATGAGCATGGATAAGAATCAGCTTCGGGAAACGCTTCACCGCGCGCACAAAATGCGCCGCGTCGCTGATGAAGGGCTGTAACTTCTGCGTAGTTGGATCCATCGGATGACCGGCATGCGACAACACCGGTATCTGCCAATCGCTGGCAAGCTGCAAAATTGGCGCGACGATGTCATCGTCGATGAAGTGCTGGTTGTATAACTTGATGCCGATAAACCCGTCGTCTTTAATCCGCGCCTTCACTTCGTCCAGTGCCTTAGGATCCGACGGATTCACATAACAATAGCCGCGGTACCGTTTCGGATGCCGCGCAATCGCCTGCTTCACGCGCTCGTTCGCGCCATGAAATTCGTCGTAAGTTAGCGGCCCGGTAAGCTGTAGATCGGACACGCAAAACACATCGATGCCCAAAAGGTCGCCCGCCTCGATCGTCGCATCGCAATACGCCGTATCCAGCGAACCATCCTTCGCCGCCCGCACGTGCATGTGGCAATCAATCACCATAATTCCACCACGAAGGCACGAAGCACACGAAGAGGAACTTCTGGGAAAGAAATTGCAGGCTTAGGAATTGACGCTTTAAAGTCAAAATCGAGCAACTGAGAATCTGGTGCAATTCGTTCCACTGACATCTTTCTTCTAAAACGCTTCTTAGTTTTTATATTCTTCGTGCCCTTCGTGCCTTCGTGATAAAGTCCTTCTATTCGGCTTCGAAGCCGAATAAGCCCATCACGTGATAGCCGCTGTCCACGTGGACCACCTCACCGGTGATTGCACTCGAATAATCCGACAACAAGAATACCGTGGTCTGACCCACATCGGTCTGCGTCACATTGCGGCGCATCGGCGCGACCTTCTCAGCCGCGGTCAACATGCCGCGCATGCCGGCTATAGCACTCGCCGACAAGGTACGTATCGGCCCCGCGCTGATGCAGTTCACGCGGATGCCCTTCGGCCCGAGATCGTTGGCGAGATACCGCGCGCTGGCCTCCAGCGCGGCCTTCGCCACGCCCATCACGTTGTACCGCGGCACAACTTTTTCCGCGCCGTAATACGTCATCGCGACGACGCTCCCGCCGTTCGGCATCAGCGGCGCTGCCTCGCGTGCCAGCGCCACGAGCGAGTACGCCGAAATGTCGAGCGCCAGCGTGAAGTTTGCGCGCGGCGTGGTGATGTATTGGTCTTTCAAATCTTCGCGGTCCGCAAATGCGACCGAATGAATCACGAAGTCGATAGTGCCCCACTCTTTTTTTATAGCTTCGAAAAACGAGGCAATTTCTTCGTCGCTCTGCACGTTACAATTAAGTACGGGCGACCCGGGAAGAAATTCATCCACCAGTTTGCGCACGCGCTTTTCCAGCGATTCGCCCAAATAATTGAACGCCAACTGCGCCCCTTGCGCCGCGCACTCCTGCGCACAACCCCACGCAATCGATTTTTCGTTCGCAACGCCAAACACGACGCCGCGCTTCCCCGCGAGCAGACCTTCAGGCATAAAGCCTCCTATAGGATTTACATCACCAAAGTCGGCAATCCTAGCGCACAATCGCACTCTAAGCCAAGGTTTGCTCTTTTAATTCTAAATCAACCACTCGGAGAAGGTTTTTTTGGTGAGGAATCTCGATAGTACACCCAGTTTCCGCCTTGCCAATCCCACTGCAAAAACGGGCCGCCACCGGGCCCGGATTCCGTTATCCACACTGTGCCCGGCGTTTTGCCTATCCCAGGCACGTTTACGACCATATGGGATCCGACACGAACCACTTCACAGTCCTCTGCCTCGTATCGAATAATCGGCAAACGCACGCGATCCCATTCACGCAATATATCGTCGCACGCGTTGGCGGATAGTTCGCCACGAACCGGATATCTTCCTTGCGATTCGTAGTAGTCTCGCGATGCTTTGACGAGTAGTTCCCCAAATGTCTTGGCCTGTACAAGTCCCAAACGAAATGCACAACCAACCGCCAATGCGGTCAGCAGCCCCACAATGATTAGGCTAATTCCAATGCACAAGCACCCGTACGGCATCTTCGCCTGCAAAAGGGAGACAACAAACACGCTTATCAGCCAAATCCATACAGTGACCGTTGTCGCGTCTGATGTCAGCGGGTTCGCAAAGCTGCCGACGAGTAGTATTACTCCGCTTGTAAAAATAGACCCGAGGAAGTGCGTTGTTACTCGCTCCCAAAAAGGAACGATTCGCGTTTGCGGTCTGTCTTTCACGGCCGTTGAGTGCTCACTCGCAAATCGGTACGCTACCGACACAAAGTCTATCTTCAGACATGAGATAAGTTAACCGTAATACGGTCGCATCCCTACCGCAAGCTTGCCCACGCGCAGAGCGTTCTCTATCTGCGTGATTCCGATATCGCGCGCAGTCTCCAGCATCCGCAGTTGGTTTGCTTCTAACGCTGCGATCGGGGTTCCGTCTTGAAATAGAAGCCTATTGTTGGTCAACGACGATACCCGCGCGCCCGGCGTAACAATACCGACCAGGTTCAGCGGGTCTGCGGCACTGATCGTAACGAGCTCGCCCTTCGCCTCTTTTCTGCGCAAACTCCGCAGCGTGCCGACAGCTTCCGGCAGCGCGAATTGTTCGCCGCTCACACCGCTGACGAAATACCCGCCGCGAATTTCGCCGCGCGCTTCCCAGCGGCGATAAATGCGCGCGAGGTCATACCACGTTACGTTGAATGCCTCGCGCTCGAGCAAGCGGCGAAACACCACGCCATATCGGCGCAGCAGCGTACGCGCGAAACGCTCTTGCGCCGCTTGCGTCTCCGGTGATACGGAATATGTGCGTGCGTCACTAAGCGGCGGCGCGTCTGCCCATGCGGGTCTCAATAACGACCAGCGCCCCGCGTGCTCCACGCTTGCAATATTCGTCTTCGCATGACGCCTGCCTTCGTTGCGCCCGAGGGTGGGCCGCTTGTCCGACGGCACGAGTAGTGCGCGCAACCCATCGAAACCATCCGCTGTGACAATCCCGAGCGATGCCAATTCCGCGAGCGACTGCTCCACCTGCACGGGCAACAGTCCCGACGAGCGGACAATTTCTGTGAAGAACTGCGCGCCGCTTTTATTCAATGCGTCGAACACGCGGCGCGCATTCGCCGGCAACTCGGCGGTTTGCGGCCCGCTCGACAATTGCAACCAATCGTGAAGTGACTCACGCAGGTAAAGTGCCATCGGGCTGCTGCGCAATGGCGCGAACATTTTTGCCACACCGTTCTGCGGCGCGGTGAATCGGCCCCACCCCGCGCGTCCCGAAAAACACAAGCGATCCAAGTGGTGCGATTTGTAATCGCCCACGCGCGCGCTAATGACCTCCGGTTCCCAGGCGGACAAGGGCAGCTCGCAACCGTCAAGCAATTCAATGATGGTCTCGACACCATGCGGCCCATTCAAGCGATGCTCAGAATCCACATGCTGCCACGCAAACAAAAACCGCAAGTACTCGTGTGCAGACACCGCTTGTATCTCGGAGCGCAGCCGATCGATGGTCATGCGGTGGATACGTGCGAGCAATCGCCGGTCACACCATTCCGTTTCCTCCGCATCGGGGCGAAAATGTCCGCGCAACACGAAGCCTTCGCCTTCCAACGCAACCAACGCGATTTCGATGTCAGACGCAGCGATATAGATCGCGCGCGACAACGCAGCGACGGTAATTGGCCCGGACACTTCTATCCGCCCGCGAACCAGTTCACGCACGGCTTCTTCGCGCGTATTGGACCACTCACCCACTTCCGGAACAAAGGCGGCATCAAATGCGCCGCCGAAAATCACGCGCAACATCGGCACCCGTTCCGAAGCCGTATAGTAGGTCATTTCGCCCAAACGGGCCATGGCCACCCGGCGTTGCGCAATCAGTTCGTCGAGCACGCGGTTCGCGTCGAGTTCGAGCGATTCGTCGCGGGCGCGGACCGTGCGCCGAATCTCCTCCTCAGACATCACGCCTACCATCATTAATGCATCGTGCAATTCGTCTGCGTTGCTCGCATCCGGCCAGGCGTCCGCCTGCACTTTCTTGATCGCCGCGATATCCAGCGCGCCGAGTTCATCACCGCGCGCGGGTTCCGATGCGCGCCGCGTGTATACCGCCTGCGTGCGGCGCTCTTCCAAGGGCGCGTTATCCAGGAACGCGTACGGCTTCGCATTCAAAATCTCGTGCGCGAATACCGATGGCTCCGGCAAATCGCGCGCGATGCAGCGAATAACGCCCGCTTCCATGCGCCGCAGCACGGCCTCAAGCCCGTCGATATCCATCGCTTCCGTGAGACAGTCTTCAATAGTCTGCGTAATTAAAGGATGGTCAGGAACTTCGCGGTCGCCCACGATGTGTTCGAGGCACGCCAATTGATCGGGAAACACCGCGGCCATCAAGTTCTCTGCTTCCATTCGTTGTAAAGGCGCAGGCAATCGCGCATTGCCACGACGACGCGGTATCGCAAGCGACCGCGTGGCATTCCAGCGCCAGCGTATCGTGAACATCGGCGCATCGAGCAAGGCTTGCACCAGCACCTCGCGCACAGTATTCGCGTGCAAATACCGGAACACGTCTTCGAGCGGAAACGAATGCTGAGTTCCCAATGAGATTACGATTGCGTCTTCCGTCGCGGCCGCCTGCAACTCGAAATTGAAACTCCTGCAAAATCGCTTTCGCAGCGCAAGCCCCCACGCGCGATTGATGCGATTGCCATAAGGCGAATGCAACACCAACTGCATCCCGCCGGATTCGTCAAAGAACCGCTCCAACACCAATGTATGTTGCGATGGAATTACACCCAAAGTGCGGTATGCATCGGCGAAATACGATGCGAGCTGTTCCGCGCCGTGCCGCGGCAACATGCCATTCAACTCCGCGCACAACCATTCGGTAAGATTGCCGGATGTATTTGCTTGCCGCGGTGCACTCAATTCTACGGCAGACCCGCCAGACCCTATAGCCTCGGCAGACCCGATTAGTATTCGCCCACATTCTTCGCGCAATTGCGACACCGCGCGCGACAATTCATCCGTCCGCGACGGCGCCTCGCCGAGCCAGAACGGAATCCCCGGCGGTTGTCCTTTCGCATCCTCGACGCGCACTGTGCTCGCATTGATCCCGAGAATGCGCCACGACGTATTGCCCAGTTGGAAAATGTCACCGGCCATGCTCTCGACTGCGAAGTCTTCATTCACCGTGCCGATAAATGTGTCAGATGCATCGAGCACGACACGATAGTCCGCGTTATCTGGGATCGCGCCGCCGGATGTCAGCGCGAGCAACCGCGCACTGCGACGCCCGCGGATGCGATGGTTGATCTTGTCGTGATGAATCAGCGCGGCGCGGCGTCCGCGCTTCGTGCTGAAACCCTCCGCGAGCATGCAGACGACTTTATCGAATTCCTCGCGCGCGAGATTGCGATACGGCCACGCGCGGCGAATAAGGTCGAACACTTCGTTTTCATCGAGATCGTCGTTGCCCGCCATCGCAACGATCTGTTGCGCGAGGACATCCAGCGGCTTCTCAGGAACGAGCAACCGATCGAGATCGCCGCGTTGTACCGCGCGCAGCAACGCAACGCATTCGACCAATTCATCGCGCGTGAGCGGAAACAAACGTCCTTTGGGCAACCCGCCGAGCCGATGTTCCGCACGCCCCACGCGTTGCAGAAAAGCGGCAATGGATCGCGTCGATCCCAACTGACACACGAGATCGACCGACCCAATATCGATACCGAGTTCCAGCGAAGCCGTCGCCACCAGCGCTTTCAGCTCGCCGCGCTTCAGGCGATCTTCCGCGTTCAACCGCAACTCTGCAGACAAACTGCCATGATGCGACGTAACGAATTCTTCGCCGATCAATTCGCCAAGCTGCCGCGTGACGCGTTCCGCCATTCTGCGCGTGTTCACGAATACTAGCGTGGTCTTGTGCGCTTCAATCAGCGCCGCGATACGTTTGTAGACCTCTTCCCAAACCTCGTTCGACATCACCGCTTCGAGCTGCGACCCCGGCAGTTCGAGCGCGAGATCCATCTTGCGCTTGTGGCCCACGTTAACAATTGCGCAATCCGGTTCGTTCGCCGAATTCACGGCACGCGCGCCGACAAGGAATCGCGCGACTTCTTCAATCGGCTTCTGCGTCGCGGACAGGCCAATTCGTTGCAACGGCCGGCCCGTCAACGTTTCGAGGCGTTCGATGCTCAAGGCAAGATGCGATCCGCGACGGTCGTCCGCAATCGCGTGAATCTCATCGACAATCAACGTCCGCACCGTGCGCAACATCGCGCGCCCCGACTGGGAAGTCAGCAAAAGGTAGAATGATTCAGGCGTGGTCACCACAATGTGCGGCGGCTTCTTGATCAGCGCGCGCCGCGCCGCCGCCGAAGTGTCCCCCGTTCGCACCTCCGCCCGCACATCAACCGCACGGCCATCCATCGCAAGAAACGCCGCGCGAATTCCCTCCAACGGCTCCTGCAGATTTTTGCGGATGTCATTCGACAGTGCCTTCAACGGCGAGACGTAAACGACACGCGTTTCGTCTGGCAACGGCGATTCCGCGCCCTCGCGAAACAGGGTATCGAGCGACGCAAGAAAAGCCGAAAGCGTCTTACCGGAACCCGTCGGCGCAGCGATCAACACATGCCGGCCCGACTGAATCGCCGGCCAGCCCAATGCCTGCGGCTCAGTAGGCCCGGCAAAGGTCCGCGAAAACCACCGCATCACGGCGGGATGAAATTGAAACGTGTTCATAAGTGAGGCTCTACACGCGAAAATTGCAGCAGCCTTATTCTACCGCGAAAAGTTGAATCTCCCAAAGGAGCACGGGCGTCCCGCCCGTGATTGACCGCAACGATTACAGCATGCCGTCACAACAACGACCCCACCGCGATCCGCCGCAATGCGAGACTAATTGTCCTCTAATTTTCCTCGTATTCTTGCTTAGACGCAGCTTTAGTCAATTAAACAGGGGTCGTTTCGCAGAACTAGTCGCGCGAAAACAGTATCTGTCAACCGTTTCTCCCTTGATTTCCATTGCCAAGTCAGCGCCCAAAGTGCAACGCACTGGGCAAGTAACTAGAGGTAAGTCAGCAAGAATCGCAGAGTAGAGAAATGCGACAGCTCCCATGTCACACTTTTGCCCCGCCATGGCACATGATAGGTGCAAGGAGACAAGGGCAGTGCTGGGTATTGCGCGAAATAACGATGTTGAGCTGATCCGGAGGACACTGTCAGGACAACGCGACGCGTTTGGTTTGCTGGTGGATCGCTATCTGCGTTTTGCCTATGCCATCGCGTACGCACGGGCGCACTCGCGTACGGATGCCGACGACGTTGTCCAAGACTCCTTCCTCACCGCTTACCAGCAACTGAATACCCTTCGCGAACCCGCACGGTTCTCCGCGTGGCTGGCCACGATCGTGCGCAGGTTGTCTGGAAAATCGAACCAGCGCGCGCGACTCGCCGAGTCGGCGGAATCAGCCGCGGCGCCAAGCGAGTTAGTCCATCCAGAACACGAACGCGATGAACTCCGCGCACTTATCCGCACGGAAGTACAAGCGTTGGATGAATCGGACCGCGAAGTCATTCTGCTCTGCTACTTCGCAGGCAAGTCCGCGGGCGAAATTGCAGCGGCACTGGATTCTACCCCCGCGGCGATTCGTAAACGCCTCCAGCGCGCCCGCGAAAAACTCGGCGAGCGGCTCCTCTCGTCCATCGCTGAAACGTCCAAACCAAATACTGACGCAAACAAACAGATCATGGGCGTTATCGCTGCGGCGCCTACAGTGTGGAACGTGACAACGTCCAGCACAGGCGTGTTAACAACAGGAGGCGCATTTGCAATGAAAGTCGCGGCCGTTTTAGCAGTGGTTCTGGCTCTGGGCGGCGGCGCCTACAGTTTGCGCAACCGGAGTCTTGACGCAAATAAGCCGTCCGCGCCAACGCAATACGCAAAAACTTCTTCGACTTCTGCCCCCAGACAAGTGCCGAAAGCTGATACTGAAGTCGCGACAAATGAAGCAGATAAAGCCGCAGATAAATGGGTATCCGTCGCTCCTAAATATCCCTTTCGCTTCGAAGCTATTGTGCTCGATCCGAATGGAGAGATTGCGGTAGACGTTCCGGTCCAAATCAGAGTGCTCGAAAGATACTCGCCATCCTTCAATGGGACGGATAGGGTCATTGCCGAAGCTTCCGTGAGAAGCGACGAAAACGGTTGTGTTGTTGCGCAACTAGAGAGCGGGCCGCAGTCAGATCAAGGCTATGTCTACATCGAGCTCTCTGCGCAACGAGATACTACAGGCCGCTATACAAAAGCGATGTTTTCACAGTCAACAACGAGACTCTACGCGCTTCAACTCATATCATTGGGAACCATTCGCGGACTGGTGCGAGATGCTCTGGGCAACCCCATCGAGAATGCTCGCATAGAACCACGCGCCTACGATCGTCCAGATGGTCAATCTCACATGTATCAATGGAACGAAAGCGGCGTCGTCACTGCCAATGACGGCACTTTTAGAATTGACCACCTGTACGCTGGTCGTTGGCAATTCCAAATCATTGCCGACGGTTTCGCGCCCAAGTTGACCGAGTTCATTCCGACCGAATCAAACCTTGAGATAACGCTGGATCCGGGTCTTCGTCTGGCAGGAACGCTCATCGACGACGCTTCTGGAAACGTAGCTCCCAACGTACGCTTGCAACTCTCTTCGAAACAGATGTGGCAGGAGCGACATCAATCGACTACAGACTCGAATGGCCACTTTACCTTTTCCTCGCTGAGCAGTGGTGTGTATCAATTGAATACAGATGATCACCCCCACTACATCGCGCTGGAGCAAAGCGAAATCACAGTGCAGAATTCGGTCGAAGACTTGGCGATTCACCTTGAAACTGGTGGAATCATCACTGGCCAACTTGTTGATGCGGATTCGCAGAAAGGCATTGCGGGCACAAAAGCCGTGGCGAATCTTACTGCGTCATCGCAAACGAAACACCCAAGAAACCGTTCGGAGGCCACGACGGACAAAAACGGGAATTATCAAATTGAAGGACTTCCCTCGGGCGAATATAAGGTGATGTTCTGGTCACCCGACGCGTTACCTAAAGCAACACCAGAATCAATCCAATTGATGCCCACTACGAACATTGCGGCGGGCAAGACGGTCGAGTTACATGCCCACGCCATTGACCGCCGAAACCAAATTCGAGGTAATGTGCGCACGATAGACGGCAAAGCCATTCAAGGGATATATGTCTTCGCAGTCGCCCTCGATCATCCGGAGTGGTACGACCCCACCATTATTTCTTTCAACGGCGTGAGGACCGATGAACACGGTACATTTGTAATTTATCTTCCCGGGACTTCGCAAAACACTTTCGTTATTGCAAGAGGTCTTGGATTTGCCACTCGAGAATCAGGCCCGTATATCGTCCATGGCCAGCCAGACGATGCGATAAATCTCATCGCATATCCCGTTGGCCGAATACTTGGTCAGGTAATCGATTCGCGCGGCGCACGAATTTCCCGGGCACGGTTTACATACCGGGGATCGGCTTCGCCGTTGCAGCAGACCAACACCAAACCCGGTTCTTCCAATAGTTTGAATAGACTGCTTGAACGAGATCAATTATCCGAAGACGGTAATTTTTATCTTACGAATCTTCCTCCTGACACTTACACCTTTGAATACAAAGGAAGTTCGACATCCGCAACTCTCGAACAAGCCAAGACGCTTCGAAGTTTTAGTATTTCGGCGGCCCCTTTGGGTAGCGCGATCCTTTCTGGAAACGTCACGATCAAGAAGGTAGCGGCAGAAGACGTGCTCATTCAGATATTGGGAGGGACCGAAGGAAGCAGTAGTGAGACTAAAACCAATGCCTATGGAAACTTTTCACAGGTTGATATGCCCGAAGGCGAATATAATCTAATCATAAATTGCCGGGACGACGCAGACGGTGCGCGCATTGTGCGTCGTTCATCTACAAAAGTGACTCTTCCCGCGTCAGGCACGACGACGCTCAATACGGACTTCGCAACGGGTGATTGTGGAATCGAGGGACATATTAAAGAGAATGGGAAAGCGGTACGCGCCGAATTTTACATGGTTGAAGCGCTGCCAGATGATCGAGACGAGACAATTAGCGTTACGGCAAATGACAAGGGATACTATCGCGTGACGGGACTGAGGCCCGGTGAGCACGTAATTCGGCTAATGCGGAAGGCCCCTTCCGATCCGAATCAACGTTACGAAACACCTTTCAAAGTCGAACTGCAATCCGGCCAAATACTGAACCATGATATTTCGTTTGGTACGGGTTCGATAGTAGCGGCGTGCTCGGGCGTACGCGCCGGGTTTGATGGACGACTTCTAATTGTACCGGGAGAGAACAATACCGAAAACATGACGCTGTTAGGCGCGTATTCGCTAATTGAAAAGGCAATCTATGACAAAGAAATCACAACGGACGAAACACTAATCGCGAAAGAGGTGCCGGAAGGACCTTACACAGTCTTGTGGGCAACTTACGATGCAAAGGCTGAAACCGATGAAGCGCGTTTCGCCTCGACCGAGTTCATAGCCGCGATAGCGATTGTGGAAACGGGACAGGAAACAAAGATGCAGCTTTCGCTTCGTTGAGGCGAATCAATCAATCCCTTCTCGCTTCATCAGACGCCACAATGTCGTGCGGCCGATGCCGAGGAGTTCGGCGGCTTCGGAGCGATTGCCGCGGGTTCGTTTGAGCATGGCGCGGAGCACGTCGCCATTGAGTTCTTGTGAGGGCCGTACTGAACGGAACGATATGATTTCTTCGGGCAGGTCTTCGATACCGAGCTCGCGGTTCGGCCCGAAGACGACGGAGTGATCGATCGTATTCTTGAGTTGCCGTAGATTCCCTGGCCACGCACAGTCAAGCAAGGCCTGCTTGAACTCCTTCGAGAACTGCGCAGCGGGACGATCATATTTGTCCCGCGCGTCTACCATGAACAAGTGCGCGAGTGGAAGCACGCAATCGAGGCGATCGCGCAGAGGCGGCACATCGATGCGGCCGATGGCGATTGCGTAGTAAAGGTCCTCGCGGATTTTACCGTGCGCCAATTGCGTCTGCGGATCGTACTGCGTCGCGGCAATCACGCGGATATCCGCCTTTGCCGGCTCTTCCGAACCGAGCGGTGTGACAATCTTATCCTCCATTGCCCGCAACAACAGGCCCTGCGCTTCAGGCGTCAGGTGCGTGATCTCGTCGAAGTAGATCGTACCCTTGTTTGCCCGGGCCAGCGCGCCCACGTGTCCTCGCGACGCGCCTTGAAAAGCACCCTGCGCAAACCCGGCGAGCTCTTGTACCAACAACGATGCGGCCAGCGATCGGCAATCGACGACTTCGAAAGAACCCGCCTTACGCCCACTGGCGAGATGGATCGCCTTGGCGAGGGTGGCACGGCCCGTCCCCGGTTCGCCGACGATGAGTACTGGCACGTCGGATACCGCGACCTGCTTGGCGCGGCGCATCACCGCCTGCATATTCTCGGAATCTGCAATGAGACTGTCTAGCAAGAGGTCGCTTTTGAGCCTGCGCTGCAACGCTTGTAGCGCAGCGTTCGAGCGGCTTGCCGCTTCTCTGTATTGGTTCGCTTGCTCGTCGCGGGCGGCGAAATCAACCTCGATGGAATCCGTCTTGAACGCATTCCGCGCCCAGTCGGCCTCTTCGCCCCATTCGTTCTCGAACCGCGCCAGAATCCGGCAAGGGCCTTTGTTGGAGGCTGCGCAGGACTTTTCCAAGGCAATGACCCTGCGCCCGAGGACTTCCGAGGTATGGCCCGCCAGGTAACCGCAGGTTGTCCAGCAGACCGATTCGGCAGGTTCGGTGGTGACGAGGCGGTGGACGGTGGCTTCCGTACAAGATTGGAGGGCGATTTCCCTGTAAAGTGTATTTGACTCCAGGTCGTACTCGAATCGGACAGGTTCCGCGACTACTTTTCCCAGCATTTGGGCGAAAACGCAGACAGCCTGGAGCGCCAAACGCACATTCCCCTCGTATTGCTCCAGGTGACGAAGCGCGTCGCGGCGGCCTTGCTCGAAGCCTATCCGGTAGAAAAGGGCGCGGGCCCTATCTCGTCCCAGCATTTGGAGGATTTGGCGGCGTTGAACTGCCATAGACTCGACATCTTCAAAGACGCCGACCCGCCCCATGAAGCTGACCTTACCCGAGGGAGGGCTGGTCTCTATCCAACTGGTTCGGGTGTTTTCGAGGTAGTGGCCGAGAACGGGTGGTAAATCGAGGAAGACTTGTGCGCTAAGACGGGTCGGACGCTTGATCATGTGGTGTGCCCCCAAGCCGCAAGAGTCTAACAGCTACTTGATGGAAAATCAAGTGTTTCAGTAGAAACATGACGGATGTGAGGATAGTGATAGGAGCGCGAGGCGAGAATTACATCCCCCTGAATCCCCCTTCTAAGGGGGACTAAGATGGTTAGTGCGGGCGTAATTGCAATGAACCGGTCAATCATTTTGTGGGTGCCGATTCCGTCTGCTTCTTGAGGCGGAGGTGGCGTTTCTTCATTCCGCTGAGGATAATCCAGAGGATGATGCCCGCCACTGAAGCGGCAAGTGCCATCACCTGCTGATCCGTGAGGCCGAAAAGGTGAACCGGGTTGCCGTCGTCGCGGAGCATTTCGATGCCAAAGCGGCCGATTCCGTAGAAGATGAAGTAGTAACAGGCGGTAGAACCGTGAAAGGGACGGCAGTACTTGCGAAGAGTAATTAATAATATACACAAAAACAATAGGCCGGCGCTGCTGTAAAGCTGTGTGGGGTGTACGTGATAGGACCATTGATCGACTGCGGGGTCGAGGCCGAAGCGGTGTACATGGTCCATGAACGCCGGGCTGCCTGTATAGGACTTCGTGGTGTCAAAGGGCACACGGGGAAAGCTGATCCCCCAGGGGACATCCGTGCGGGCACCGTAGCAACAGCCGTTGAGAAAGCAGCCGAGCCGACCGATTGCATGGCCCAGTGCAAGGCAGGGTACGGCGAGATCGGCGAGCGTCCAGAAGGGCATCTTGTGCTTGCGCGTCCAGTAATAAAGAAACGCAACGGCAGGCGGAATGGCGCCCTGGAAGACGAGTCCCCCATTCCAGATCGCGAACCAGCCGAGCGGGTCACGCCATGAAAAGTCCTCCGGGAACATCATGATAAAGGCCACGCGGGTCCCGGCGATGGCGAGCAACAAGACCCAGAATGCGGCATCGGCGATCTTATCGGGGTCAAGGCCGTACTTGGGAGCGTGGCGGCGCGCGAGGAAAAGGCCTGCGAGAAATCCAAGGGCGAGCATTAGCCCATAGGAATGGACAGGAAGAGGACCAAGCTTCAAAAGGACAGGGTACATGCGTAGTTCCTAAACGGTTAAACCACTCCGCACGATGACGGGGATTGAAACGAAGATGTTACTGCGTCGGGGTGTGGGGTGTCGATTTTTTGGTTCGGATTGATGCCATCGCGTTGCATTACACATACCTTACCTATTTGGATGTCGCTTTTTTGACTTCTACGCGGTCGGTGGATTGTTAACAGCCTCCGCGAAAGACGGCGCCAGTTCCCTGTACAACGTCCGGCGCGGAGACCGGACGCTACACCAAGCACGTTGGACACGGAGGGGGGTGTGAAGAACTTTTTTCTGACGAAACAATGGGGGGTGATCTTTCTTTTTTTTTTGACGATTCAAGGGGGTGGTGAGCGAAAAAAACCTCATAACTCCTGATTCTACGGTCGAGGGTGAGGTGACACCCCCAGGGGGTGTCGTGGGGGTGCAGGCGGTGGTTGCGTGGAAGGAAGATAATGATGACGTGGGTTGCGTGGTCGCGCTCCCCCGCTTTGGCTGGCGGTTTGCATGCGTATTGGGATGCATTGGATTTCATTTGTTTAGGCTCCTGTCTGCATTCGGCGGTATTTATTTCCTGGCTCCTATTTTGCGCGTTTGGGCACGCGGGGGCATCGTCCGGCGCGAAGGCTGGACGCTACGACGAGCGAACCAAGACCGCGTAAACTCGGAATTACGAACCTGACTCGTTTCGACGGAAGACCGCTTCAACGCGGAACTCCGAACCGAACTCGATGCGTACGAAGTCTGCGGCGGAAGTGGAACGGTGCACACTCTATAGCCCAGCGCGTTGTACTCTGGACGGGGCGTGTCAAACTGCGGACATTCTTACCTCACGCGAAGACGGCGTGAAGGACGCTATACTGCGCGAATGCGAATTCGGATTGTCAGCACTCCACAAGGCGAAGCGCCGGAAGAAGTCCGGAGGGGTTGGATTGGGCTGGAATTGCCGCTGCCGCCAAAGTTCAATGGTCCCGCGACTTTTCTTGGAACAAGCGTTCTTGCTGCGCCTCAGAACTGGATTGGGCAGATAATCGCCATGCTGACCGGACGTGCGAGAATACGCACGGGATACAGCGTGGAAACCTCAGACGCGCTTCGCCTGCTGGTGCGACACAACCCGGACGCCGCGGAGTGGTGGTACAAGAACACACCGCGACTAGTTCATCCCGGGCGCTATTTCGTGTTCGCAGCCGATTGTTGCGAAGAAGTGGAGTGACTGCGAAATAGAGCTGCAGGAAAGTCTTTGATCCACGTGACGTGCCCATCCATGTATAGCACGTTGTTACCATTGGCTGACTTGAGTGGCGGCGTGATGCTAATCACGACCGGTATTTTGGCCTGTGTCTCGGCGGGCGCTGATGCATTCGTTGTGTCGGTTATAAATTGCCGTTCCACGCCCTCTTTGAGCCTGTAGAAAGTTTTGCCTTCGACAACAATGTCATCGCTCAACTTTTCTGAACTGAGCCCGCGCCGCGCTTCGATTAGCTGCGCCAACTCGACGTTATCTTCCGTCGCCCACCCGGTGTACGCGTAACTTTGGGCCGCGAGCCGTGTAAGCGCCTCCCAATCTATTGGCTGTTGTGTGGACAGTGTATTAATTTGACCGCGCAATTCTTCCGCGTTCGGCAGATTGGGACTCACCATAATGGAAAGATCAGATAGGTATTCGGGATAAACTGATTGCAAATCGAACATCCAAATGTCAGCGTATCGCGTCGTGGGCGGGAACAAATCATCGTGCTCACCCGAGTACATCTTAAAGACAATGCCTAGCTGCTTGAGATTGTTCTGATCGCCCGCCCGAGGCGATCCCGATCGTGATCTGCCTAATGCTGGCAAGAGAACTGTGCCAACAATAGTGAGGACAACAGCAACGCCTAGAACCTCGAACCACGGGAACCATCGTGCCTTTTGACCCGAATCCATGTGTGAACCTCCCTGGATGATGCTTTCCGGCGTGTCTGACTTGCTTCTTACTACGCCGTCGCCGCAGGAAGGTTCATTTTATGAGTAGAGAAATATTGGGTAGGTTGCCCTCGAAGGACACGTGCCCATCCAAATACAACACATTCCCGCCTTCAGCATTTGTCGTGCAGTTAAACATTACTGGAATGGACTTCTGTAAGAAATCCGGCCCCGCCGCCGGACCGTTGATGTCGGTAACAAGGAAGCGCGCGACGCCTTCCTTCAGGCGGTAGTAATATTTTCCATTCCATTCCAAATGGTCATCCAGTTGCTGCGGATTTACCCGGCGCGCGTTGGAGAGCGTCTCCAACTCTGAAACGTCTAGCATTCCCCAACCGGTATAGGTGTAGCTCTGCGCTGCGATACGCGTAATGGCTTCCCAATCTGTCGGTGTCTGTGATACGAGCGCGTTGAGTTTTTTGACCAATTCCTCTGCGTCCGGCCGATTGGGGTTTACAAGAACGGCAAGGTCTGTAAGATATTCCGGGTACACTGCGCGGAGATCAAACATCCAAACATCGTTATACGGCGCCATGGGCGGGTACTTTTCCCCGGGATCATCGCTCGCATACATTTTGAACACAATGCCGAGCTGTTTGAGATTATTTTGATCGCTGGCACGGCGGGAAGCCTCACGAGCCTGCGGCAGAAGAAGTGTACTAAGCATCGCGATCACGCAAAGCGTCAACAACAGCGTCGCCAACCTCAGGCCGCGATCGGTGCGTTTCACAGCTTCGGCATGGGCCGCCTCATTCACTGCGGCAACGGTGGATTTCGCGAGACCGAGCGGGGCTTGTTCTTCAGGCAGCGAACCGAGCACATCGAGCATACGACGTTCATGCGCAAGTGCTTCTCGCCACTCAGCAGATTCCGCAAGGTGTCGATCAACCACCACGCGTTCTGACGGTGAAAGTGTCTCAAGCAGGTAGCCACGTACCAGCCTTGATTGAACGTCGTGCTCTGTCATGGCGCGAGGTCCTTCAATTCATCCATCAAAAATTGCACGGCCTTATTCATGCGCGATTTAACGGTTCCCTGCGGGATAAACAGTGCACGCGCGATTTCGCTGTACGGCATATTTTGATAGCGGGCCATCACAAACACTGTTCGTTGTTTAATGGGTAGTCGCTGCAAAGCCGAGTGCAATCGCGCTTGCAGTTCGGCCGCGCCCGCGTCCGCAGCGGGATTCGGACGACCATCCGGTAGCGTATCAACGACTGGTTTGGCGTCTGGATCACGCGATGCCGGCGCATCGAGCGGAATCGTCGGTCTTCGGCGACGCGCGCGTAGTTTATCGCGGCAAAGGTTCGTTGCGATGCGATAGATCCACGGCCGCACGGGCGCACCCCGACGGTACCGTGGGCGGTGTTTATACACGCGAAGGAAAGTCTCCTGGAAAACGTCGCGGGCATCTTCCCTATTATCGAGTACACGAAAGGCATAGTTGTACAAGGGAGACTCATAACGGTGAACGAGTGTCTCGAAAGCCTCGCCGCTATCATCACAGATCGCGGCCATGAGCCTTTCATCGCTCTCGTCAGTGCCATTCGCATGGGTTGAATACGTCATAGCCGCCTGATTGGTTCACGCTTACGGCCGTTGCTCTGTTGAAACCCGTGCTCACCCTGAATGTGCCAGCCCTTCAGGCCTTGAATAAGAAGGGGTGGTTGGCTCGTACCTGGGCCTCACGGGCCCACGCTAGAAACCGTATCGCGCCTTCAGCGCTGAATACGTCCGACCCGTATGTCGTGTACTCGAGAAGGTTTCAGCAGAGCAACGGCTAAGTATAGCCGCCGCACTGAGAAATCGTGATGACATTTTTTTTGGAACGTCGTCCGACTTATTTGTCGTCCGCGGCGAGTCTTTCGACTGCGCGCACTGCGGATACCACGCAGTCGTTGAGACCGACGCCGCGGTAAGCATTGCCCGCGAAGTAGAGGCCGGGGTTGCGTTGTTCGGCGGCGGCGATGGCTTCGAGGTTTTGGCCGTGGTTGAGCAGGTATTGGGGGATGCCGCGGACGTGGCGGAAGATGCGCGTGAATTTGGGTGCGCCGTTGACCCGCATGAGCGGGTGAACTTCGCGGTGGACGATGTCGAGTAATTGGGCATCGGACAAGCGCACAGCATCCGGGTCGGTCGCACCACCGATCATCGTGCGCAGGAGCACGCTGCCGTCCGGCGCTTCGTGCGGAAATATGGACGAGGTCCACAAGCAGCCGAGCATGCGTTTGCCTTCGCTGCGCGGCACGAGAAAACCGAAGCCGTTTACGTCGTGCGCGATTTGCTCGCGCGAATAGCCGGTGCAAATGACCGCAATGTCCGCGTAGGGAATTTGTGCAAGGACCTTGGCCACGTCCGCATCGAAATCGGCGAGTGCATCCGCCGCGGCGTAGGTTGGCATTGCGACGATGACGTATTGCGCGTTGACCGTGTCGCCATTGGAAGTTTCTACGCGATATTCTTTGTTCTCCCGTGTGATGCGCCGTGCGCCGTTTCCGAACAACACACGCGGGTCGAGTTGTTCGGCGACGTGCGCTGGCAGAAAGCCGATGCCTTCACTAAAGGTCGTCAGCACACCGCTGGGTCCCATTGCGCTCGTTTTCTTGTTCGCGCGACGCTTGCTCATGAGCGCTTTGAACAGCGTGCCGTATTCTTTTTCCATGGCCGCCATGCGCGGGAAACAATGTTCCAGCGACAATTGCTTTGCGTCGCCGCCAAAGACGCCGCTGACCATGCAAGATACGAGCGTGTCCGCCGCTTCGTGCCCGATGCGGCGCGCGGCGAAATTCCAGATCGTTTCCGGATTGTCGTTTGATTTTTGCGGCACGAATGGCTCGCACAAGAGACGCATGCGACCCGCCACGGACAGCAATGGACTAAACATAAATGCGGGCGGCGGTTTGATCTCGACAAGATTTCCATTCTTGAGGATGAACCGTTTTGCCGCGGCTTCGTTGGCGCGCACCAGCGAATCGGTCAGGCCAAGATCGTCCACCCACTTCAAGGTAAGCGGCTCGCGATCGAGGAAACCGTTGGGTCCCCAATCGAGGCGGAAGCCGTCGATACATTCCGTGCGGGTCGTTCCGCCTGGCGACTGCGCGGCTTCGAGTACGAGGACACTTTCGCGTCCCAACAATTCGGAAAGGTAATGCGCGGCGCACATTCCGGTGACGCCCGCGCCGAGGATTGCGACTTTTGTTTCGTAGGTCATATGCCGCCAGAGTATAGCCGTTTCGTGCTATGCTACGCGAAGCGGGGCGCAACGTGTGTGGTAGACTTGGAGTGTCATGAGCGATAATTTCTACCCGCGTCCGCGCAAGTTCTCCTCCTATCATTTGGCCATGGTGGCATCAGGGTGCATCATTGGCGGAATCGTAATCGGCAACTGGCTTGGCCGCGAAGAAGATGCACCCGCGTCTGAGATCGAACAAGTACCTCCGACTGCAATCGCAGTCGAAACCGGTTCGACACCGAAGCAGGGCGTAATTGCGCCGCTGCCTGAGAAACCGTTCACTTCTCAGTTCGAAGATGGCCAATTGCTCGCATATCGTCTTGACACAGAGATCGAAGGCGGTGGCGCGGAGATGGGCGAGTTCTCGGACGTCTACATGAAATTTGGCAGCGACGTGACGTTGTATACGCAGAAGGTCGCCGATGACGGCACAGCAGACCTGAAGTTCACGTTCGACAACGCGTCGGTGGCGGGCACGTTTTTCGACAGCCCCTTTGAAATTGCATTGAGCCAGCCCACGCCGGGCAGCGAACCGAACGCAAACGTACCTGAGAACGCGCAAACCAAATTCTTAACAACACCGATCGAGATGCGCGTTGCGGCGGACGGCACGGTGCTCGATATATCGAGCCCCAATTCCATGAAAGACATGCTTGGTTCAATCGCCACAATTCCGCACCTCAAGTTTCCGCGTGAGGAATTGGTCGAAGGGATGGAATGGGAAACGGAACTGAAATTGCCCGTGCCGGGAATTGGCGACGCAATCAACACCACGGTACGCAACAAACTTGTCGGGCGCGAGCGCATGGGAAATTACGAGTGCGGGGTCGTTGTACAGACCATTGGCGCAAAAGCGACGGACACCAAGGCGACTGCGGATCCAGATCGTCCGAATGAAAAGCCGATGTTATTCAGTGTCCCGCTGTTTGATCTGCAAGGCGAGAATACGATTTATTTTGATCTAAAGACGGGGCGGCTCATCCACGCTGCTCTCGATCTCGATTTCGCGTTGCGTATCAAGGAACAGCTCGGCGATGCGGGAAAACTGCTGCAACAACTCATACCGAATATGGCAGGCGAGAACAGCGTGCCGGATTTGGACAAGATGCTGAATCCCGAAGGCAAACCGGACTTGATGGATCTGTCGCTAAAGATCAAAGGCGGGATGAGTCTGGTCAACGAAGGTACGCCGCTTCCTATGCCGCAATGACCGCGGCAAACAAGTTTCTTAACTACCCTCTCCCCCGCCGTTCAGGGCGCGGCAGCAGGTCGGAGCGAAATTCCGTGCTTACAAGTTTTGCATCAACGCCCGTGCCTTGAAAGGCAAGTGCGACGGTGGCGGGCCCCTTTGCGAAGGTTGCGTCGTACGTTATCACGGTGGCGGCGGGCCCGCGTTCGCGGACGATCTTGACCCCGCGAATTGTTTTTGATTGGTACTCGCCTAGCTTTTCATGGATAAGTTGCTGGTTCGTCATAAACTTGTCCTGATCCACCGAATCCTGGAGCGGTTTCGCCGCGCTCTCGTATATGGGTGCAAAGTCGCTCGCATTGTATTTGGCAAAATAGTTTTCGATTGCCGGTTTGAGCGGGCGTTCGCCGAGATACATGGACATCGTCATTGCGCCGAAGGTGACGACTACGAACCCAAGTGCTATGCCGAGCGCGGTCGCAAATATCGCAGGCGATCCGCGGCGAGGTGTCTGTATCTGGTTATCTTCTGCCATGTCATGCGGCCTCCTTCAACAAGTGTACACCCGCAGGCTTGCGCAGGATCAAATGTGACCGGACCACGATTCAAATGCGTATTGCCCGGGGGAGGCCGGTGCCGTTGCTGTGAGTGGGCGCGCGCTTTTCCCATACACCCGGAACGACTGTGCCGCATTCGTAGCAGGCGTTTCCCGTCATCCGATTTTCAATCACCGTAAAGCCGCGCCTGCGGATCAGCGTTGCGCCGCAAGCCGCACAGTTCGTGTTCTTGCGGTCGCCGACCAAACCGGGGAGATTGCCAGGATAGACGAAGCGAAGCCCTGCTTCCTTACCTGCGGCGTAAGCGCGATCGAGTTCGGTGGTGGAAGTCCGCGGCGGAGCAGTCATCTTATAGTCAGGATGAAACGCAGTGACGTGCCACGGGACATCGACCGAAACGCTTGCGATGAACTTCGCCATTTCTCGCAATTCCGTCTCGCTATCGTTGAATCCGGGTATTACCAAGGTGACCAGTTCAACCCAGAACCCTTTTTCTTTCAGCAGCACAATCGTGTCAAGAATGTGTTGGAGAACGCCGCCAAGCTGGCGATAGTGTTTGTCGTCAAAACTTTTTAGATCGACTTTGTAAAGCGACACGAATGGCCGGATATATTCGATGACTTCCGGCGTACCATTCCCGTTGCTCACATAGCCGCAGACAAGTCCCTGCTCGCGCGCTTTCTCAAACACCTTCACGGCCCAGTCCGATGTGATGAGCGGTTCGTTGTAGGTGCTCACGACGACCGGCGCGCCGTGTTGAACGGCGAGGGCGACTAAATCTTCGGCGGAACACTTTCGCGGCAACGCAACAGCGTCGTCGTCGCGCAATGCCTGGCTTGTTATCCAGTTCTGGCAATAGCCGCAATGAAAGTCGCATCCAAGCATTCCGAACGAAAGCGCATCGCGGCCGGGGTACGCGTGGAAAAACGGTTTCTTTTCGATTGGATCAATTTGCAGACCGGCCACGTAGCCGCCTGGAACGCGAAGCGCACCGCCGCGATTAAAACGAACGCGGCAGATACCTGACCGAGCTTCTTTTATATAACAGCGGTGACCGCAGGCTACACACCGAATTGCGCCCTCGCCTTCAGCAAATGCCAAAGCTGGGGCGGCGGGAATCGTAGTCGCTTCCACGAGGTCTTTAAGCTTTAGTGGCATTGGCACGGCCTAGACTCGCTCACATTAATTAATTGTATCACCAAAGCGGCTCTGTGACATGTTCGCGTGTTCAGAATTTATTCACCGCTGACCAACTTGTGACCCTTATTTCGTGTATTTTTCAATCCTTCCATTTATCACATCTTCTTAAGTATATGTGTTTCATGGACTTGATGAACACAACATATATGGCTCAAAACTTGCTATCCTACAAGTGGTGGTAAGGGTCAAATCTGCTGGTTCTGCGGATTTGCCAATATTGATGCAAGGAGAATCTGATGAAATTCCGCTTTTTATTTGGCGTGGTGCTGGTCGCCGTCGCGTGCTTTGCGCCTGCCGGCGCTGAAGTCATTTATGACAACGGGGATTCCATCCAGTCAATTGGTTTGCCTGGGATTGATCCCTTTTTCATGCCCGCAGATAATTTCGTGCTGCAAACTGGCGCAAGCACAATCACGGAGTTCCATTGGACGGGTTATTACGCATTGAATGAAGTCGATAAAGTTGTTCCTATCGACGATTTCACCGTCTACATTTTCGCGGACAATGGGGGCAGCCCGGGCACCCAACTTTTCAGCTTCGATGATGCCGTGACCGCCACCGCGACCGGCACAAATGCCTTGGGTATTTTTCCCGAGTATGAATATGTGATGGCGATTGATCCCTTGGCGCTCACCGCGGGTACAACGTACTGGATCGGAATCCTGAACGATATTACGTTTCCGGATCCTGTTAAGGGCGTAACTCCTGTTCAAAACGCTTGGTTCTGGTCTACGTCGCAAGTACAGACTGGCGATGCGCACCAAAAGTTTGTGACCGCCTGGCTTGACGCGAATGTTGAATTGGCCTTTGACTTACACGGTCCCGGCGTAGTCCCAGAGCCTGCGACGATGACATTGCTGGGTGCTGGACTCGTGGCGATCGCAGCGCGCCGCAGATTCATGCGCGGGAAATAGTGCGCTCGAAAATGTGACCGCCGCCGTTGTTGAATACGGCGGCGGTTTTTTATTTTCGATTACTTTTTTAATCCGGGATCTCGACCTTAAGTTCGCCATTTTCGATCTGGACCTTGTAGCGGCATAGACCGTCCTTTGGGTCTTCATCGCAAAGCTTTACGTCAAAGCTCCATCCGTGCCAGGGACACGTTACCTCGGTGCCGTCCAACCACCCGTCCGACAAGGGTCCCCCGGCGTGCGGGCAGGAATCGCTGACGGCGTAAAACGCGCCATCAATGTTGAAGACAGCAACGCGGTGTTTGCCGCAGGTAAAGGCTTTGCCTTCCCCGTTGGGTATCTGGTTCGCGCTGCCGATTGGGACAAGTTCGGGCATGGGTACCTCACATTGTTTGTTGAAGGCGGCAATCTTATTCGAGCCGGGTATTGTACGTCCAATCGCCACTATCTGAACTATTGTACAATTTAATTTACTACTTTCTTTTTCTTGAGACAACTGTCAATTATTTACTTCGGCCTGCATAGCATGGGCTGAGCAAAACTCCCGATAGTTATGAAAATAATGCCCCAACTGCCAAGTTAATCACTTGACAATTTTACTATTAAGTGTTCTTCAATTGTGATTACTTTTGAATCATCGTTAAAAAAACAATTTCAAAGGTGTCCCACAAAGCGATTTGTAAATCATTGAAAATAAACGACTTGCAAATCATTTTTCGCGTGGCATATATATTGCTACTCTCCTTACGCATTCTTAGGCTGTGTTCTGGGTAAACAAAAAATAGAGGTGGGAGAGTTATGACAAAGACACTAGCGCGCATGGCGATGGTTGTCCTCCTGCTGCTCGGCGCTGTGTCGAGTCAGGCGGACGTCATCTATGACAACGGAGATCCTTCGGGATACATCGCTCCGACGAGCAGCTATCTGCTCACGATTCTGGATGACTTTGAACTTGAGACGGGTGCATCGACCGTTACCGATTTTCATTGGTATGGCGCGTACTATGGTGATGTTCCCGCCGAAGACGATTTCACGCTGTACATCTTCGACGAAAACTTCAACCTTGTAACCGAGATCGATGGCAGCGGCACCACGCGCACTGCGACCGGTGAAACCGTTGACGTTCCGGTCTTTGGCGGCGACTACGACGAGTATTACTACGAACTCTTCGTGGATCCGATCAACCTCACGGCAGGTTCGACCTATTACCTCGGTATCGCCAATGCCAATAATGCAGCGTGGGCCTGGGAAGGTACCGACAATGTGTTCGACGGTTTTGCGCTTTGGTATCAGCCGGAAAACGAATTTGAAGACGTCGGCCTGGGTGACTTCTCGTTCCAGATCACTGGCGACGGTACGACCGGCGTAGTTCCGGAACCGGCTTCGATGACGCTGCTTGGCCTTGGCTTGGTGGTAGTCGCCGCGCGCAGGAAGTTTTCGCGCAGCTAATACGTTGAATTGATTTGCGAGCGCCCTCGGCCTTGCGCCGGGGGCGCTTTCTTTTTGCGCGTTGCTGGAATCCCGCGTCGCGTTTATGTTGTTATAGTGCTTATCCACGTCATTTCTGGGAAGAATTTTGTTTGGCCCTTCGGGCCGTAAGGAAGGAGACGATAGATGCCCTACACATTGCCCCCGCTGCCGTATGCGTTCAACGCGCTGGAACCGCACATCGACGCGAAGACGATGGAAATCCACCACGGCAAACACCACCAGGCCTACATCACGAACGTGAATACGGCGCTGGAAGGCACGGGGATTGATGCGCACCCCATCGAAGAGGTGTTGAAGAACATCAACGACGTGCCGGAGGCGAAGCGCCAGGCGGTTATCAACAATGGCGGTGGCCACGCGAACCACACCCTGTTCTGGCAGATCATGGCGGCAAACGCGGGCGGTAAGCCGAGCGGCGATCTGGCGAAGGCCATCGACGCAGAGCTGGGCGGCTTTGAGAAATTCCAAGAGGATTTCACGAAGGCGGGGACGACGCGTTTCGGTAGCGGCTGGGCATGGATCGTCGTTGGCAAAGACGGCAAGTTGCAAGTCATCAGCACCGCGAACCAGGATTCGCCGTTGATGCAGGGCCTCACGCCCATTCTTGGCATGGATGTGTGGGAGCACGCGTATTACCTCAACTATCAGAACCGCCGGCCGGATTACATCAAGGCGTTTTTCAACGTCATCAACTGGCCAAAGGTCGCGGAATTTTACGCTGCCGCGAAATAGGCAATTTCGCAGCATCTTTTTTGGGGCCGCGCGACTGTCGCGCGGCCCTATTTATTTTGCCCAACGGGTTGCATTGACGAACCCCGCGAAGAGGTTTAGCGTATAGGTATAAGCGTGTACGCGCGCATGGTTTTCCAGGTGCCGCAGTTGTGGCGAGGTCCGGGGCATGGGTATTACCTACGAAATTCAAGACGACGTAATTCGCTTCACCACGCATGGCGCGGTGGATTTCGTCGAAGGGTTGCATGTTCTTCAATGCGGCTTTGCCGAAGCTTCCGATATCACAGCAAAGGACGCGTCGCGGAAATGGTTTCTCCTGTTCGACGTGCGCGAGTCGACTGAATCGCGTACATCTGGCGAGTTGCGCGACATCGCGACGCTAATCGCATCACATCGCGGCATGCTGAAGGGACGCAGCGCGATCATCGTTTCAAAGCCGTTGTATTACGGACTCGGGCGGATGTTTGCGGTGTTTATGGAGAGTTTTGGTTTGACGACTTCGGTGCTGCATTCGGATGAGGAGGCGCTGCATTGGCTGCACGCGCCGTTGCATTGAACACAACACCAAAGAATCAGCGCACGCACGGTAGCGCAGCTTCGACTGAATATGACGCTGGGCTCCGAGACGCGCCGCGCTCAGGCGAGCGAGGCGCTACTTGCGCGCGATCCTATATTAACCGCCAATGCCAAACTTCACGTTTACCGAAACGCGCACGTCAATTGCGCCCGGCGCGAAGGTGCCTTGCACTTCATCGTCTTGCATGATCGCCGCGGGTGCGATCGTGTTGGAAATGTTCGTGTAGGCAAATGCTCGATCTGATGTTTCCTCGACAGTAATTACCGGACCGAGTGTCGCGCCGAGTTCTGCGAGCATGGACTCCGCTTTCTCTTTTGCGATTTTCGCCGCGCGCTTGCGGGCTTCTTTGCGCAACTCCAGAGCTTGCGACGATTGCCACGAAAAATTCACGTCGGCCTGTGTCTTTTCGACGAGCGCGTTGAAGAACTCATCGAAGCGATCGAGATCGCGCTGCTTCACCACAACGCTGCGCTGCACAAGGTAGTGTTTGAATTCGGTTTGACGGCCTTGTTCATCGTGGTTGTACTCTTTGCCGACAGAAACGTTTGAGGTCTGCATGTCGGCGGGTTCTGTGTCGAGCGATCGGATTAATTCCATTGCAGCGGTGACGCGTTCGTCGTTGCGTTTCTTTGCGTTCAACAAGTCCGGGTTGGTATCGACAATGTTGATGTACCACGCGACGTGGTCCGGCACGACTTGCACGACGGCAGTGCCGGTTACGGTAATGTTGCGCTCGGTTTCGGCGAGGGCGAGCGGTAATAGAAAAGATGCGAAAGCGATTAGACGAAGTGAATTGCGCATGATCGTGGACTCCTGTTGTTTTGCATCATACTGCCTAGACACGCCGGAGTTGTGATCTATTTGTAAAAGAAATCTATCGACTCGAACAAAATTGCCACAACCCTTTCAGGGTTGAGAAAGAGAATGGTGAGGCACACGGTTACCCAGGGTAGACCCGCCTGCGTCGAAGCGACTCCGGCGGGTCAACCCTGGGCTGCACGCTGAAATCCCTTCGGGATAATAAAAATGAGGATTGCTTCATTCATTCCTATTTTCCACTTGCGATACCGGCTATTGCGAAATCGATTGCGGTATCAATTGACACAACGCCGCTTTCGCCGGTGTCGCGGCGTTTCCATTCGATGTTACCTTCTTTGAGATTGCGTTCGCCGACGATGAGACGGACTGGGATGCCGAGGAGATCGGCATCGGCGAATTGTACGCCGGGGCGTTCGTCGCGATCGTCGAAGAGGACTTCGATACCTTTTGCGGTGAGGTCGGCATAGAGTTTTTCGGCGGCTTCTTTGACGCCGGGTGTGTTGAGTTTAAGGGCGTTCAGGTGGACCTGCCACGGCGCGACCGACATTGGCCATTTCGGGCCGTATTGATCGCGGTGGACTTCCATGATCGAGCTCATCATGCGACCGATACCGATGCCGTAGCAGCCCATGATCGGCACGCACTTCTGCTGCGCTTCGTCGTTGTAGGTCATGCCCATCGACTCGGTGTACTTCGTACCGAGCTGAAAGATGTTCCCCACTTCGATGCCGCGCTGCAATGCGATCACGCCTTTGTCATCCGGTGTGCGATCGCCGTCGGCGATCATCGCGATGTCGTGCGTTTCTACGCCCGGGAGATCGCGCGAGAGATTAAAGTTCTTGTAGTGATAATCGGCTTCGTTTGCGCCGGTGACGAGATTGTTCGAAGTTGCCACCGTCGAATCGACGACGATGCGCCACTTCGATTTGTCGAGTCCCAACGGCGAAGCAAAACCGGGCACGCCGCCCGCACCGCGAATGCGCGCGTCGTTTGCGGGTGTTGGAATTGCGCGGATAATTTTCGCAAGTTTGGGTTCGCAGATTTCGCGATCGCCGCGAATTACCGCGATGACCGGTTTGCCGTGTTCATCGGAATCGTAGAAGACGGCCTTCGCGGTTTGGTGTTGCTGTACGCCGAGGAATGCTGCGACTTCCTCAATCGTCTTTTGATTCGGGGTGTGTACTTTTTCCAAAGCCTGTTCTGCTTCTGCGTAGCCTTGGATGATCCCTGTAGCGACTTCGCGGTTTGCGTAATAGCCGGTTTCCGTGCAGGTCGCGATGGTGTCCTCCCCCACTTCGGTGAGGAGAATAAACTCATGCGAAATTTTTCCACCCATCATGCCGGAGTCTGCTTCGACGGCGACGACGTTCGAAAATCCCGCACGCTGAAAGATGCGTTCGTAGGCGCGGAAGCATTCCATATAATAAGACTCAAGATCTTCCTTCGTGCGGTGGAACGAGTACCCGTCCTTCATCGTGAATTCGCGGACGCGGATAAGCCCGCCGCGCGACCGCGGTTCGTCGCGGAATTTGGTCTGGATTTGGTAGACCATGAAGGGCAACTGGGCGTAGCTGTGGATTTCGTTGCGGCAGAGGTGGACGACCCCCTCCTCATGGGTCATGGCGAGGACCATGTCGTGGCCGGCGCGGTCTTTGAACCGGGCCAGCTCCGGCCCGACGCTCTGGTAGCGGCCGGACTCCTCCCATAGTTCGCGCGGCTGGGCCAGGGGCATCAGCACTTCCTGGCCGCCGATCCGATCCATTTCCTCTCGCACGATGCGCTCGATTTTGCGAATCACTCGTAGGCCGGCCGGCAGTAAAGAATAAATCCCGTTGGCAACCTGCCGGGCGTAGCCCCCACGGAGGAGAAGTGCGTGGGATTCAAGGGTGGCTTCGGCCGGGCGTTCCTTATATCGATGGCCGACGAGTTCGCTCATGCGCATGGCGGGGAATGGCTCCTTTGGTTGGTCAATGGGTCGGTAGGTTATAGCAGAGCTTCCATTTATATTGCCACTTCGTTGCATTGGGGATTTGGGAAATAAGGGTTAATTGCTTGACGAAATTCTTGTAAGCCGTTTAATAATTGATGGTTATGGGAAGTATGGGGCGTATGGGATATGTGGAATGACTGGAGCCGGTTCGGTATTAGCCCTGTGTTTAGGGACTTGCTTTAGTGATTTATTATCATTTTTCATATTTAAGAACGTTAATTAATTACGTATAGTATTGAGTTGCGTGAAGTGGGTTTGGGGCATTTACCGACCCAATCCGGGGAACTTTGATGAGTAATGTTTTGTTTGCGGGGTATTCGGTGTAGAATATGGTAGTATAGGGACTGAGGGTTCCAGAGGGGATTCCAGAGACAAGGAAAATTATTGACAATAGTGTCGTGTTGCTCCATAATACAACAGACTGAGGAGGTTGTGTTTGGGACTTTGCTGGGCCGTTGCCCGTAGCGAGACGGGTGCTGGCCGCAACACGCGCACTTGCGCCATGGGAATGAGTGGCATGAAACGATTGGGAATGGCAATAGCGCTGGTAGTAGCGATGACGCTTGGTACGGGATGTCCGTTGAACCAGGCGATTGTGAGTATTCCCGACCCGGTCCTTGAGGCGGCGATCCGCGCGGAGCTGGGAGCTCCCCTCGGTTTCCTGACACGCGGAGATTTGTTACGCCTGCGGCAGTTGGACGCGCGGGGCAGCGAGAAGGCTGGGATAGCCAACCTGAGCGGCCTTGAGTTCGCCACGAACCTCACATTCCTGGACATCAGCGGTAACCCGCTTTCGGATATTACGCCAGTCGCTAGCTTGGTGAATTTGCTTAGTTTGAATATCGATGGAACGTCGGTGTTCGAATTGTCCCCCCTTGCGAACCTCACGTTGCTCGATTCATTGAGCGCGTGCGGGACATTAGTCACAGACATCCAGCCGCTCGTCACCAACTCGGTGAACGGTGGCCTTAACACCGGAGACTTTGTAAACCTTTCCTGTGGGGACTTGGGCGACCAAGCCAACGACTTCGATATTCCCTTCCTACAGAATGCCGGCGTAAACGTCGTCTGCTGCGATAGCTGATGCTGCGCACGACGCCATACGCAACGACCTGAGAATTGCCAGCCGCTGGCCTTCGCCCGCGGCTGTTTGTTAGACCACGGCGCGGTCCGGGCCTGGGGCATGCGCCATAGAAGCGGCCGCATGACCGCGCTGCTTCGTTTTCGGAGGTACGTCATCCATGCATCGACTACTGGGTTGCGCGAAGGCGGTGGCTGTCGTGCTGGCATGCGCGGCGCTCGCGGGCTGTCCGTCGGGCGGCGGCGGAGGTTTGTCCGGTCTATCGGTGAATCCCGCGGCGGTAAACTTCGGCGCGAACGGCAATAATGAAAACATATCCGTCTTTAATACGGGCGCGGGCGTGATCGCGTGGACCTTGACGGAAAACGTGGCGTGGCTGAGCGCGAACATTTCGTCTGGGACAGTTTCGACCGAAATCGATCATGTAAAGTTGACGGTAGACCGGAGTGGCCTCGGGCCAGGCACCTATACGGGCAAAGTGGCGATCACCGGTGGGGGCACGACGAAGCAGATCAATGTGGCGATGACCGTCGCAGGTAGCCCTGATTTTGAAGTTGATCCGCTGACGTTGAACTTCCTGAACAATCAGGAAGAAGACGAATTCACGATCACGAATACGGGGTTGGGCCCGCTGACCTGGAACGTGAAGCTGCAGGATCCCGATGACGATACGGAAACCATCCCCTTCCCCGACTATCTGACTGTGGAACCCGCGTCGGGGACGATTCAACCCGGCGACACCGAGACGATAGAGGTCACGATCGACCGCGAGTTGTTGGATGACGGCATCTTCGGGCTTGTATTGCTCATTGATACGAACGCGGGCGACACGCAGGTTGCGATCAATATTACACAGGGCGCAAGCGCGTCGATTGGCGTCGAGCCTTCCACGCTGGATTTTGGCGAGACGGAAAACACGTTGACCTTTGACGTGTTCAACAATGGCGAGCCGGGCAGCGTGTTGAATTTCACGCTTTCGACGGACCGCCCCGATCTGATTTTCTTCGATCCCGCGGATGGTACAAGTGTCGGCACGGACAACGTGCTGGATTACGACCGCGTGCCGATCACGGTAACCATCGATCGCAATGCGCTGACAGGTTCGAGCGACGGCGGCACAATTACGGTATCAGGCCTTGGCATCGATCCGGTGGATGTGATCATCAACGTGCAGGCCGCGCCGCTTGGATTTGAAGGCGCGGAAAACCGCGCGCGCCCTCCGTTCATCATGCGCTTCGTATTTCTGATTCGCGACGCGCTGGGCAATGCGATCGATACGACGGACGAAGACGTTTTCGAGGAATTAAGCACGGCGTTTTCAATACAGGAAGACGGGGTCGATCTCGACACGGATGAGACAAACCTGTTCGTAACGCCCGCGGACAATCTGCGGTACAACGTTGCGCTGATGCTCGATTACACGGGCAGCATGTACAACGCGGCGCCGGGGAATGGCGCGATCATCGAGCAAATGGTTACGGCCACGCTCGATTTTATTGACGACACGCCGGATTCGTGGCGGCTTGCGCTGATGGAGTATCACGATCGTCAGCAAACCGATCGCCTGATTCACAACTTCTCGACATCGAAGGACTCGCTGAAAGCCGGCCTGCAAGAATTTCAAGTACCGATCGGCGAGAACGGCGCGTCCGAGGTTTACGATGCGGTCATCGATGGCTGTAAACGAATAGAAAACGAAGACGCGGGCAGTTTGTCGTTCGATGACGCAGACGTGCGCGCGCTGATCTTTATTTCGGACGGGCGCGACACATCGAGTATCGCATCGCTCGAAGAGTGCATCACGGCTGCGACGGATCGCCGTGTGCGGCTTTATCCGATTGGGTTTGGCCAGACGGTGAATGCCGCGCCGCTGATTCAGATGGCGACGGAGACGGGTGGGCATTACTACGCGGCGCCGACGGCCGCGGATCTGGTGAGCTTACTGCAAAACGAAGCTGGCGAACCCAGCAACGCGCCCGGCCGAATCGTGACGGAACTTAAACGCCAGATTGTGTTGACGTATATCTCGTTGTTCCAGGAGGGGTCGCACAATTATTTGATCAGCGCCGAGTACCAGGGCATCGAGGGATCGTTTGAACGCGATGGCGTGTTTGTCGGCGGCGACGTGCGCGCGGGACAGTTGTCGTTGCGCTCTGCTGGAATTCAGCCCGACGGCAGCGCGGACGTATTTGTGCGCGCTGAGTACGTGCCGCGCAATGTGAGTCAGATCAAGGTCAAGTTGCTGAGCACTGAAGCTTTCACCCTCGCAATCGATCCCGATGGATTGATCAGCGATTGGTTCCTTGTGAACAACGGCGGGGGCGTTTGGACGGCGTTAACGTCAGAGACGACTCCACTGAAGTACGGCGCGTTTGGAAACATGTTCAAGGTCAGCTATACGGGCCTGAACCAAAACGACATTGTGCCGCTGATCTTCCGCGTGGATAACCAGGTTTATGTGAACCCGCCGTTTACAAAGTTCTTCCAATATCCCGACGGGGTCTTAATTGAAGAGGGATCGACGCAGGCATCGGTCGTTCCGCTTTCGATAGAAGACGGTTTCGATCCCGATGCGGCTGACGCTTGGGACCGCGACGAGGACAGCGTGCCTGATTTTGACGATTTGTTCCCGGATGACGATACGCAGTCGTAGAAAATAAACCAATGAGCAAATAGCGAGACCAAATACTCGATACCGATTACGAGAAATTTTACGAGCACGAGCACGATGCGTTCGAGAAGAACGCGTTGCTTTGGATGAGGAGTTTTGCCCATGACACGGCGCACACTTGTTACGCTGCAGATGACCGCGTTAATCGCGATGCTGGTCGCGGCGGGATGCCCCACCGGCGGTGGCGGCGCAGCCACACCGTCATTGTCGGTCATTCCAGCGGCGTTCAACTTCGGCGTGA
The DNA here is from genome assembly GCA_020848835.1 of Candidatus Hydrogenedentota bacterium. GTDB lineage: Bacteria > Hydrogenedentota > Hydrogenedentia > Hydrogenedentales > SLHB01 > JABWCD01. Next base: position 74,091 of record JADLHJ010000011.1, read on the forward strand.
ACAAGGACGAAGACAGCTTCGCCGTTCAGAACGTTGGCTCGGGCGTGCTCGTGTGGAGCGTGAACGAATCGATTGATTGGCTAAGCGTATCGCCGTCGAACGGTAGCACGCCGGTGGGCGGCCCCACTGTTGCGACCATTACGGTCGATCGCAGCGACCTCGATCCGGGGACGTATACGGAAGAGTTTGGAATCGCGTCGAACGGCGGAACGCGGATGATTTCGGTGACGATAAAAGTCAGCGAAGACCCGCTGCCCCCCACGCTTTCGGTGAATCCCGACGATCTGAATTTTGGTACGACGGACACGCTGATCGAAGTGGACGTTGAAAATGACGGCGAAGGCACCGTTAATTGGGATTTGAGCGAAACGGAAGCGTGGCTGAACACGTCAGTCACTTCAGGTTCGTCTACTTCCGCGACACCAACGACCGTGGTGGTGACCGTCGATCGCACGGGCCTTTCACCGGGGTTGTATACGACAAATATTGAATTCACTTCCGATGGCGGCGACGTTACCGTGCCGGTGCGCATGCGCGTGCCGGGGCCAACGCCGGAACTGGCGGTGAATCCGAGTTCGCTGGATTTTGAAACGAACACGACGCAGTTGCAGTTCACGATTCGAAACGACGGCACAGGCACTTTGACTTGGAACATCAGCGAGTCGATGCCGTGGTTAGTGCTGGATGTAACCAGCGGTTCGACGACGAACGAGACGGAGACTATCACCGCTACGGTAGACCGGACAGGTCTCGGCGCAAATGACTACAGCGGCACCATCGCAATCACGAGCAATGGTGGCGCGGCGAACGTCGCGGTAGACATGGTGGTTGCGCCTTCGCAGCTGGTCGTCGTGCCGACGACGTTGAACTTTGGCAAATTTGCGACGGACAAGTTGCTGACCATCAGCAACGGCGGCACGGGTACGGTGAATTGGTCAATCAGCACGCTAGGATTCCCGGCGTGGTTGAGCCTTACTCCCCCACTCTCGGGCGATGTGACGGGCGAGACGGACGGCGTCATTGTGTCGGTCGATCGCACGGGCCAGGCGCCGGGACAATATTCGCATACATTTGCGGTGACGTCTGACGCGGGCAATGTGAACGTGACCGTGAACATGACGGTTGCGGAAGTGCCGGTGCTGACGATTGACACCGGTTTCCTGAACAGCAGCAATAATCCGCTCGCGCCCTTAGGCGATGAAGAAGTTACGTTCGAATTCACCATCACGAACAGTGGCACAGGCACGTTGAACTGGAACATCGATCCCGAAGACTTCCCAGATTGGCTCGCGATGGCGCCGCTTGCGGGCGACGTACAGGGCGCACAGGTCGATACGGTGACCATCACGGTCAGCCGCGCGGGTCTCGCGCCGGGCGGTTACTCCGCGTTTATACCGGTGAAGTCGAACGGCGGCAACAAGACGCTTGAAGTGACGATGCAGGTGCCGTTGCGCCCAGTCATCGGCGTGATTCCGGACAATCTGGATTTCGGGTTGAACGGCGACACCGCATCGGTATTTGTTGGCAACATCGGCGACGCGGGCACGGTGCTGAACTTCCTGGTCGTCTCCGATCGTCCGTGGCTGTTCCTCAGTCCCGCGACAGGCACGAGTATCGGCACGGACAGCATCGTGAAGGACTACCAGACGATCAACGTGTCGATCGATCGCAGTGCGCTCGAAAGCACGGGCGGCACGGGCACAATTACGGTGTACGCGATTGACGCGCTGGGCGAAATCGACCCGAACATCGAGCCGGAATTCATTACGGTTTCCGTGGAAGCGGCGGAGCTGTCGTTCCAGACACCACTGGTGAGCACGCGCAAGCCGTCAATGCTGCGCTACTCGATGGTCATGCGCGATATCCGTAACGAGTCCTTCATTATGGATCCCTTGTTGATGACAGAGACGTTCCGCATCTTTGAAGATGGCATTTTGATCGAGGAGCCGTCGGAAACGACGCAGCAGGTGTACCTCCAGAACAGCACGTTGACCGCGCCGCTGTCGGATGAGCGCATTGACCTGCGCATTCGCACGGTCCTGCTGCTTGATTACTCGGGTAGTATGCGAGACTCGGCGGTCGCTGCGGGCACGGATATTCAAAGTCTGTACGAACTCATTGGGTCGCAATTTATCGACGATTACTTCGCGTATTTCGCAAACGTCGAGCGCGGTTTCGCGACGATGGCGATCATGGAATTCCACGATCGCGACACGAGTGCGAGCATCGTGCAAGGTTTTAGCGACGACGCGACAACGCTGAAGAACGCCCTCCAGGCAATCAACATTGGCGACAACGGAGCGTCGGCGATCCTGCCTGCGACGGTCACCGCGAGCGATGCCCTGGTTGATGCAGACTTCCCGTATGTCAGCTTCGACAATACGGACATCCGCGCGATTGCGCTGCTTTCAGACGGACGCCTGACAACACCGCCGGGCGAGATTCAGGACTATCTTGATATATTGATCGCGCGCCGTTGCCGCATGGTGCCGGTCGGCTGGGGCGTGGAAGTTAATCACGAACCGTTGGCGCGCCTTGCGTCGAATACCGGCGGGCACTATTACCTGACGACGCCGGACACGAACAACGTGCCTACGGTGCCGAATTTCGTGTCGCGCGTGGAAGACGTGAACCGCGATCTCGCTTCGCACACGGTGTTGAGCTATGTGACGCTGGGCGAGGAAGAGAGTGTGCCAATCCGCTTCGACGGCGTGCTGAACGATCCGAACGACGATCCGGATCAGGGCGTCATTCAGGGCACACTTGAAGAACAGAACATCAACCTGGCGGAAATCGTCGGCGATATTCTGATGGGCCAGATTTCGATGCGCACGACGGGTGTGCAGAGCGGCGAAACGGAAGTGACGATTCGTGCGGATTACATCCCGCGCAACGTCAACAAGTTCGAGTTTACGCTGTCCACGACGGAAGCGTTTGCGATCGGTATCGTACCGCACGATGAGGGCGGCCTCGTCGAAGGCTGGACGCTTACCGACCTCGGCGGCGGAACGTATTCGCTTACTGCGCCTACCGTTCAAGACGTGTTGCCTTATGGGTCTTACGGCGACCTCGTGGAACTGACCTTTGGCGCAGTTGGCGCTACGCCGTTTACGGTGAGCCTCAACGTGGACAACACGATTTACAGTGGCGATACGCATCCGAAATACTTCATCTATCCGGATACGATGGACGTGGATACGACGCCGTTCCTGGCGCCAGCCTTCCCCACTCCGAACGTTACGCCGGCGACGCTCGCGTTTGGCAACAATACGAACGCGCTTACGCTGAATATCCGTAACATTGGCGGCACGTATCCGTACTCCATCACGCCGAGTGTCTTGCTGGAATGGGAAATCGACGATTTGCCGCCGATTGTGTCGAGCGTGGTACCCGATAACGGAAATCTGATCTCGACCACTGAAGTGGACAATGCTCTGGTGACCATCAATCGCACGGTCCAACAGGGCACCTACAGCGGCACTTTGACGGTTGCGTGGACGACCGGAACGCTGGGTCTGGGCGGAAGCTGGCCCATACTGGTCACAGCGACGGTGTTGCCGCCGGTGCTGCAAATCAATGGGGATCCGGTGACGTTTGCGAACGTTCCGCAAGGCGGCGGTACGGTGACGCAGACGTTCGAGATTACGAATTCCGGACAGAGCACGCTGGATTGGGCCATTGTATCGGCGGGACTGCCCGTATGGATTCAAAGTGTCACGCCACTGAGCGGTACAGCCATCAACGGAGAGATCGACACGATTACGGTGACCTTGGATCCGTCGACGCTCGCGCCAAACAGTTATTCGACGACGATTAATATTTTGAGCGATGGTGGAAATGATAACGTGACCGTGGATGTGAGCACGATCTAGTTAACACAGATACGACGCGGCGGCCCGGCCGGAAAGGCTGGGCCGCCGCTTTTCTTTTGTAGCTGCGCGCGGGAAAATACTGTAAAGGTTTGCGCACCTAGTTTACGTAAAGCAATTTGTCCCCCGTGTCGAAGAGGCTGTTATTTTCCGGGCCGAACCATCCCACGCCGTATTGGCGGTTTTTGCCGCCGTAGATGTTTTCGTCGGTGGTCCAGCCGTAACGCTCGCTGGTGATGTGTCCATCGCACCAGACGACATTCGCTCGGAAGTTGTGGCGGAAGTGGATGCTGGGTGTGGAAAGGCCCCACGCTGAGTTACCCTGCGGGGCGTCGTTGGTCACGAAATGCGGCGGCTCGAGGAAGCCGTACTCGGCGATGTATCCGTTTTGCACGATCGCTGCGTCCGCGAACATGATTGTATTTGACGGTTCGCGTATTCCGCTGTCGAGCGCGGACTTCTTGGGCGCGTCCATCCAGTCGAACTTGTCGTACTTGCCGCCGACATATGAGCCATTGTAGCCGTAGCCGCCGGTGCCTGACTCGAAGGCGTTGGGCACTTCTTCGCGTTTGCGGAATTCGGTAAAGACCGGGCATTCCTTTACGCGCGCATCGGGCAAGTATTCCGCGAGCGCGCCTTTCTTCGGATCGAAGTCGCTGTCTGGGCTATCGGTGTCTCGTACGCCGTGCCATCGCGTGCGTCCGCCGAAGCCGGTGTTGATATCGGGCGCCGCGGGTACGTAACGGCCCTTGTGCTCGCTTGCGTACATCGTATTGGCGAGGAACAGTTGGCGCAGGTTGTTGACGCACTGGGTCGAGAGCGCCTTCTGTCGCGCCCTTGAAAGCGCCGGCAGGAGCAGTGCCGTGAGTATGCCTATGATGGCAATCACGACGAGTAATTCGATGAGCGTGAAGCCAAGCGTGGCACGATTATGTACCAAGATACGGATGGGCCAGGGTCCGTTTGCCTTTTGGACAGGTAATACATCTTTCATATGTTCTTCCCCTGCGGCGAAATTAATCGCCGCCGCTTTTGCGCGGCTTCATTCGACGCTGCGCGAATACGGTTTCACGTGTTGTGAATAGGGGGAATTAAGAAGGCAGGTACGCAGGCGATGGGGCCTGCCCTGCTGCAACTTTTTTCCCGCGAAGTTGCGCATGGAAACCAGCCGCCTGGAAACCATTGAGGCGGATGGCGATGCGTTCGTGGGCAGGTCTTCTGGCTTCCGGATCGTCCTAGTACCCGCGTCTTCCCATCCACTTGGCGCTTTGCGCGGTTGCGGACAGTGACATCATTGCGGGATTCGTCCCCGGTTACAGCAGCGCGTCTGCGACGGACTTACACCGTCTTCCCTGTAGCCCACGCGCTAGTACGAGTTGTTTTTTGCCGCCCCCTCCTTTCCGCGCGAAGATTTGCGCGTGAATGCGAGTTTAGGGCCACGCAGCTGATTTGTCAATGAAGCATTGGTTGATTGCAGGTGAGCGACGCCGTCTACTTTCGCGAGCGTGGTAACCGTTTCTTAGACGCAGTAGTCACATCGTGCGACTGGTGAACGATCATGATTTTTTGCCACATCTTTTGAGACAGTCCGGTAGTCAGCGCTTCGAGATCGTTAATGGCTTCAATGGCGACGGGGTCGTCGAAATCCTGGATGTAGTATGCGCCAATTTTACCGATGAGCGAGAGCATCTCGGTGCAGTAATTGAGGTAACGCGTAAGGCCGATGGGCGTCAGTTTGACGTTTGGCGAATGCTCCGTCGGCGACGTTGCACCCATCACACGATCAGGATCTTTTGTGAGTTGGTGCATGTCGATGACGTGTGCGACGGCGCGGAGTTCATGCGCGGCCTTGAGCGCACGGGAACGTCGGACACGGTTCTCTACTGTTACCAGGCTGAAGATGGCGCCGCCGCTAAGCACAGCAACATTCATTGCGCCGTCGAGGATTTGGACAAAGTGCGAGAGATCGTAGTCGCCGACGCCTGGACGATATTTCACGACAATAAAAGTGCAGATCGCGAGTAATAAAATGATTCCCGTATACACGGAATTGCGTAACCAAGCTATCGGTTCGACAATTTCCGCGGCACGAAATTCCGCTGCGCGGGCGATTTCCGCGAGTTCCGCTGCAACTTTGCTGAGGCCGGAATTGGGGAACCGCTCGACGACGCGCAGGCGAAGTTGTTCCGCGGTGTGCGCGATGCCTTCGTGGCGAAGATGACGGTACATAAACACCCCTAGAACGGATAGCGATGACTATACCACGGAGACGGCAGGCATTGGGGTGGGGAAATGCGATATACTGAGGCTGGTGGAGAGTCAAATTCGCAATGGCTTAGCCACTTCGAATCGACAGCCGACGATCGGACCATTCGCCCAGGTAACCAATGTTGCAGATGAGTCGAATCCCAAATCGACTCTACCAGAGGACTACATGCCGTTAACCAGTTCCCAGCGCGAGGCGTTGAAGCGCCAGGCGCATCATTTGAAACCGACGGTATATGTCGGCAAGCAGGGCGTGACGCCGACCGTTGTGAAGACGACGGATGAGGTGTTGTTGGCGCAGGAGTTAATAAAGGTCAAATTCAATGACCGGAAGGACGAGAAGCGGGAGCTGTCCGACACGCTGGCTGGGGAGACGCAGGCGCAAGTCGTTGGCATACTGGGCAATATCGCGACCCTGTACCGCCAGCACCCAGAAGAGGAAAAACGGCGGATCGATTTGCCGCGGTGATTGCGTTTCGCTCGTTGCGGCGGTAGAATGTTTACAGCTAGCTAAAAGGAGCGCGAAAGGCATGATAAAGGTTGCATCACGGATATTGGCTGTGGCGGTCTTGGCGTGCTTCGCCGTGGTGATGTTTTCGATTTGCTTCACAGACACCGCCCACGCGCAAGGCGGCGACAAGGCGCTTGCCGAGAAGAAGGGCCTCGAAGGCCTCTTCGCCGGTAAAGGCACCAAGGCGGATGACCCGCGGCTGGCTAAACCGTGGCAGAAGTATTTGGCCTTGGGATCAGTTGCCGTTACGGTCATTGTCTGGAAGTTTTTGTAGCGGCGCCTGGGCCACTACCAGTACGCAGCGGGGCACAAGGTTGCATTTTCTTATTGGTGGCTGTCGCTGAATCGTGAGCACGGCGGACACCCAAATCCTGTTGTTGGATGACGAGGTGGCAGTGTGCGAAGTCATGCGCGCCCACCTCGACACGCTGGGCTTTTCCTGCCAGATTGAAGTCTCCCCCACCCGCGCGCTCGAAAAGCTGCGCCAGAATACCTTCGGACTTTTGATCACTGACCTCCGCATGCCGGAACTAGGCGGCCTCGAGGTGGTTCAACGCGCGAAAGAAATCGATCCGGACATGGCGATCGTGGTCGTGACCGCGATGATGGACATTGCAAACGCGATTGACGCCATGCACGCGGGCGCGGACGACTACGTCGTCAAACCGTTCAACCTGGGCGAAATAGGACGAGCTGCGACGCGGGCGCTGGAAAAACGCGCCATTCAAATCCAGAATCGTCAGTACCAGGAGAAGCTCGAAACCCGCGTACACGAAGCGACCGAAGACCTCGAACGTGTGACCGCGGAACTGCGCGATACGAAGCAGTATCTCGTAAACCTGTTGCACAGCACCGTTGATGCAATTATCACCACGGACGGATCGAACCGGATCGAGTTCATCAATGATGGTGCGTTGCGGATGCTGGGTTACACCGAAAGCGAATTGCTCGGGCTGGACGTTCAGCATCTGTATCAGGGCGGCAATAACGAGGTCGCGCACCTGCGGTTGAAGCTGCGCGAAGAACAGGTTATTCAGGACTACGAAACCGAACTGGTGCGCAAGGATGGCACAAAAATCCCCGTGAACGTTTCGCTGTCCGGTCTATCGACCAACGATGACAAGCTGATGTCAATTCTCGCGATCTGCAAGGACATCACGCGGCAGAAACAGCTTGAGAAAGAATTAAAGGAACTGTCTTCAAAAGACAGCCTGACGGGGCTGTACAACCAGCGACATTTCTACGATCGCATCGACGAGGAAATGGAACGCGCGAAACGCCAGGGACGTCCGCTTTCGCTTGTGTTGTTCGATCTTGACAAGTTCAAAGGCTACAACGATACGCGCGGGCACCTGGAAGGCGACAAGGCGTTACAGGCGGCTGCGGCGGCAATTGCGCGCAGCACGCGCACGCACGTGGACATGGGCTTCCGGTACGGCGGCGACGAGTTCACCGTGGTGTTGCCGGAAGCGGACGAGCGTCAGGCTGAGGTAATCGCGGACCGTATCAGACGGAATTTCGAAGCGCAGAATCTTGATGGGGTAACACTCAGCGTCGGCCTTTGCACTTACCGCGGCGAGTTGGACGTGAAGACTTTCATTCACACCGCGGACGAAATGATGTACGAATCCAAGCGCGCAGGGGGCAACCGCGTGACGGTGCATCAACGAGCGGCGCAGGAGACAAATTAACACGGAGGCCAAGACTTACAGCGCGCCTTCCGAGTAACCATTTCATTTTTCGCGGGTCGAAGGACTCGCCCATTGCAGAGGGACAACATGAAGTACGGTATTTGCAGCGAGATATTCAAAGATTGGAATGATATCGGGCGCACGATCGATTACGTGAAGCAGATTGGATATGACGGTCTTGAGATCGCTCCGTTTACATTGTCGAAATACGTGACGGATATCCCGGCTTCCACGCGCCGTGAAATAGTATCGCGCGCGAAACAGGCGGACCTGGAGATTCTCGGCATTCATTGGGTGCTCGTAGGTCCGGACGGGATGTATCTCACCCATCCGGATCCGGAGGTGCGCGCGCGGACAGCGCAATACCTCATTGATCTGGCGCATTTCTGCGGCGACGTTGGCGGTCACATCATGGTGTTCGGCTCGCCCAAACAACGCAACGTAATGGACGGCGTGTCGTATCAGCAGGCATTCGACTATGCCGTGGAAGTATTCGAGAAAGCGATGCCCACTTTCGCCGAGCGCGGTGTGACGCTGTGCATGGAACCGCTCGCTACAACGGAGACAAACTTCTGCAAGAGCGCGGCGGAGACGGTCACCCTCATCGAGCGCATCAAGCATCCGAACTTCCAACTGCTGCTTGACACCAAAGCAATGACAGACGAAGTGGAAGGCCGCCCCGCGACGATTCGCAAGCACGCGAAATATCTCAAGCACTACCACGCCAATGATGCCAACCTTGAAGGCCCAGGCTTCGGCGACGTGGACTTCGCCCCCATCTTTCAGGCTCTACGAGACATCAATTTTACGGGCTACGCCTCCGTTGAGGTATTCAAATTCGAACCCGGCCCTGAAACGATTGCGACGAAGAGCCTCGAGTACATGCGCAGCTTCAACTGAGAATTGTCCTGCCCGCCGCGCATTTGCTAAGATAAAGGGTACACGCCATTTTTTCGGTCGGGGCGTAGCGCAGCCCGGTTTAGCGCACTTGCCTGGGGGGCAAGGGGTCGCTGGTTCGAATCCAGTCGCCCCGACCATTTTTTCAATCCCGCATCCGCTTCAAGACGTTATTGCGGTTGCTTAGTCGATTGCCTGTATCACCTGCTAGAAACGTGCGAAAGGGTGATGAAAACACAAGCGTGCCCAGAGCAACTGGGCACGCAGGACATCGATTACGAAATCCTAGGTTCGCGTCTTGCCCGGTTTGACGGGCTTTTCCTTCACCGGCAACATCGCTAGGATAGGCATCTTCGCCTTCGAAATCTGCTGCAGATGTTTCATGGGGGAATCTCCTCTTGTTAGGTCGTAGAGCCTAACGCGTCTATCGCGATTCGTCAAAATAGCGATGGCCGGATGCCGGGGCCGCTACCGGCCGCCGCGACCACTTTCCGTATTGTTCGCGTGCGTTTGCGGACTGTACCATGCCCGTCCAGGGGCGAACATCCGAAATGAACGAAACGGTCGTATTTGTCGCGCTGACGTTGGGTGGTGTGGTACACGCCACGGCGGGGTTTGGGTCTGCGTTGGTGGCAATGCCGATTCTGACGCTGGCGCTGGCCCCCGCTGTCGCGACGCCGTTGCAGAATACGGTCGGGCTGTTTTTGTGCGCGCTGATCTGGTACCAGCACCGGGAAGAATGGCCGTGGCGGGACTCGGTGCCCATTATCGCGTTCTCGCTATTTGGGGTACCCTTGGGGACATATGCCTTGACGCACTTTTCTGAGCAATCTGTATTGCTGATTCTCGGGGTGGTTTTGTTGACGTATGCGCTGTTCGAGCTGCTGTCCGTCGTTTCCCGACGCACTTCCCTCTTACACGCCGGACTGCGCGATCCCATGTACGTCGGAGCTTCAATTGCCGGATTTCTCTCTGGAATTCTTGGTGCGGCGTACGCGACGAACGGTCCGCCCGCGATTATTTATGGCAGCCTGCGGCGGTGGCCGCGCGCGGAGTTCAAGTCGGTGCTGCAGAGCCTGTTTCTGATCAACGGCATTGCGATTGTGCTCTGGCAAGGGTCGCAGGGTCTCATTACGCGTGAGGTCGGATGGCTCGCGCTGTTTGCGTTTCCCGGACTCGCACTCGGCGCTGCGATCGGGTACCGTATCGACAAACGACTCGATCACGAGCAGTCGCGGAGGGTGGTATTGGGATTGGTCGCGGTGTTGGGGGTGGTGCTTATTGCACGATCAATCGTTTAGCGTTGCGATCGCTGATGTGAATTTTTGCACTAAGGGTTTACCAGCTATGAAAAAAATCTTACTGCTATCACCGTGTTTCCTCGTCGCTGCTGCACTCGCGGAAGCCCCTCTTTTCGAATCACAACTTATCTTCGATCCAGAACAGGCGATGGAACCGCACGGCCATGTTCACGCGTCGTGCATTGTCGAATGTCCAAACGGCGATTTGCGCGCAGTGTGGTACGAGAACGGCCGCGAGTTGCCTGCTCCCTACCTCAACGAACAGCAGGACAAGGCGGCAAACGTACGCATCGGCGCTGCGCGCAAGCAAAAAGGCATGACCGCTTGGGAACAGCCCTTCGTGATGAACGATACCTTCGGTGTGTCGGATAACAATCCGTGCATGGTCGTCGATCACAAGGGCCGGTTATGGCTTTTCTACCCGACGCTCCTCGGTGTGCCGGGCTGGTCCTGGGGAAGCAGCGTGCTGCAGTTCAGCTACGCGTCGCGTTACGATCACCCTGGCCGGCCGATTTGGGACAAATCAAACTTGCTGATTCCGCAGGTGAGCGGCTTCGACGACGTGCTCCAAACCGCCGTGGACATGCGCAAGGCTGAAGGCTGGCCGGAAGAGCAGCTGGAGATGGTGCGTAAAAAAGTGAAGGCATCCATCGACCGGCCGCTGGCCACACGACTGGGCTGGATGCCTCGAGCGCATCCAATTGTGCGTAACGATGGGGCAATTGTCGTCCCGCTCGCGAATGAAAATGCGGCGACTTCGTGCATGGCGATTACCAACGACAGTGGCGATACGTGGACGTATTCAAACCTGGTGCCGGACCTCGGCATCTCGCAGCCGACAATCGTACAATTTTCGGACGGCGCGATGTCCGCGTTCTTCCGCAACGACAGCGGTCGCATCAAGCGTAGCGATTCGTCCGACGGCGGCGTGACTTGGGGACCGGTCACGAAGACGGACCGTCCGCACCCCAACGCAGGAATCGAAGCAATCGTTCTTACGAGCGGTAAGTTATTGCTGGTTTACAACGACCAGGAAAAGGAACGCGACAGTCTCGCCATTTCTCTCTCGGAGGATCGCGGCGCCACGTGGCCGTGGACGCGCCACCTCGAAACGGCCAAGGGTGAGCGCTTCGATTATCCTTCGGTTGTTCAAGGCAAGAATGGCACTATCCACGCAACGTACAGCTACAACCTGAAGACGATTAAATACGCGCAATTCAATGAGGCATGGATCATGGAGGGGGACAAGTAACAGTTCCTTCAGGCCGGGGACTTTTCTATAGTCAGACACTCGATCACGAAAAAGAACACGATGCGACGACGACGTAATGCATCGTTGCAGTCGTGCACGCTGCAGCACCCTTAATTCACATATACCCTCCGGTGATTTTTGCAACGCTCGTCGCATCTCCCTATGATATGAGGCCGCTGTCGATGGCATAGTCAGGGGCACACATGGAATCACAATCGCTCACCGGGGTCTTGTTCTGGACGGTCCTTGTGTGCGGTGTGTTGCTCACGATTGCGGTCATCGTCGAATGGATTCGCCAATGGCGCGGCAGGCGCGCGCGTATCGCCAATCTGTGGGACAGTGTCAAGAAGATCGCCAAAGAAAAAGAACTCACCGACGAAGAGAAAGACGCGCTTAACACGCTACTCAATCGTTGGTCCCCCGCTGAACCTCACCGAGCCGCAACTGTGCACCAGTATTTCGACGAGTGCATCGAAGCGGAGATGAATGATCTCAAGACCAAAGGCAACATGGACGAGTTCGACCACATGGGAACTGTGCTCCGCGACATCCGCACGCGCCTCGCGCTGGACATGGTTCCGATCGGCCAGCGCATCTTCTCCACGCGCCAGTTGTATAGTCCGCAGGAAGTTTGGTTTGTCGATGCGGCCGAATCGCCGCCGCGTTGGAAGCGCGGATTGATTCAGACCGTGAATGAAGCCTACTTCACCGTTGGGATGGCGGTTGAAGTGGATCCCCCCCGCTATTTTCCCGGCGGCAGCGTGCGGTTCCGGCTGTATCGGGACGACGACGCGCGCTACACCTTCACTACCCGTTTCGTGCGGCGCGAAGCTGAACCTGTCGGCATTACCTTTATGCACACGGGCGAACTCGAACGCATTCAATCCCGCGAGCATTACCGCGTGCGGCACGAACAATCCGCCAACGTTGGCGTGATGGATGGCCCGGTGGATGGCGTTATTGATGATTCGGGCGAATCGGAAGATGTGGCGCGCCGCATCGTGACTCGGTTGCGCGGGAAGATCGTAAATATCAGCGCGGGCGGGCTCGCGGTGGTGTTGCCGCAGCCGGTGCCCTCACAGGTGATGTTGCGCGTGAGCGTGGATTTGCCGCTCGAACGGACAGAAAGTTTTGAAGTGGATTTGCGCATCGTGGCGACAAACCCGCTTCCGGCGGGCCGCCATCTCGTGCGCGCGGCATTCGTGCGCATTGACGATGGGCACCGCGAGGCGATCGCGCGTTACGTGATGCACAAGCAACAGCAATACATCGAAATGACTGGACAGGCAGGCTAATTGTGGAGTTATTGAAGGCGGCCTCGCAGGCGTTGCAGCGTCACGCCGCGAATGTCGCGTTATATATCGGGGGAAACGTATCGCTCAGTATGGCGTACATCGCCGTACAGGTCTTTCTCACGCAGCAGAACCCGGATTTTGACACTGCGCCGACGACAGCTGAACGCCTAATCGACGTTATCGCGCTGCTCGTCGCAACAGTCGGCTGGGCCTTGTTACAGTCGGTCGTTTTTTCCCGCATAGGCCGCGAACTGGATAGACCCCTCTGGAAAGTCGCGGACGACCGCGAAGCGATCCGGCGCTTCTTTCCACTGTGGTTTGAATTCAATCTCGTGCTGAATACGCTCATGTGGCTCGGACGTACAATTGCCACCTATGAATCTATAAAGGATGCGGCTGCGCTTCCCCTACTTTTTTCGCTTGGCGCCTTGGTGGTACTCGTTCCATTTGGCGCTTCCATCATGTTTCATGGTCGCTTCTCATGGAACACGCTTGGCGAATCTCTAGCGCCCCTTGGCCGGCGTCTGCCACAGCTCGCCATTGTATTTGCGCTTACGGCGTTTCAGGTCGTGATCATGCTTTTTCTCGACCGCCAGTTGCCAGAGACGTTCGATGGCGAGTTTGTACAGACCGTAATCTACAAAGTGGCGATCATCTCCGCGCTATCCTGGCTCGACTGCATGGTATTTACCGCGACGTGGCTCGTCTGCAAAGATGACCGTGATTCGCCGGACGAGTTCGACCTTGACTTCTAATCCGGATTTTTTGCGCGCGATTCGCCGGTAGAAATGGAGTAGGAAACATTCTTATGAAAACGAAAGAGAAGAATGTGCTTTGCCATCACACACGCAAAAAATCCTCACCTCGTGTACGCTGGGGTACGGAGATGAGCATATTTCAGAAGCGCTCCGCGCCAACCGCGGAGCACTTCTGAAATATGCGGTCTAAGACGCGCAGCCGCGTGTTACTCACGCTGGTCTTGATTGGCATGTGCGTGTTCGGTGTCGTGCTTGGGTTCATCGCCTACTCCGTCTCGATACCGGCAGGATCGCCGAAGGCACGGATGAGCCGGACGGAAGCGGAATTGACCCTGCTTAAGACCGCGCTCGATACTTACAAAACCGATCATGGCGTGTATCCCCCCGCGGGCCAATCGGGCTTGCGCATGGCCACGAAACATCTCTCGCGCAACGTTAACTACATCACCGAAGAGGAAACGCGCGATGGATGGGACCAGCCCTTTGTGTACGCGCCAAGCGCGGCGTACGCAACGGAAGGTTCGGGCGCATTGGAAGTAGACGGGAAACATTTCGCTCCGGACACGTATCAACTCTATTCAATCGGTATGGACGGCGACGCAGGACTCAATGCAACCGACAAACGCGCGGACAACATCACAAGTTGGGAACCCGATCACCCCTGGCGAAAAACCTACCAGCGCCGTCACCAGGACTACTTCTACGAGCGCGGCACAAGACAGTAAGGGCAAAGGCGCACGGGCATCCTGCCCGTGATTTGCTTCACCCTTAACTCGTTCCCAAGCTCCTTGCTTGGGAACGCATCCGCGCCAGAAGCTCCGCTTCGCGTGCCGATGAACCGATGCCAATATTCGAGCACGAGCACGAAGAATACTAACAGCGGACGCTACCCTACCCGCACTTCGCGCCTCCCCTGCTGCAACGCGCTGCGCACCATCACAAATTCTGAAACGTTTCCATGCGTGAGCAACCCGGTGAGTACCCCATTCTCGGTAACGGCGACCGTCATCGCCCCCTTCTCCTGCATCCTGCGCAAAACGTCCTCAACACGATCATCGGGACCGCACGACTCGAACTCGTGCGACATTGCGTTCGCAACGGGTAGACGCGGCCCGCTCTCGCTCAATGCCTTGATGAGGTTTGTGTAAGTAAGAATGCCTGCAATTCGCCCCATGTGATCGACTACAGGGAAATCCTGCTGAAAGCCGCTGAAGATGTCGTCCACCGCGGCGGACAGCGCATCCTGCGGAGACAGCGAACGGAATTGCGTGATCATCGCTTCGCGCACGCGCGCGTCGCCTAGCACGCACTTCACCTGCGCCATCGACGCTTCGCCCTCCGCGCCAAGCCACACGAACAACGCGATGAAGAACAGCATAAAGTTGCCGGTCATGAAGCCTGCGAACACGAAGATCAATGCCATCGCCTGACCCACGGTCGCGGCGATGCGCGTGGCCTGCGCGTAGGGCAGCTTCGATGCGAGTATCGCGCGCAACACCCGGCCGCCATCCATTGGAAAGGCAGGCAAGAGATTGAAAAGAACAAGATAGATATTCACCAGCAAGAACTGCACGAGCGGCGGCGTACGGAAACCAATCTCGCCGTCCGTAGGAATGCCGGTGCCAAAAATTATCAGGAGAATCCCAGCGATGATCGCGAGCACGACGTTCACCGCCGGTCCCGCAATTGCGACCCAGAACTCCTGCGACGGTTTGTCCGGCATCCGTTCGAGCCGCGCCACGCCGCCAATCGGCAGCAGCGTGATGTCCTTCGTCTGAATGCCGTAGCGCCGCGCCATCAGGCTGTGGCCAAGCTCGTGCAACAACACCGTGCCGAACAACACCGCAATCGACACGACACCCACGACGAACTGCCACACCGAACCGTTCGCCTGCAGGTGCCCCAGCGCAATCCACCCAAGCAAGATCACAAAGGTCCAATGTATGTATACGGAGATCCCAAACAAGGAACCCGCGCGCCACGACCATTTCACGAAACATTTCTCCTTCGACAGTCACATAAAGGTTTGCTTTCGGAATAACGACAGTATACTGAATTGGAATATTCCCGCAGCGACGATTAAGGAGCGGTATAATAGGGCTGGAGAGCAACGCAATATGGATACGCCCGAGATCAAAAGCAATCCGCGTCGAAAGTGGGATTTCATCCGAATCCTCTTCTACGGGACGATTTTGGCCTTTGTGGTTGTGGTAATGATTTCAGTAATTGACAACATGCCCGTTCCGGGTCCATTTGGTTGGAGGCCCAGATCGCCTGCCGTGCGCGCCCACTCCGAAATTAAAGGTATGGAGCTAGCGATGCTCAAAATATGCGCCGACGCGCGGGTCACATCCATGCGAGAATTGTTCGCTGACGACGCCAATTTCGATGCAGGAACGCCACAGGAAATCCTGGATCGTCACACCGAGTGGATGTATTTGGTACTTCGCAAAGGTAAGCTGTCCGAGGCCCCTTTGAAACCCGAACGGCGTAGGTTGCTCGGCGATAGTTACATGGACATCGGAAAAGATCCGTGGAAAAATCTCTATGTCTTCTATGTGCCGGCTTCATCCGCAATTTCAGAAACGCCTCTGGGGGCACTTCTGGATGCCACGTACAAAGAACAAGGCGAAGTTGCCAACCAGAGGGAAACGCTTACTGTTGCGATCATCTCTGCGGGCAAAGATGACCGTCTCGAATTTTCACTCGATCCACCGGTATTTCGTGAAGACACGGCTGTCCCTAAAACCAAAGACGATATCACCAACCTACGCCCCGACTACGATTTCGCAGCGTATAATTAATCATCGTTCACAAAAAGTTACGAGCGGCGATTCCCAACTCGTTCCCAAGCTCCCTGCTTGGGAACGCACCCGTGCCAGAAGCTCTGCTTCGCGTGCAGACTACAACGGCATCTCGTCAATCTCCAGCATCCTATGATCGTCACGAACGTAATTTCGCGCCGACGAGTACCGCCATTCTTCCGGCGCATCGACGTAGCCGCGCCGTACCGGGTTTTCATGGATGTAATGAATCTTCTGCTGCATCATCGCGTCACTATCGATTTTCTGCGGGTGAAAACCTTCTTGCCACACCTGATAGTCACTCTCGACCTTGTGCATGCGTTTGTAATAGGCAAACCGGTTCAGCAACCAATCGCGGCCGGTCGATTGCGCGTAACGGAGGATTTCCCGCGCCGTAAAACTCTTGAAGGCCTGCATCACCTCGCTTAGCTTTGGCGCCCCGGCAATCATGTGCATGTGGTTTTCGAGCACTACGTAGGCGTAAAGGCGCATGTTCTTGTGCGCACGGCAGTGTGCGAGCGAGCGCGTAATTATCTCGAATGCGTCGCGCGTGATGAATACGGGTATCCATTCGACGATGGTATTGGTGATGAAATATACGCCATCGGGTTCGTGGACTTTGTAGCGGGAACGCATGGGTACAGGGTAGCAGAGCTACCGCAATACTGCATGCGAAGCGGAGCTTCTGGCACGTGTGCGTTCCCAAGCCGGAGCTTGGGAACGAGTTTATTGCCGAACCTTGGAGTTTGGGAACGAGTTACTTTAAAGCGCCCAGGCTTCGTCTTCGCGCTCTACTACCTTCTTCTGGTCTTTGATGAAATGCTTGGGATCGTCGATGGGCGCGCCTTGGATTGGCGTGGCTTCTGCCGTGCCGAAGAGATCGGCGTAGTCGCCGTGGAAACCGTCGCAAATGCGGCGTGCTGCGCACTTCTCGCAGGCTTCGTGATAGCGGTAGCCCGCGTCGTACTTCGCACGGATCATCGCTTCTTCGCGGTACATTTCTTCGGTACCGCGCACGGCCTGCTCGAGGCGGGCGACGACGTGCTGCGCGCCAAACACGAACTTGATCATCGTGGGTTTTTCGACGGCGAGATCGCGTACCTTATGCGCCATGCCCATAATCTGACGGTCGCGCACGCCAATGCGGAACGCCGGCACGAGGCCGCCTTCCTTCATGCGTTGCGGTTGCAGGCCCGTCCACATCCAGCTCTGGTAGTCCCACTCGTGGTGGTCGTAGGGCAACTGCTGGAAGTTGTAGAAGTTTTTCTTGTGGCGATCTTCCGCCATGCATAGCGGCAGGTAGCGCACGTTGCACTCGATGTTCGCCGCTTCGAGCATGTCCATCGCTTCAGTCAGGTACGGTTTGATGTCCGAATACTTCGCGACGTTGTCGTGCGTGCGGATGCCCGTTTCCTGATCTTCAAACGGATTGAACGCAAGGTAGTTCACCGCGTTCGCACCGTAGTCGATCGCCTTCTGCGCGATCTGCGGAATGATCGGTACCACCGGCTTCGACATCGTGCAGTTGAAGCGGAACGGCATACCGAGTTCCTGCATGCGACCGATCGACGTCGTGATCTTTTCGTACGCGCCTTTCTTGCACACGACCTCGTCGTGAATATCGCCGATGCCATGCAGGCTGCACAGGAAATCGCGCACGCCCGCGTCGCGGAATTTTTCGAGGTTGCCCGGCTTCGCGAGGTGCAGACCGTTGGTGATCAACGTGGGATATAAACCAATGTCGTGGCAGTGGCGAATCAACTCAAGGATGTGCGGGTAGATGGTCGGCTCGCCGCCCTGAATGTCGATGGAGGTGCAACCGTAGAACTCGCGCAGGATCGTGCACATGTCCTTCGCCTTCTGGATATCCATGAAGGGGTGCTCGGGGTGGTGCGCGTCGTCGATGCGGTTCAGGAAGTAGCAGAAGTAGCAGCGCAGGTTGCAGGTTTGGCCAAGCCACATGACCGCGCGCTTGGTGATGACGCGCTTCTGCGTCTTCTGAAGACCCAGCTTGTCCCATCGGCCGCCGCCAAATGTTGGCGTGCACCCTTCGGCGATTTCCGGCTTCTCGGCAATAGCTGTCTCCGGCGTCATCAATTCCACTCCCATGGTTGCGTCTTGCGGTTCCTAATTATACACGCAAGGCGCAATATCGTGCCAATTTGTTCAGTGTTCCGACCCGCTGGAACACGATACCGAGTAAACATTTACAAACTGTTAGCGCCATCCACGCGTACCAGCCCCTGGAAGTACAGGTGTCGGCCCGGCGCGAGCCGAATCCGGCCCGATTCCGGTGTCCGCAGCGCCTGTAGGACGCGCGCATTGTCGGTTGCGCCCGTATTTAAGGCCGTCATACGGAACGGGATATCGCTTGCAGTGCTTCTGAGGATAACAGACGGCAATACGCGTGACAAGGCTTTTATGGTAGTGCCCGGCGCATAATCTCGGTTGGCGTGCCGCCAGTCTTCCAGCCCTTCCTCGAATGGCGGAAACGCGCCCAATTCGTGATCGGATTGCCAGCGGTCGTATTCGGGACGCAGGCCTATCGACGTGTGGTATTCGTCCATCTCGAAGTCGTCAAAGGCCTCGATCGAGATCGTGACGTACAACGCACCATCGCGCAGGTCGAGTTCCCAATGCTGCGCAAAGGGAAATCGCCGTGAGCGGCCCGTCACCCGCATGACCGAACCCGAACAGTCAACGTAACTCCAGTGCAGCTTGTCGCTATCGTTCCAGATGTTGTGTGTCAAGATCGATGAGTACAGCGCTACGGCGCGCGTGATTTCTTCGCCGCGCCATTCGAGCGAGAAGCGTCCATCCGCGAAGCGCATCGTGAGATCGCCATCGGTGAGTGCAGTGCCGCGCACATATTTTGCGCGGTAGCCGAGAATTCTATCGCGGTCCGCACCGAGATCGATTTCC
This sequence comes from Candidatus Hydrogenedentota bacterium, assembly GCA_020848835.1. Lineage (GTDB taxonomy): Bacteria > Hydrogenedentota > Hydrogenedentia > Hydrogenedentales > SLHB01 > JABWCD01. Next base: position 93,656 of record JADLHJ010000011.1, read on the forward strand.
AACGTGATTAACTCATGGCGGCCCGCGGGCATGACGTTATCTGGACCGAGATCGTTGAACAAGACCTGCAATACACGGCAGCCAACGGTGTAATCCGTATTCGACCACTGCAGCCGGTGCGGCTTTGCGTTTCCTACAACTTCCACGGAAAGCGGCGATGGCCCATTCGGATCATCTGACCATGCTCCCGTTTGATGCACGACGGCGTCGCCCGGAACAACTTCCAGGTATGATTGTTGTTGCGGCGCGATTTCGGGAAACATGCCCGACTCATCGCGGTATTGCCAGTGCGTGAAGGAATTCTTCACGAACAGGTTCACATCAATGCCCTCAATCTGCACGGGACGTTCGCATTCCACTTCAATGGCCCATGTGAGGGTGCTGCCGCTCAGTTGCAAACGCCACGTATGGGTAATGGGTAAACGCGGCATCTTCCCCACCGCGACGCATCCATTCTCGCTGCGCGCTACTACGTTCCAGTCCGCTGATGGCGATGAATGCACAAAACCCATACTGCGCAGGTGCACCTGAAACCCGCTCGTAGCGCTGATTTCCGTCCGATTGTGAAACGCGGAAATGCGCCCATGACTCACAATCGCTTCGATGGAAGTTGACGCAATGGTGTGGATGCCTTTCTTCTGTCCGATTTGGCGCAGATAGAAATCGATCGTTTCCTGCACCGTGCCGCGGACAAACATCGTCCCGCCGCTCAGCAGGATCACGCGATCGCACAGCGTGTTTACGATGCTAAGGTCGTGCGACACAAACAGAATCGTCTTGCCCTGGCTGCGCAGTTCTCCGATGCGTTCACGGCACTTGCGCTGAAAGTCTTCGTCGCCTACCGACAGCACTTCATCGACGAGAAATACATCGGGGTTGCTGTGTACCGCTACCGCAAATCCAAGTCGCACGAACATTCCGCTTGAATAGGTATCGACCGGATTGTCGATGAACTCGCCAATTCCTGAGAAAGCGACAATGTCATCAAAAACGCGATCGACGTCCGCGCGCGACATGCCGAGGATGCGGCCATTGAGATAGACATTTTCGCGGCCCGTCAAGAGCGGATGAAACCCTGCGCCCAATTCGAGCAGTGATGCAACGCGACCACGCACCGTGACGCGGCCCTTGGTCGGCGCCGTCACTCCCGCGATAATCTTTAGCAGCGTGCTCTTGCCCGCGCCATTTGCGCCGATGAGTCCAACCGCCTCGCCGGGTTCGACGGTAAACGAAATATCGTGCAATACTTCGAACCATCCCTGATTCCGCCCGCGCAACTTGTCCGCCAATCCCCCACGGCCGAGTAGCATCCCCGCGCCGCGACGCGTGGAAAAGGACTTCGCGATCTTATCGAGTTCAATTAACGGCATGTTTAATATCGCTCTACAGCATGTGAAATCGGCGTTTCCAGTCGCCTGAATCTAAATCGATACGGCTAATTTTTCCCTTCTCAGGCGCAACATCGACAACAATTGGATATTGCACGACACGATTACCATCGAACTTAGTCTGGATCCAAATGAACGCTCTGCCGACAGGAAGATTTCGAAGGTAATACGAACTGCCTGAAAACTCCTTGAATGTCAGTTCGAGTTCTCGCTCTACCAATTCGGGAAGGAATTCGCCGAATGTCTTGGCATCTTTGTTGGTTTTTGTGTGCGGGGACCAGATCATGGGAATAGCAACTCGCGCATTGCCGCGGCCCACTAACGTTGCATTCTCTTTGGTAGCTAAATTAGGAAGTCCAGCAAAAAAATCACGGTTTGTCTTGCCATCTTTTCCCACTATCATAATCGCCATGCGAAACTTGTCATCGCTCGGATTGTAGTACGGATCGTATTGAAGCGGTGCGTGGCCAACTACGAGGCTCTCGTCGCGCGTCAGCGGACTCTTGTGAAGTTCCTCGCTAGCACCCGATTCTTTAAGTAATTTCGCTGTAACGGGGTCAATATCTGGAATCGAAGCAGAGCATCCGAGATTCACTGCTATCGCGAACGTTAAACAAAGCGACCTGTACTTAACAATCATAGATGGTCCGCGATGGTGGGCGAGTAGCGGCGGAACACTGCGACTCCAACTACAAGCACCGCAATCGAGCAGAGAATTGGCCACGCGATCTGATTCAAAGCTGGAAACGCGTTGTCTAAAAGTGCGGTGCGGTATCCGGTAACAATCCCGACGAGCGGATTTAATGAGAGGATTGACATGGCCATCGGATAGTTCGTGGCGGCGTGTTGCACGTCTTCAAGCGAATAGAAAATCGGCGTCGCGTAAAACCCCATCATCAACGCCACGTCAACAGCGTACCCAACGTCGCGGAAACGCACGTTTAGACTTGAACACAACAAAGACAGCCCGATGAGCAGTACGCATTGAATTCCGAAGACGACCGTCAGCCAGAGCAATCCGATTCCAGGCAGCGATCCTTCAATCCAGCAATACATGGCCATCAACACCACAAAGCCTATCGCCAAGTTCACAACGCTGTTTCCCATCGACGCTATCGGAATAATCTCGCGGGGGAAATAGACCTTCTTGATCAGGTCTGCGTTGTCGATCAGCGATGTTGTGGCACGGCCCAACGCCGATGCGAAGAACTGCCAGAAAATAAGGCCCGTGAGCAGCATCAATTCGTAAGAATGCTCTTGGCCGCTGACGCTTGCGATCCGCCCTCCAAATATTTTGCCGAACACAAACCAAAGAATCAGCATCATCAAGAGCGGCTGAAGCACCGCCCACACGAAACCCATCACGGCGTTACGATACCGCGCGCGCAGGTCTTTCGAGATGAGATCCCACAACAACCCGCGACTGCGGACCAGCGTACGCAACTCGCGCCCGAACCCTCGCCCCTCGACGTTGGAATAAACAACTGACGACATGGGTCAAACGGTACTCAACCCCTATCGAAGATTCAAAGAACCGCCTATTGCTATACTCGGTTGCGCAAGGCAAGAGGGTGTACAAATGCAATTCCGTCCACATTGCCAGCGGGTCGAAGTGTATAACGAAGGCCTCGCGGTATACCTTCACGATCCCGCAAACGCGGCGGAAATCCTGCGCCTGAACCCTGAGAGCGTCATTGGCATGAGCGCGCTCGAACCGTCAAAGGACAAGGCCCTCAAAGAGGTAGTAGAGCGCGGGCTGCTGGTCACCTACTTCCTGCGACAGGACGATCCAATTGCCGTGGATGTGTGCGTGGGACCGCCGCTCACGAAAGACTAAATCAAAAAATGTGGCGTGCCGCTGCACCCTTCACGCTTCGATTGATGCCGGATTAGCAGCGCCGTACATCGAAACCCGAAACGCGATTTCGCTCTGAAAGGAGGATCCATGTCGCAGTCAAAAGAACGCCCATCTATCGCAGTGGTCCGCGCGGTATACGACGCCTTTGCAACAAAAGACATCCCGCGCATTATCTCGCTGTTCTCGCCTGACGTCGAATTGGCGCAGTCCACGGAAGTGCCCTGGGGCGGCGAGTATCATGGCCACGAAGGTGCGCTGAAGTTTTTTGGAATCTTAACGCAAACCATCAAGACCGTTGTCTCCATAGAGCGCTACATTGATGCTGGCGATACCGTCATCGCAATCGGTTGGACGCGCGGGACCGTGAACGCCACGGGCGCTAGAATCGAGGTCCCCATAGCCCATATCTGGACTATCAATGATGACCTCGCTACGCGGGTTCATTTCTGCATCGATAATCCGACGATGCTGTCAGCGCTGGAGGTGTCGTAATCGTTGATCACCTAGCTATGGCCGACCTGAAATCCAAACCGTTAATCGTTCTCAAGGGCGTGCTGTTTCTCGGAATTGCCCTGATAGCGTTCGCGCTGCTCCTGCTCGAGCACCCTTCTGTCCGCACTGTCGTCCTGGCCGTACTGCTGGCCTGGGGGTCATGCCGCTTCTACTACTTCTTGTTCTATGTCCTCGAGAAATATGTCGACGCAACCTATTGCTACGCAGGGATTTGCGCGCTTATAAGTACCATTCTCAAGACTCGGCGACAGCGGTGTTAAAGCACATGAAGAATTCAAATATCTTCGCGAAAGATTGAGGATTTGTTGTGTTTTTTGCTTAGCAACGTTGACGAAATTCAACCAGTCCGTTATTGACTCTGCATTCCTAATCAAGTATTTTATCTTGGTTTAGGAGTCCTGGTCTTTTTCTGCAGAGCAACACCCGGCATGAGCTGACCGGGGAGGGACGGCGGTCTTAAAAGCCGCCGATGTGGACTTGTTTGGTTTGGCCAAGACGCGGCCCCTCGATTTGGGCATGGGGCGCTGCGTTAAGTGATTGCGCCCCGCACCATTAGTGCGCCCTCCGCATCAGGTCGCGTTCACCAAATCCCGCAGCAACGGCCGCGCAGGAATGCGTACCCACTCGGACTCGTTATCGTTAACAGGAATGAATCGCGCAACATGTGCGCGTGGAAGGTGGAGACAGTTTAGATGAGTCAGGCAGTTGCCGATGCGGCGAAGAAACCCGCCACATCGGACCCGTGGCAGCAGGTCAACGATGTTGTCATTCGTATAGCGACCCCGAACGGGTCGGGCAGTCAATCGGCAAACAACGCGCTGATGCGGTCCATCTTCACGATGGGCGTTCCCGTCAGCAGCAAGAACTTGTTCCCCTCGAACATCCAAGGCCTACCGACCTGGTTCACGATCCGCGCGAATGAGCACGGCTGGCAGTCGGCCCGCAACCGCACAGATCTCTGCATCGCCATGAACCCGCAGACCGCCGCGGAAGACATCGCGGAGCTGCAACCCGGCACGATGCTGATCTGCCGCGAATCGCTCAAGGCGCTCGTGAAGCGCGACGACCTCGTGGTCTACGTCGTCCCCTTCAACAAAATCGTTAATACCGTCTGCGACGAGACACGTCTCCGCAAGATGGTGATCAACATGATCTACGTTGGTGTCGTGGCGCACCTGCTCGGCATTGAATTCGACGAGGTCGAGAAGGCCATCCACTGGCAGTTTGCGAAGAAGGTGAAAGCGGCGCAGTTAAACACCCAGGCCGCGCGCGCGGGCTACGACTACGCCGTCGCGAACTTGGAAGCGCAGACGCGCTTTGTCCTCAAACGCAGCAAAGCTGCCGAAGGCAAAATCCTGCTCGAAGGCAACCAGGCCACCGCGCTTGGTATGGTCTTCGGCGGGCTGACCTTTGCCTCGTGGTACCCCATCACGCCCAGCAGCAGCGTGTGCGAATACCTCACCGGCTATATGGATAAGTTCCGTCGCGATCCGGACGGCAAGAATACCTACGTGATTCTGCAGGCGGAAGACGAACTCGCGGCAATCGGAATGGTGCTAGGCGCAAGCTGGGCCGGCGCGCGTTCTTTCACGGCGACTTCCGGCCCCGGCATCTCGCTCATGGCGGAAATGGCGGGTCTCTCCTATTTCGCGGAAGTCCCCGCAGTCGTCGTAGACGTGCAGCGCATGGGCCCCAGCACGGGTCTCCCCACGCGCACCTGCCAAGGCGATATCAGCAAGGCGTATTACCTTTCGCACGGCGATTGCAAGCATATCCTGCTGATGCCCGGCAACATGAAAGAGTGCTACGAGTTCGCGATGGAATCGCTCGAACTCGCAGAACAATTCCAGACCATCGTATTCCTCATGACCGATCTCGATCTTGGTATGAACAAGTGGCTCTCGGACAATTTCGAATATCCGTCCAAACCGATTTCGCGTGGCAAGGTCCTTTCCGCGCATGACCTCAGCCAGAACGGCACCTTCGCGCGCTATAAAGATGTGGATGGCGACGGTATTCCTTATCGCACGGTTCCCGGCACCGATCACCCTGGCGCGGCGTTTTTCACGCGCGGTACGGGCCACACGGAAACCGCGGCGTACTCGGAGAAGGCCGAAGCCTGGCAGAAAAATATCGACCGTCTCGCGCGCAAGTTTGATACGGCCCGCGAAAAAGTTCCGCAGCCGATCGTGAAAAACGAGTCCGGCGCGGAAATCGGCATCATCGCCTACGGCTCGACCGATGCCGCCGTCGTGGAAACGCGCCACATTCTCGAACACGAACACGGCGTGAAGACCGCGTACCTGCGGCTCCGCGCACTGCCCGTCGGAAAAACCGTGCAGGAATTCTGCGGGTCATATAAGAAGATTTTAATCGTCGAACAAAACCGCGACGCGCAGGTCGCCGGTATTCTTAAAAGCGAGTACCCCGAACTTGCGCCGCGTTTCACCAGTATCTTGCATTACAACGGCTTGCCCATCGACGCCGACACACTCGTTGCGAAAATTCTCCCGCAGGCCGGTAAGTAGGAAAGGAAACCATGAGCAGCACAGTCGCAGCACCCCCCGCCAAAGCGCCGAAGACGAACCGTCTCGGCCTGACGATGAAAGAATACCAAGGCGCGGAATCCACCTTGTGCGCGGGCTGCGGTCACGACGCGATCACGAGTTCAATCATAAAAGCGTTTTACGACCTCGGCGTGCCGCCCCACATGGTCGCGAAGCTGAGTGGGATCGGTTGCTCCAGCAAGACCACGAACTATTTCCTGAATGGCTCGCACGGATTCAACACCGTACACGGCCGCATGGCCACCATCGCCACCGGCGCGAATATGGCCAACCGCCACCTCGTGAACATCGGCGTCTCCGGCGATGGCGACACGGCCTCCATCGGCCTCGGCCACTTCTGCCACATGGTCCGCCGCAACGTACACGTCGTGTATCTCATTGAAAACAACGGCTGCTACGGTTTGACCAAAGGCCAGGCCTCCGCCACTGCGGACAAGGGCACCGTCATGAAGAGCGGCATCACCATTCAGAGCCAGCCTGTTGACCTTTGCGCGCTTGCAATTGAGATGGGTTGCGGTTTTGTCGCGCGCTCCTTCTCCGGTGACACGCAACAAGTGCGCACGCTCATCAAGGCCGCTGTGGCCCACACCGGCACTGCGGTGATCGACATTGTGTCGCCCTGCGTTACCTTCAACAACCACGAAGGTTCAACCAAGAGCCAGGTCTACGCGCGCGATCACGAAGAACCGTTGCACGAGATGGACTTTATCCCCCACTACGAAAACATCTCCGTCGATTACGAACCCGGCACGGCGAAGGTCGTGAAAATGCACGACGGGTCGCACATCACGCTGAAGAAATTGGAAGTGGACTACGATTCGCACGATCGCCTGCGCGCGCTCGAACTCCTCAGCCACGCCCGCAATGAAAATCTGTTTTACACCGGCCTGGTCTACTTTAACCCCGACATCAAACCGCTTGACGAACACATGAACCTGATCGACGAACCGCTCGCGCAGCTCCCCGAATCCCGCGTGCGCCCCTCGCAAGAAGCCTTCGCATCGATCATGAAGACGTTCGCCTAAATATTAACGACCGCAAAATGCGTGCGCGTAACCTGGGGCGTATTCCGGGTTCAGATCGATCGCTATTGCGAAACGCTTTCGATACGTCGTGCTCACTAAATCAGACGGACTACAGGACATTTCCGCCCGTTTCGTAATCGTCTGACTTGCAGGCCCTTCGGCATTCGACCTATTCATCCCCTTCCTTGGCGCAGCATAAAATCCAGAAGTGCTTCACACCAAACTCATCTGACAGGAGGTATTGTGATGAAATCTCTGGTTATTGCTGCCGCGATTGCGCTATTTCTGTCCTTACCAGGACAGTCCGCCTTCGCGCAGAACGAAAATGAATCGAACAAGAAAGCAGGAGACACCGGCGTTACCCGGCCGGACAACGACCGGGCGCAGACCGCGCAAGCGGACGTAAAGACGCCCTCACAACAACAGCAACAGAAGACCAACCGCAGCGAAGCGGAGCCGTCCGATCCAAAACCTTGGAGCGCGGATCAGGACGGGATGTACGATCGGTATCGCTATTTTTATGGCAAGCGGTATCAGGCGGGAAGTCAGCAGGACTTCAAGTCCGGCAATGACGAACGCTTCCAACGCTACGCGGACCGCGATACACCGTGGACTTCTTCCATGGACGCCGATCGCGATTGGCGATCCTCTGACTATTACTGGCGTGAAACGGACCGCTATTGGCGCGACAAGGCGCGCCGGAACGATCCCAAGTATGACGAATACTGGCAAAATTCCGACGAGTATTGGTCGGATCGTGCCAAGTATTGGGACCGCATGGACAACTCTGAAAAAGACAAGGCCACCAAGGCGCCTGAAGGTCAGGAAATCACCGGAAAACAGCGCGTATCAAACTAACGGTTTGAATTTTACCAAAACGAAAGAGCGCCTGGCCAAAAAAGCAGGGCGCTCTTTGTTTTGTACCCAGTGTAATCAATGCCTCACAGCACGTCCAGGATGTTGAATACTTTTCTGAGATCTCCAACGACTGGCCTGTCACGCACTGTTCAACGTGGTGGAAATTACTTCACCATGACCTTCGCCTTCACCGTATCGCGCGCGTTTGCGTCATTCGTCGATCGCGCGTTGATCTTAAACTGCTTTGAACCCGACGCCCCGCCCGACGTCTTCACGCGCAGCTTGAGATTCTTTGTTCCGCCGTGGGCCATGTTACTGAGGTTGTATCCACTCCCCACAACCTGATTCGTGATATCCGCAGCACCATCAAAATACGTCGCTGTGAATCCTGGGGAACTGGGCGTACCCGTTACTTTGATCGTGTCCGTCTGCGTTCCAGCGTTTTCGATGTGAATCGTCGCGTTCGCGGCATCGCCCGCGTCGACCTTCAGCTTGGCCTGCTGTCCCTGACCCGATGTATTGACGACGTCTTCTCCCTTGAACCTATTGCTATTCCCCTTTGCGATCGATGCATCCGGCTGATAGTCCTTTTCAATCGTCACGTTGTCGTAATCCACATCGAAGGTCACGTCGTTTGCCGGGTTGATACCCGCGCGCGAATACGCCGCCGAGCGTATACCAAAGTATGCGCCCGTCAATGGCGTCGTATCCGTATCGCTCACCGAAGTATCGTCGCCGCCGCTATCTACCTTTGCGTTTAGCGAAAGTTCGCCGCCGTTGTACGTTCCCTCAATCGAAAATGTAAACGTGCCCGCCGCCGCCTTCAGTGACTTGGTCGCCTCGGCGTCCACTTGCCCATCGCCATTGTGCTCGAACAAATGCAACTTGCCTTCCGTATCGGAAGCCCACGGATCAATTTCATCGCCACCCAACCGCAGCGTGTACACCGCGAGGTAATAATGCTGCCCGTCATTGGCATGCGAAAATCCCGAGAATGATCCCGGTGAAAATGCACCGCTCCCCAGCACTCCCAGCGCGACCGTCACTGAAAGGTCCGGCACTTCCGGATCGTTCACTTTCGCAATCAGTTCCGATATGTCTACATCGACCGAGTACTTGAAGTTTGCGCCGGCCACATTTGCCGCTGAGAAATGTTGACCGGTGATCACGAGCGATGCGCTGTCATCGTCAAGTGTGTGCAAGAAGATGTGACTACGCAGCACGTTGTCGCCCGACACATCTTCAATCGACCATTCGGAGTCGGACACACCACCACCAACCGTATGGGAACCCGAAACACTGAGCGTGAAATCATGGTCGTCGTCCTCAAAATCTTCGAGAAGCGGCGCGGATAACGCCAGGGCGCAGGACGAAAGTACAAACAGCAACGCGATGGATTTAGCAAGAAAGCACGTTTTCGAGCGCATAACAAAAAACCTCCGCATGCAGGTGAGCAGAAATTGCAGCACCACCATTCTATTTTGTTTCCACTCCCGTTGTCAGCAACCTTGCAACGCCGACACATAGCGCTTCGCTACCTGTTCTGACGATCCTCGTGCCCAATCCGGTAAACTATTACCCTTATGCAAAGCATTTACCTCGACCATAGCGCGACAACACCGGTGCGTCCTGAAGTTCTGGACGCGATGCTCCCCTATCTTAGGGCGACGTTCGGCAACGCAGGCTCCATACACCGCTACGGCCGGGAAGCTCGCCGCGCAATCGACGATGCACGCGACCAGGTCGCCGCCCTCATCAACGCCGACCCGCGCGAAATCGTTTTTACTTCCGGCGGCACGGAATCCGACAACATGGCGATTCGCGGCGCACTCGCCGCGCAGCCCAGCCGGCGCCATTTAATCGTGTCTTCCGTCGAACATCACGCCGTCCTCCACCCCGCCGAATACGCGCATAAACACGACGGCGCGGAACTCACCATACTCGGTGTTGATCCGGCTGGACGCATCCACTTGGACGAACTAACTAATGCGATCACGGACCGCACCGCGCTCGTCTCGATTATGCACGGTAACAACGAAACCGGCACGATCCAGCCTGTCGAAGAGATTGCCGAACTCTGCACGGCGCGTGGCGTCCTCTACCACTGCGACACCGTGCAATCGATCGGCAAGGTCCCTATCGACATTTCGCGCTGGCCCGTCGGCATGCTTGCGATTTCCGGCCATAAAATCGGCGCGCCGAAAGGCGTCGGCGCGTGCTACGTACGCAACGGAGTGAAGCTCGAAGCGCAGCAAGTCGGCGGCGGACAAGAACGCGAACGCCGTGCGGGGACGGAGAACGTCGCTGGAATCGTCGCGCTGGGTAAGGCCTGCGAACTTGCCCGAATGGAACTATCAGAATCTGAAGTCCGTCTTGCGGCGCTGCGGGATCAACTGGAGCGCGGCGTCCTTGAAAATGTCCCGGGCGCGTACGTTAACGGTTCGCGCGCACATCGACTACCACATATTGTGAACATCGGTTTTCCCGGCGCCGACGGAGAGTCGCTGGTCATGGCTTTCGATACAGCAGGAGTGGCCGTATCGAGTGGCGCAGCGTGTACAGCCGGTTCGCTTGATCCATCCCATGTGCTACTAGCAATGGGGGTATCGTTTGAAAACGCGCAGTCCGCGATACGATTCAGCCTTGGCCGCGAGAGCACCATCGACCAAATCGACTATCTTATTCACCTAGTACCAGCCCTTGTGGGTCGTGCCTTGGCAAAACCGCATTAGCCGCATAACTCGCCTATTCGCAGAATTCGCGCTGATCGTCTTATGGAAGTATTTCAAAACACTTGCGTTATGACGGAATCTATGATACAAAACGGGCGTCCTAAACTTGCCGGGTGTAGTGGCCCGGAGGGGTGAATGGTCAGCGGGGACATTTTTGTCAGCGGATTGACAAAAAAACGTCAACGGGGGTCTAGGAACTCTTTGGGATAATTGACACGCTGTTCGCGCGTCAGGTGTAGTTTGCCTGCGTGTGGAAGGACAGTGCGCCGTCGCATAAGGCGTTTCCTACAAGGGGGTTACGCTTGGCTGACAGAAATGTCAGCGACGCGGAAGATGCGCGGCACTGGGTGAGGGGGTACATCCCCACGAAAGCGGTATGCGTTTTGCTCCTTTGCTGGTGGGACGGACTGCGCGTTGTCAGTCCGCTGTAGCTGAGGGGTCCTTCATGAACGTTGTGCCGACGGAGAGTCTAGGGATGCGGTTTGTCCATTTGACGCTCGCAGTCTTATGCATTGCAGTATTTAGCCAGTCGGCATTTGCACAAGTCGACTACGACATCGTTTATGTACGCCAGCCCCGCGCTGGGGACAACGCCCACGTGAAGTGGCCGGAGGTCTTTCATCCCGCCCTCATTGAACCGGGTTGCGATTTGATGCTCCTCCACCCGGACGGTTCGGAAGAAGTGCTCGTAGACGCGGGTGAAGGTGCGTGCACTGACCCTTTTGTGTCGTTCGATGGCAAGTGGGTCTTCTATGCGTTCTTTCACCAGGTGAATCCCGTCGGCTCCTATAACATCTCGAAAGCCGGCTCGGACATCTTCAAGATCAATCTCGAGACGCGTGAAATCGTCCAACTCACCCACCAGGAATTTACGCCAAACATGGGCGCGGGCACCTGGCTCACCGATAGTTTCATCGATAATCCCGTGTGGGTGGCGAATAGCCTTGTTCACGGGATCGTCAATCTCGGGCCTTGCCCAATCTCGGGTGGCAAGATCGCTTTCGTCAGTAGCCGCAACGGCTTTACGCCACCAAAGCTCTACTACACCGCGCCGACGCTGCAACTTCACATCATGGATGAAGACGGCTCGAACGTCGAGTGCATCGCGCCGATGAACATCGGCAGCGCGATGCACCCGGTGCAGTTGAAAGATGGCCGCATTATCTTCAGTTCCTACGAATCTCAGGGCGTGCGCGACCTTCGTCAATGGGGTCTCTGGGCCATCTGGCCAGACGGTCGCAAGTGGGAACCCATCATGAGTTCCTTCCTGTCTGGTCAGGCCTTGCACTTCACCACGCAGCTAACTAACGAAAACATCGTCGTCGAGAATTATTACAACCTCAACAATTTCGGTTTCGGCACGCTCTACAGCATTCCCGCAAAACCACCCCAAGGCGAAGCGCCGTTCCAGTCGTGGGTCCGCAAAGAAAACACGTGGCTGAAACAGGTACTCGCGAACGGCACTCAGTGGGGCCAGCAGATGGGCTTCACTCCGAAGGGCATCGACGTTCTCACACCCTTCTCCAGCGGCGCGGATGAAGCTGCAGCGGTCGGATCGAACGGCAAGCGCGTCGGCAAGTTCACACATCCCTGCGCCGCGCCAAACAATGACCTGCTCGTTTCCTACTCCGATGGTCCCGTAAATCTTTTGAATCGCCCCACGCAATGGCCTGCAGTAGATGCAGGCATATATATGATCCCCGGTGGTAGCGTTGTAAACGCACCGAATGAACTGGTGAAACTGAAAAACAGCAGCAACTGGAACGAAGTATGGCCGCGACCGGTGGTTTCCTATGAAGACGTTCACGGCGTCGCCGAGCCGCATGAGTTCCCCTTCCTTCCCAACGATGGCACGGAACACGAAGAACTGCCCGAAGGTACTCCTTACGGTCTCGTCGGCACGAGCAGCATGATCAAGCGCGACACCTTCCCCGGTCACGTGGTTTCCTACGAGAACAAGTTCGAAGGTCTCGACGCCTTTAACACTGCGGAAAATGAACAGAGTTCCAACTGGTTCGTGCAGGGCGCGGACGCCGGCAAGTACAAAGACTCCGACATCTTCGCCGTACGCATCCTTGCGATGGAACCGGTCACGGATCGCTACCGCGGCCCGAACTTCGGCCGTCACTATGAAAGCCACGCGGGCGAACGCCTCAGGATCCTCGGCGAAATCCCCGTGCGCAAAACGAATCCCGATGGTTCGGTCATTAAAGATCCTGAAGGAAATCCCGATACGAGTTTCCTCGCGAAGATTCCCGCGGACACGCCCTTCACGTTCCAAACGCTCGACGAGAATGGCATGGTCCTGAACATGGCGCAGACCTGGCACCAGGTGCGACCCGGTGAAGTGCGCAACGATTGCGGCGGTTGCCACGCCCACAGCCAAATGCCGCTTGCGTTTGACCTCACCGCCGCGGGCAAACCCGAATACGAGATTTGGGACCTCTCCAAGAAAACGCCGACGACGCCCCTGCTCGCAAAAGATGATGCAGGCGAGACAATCGTCGAGTATCTAAATGAAAACGTAGAAGATGTCGAATTCGTGAAAGACATCCGCCCCATACTCAAGAAACATTGCACGCCGTGTCACACGAAGAAAGACTCGACGCCACCTGGAAACCTTGTGCTCGACGACAAGAAAATGTCTGGCTCACTGCCGAACGACTACCGCCGTATCGCGTGGGACCAAGATGCCAATTGGGGATATAAACCGCTCGTCACCGTTGGGGGCGATCCCGAATGGCGCCAGACCAACGCGAGCCGTTACGTCCGCATGTTCCAAAGTCGCCGCAGCCTGCTCACTTGGAAAGTCTTCGGCAAACGTCTCGACGGCTGGACAAACAAGGACCACCCAACCGAAAAAATTCCGGGAGATGCCGGCTCGCTGAAAGCCAACGTCGATCCCAATGATTGCGACCTAGACTACAACGGCAGCATCATGCCGCCACCCGATAGCGGCGTGCCACCCCTTAGCGAGAAGCAAAAGATGACCATTGCGCGCTGGATCGATCTCGGTTGCCCCATCGATCTCGCGAAGGGCGAGAACAAGGGTTTCGGTTGGTATCTCGACGACCTTCGCCCCACGCTTACGGTCAACTCGCCGCGCCCCGGTGAGAACGCAGGTCCAATCACGAAGATCCGCGTCGGCTTTGCGGATGCAAACTCTGGTATCAAACCGAACAGCCTCAAGGTAACGTTGAACGAAGACCTGGGTGGAACACCCGCCGGAACGAACCTCGCCAACCAGTTTGTGGAAGTTAATGACGGCGTGTTTGAACTGTCGCTACCCGAACCTTTAACGCCGTGGACAAATTTAAGACTCCACGCCGAGGTTTCTGACAAACAGGGAAACATTACCCAACACGATGTGAAATTCTTCGTGACAGAATAACTGCGCTGATTAGTTTACCAAACAGCGCGGGCGGCGAATATGCCGCCCGCGCTGTTTATGCAAGACATCCGTTCGCTCCGCTCGAACGCATATTTCATTGCCTACAAGCCGTTACGTATTGTTTAGCGTACCTAGCGGCGATTGCCACGACGGCGCGAGCTCGACTCTTCTTCTTCGTCGTCTTCCTCAGCCATGGTGTCTTCATCTTCCGATTCTTCGTCCTCGCCCGATTCCGCCATCTCGTTGGCCATGGCACGAGCGATTTCCGTAAGCGTTTCGTCGGCGGTTTTCTCCTCGCCGAGAATCTCCTCAAAAATCGCCGCGGCATTTTCGATACCGAGCATGCCCGCCCACTCCTGCAGGCAACCATACGTAGCGATTTCGTAGTGCTCGACTTTTTGCGCCGCCGCTATCACGGCTGCGTCCATCGCCGGCGATCCTTTGAACTCGGTCACGACACCCTCGCCTTCTTCAAGAATTCCGACCATGCCTTCGCACTTTTTCGCCTTCGGCTTGTGATCGCATTCCTCAAAAACTTGCTCGAGCTTCTGCACGTGGCCTTCCGTTTCGCGGAGGTGGCTCTCGAGCGCATTCTTCAACTCCAGCGAGTTTACTGCCTTCGCCATTTTGGGTAACGCCTTGGTCAGTCGCTTTTCGAAGTCGTACGCGTCCGCCAATTCGTCCAAGAACAGATCGTCCAACGTCTTCTCCGATGCGCGCGTTTGCGTAGCCATACCATTCACTCCTTTGTGTTCTATTTGTTGCATCTTCCCGGATCACAGAAATAGTGCCCGTGCACCCCGCGATTGAAGAATCAGACGTGCGACCATCGCAATGTAGGATGATTACTTTTGACCATCTGGCCGGGGCAAAAAGGAAGCGATCTGTCGATTCTCGTGAAACGATTTGCTATTCGTCAGCAGTGTGGGCGCTGAAGTTATCCACTCGACTTCCGCTGATGCTGTATTGCACTTCGATTGGCCGGCAGCACACTTCGCAGTCTTCGATATAGGACTGCGCGCTCACGCTGGTGTCCAGCAGGAATGAAATGTGTTGACCGCAGTAAGGACACAAGAAAAAATATTCTTCCATCAGAGGTTATCCGCGCTGCATACAATTGTACGAGAACGCGCAGTCGCACCTAAAGAGCGCGCGCAAGAAGCCCCCGCAAGCGATCCTCTACAACTTCACGGGTTACCTGGTGAAACGCAAGTTCACCAATAGGGCCAACGGCGCCACCCGAACTGCTCCCCCCCGCAGACGGATCATTTTCAAAGAACGATACCGTGTCGTACGGAGGATCAAAGACGATCGCAAGCGATGGCCGCGCTTCGATGCCTTCCGAGGGACCAGGCAAAAAGAAACGGATGCTTGTTCGCAATTTATCCACGTCATCCATCTCAATCTGGAATTCAATCCCCATCTCTTGGGCCTTGCCGCCAACGGCCAGCATGGCCGGAAGAAGGATATTGTCCCGCAGCTCCCCGAAACGGAGCTCTGCGAGGGCAACGTCGGCAGCATGCGCCCGTTCATCTTGTGTGGTCTGTGTGGATTCCGAATCCAACTGTGAAAGCGATGCGGTAGCAGTTTCGCGATTCGTTCTCATTCGTTAAACCCCGCTTTGAGCGCGTTCTATCGTAGCGAACCTGTTTCATGCTCCGTCATGCGCCAACGGAGGCGGCATAGGATGCCTGCCTCTTGTTTCGTAAGAAATAGATTACGAACCTCCGACGAAAAAACTTCTTACGCACAAAGGCGGTATTCGCCGATGTCTGACATAAACGCCACGCGTCTAGACTTCCAGTATGGCCCATGGAGGGCGAAAAAAATTGGAGGGTTACTTATGTTACGGCAACTCATAGTTGCGATCGTCTCAGTGTTCGCAGTAAGTGTTTCCTCAAGTGCTGTGGACGAAATCAAGGCCGTATCTACCGGCGACGGTGTGACAGTCTTAGAAGATAAAGATGGCAATGTTCGCGTAATTCACGAAGCTTTAGCCGATGCACCGGGCGAAGCGATCATTTCTCCCACCGCCCCTCCGGAATTGCGCAAAGAGTCCCCTCCCCTTAAGCCTGCTGAAGACGCAGTGTGGATCCCTGGATATTGGTCGTACAACACTACGACATCTGAATTTGATTGGGTTCCTGGCGTATGGCGGCGCGGGTTGCCTGACTACGCGTGGCACCCCGGCGAATGGGTAAAGGTCGGAGACAGTTACGTGTGGCGCAACGGATACTGGTCCACAAAGTCGCAATCCGGCGTAGTTGTCGTGAAGGAAGCACCTCCCGCGGCGAAGCAAGAAGTCCAATCTGCTTCACCAGGTACAGAGTACGTGTGGGTGCCAGGATATTGGGATTATGCCAATGGAACCTTTGTTTGGCGCGACGGAACCTGGCAAGTCCCCAGTTCCGCGGGGCTGGTTTGGATACCGGGTCAATGGGTCAACACGGCCGCCGGCTATCAGTTTATACCTGGCCACTGGGATTATCCCGTCAACTCAAGGGCGATTGTGATCGAGACAGCCACGACCGACGCAGGAACGGCAGGACAGTTCTTTGCTGAAGCGGACGTGAACAAGGACGGCAAGCTTGCGCTCTCCGAAATTCAGAAGCTTCGGCCAAAGTTCACTTCAGAAATATTTGTGAACATCGACACCGATCGTGACGGTTTGGTCAATTCGCAAGAAGTGCTCGATTCTGGCGGGAAGCTTCCCTAACAGAATCGAATCGTGTACGGATTCAAATGACGCAAAGGCGTCAGGGAGTATGAAGACTATGGCTATGAAAACTGGTGAAATCTACCACTGCCCGAATGACACCTGCGGTTGTGAGATTGAAGTGACCAGAGGCGCAGATGAGGGAGGCGGCGAAGCAGCCCCGCAGTGTTGCTGCGGTATGCCAATGAAACTTAGCTACGGGGGGCGCGACCGTGCGGACATTGGCGAAACGCCTGTACCGGAAGCGACGCCGTTCTAATCCAACTCTTCGCGGACCGATCAAAAACTCTCGTGTGTTAACGCGGAATAGCACTACGTGATCTTTGATCGGTCCGCACTTTTTCCAGACGCGTTGAGGTGCTGTAAGAGATGTCCTACCAGTAGCCCGCAAATCCTTCCTACTGCCGCTTCAATGTGCGTCTGATGCATCGCATCTATGGTTCTTCATTACGCTTAATGCAAGCGGAATCTCCTGCAAGAATGGCTTGCATCGATCTCGATTTCGCAAAAAGGAGACGTACCAATGAAGGGACTAGTTCGTAGAACTTTTGTAGCCGCAACCGGTGTTGCGATCGGAGTTCTGGCATTTACAACCAACGCGGCGCCGATAGACAAGAGTGTAGGCGACGTTGCGATCACCGCGCGCATCGAAACCATCTATCTGATGAATGGCGACCTGAACCCTTTCAAGATAAACACGACAACCACAGACGGTGTGGTGACGCTGACGGGCGTTGTACGCGACCAAGTCGATAAAGATCTTGCCGGCCGTTTGGCGAAGACAGTGAAGGGTGTCAAAGATGTGCAGAATGAGCTGACGGTTCAGCGAGATGTAGCTGATGTAAAAGAAAATGCGGATTGGCGCCAGGACGTGGACGACGCGGCGCTCAATGCACGAATTCGCCGCCAGCTTGCATATAACGCTGGCACAAAGTCCGCAATGCTCGATATCGACGTCAATGGTTCGACCGTCATCGTCGGAGGGGAAGTCGATTCCGCACAAAAGAAAAAAGATATTGAGCGCGTAATCGACGAGACGTCTGGCGTTGGTCGTGTGGAATCTACCATTGTCGTCGTCGAGAAGAAGAACGACGCAGACGCCGTCGTGACAACTGACGGCGATTCGAAAGTGGCCCAAAGCGCAGAGAACGCAGTGGAGGCGCTTTCGGATGAGTGGATCGAGAAAATGGTCGAATCAAGAATCATGTGGAACGAGAATCTGGCGCTCACCCAAGTAGACGTGGAAGTGGATAACGGCGTTTGCAAACTGTCTGGCAATTTGCCGACGCAATCCCAGAAGGACTTGGCAGAGTCTATCGCGCAGACTACGGATGGCGTAAAATCCGTGGATAGTACTATTTCGGTGGCGGCCCGTGGTTAGAACGGCTTGAAAATGAGCTTCTACTCGCAGTGAAAACTTAGAAAAGGAGGTATGACTCATGGCTCTGCTATTACTTTGGATTCTGCTCGGGATTCTGATCTACAACGCTGCATAACGTGCATTTCATTGTGCGGAACGCCACGGCCTGTTCCTTCAGGCCGTGGCGTTCTGTTTGTCCTGCCGTTGTTCGAACACGCGACAAAAGAAGTGAGAACTACTGGAACGCACTAACTTTGTTTTGTGAACCGCAGGGCGCAACTTCAATTGCAGCTGTGACCAGACTTCCATTGCGCTTAAAAGTGCGGCTATGCAATTTCCACGACGACTTGATGATCCTGATGATCGTCTAGAAGTTGAACAACGGGTTCCCGTTGTTCCTCGCCATCCACAACGATACGCGCAACACGTGAACCGTGAGCAGCGCTATGAAATTCAATGTGATACTGCGTGCCGTAGAAACGATAGTGAATACGGTATTCGTCCCAGGGTGCAGGCAGACATGGCTTTATTTGCAGACTATTGCCGTGTCGAGTAATCCCGAGGAGCGACTCCAGTATCAATCGGTACATCCAGCCGGCGGAACCTGTGTACCACGTCCAGCCCCCTCGGCCAGTATGCGGCGCAGCGGAGTACACGTCCGCCGCCACTACATAGGGTTCGACCTTATATTTCTTGATATCGTCCAGCGATGCGCCGTGTCGTATAGGGTTGATGAGCGAGAATAGTTGCCATGCTCGCGCTGCATCTCCAACCTTCGCGAACGCCATTATCGTCCAAATCGCAGCGTGCGTATATTGCCCGCCATTCTCTCGTACTCCCGGCAGATAACCCTTGATGTAACCGGGATTTGGTTCGGCACGTTCGAAGGGGGGATCCAAGAGTTGGATAATTCCTGCGTCATTCCGGACAAGACGCTCTGCCAAATTTCTTAGTGCCGTTTGAATACGCTGTGTATCGGTCATTCCAGACAATGCCGACCATGCCTGCGGAAGCGCATCAATCTGGCATTCTTGATTCACGGCCGAGCCCAACGGCTCACCATTATCAAAGAATGCCCGCAGATACCAGGCGCCGTCCCACGCCTCACGCTCAACCGCCAAACGCATCGATTCAGCAGTTGCCAGACAGGTATCGACAAACGCGCGATCGTCGCGCAAACGCGAAATGGCCGCAAACTGCGTGAGCACTTCGCAGAAGAATTGCGCGAGCCACACACTTTCGCCCTTACCATGAATGCCGACGAGATTCATCCCGTCGTTCCAGTCGCCCGAACCAATCAAGGGCAATCCGCGCGTACCGAAACGCATGCCACAATGAATCGCGCGCACGCAATGCTCGTAAAGCGTCGCGATCTCCCCTGCTTGCTGCGGCAAGTCGTAGTAACTTTCTTCATCTGGCCGCAGCGGACGCCCTTCCAAGAACGCGACCTGTTCGTCGAGTATGCCCGTATCTCCTGTCGCCTCAACGTAACGCGCGGTAGCCAAGGGCAGCCACAAAAAGTCATCCGAACAACGTGTGCGTACGCCGCGCCCGGTATGTGCATGCCACCAGTGTTGAACGTCACCATCGTGGAACTGGCGCGATGCCGCACGAAGGATTTGCGTGCGCAGCGCAGCCGGATCGGCATGCACGAGCGCCATTGCGTCCTGCAATTGATCGCGAAAACCGTAGGCCCCGCCGGACTGATAGAATCCCGTGCGGCCCCACATGCGCGCTGAGATGGTCTGATAAAGCAGCCACCCATTCGCCAGATAATTCAACGTCGTATTCGGAGTATCTACGTGCACCGCGCCCAAAGTTTCGCCCCAGTGTCGCCAAACGTCCTCAAGTGCGGACTGTGCGGCGCCAGTACCCTGCGAGCGCCGCACCAATTCTCGCGCGGCCGCATGGCTACGTTCCGCCCCTAAAGAAAAGGCGACCTCCGACTCCGTATCATTCTCCAATTGAACCGATGCCTGAATCGCTGCGCAAGGATCCAACCCTGCCCCGGAGTGCCCGCCCAGTCTCACGCGATGCATGCCCGCCGGGTTTGCCATGGTCCCGTTTCGCCCAATAAATTCTGTGCGGTCCGCCGTCACCGATGTGTCGGCGGCGCTGCACGCGAAAAACGCCACGCGGCCTCCGAATTCTGTGTTGTAAGAGTTCGTTGAGAAAATCGCACCCGTCTCCGTATCGATTTCACTAACAATATGCATGTAGCTCTTCGTGCGGTGTTCCGCGAGTACGAGGTCGCAATAGCCGGTCACAGAGAGCTTTCGCGGGCGGCCGGACATGTTGCGTATCTTGAGTCTTGAGTACTTTACGTTGGCGTCGATCGACACGAAGACAATTAACTCGCTGGCGATGCCTTCGACGGTGTGCTCGAACACCGTGTAGCCAAACCCGTGACGTACGACATATGGCGTAGCGCTGCGCGCTGGAAATGGTGTCGGCGACCAGAACTTCCCAGACTCTTCATCACGAATATAGATGGCTTCACCACCTGCACCGCCGACGGTATCGCCTTGCCACGGCGTGATACGCAATTCGTGCGCGTTCTCCACCCACGTGTAGACGCTTCCACTTTCAGAAACAACGGTGCCGAAATTTGGGTTTGCGATGACGTTGACCCACGGAGCAGGCGGCCATTGATCGGAACGCAGCGTGATGATGTATTCGCGGCCGTCCTGGGTGAACCCGCCAGTTCCGTTGTAGAATGCCAAATCGCGTTTCGGTGGTTCAGACTCGCGCGGGTATAGATGGCGGCGCAGCATGGGGCTCAGCCGTGGCATCGGCAGTGAACCAATGCGACGCACCCGTTCAATTTGCCGGCGCAGGCTTCCTTCTTCATCGGATATGACAACTCGAGCAATTGCCAGGAACAGCGTTCTATCTTCCTCCGAAATCTGTTCGAGGCGGCGCACGAAGATTCCGCCCGGCTTATCGACCAGCCCCGCCTCGGAACTGCTCGCGATCGTTCCCAAAATTAGATCGTGAAGTTCCTGGCGATAAACCGAAGAGTCCTCCACCCAAATCACGAGATCGGTGTTTAGCCCGCGGCTGCGCCAAAGTGCATGCGCGCGGACACAACTTTGGACCAAGGTAATCCGCTCGGGGTTCGACATCCGAAGCAGCACGATGGGGATGTCACCGGAGATTCCGTATCCCCAAAGTCCCGACTGTCCGCGCGTGTTCCTCGCAATGATTTCAGGGTTGGCGCGACGGTGCGCCGTTGCAAAAAGCACAGACCCTGCGAGTTTGCTGTACATCAGGGCCTCGCGATCCGCAATGCCCAGATGCCGGAGTTCGACGTTGGTACTGGTCCATGCCAGACCAAAAAGCCGATCCGCCAAACGCGAATCGTTGTATTTCTCCGCGATGACCAAGGCCAGATCGCGTGATTCGCACGCGCCCGTTATCAGATCGATTTCCGCGCTCTCGTCGGGCTGCAGACGTACAACACAGCGAATGGACACAATCGGATCAAGCACCGCACCCGCGCTCTCGGTCAAGTGCGCATGGCGATCCATCGCCGCGGGGTTTGCCGTATTGCGGCCACGGCCGATGAACTTCGAACGGTCCGTTTCGAATTCCATCCTGTTCGTCGTTTTGCCGCGCACGGACATCATATGCACCAACCACGGAGGCCGCTCGTCGGAGTGGCGCTGCCGCCGCGTACAAAAGATTGCACCCTGATCGGACAAAATTTCGCTTTGCACAAAAAGTCCGCTGAACGCCGGATGCGACAAGTCCTGCGCCGCTGACGCCAACACGACCTCGGCGTAACTGGTCAGTTCTATCGTTCTCGGCTTACCGGACAGGTTCGTTACCGTTGTGCGCCGCAGTTCGACGTCGTCTTCCGGAGAGACACTTATGCGCGTACGGCATTCTATTTCGTCATCCACACGCCTGAACTCGACGCTCGCGTTGCCATATTGGGCTTCAAACGCCCGCGGCATTCGCAGCGTGGGCTGATACGTCGTAGACCAGAACTTCCCGTTATCCAAGTCGCGCACGTAACAGAATGAACCTGTTGATTCCGTCGTCGCGTCTTCTCGCCATCGCGTCACCGCAATGTCGCGCCAGTTGCTATACCCGCAGCCGGAGCTTGTAATCATCACGTGATAACGGCCGTTAGAGAGCAACTGTACTTCTGGTATTGGGGCCGTCGGCGAAGCGATAATGCGAACATTCCCCCCACCGCTCCCGTCTTGCGGAATCGGAAGTGACGCTTCTTCCGTGACCGTGATCGCGGAAACGGAATGCGCAGCCCGCTCCTGCAAGAGCAATTCATTTGCACACAACATCGGATCCGCGCTGAATCGCCGCTGCATTGGCTGCCCCAGGAGAACTTGCGCCAACGCCAGCAAACTCATTCCCTGATGATGTCCCATGAAGGTTTTTACGGTAACGTAGGGCTCGTCCGGCGGTAATCGCGCCGGTGTGTAATCAATGGCTTCGTATAGTCCGAAGCGGCCGATATGCCCTTCCGCGATAAGCCGCTCGATGTTCTTGAACGCCTTAACCGGCTCCACGATCAACGCCATGACGCTTGCATACGGTGCGACGACCAAATCATCTGCCAATCCTCTCTTCACACCTAGTCCCGGCACGCCAAAAGCCTTGTATTGATATGTCGAATACGCGTCGACTGCGCTGAACGCAGATTCCGAGATGCCCCATGGAATGCCGCGTTGTTTGGCGTACGAAATTTGTGCTTGTACTGCTCCGCGCGCGGTTTGCGCCAAGAGGGTGTTTTCGTAGGTCGGCATTACAAGGGACGGCATCAGATACTCGAACATCGAACCACTCCAACTCACCAGAACGGGCGTGCCGGCAATAGTTGTCATGGGCCTACCCAACGTGAACCAATTCTTCTGATCGATCTGATTCTGGGCGATCGCGATGAAGCTGGACACGCGTGCTTCAGAAGCCAATAAATCATAGAAACTGTTGTCGAGGCGATGGGCCGTTGCATTGTATCCAATTGAAAACAACGAACGCGCCTCGTCGTAAAGGAAGGTGAAATCCATCTGTGCAAACGAGGCGCAATCCGAGGCGAGGTCGTCGATCGCGCTAATGCGCTCGTTGGCGCGTTGCGATGCGAGTTCCAGAATACCTGTCAGTTCGCTGAGCCATTCCGATAATCCATTTGCTGCGTTACCGATCTGTAATAGCTGCAGTACGCCACGCGCATCTTCCATGATTTGCTGTGCGGTGGTTTCCACATCACGCAATGCCAGTGTTCGATCCAGCTTGCCTAAACTGCTTTTGATATCCGACACCCGCCGCACAATTTCAGGTCCGCCTTTGGTCCAGACCGCGTCGGGGAGCGGGTTGACATTCATCCACGGCGCAATAAAGTAGAGGTCTTCAATATGATCGGAAACTTGGCGGTCGAGTCGGCGAAACCATTCGCAAAGGTTCGCATCTGAGTTATCTACCAAGCGATGCAAAGCAGCCGTCCGTCTTTGTAACTGGACAAGGAATGACGCGGCAGCGCTAAGCGAGTCAGGTGCTGTTTCCAATTCGCGGACAACGAGAGACAATTCAGAGGCCAGTTTCTGCTGCAGCGATTCGGCGCTCCGGTCGTGGGCCGCGCGGCGCAAATTATCAATGGTTTCCAGGATTGCGCTGAAGGTATCGCGCAACCCATCGAAAATATGTTTCGAGAATATCCGCCGCTCGGGGAGTTCCAGAAGGCCCTGCCGCAGGATCAATAAGTGCAGAGCAAGATTTCCGCTGTCCACCGTCGAGATATATTGTGGCTGCAACGGTTTGAGTGTCCGCGTGTCATACCAGTTGTAAAAGTGCCCCTGATACCGGTCTAGAGCGTCCAGCGTGCCGAAGGTTTGTTGTGTGCGGCGCAGCAGACCTCCCGGCGAACAGTAACCAAAATCGCATGCCGATAGATTCGCAAGGAGTGCAAGGCCGATATTCGTTGGACTTGTGCGCGAGGCAATGACGGGCTCCGGGTGTACCTGATAATTGTCGGGTGGAAGCCAATGATCTTCCTGGGAAACGAGCTCGTCGAAATAACACCAGGTGCGGCGCGCCAGTACACGCAATTTTAGGGCTGGCGCATCGCTCAAGGGTTGCATACGAGCGACCCGTGGCGCACTGACAACCCAGGAGAGGACCGGCGCAAACGTCCACATCAGCAACATCGGAAGGCTGTGAGTCAAGTTCTCGGGCCGCACCACACTAATGAAAGCAATCGTTCCCATGGCAATCACGGGGACTACCCACATCGCTAACACAACGCCAAGAAGGTTTCGAGGAACTGCGCGTTCCGCATCTTTCGCCGTGGTCCATTCCAGTAGGCGCTTTCGAGTGATTAACATTCGCCCTAACGAACGCAATAGCGCATCCAAGTTGCTTTGCGCCTCAAAAGGTAATTGCCCAATTGCAAACAAGGCAGCCGAGGCGCGCCGGACTAACGAGGCAAAATATGTGCGTGCGTAGAGCGTGACAGGTCGCTCTCTAAGAAACCCCGCAAGCCCGTGAATTGCGGCGAGAAAATGTGGCGCGGCTTCGATCGTGAAGACGAAGAACGTGCCGCAGGCGGCAACGAACGGACCGAGTGGAAGGGCCCACGCGCCTAATAGAACGACCATGGCACATACCGGGTAAAGACTCCGGCGAACATTGTCGAAAATCTTCCACCAAGATAAGAGTGAAATAGGATTCCGTACCCACGAGCCGCTCACCGTGGGAACGCGTGGAAACAGCCACCATAGGATTTGCCAATCGCCGCGCACCCAGCGGTGCCGGCGCATTTGATCGGCAAAATGCAGATTTGGATACTCCTCAAACACCTCCACATCGCTCACAACGCCGGAGCGCGCATAGGCGCTTTCGATTAGATCGTGACTTAGAATCAGATTGTTGGGCAGCGGCTCGCAGATAGCCGCAAATGCGCGTATATCGTAGATTCCCTTGCCGATAAATGAACCTTCGCCAAAGAGATCTTGATATATATCCGACACGACGCGCGTGTATGGATCGATGCCCGGCTCCATACCAAACATCACCGAAAACAAAGACCTTGTTGCGGTATGCAGACTGCTGCTCACCCGGGGCTGAAGAATGCCGTATCCCTTCGCGATCCGGCACTTCCTTGGATGCACAGCGGGTCGGTTCAAAGGGTGCGCCATGGTGCCAACCAGCTTCCACGCCGCCTCACGCGGCAAGTGCGTGTCAGCATCAAGCGTGATTGCATATCGAAACTTTTGAATGGACTCCGAGTCTCCTACGATTTTCTCAAAACGATCTGCTCTCCCATCCAGAACTGTCGCGTTAAAGTCCGCCAATTTTCCGCGCTTGCGTTCGAGGCCCATCCAAATCTGATCGCTATCGTTCCAGACGCGCGGGCGATGGAAAAGTAAAAACGGCAAGTCGCTGCCGTTTCCGTATGTAGCATTAAGCCGCTCGATGCCCCGCACGGCGAGTGAAAGCAGTCTTGCATCGTCCGGCGCCGTTCGTTCCTTGGCGTCTTTGTAATCGGTCAACAGGGCAAACGAGAGATTCGCGTCTCGATTTGCGAGATAATGCAACTCGATCCGTTCCAGCAGTTCCCCTATCCCCTTTTCGCCCGTAAGCAGCGTGGGCATCACGACGATAGAGCGAAACTCCGAGGGAATTCCTCTACTAAAATCCATCCTCGGCAAAGCGCGCGGTTTTAAAAGGTGGGTTGTAAACCAACCCAGTACACTGATTGCCAATTGGCTCGCGCTCACCAACAGCGGCACCGCAAACAAGCCAACCAGCCACAGCGATAGGTTGAACGGGGCGATCACGATAAGGCCTGCGGCAGCGATCGCGGCAGTCAACAGCACTATGCACGCGAGATAGAAAAGGACGGCGTGACGGCGCAGTTCGCGAGCGATTTTCGCGGACATCGGCGGACTTGAAGCAACAGCCTTCCGCAAATCGACTGCGCGCTCACCGAGCAGATAGGAGCCAATATGACTATCTTCAGGCGCTGCGCCTTGGTTCGCCAGGCTAGCTCCGGCAAGCTGGACGGCTGCCCGAGCGACCTGCTCTTCCGATACCGCCGCGTATCTGGCAATTCTTTCTACCTGGTGCCTGTACTGGTCGCGCGTGCCAAAGTCCATTCCGCGATAGACGCCCGCGGGATCGCCGAGTAGGACTTGCTCGACCACGCTGTGCGCTTCGACAAAGTCACGCCAATTGGCGGATACCAACAGCCGCAAACTCGTTACACTATTGCCGATGGAAATTTGGTCCGAAGCCTGCCGGTACGAGCCCAGGCGCGCAAACTGATCAATGCGCTGACCCCGTTCTGCCATCCGGTGCTCCAGCCAACTCAGCGCAAAAGCGTAGTGCGGGCCTTGCCCCTGAAGTTGCTGTTTCAATTCCGCGACGAACGCAGGTGTGAACGCGCGTTTGGCATTGGCAAGGTCTGCCAAGACAAGTATGAGATCACTCGGTTTCGATTCTATCTTGGCGGCCATGCGCTCCGCCCAGTGTGAAGCGGCCGCGCGGTCGCTCTCGTCCTTGGCAATCCGCACCGCGATCCGCCGCAGCCGTTCAATCAAAGCGAATCGCAACATGATGGGAACGGCCCAGAGTTCACCGAGGGTCAGCGTCCGGACCGATTGATAGGCCGACAGAAAGATGCTGAGTGTGTTCAGGTCGATGTTACCGTCCACGCGCGCGACAAGCTCTGAAGCGATGGCATAAACACGCGGTGTCCCCGCGCCCGCCCCTTGTGTAAGCCGGGGCAACTCTCGGTTGAACGCTCGAGGAAGGTGTTTGCGCGCAGCCTGTATGTTTTCCTTGATCAAATAGTAATTATCGAGCAGCCATTCCGCAGAAATAACGAGTTGCTGATGTTGCTTGACCGCAGAATTAAGTAGTTCGTAGGTCTGATCCAATACCCGTTCGTTGTCCGCCAATCGCTTTCGAATCGTGTCGCGAACGGCGGGGCGCGAGCTGGCGTCGTGGGTGCCCGCCAGCGAGCGCGCAAACCGTTTCAGTTGCTCTGCGCCATACATCTCTGATCGCAGCGAATCGCTTTCCGAATCGCTCCCATCGCGCTGGTCCATAGGCGCTTGGAAAGAACGAATTGCGCTCCACTTCGTTTTAAAGAAATGCAGAAATGCATGCGGCGCAAGGGATGCGCCACTATTTTTATGACCTATATGAGTTGGCGGCAAAGTAACCCCGCATTGCGCGTGCTGCCCGCGCTGAGTTCAAGCTGCGCCCCGGATTTCATTCGGAATATATCACCGGACGGTAAGACACTCTGTAAGTGCGCTCTTACTGTTTTTGAAGGACATTCCTTACGCGGAGGAAATGGCAGCCGGTCGTGAAGTCAGACGACCTCACAACCGGCTGCACGCTTAACTTCGATCTCGCACGTAATAAAGACTTCTCAATCGCGATGGTTCGCTAATGTCCAATCGTGGTTTTGGCTCGCACACCCACGAACAACAATCCAACGCCTGCGATCACTGAAAAGGCGCCGATCCACGGCGGAATGCTCACGGTATCTCTGTCTTGCACGGACAGCTCCAACGGCCCCAGTTGCGCCTCGTGAGTTTCTTTCGTGAAAGTAAATTGTCCGAAGGCGAGCATGACTATCCCGAGCGCGATCAACGCAATCGCAACGATGCTATATGCGTTCATGTGCAATCTCCTGGTTTGGCACACAACTCATAGCTACTTCTGGGCGCTTTCGGCAGCGTCCTCGACGGCTTCGCCGCCACGTTGAATATCGCGCCCTGCGCCTTTCATGGTGTTGCACCCGAGGCTTGCGGTCAGTAAACACATTAACAACGCGAGTAGGAACAGGTGTCGCATAGGTTCAATCCTTTTTTGTAGAGACCATCAACATCGCAAGCTATTGCATGCCGAGCACGCCCAACAGCCAGTACAAAAGCAAGAAGACGATAATCGT
Source organism: Candidatus Hydrogenedentota bacterium (assembly GCA_020848835.1). Lineage (GTDB taxonomy): Bacteria > Hydrogenedentota > Hydrogenedentia > Hydrogenedentales > SLHB01 > JABWCD01. The sequence goes on from JADLHJ010000011.1 coordinate 121,989, forward strand.
GCCGAAAAGTCCTCCGCCCCATTTCCACGCCCCCAGACCAGCAAGCCCAGTTCGTAGCACACCCATGATTTTTCTCCCTATCAGTCGTCCAAAAATTGCGGCCCGACCGTGTTAAGTTCCACTGCATAAGAGATTAAGCTGAGAATGGCAATCGCGACATAGGGCAAACAATGCATTTCGCTGTAGGAAGGTCAAAAGGCCGAAATGTAAGCGTTGTCCTACAAAACTTTCCGCCAGTTCTGCTTAGACCGCTGCACAGACTCGAGTTAAACTGAATTACATGAGATGGACTATGGACCGCGGCATCAGGGAATAATGCAAATCGAAACGGATAAGAGAATGGCCGCCGCCTATGACGAATGGGCGACTTCCCGCGCGAAAGCTGTACCGGAGAATGTGCGCTTTCTGCGTGGGGCAATTTTGCTGTCGATGACTGGAGCCTTCGCGATTGAGCTGGCGGCGCGCTTCCTGCGCGATCAAGACGCTATATCGGCCTTGGCGTCCAAATCGCTCAGTATGATTTCGATAATGTTACTTTGTTCCGCGGCACTCTATTTGATTTATCTGCTTGATGGGCGCGTCGGATTGAAAGCGATGGTATCCTGCGCCGCTGCGACGCTCTTCTTGTCACAGTTGCTCTCAATGTCGCGGGAGGTCCCCGTGTGGGCACACCCGACACTTACGGATTGGAGCAACGCACTGGAAGGACCGCTCCTGCTGACCGGCATCGTCCTGCTCCTTACAACATTCTATATCGGACTGCTGGAGACGGTCTCCGTAAAGGCCCTCCTTCGCAAACAACAATTGGAACTCTATCACGAAATTGCGGAACGCGAACGCGCGCAATCCGAACTTTCGGAATCTCGAGACCAATTAAGGCAACTCTCCGGACATGTCGAGTCGATTCGAGAAAACGACCGAGCGCGCATGGCCAGGGAAATTCATGACGAACTCGGCCAGACACTGACGAGTCTGAAAATTGATCTTGACGCACTTAAACGGCGCATTGCGCCGTCGGCTGCGTCCCTGCCGGGTTGCATTGAAATCATCGATACCATGAAGTCGCAGGTAGCCACGACGGTGCAAACGACGAGGCGGCTCATGACGGAACTCCATCCTGCCATTCTGGAGGATTTAGGGTTGCAGGCGGCGATCGAGTGGCTGGTCTTCGATTTCAGCCGCCGCACAGGCATCCGTTGTTCATTTGAAGCAGCGCCCGATACGCCGGTGCCAGGAACAGAACAGGCCACAGCGTTGTTCCGGGTGGTGCAGGAATGTCTGACAAACGTCATCCGCCACGCTAACGCTACGTCCGTGAAGGTCAAGTTGAAATCGGACCAAGGGAAGATGTCCGTAGAGGTGGCCGACAACGGTACCGGGTTTTCGTTCAATGGGCGAAAGGAAGGAAAGTTCGGCATCTTGGGAATGAAGGAACGGCTTGTTCTGTTGAACGGCGAGTTGGAAATCAACTCTTCACCCGCTCGAGGAACGCGTATCCTTGCGATAGTTCCAATGTAATTGCAATGCCGCTAACGTGGGTATAACGGAGGACGACCTGTGAATACGCGAGCCTACAATGTTCTAGTCGCAGATGACCACGCTGTCGTGCGCAAAGGAATCGTGCAGATTCTGCAGAACGAGAGCAACTCCCGCCTGCTGGTTAAAGGCGAGGCGTCAAATGGTCACGAGTTGCTGGATCTGGTGCGGTCCGGGAATTGGGACGCAGTCGTGATGGATCTTAACATGCCCGGCCTGAACGGCCTGGATTTGCTCAAGCAAGTCCATGCGATTAGGCCCAACCTTCCCGTCTTGATTCTTACGATCCAGCCGGAAGACCTGTACGCGCGCCGTTTGCTGCAGGCCGGCGCGGCGGGATACTTGTCCAAAGAAAGCCTTACGGAAGAGTTGGTCACGGCGGTCAGCAAAGTCTGCAACGGCGGCCGTTACGTTTCGCAATCGCTGGCTGAGCAAATCGCATTTTCGTTTGACGGCGATGCCAGCCGTCCACCGCACGAACAACTCTCTGATCGCGAATTCGAAGTGCTCCGCTTGCTGGCATCGGGATTGAAGCCCACCGAGATTGCCGACAAGTTGTGCCTCAGCGTGAAGACCGTCAGCACATACCGCACACGAATCCTTGAAAAGATGAGCATGAAATCCAACGCCGACATGACGAAGTATGCGATGAAAGCGGGCCTGATGGATTAGCATCAACCATACGCGCACTTTCACCTCGGCGCACTATGCAGGCGGATCCCAATCGGGGCCCGCCTTTCGCTTTTTCAAACAGCCGGAACAAGTCAGATGACACCTACATTTTTCGCGTACGTGTGACTACCGGCGAAACTTCTCTTCTCTGATGTTTCTATTTTTCTGCAGCTTCTACAATTTCAGTGTCCAGTTCAGTGAAAGCGGGCGCGTCACGGCGCCTCAACAATTAGGAAATCAAACATGGGCTTGTTACTGCTGATCGTTTTGATTCTGTTGCTTATTGGCGGCGTGCCGACGTGGCCCTACAGCCGTAACTGGGGTTATGGCCCCAGCGGCGCGATCGCCGTCGTCCTCATTGTTGTAATCGTGCTGTTGTTGATGGGTTACATACCGCGCACTTTTTGACAAGGCTCAGACATTTCAAAGAAAGAAAAACGGAGGTAGACATGAATTGGGACAAAATCGAAGGTAACTGGAAGCAGTTTGCAGGTGACCTCAAGGCCCGTTGGGGCAAGCTGACAGACGATGACCTCACAGTCATCGCGGGCAAACGCGACCAACTCGCCGGCAAACTGCAAGAGCGATATGGCTACGCCAAAGACCGCGCAGAACGCGAACTGGACGATTTCATCCAGTCCGTTTAACTACAACGCAATCAAGGAGCAGACCAATGAAGCAATTTCTACCTTTTGCGGTTGCAGGTTTTATTTTGGCCGCAGGCTGCAACCAAGGTACTCCCGGCGGACCGGGCGCAGTGCCACCCCGAACCGAAGAGAGCGAGGTCACGACAACTACAAATGACGGAATGACCAAGACCACTGTGACAAAAGAGACAGAGGTCCAAGATGCCGACGAGCACACCTTCACGCTGGACGTGCCGAATACGGAAACCGATCTTAAACCGGGCGAATCGAAACAGATTGCAATCGGTGTAGATCGAGGCGACAAGATGGAAGGCCAGGATATCTCCCTGACTTTTTCGAATCTCCCGGCCGGTATTAGCGTCGAACCCGCAAATCCGACCGTGAAGGCGGGCGAGGACGAAGCCCCCGTGATGATTGTGGCCCGCGGAGACGCCACCCCCGGCGATTTCACCGTACAAGTGCAAGGCAACGGAACTTCCGGACCGCCTGCAACAAATGAATTCAAAGTGTCCGTCAACGACATGTAAAACGCTACAAGTCAACGCAGAAGCAGGAGTATAGGATGAACCAGACAATGACGGAAGACCCGTCGCTGAGCATTGGATTGGAAGGCGACGTACCGAAGGAATCCGACGATACCGGCGCACAATTGACCCATCGCGCCGAGAAAGTTGGCCAAGCCGCCACGCAGACCGGCAAGAAAATTGCCGATTACGTGTCGCACAAAGCCCACGACGCCACGAACACGGTCGGCGAAGGATTGAAATCCCTTGGCGACACCGTGCGCGAGAAAACGCCCTCGGGCGCAGCCACCACCGCAGTCGCGGACAGCCTCGAACACGCTGGCCGTTATCTGCAAGAAGAAGGATTGGGCGGAGCTGCACATGATCTGACTGATCTAATTCGCAGAAACCCGATTCCCGCATTGCTCGTGGGAATTGGATTCGGATTCCTGATCGCACAGGCAACGGCATCCAAGCGAGGCTAGCGATGCCCGACGCAGCGACGGCAGAAGCCGAACCGAATCTCGCGCGCATTGTGTCGTCTATTGCCGAGGATGCGATGCACCTCGTGCAACAACAAGCGGCATTGGTGCGCGCCGAGATTAGGCAAGACCTTCGCACTGCGCGGACCGCGGCGATTCTGTTCGCGGCCGCGTTGTGCGTAAGTTCGACTGGGCTCTGTCTGTTGGCGTTCATGGGTGCGTATGGATTGGCCGGTGCATTTCCGGACTTGCCAATGTGGGCCTGCTTTGGAGCTGTTGGCTGCCTTTTTCTCGCCCTAAGCGGAATCTTGGCCTATGTCGCCAAACATAAACTCGAATTCATTGGACCGGAAAAGTCCAAGCAAGCAATGAAAGAAACAATGCAATGGTTGACGAGCCAGAAGTAATACGCCGCCAGATGCAGGAAACGCGCGCCAATTTGTCCAACAAACTGGAGGCGCTCGAGTGTCAAGTGCGCGATGATGTGAACGGCATCGCAACAAAAGTAACCGAAACGGTAGATACCGTGCGTGAACAAATCGATTTCACAAAGGCAGCAATCTCTAACACGGTGGACTCGGTCAAGGACACGTTGAGCGTCGTCCAACAAACCGAACGTCACCCTTGGATGATGATGGCGGGTGCAGCCACCTTGGGGCTAGTAGGTGGCCGGTTACTTAACAATGGGGCGCCGGCACGGCAACAATTTCATGCCGCTCCGTTGATGAACAACGAAGATGTCAGCAATACCTACACCCGACCGTTCATTCAAGAAGACAATGAAGTCCCGGACAACGGCGAAGCCCATTCCGTCTTTCATAAACTGGCGGAAACCTTCAATCCCGAGATTTCCATTCTAAAAGGACTGGCCATTGGCGCCTTATTTGGCGTGCTTCGCGACGTCGTGTTGCGTGCCGCGCCGTCAACAGTCGAACAACCGCTCGGAACCGTCATCGATGGATTTACGGTTCGACTTGGGGGCCAGCCCGTTCGGGGACCCGTCTTACGGCGAGAACGCTAATCCTGTTTCAAACTGAACTGCCCAAGCAAGAAAAACGAAATAGATTCACGCGGGGAGGCATCGGTGGGACACCCAATCGTAGGCAATCAAAAACCGCGTGACATTTCCTTTTCGTCCGCAGTCGTGGTCACGGCCATCGTGGTTGTCGCGTTAAACTGGGCCGAAGCGATTTTCGTTCCCATTCTGCTCGCGACACTACTGACCTTTATCGTGCAGCCGTTTGTGCGTGCATTGGAGAAGCGCGGGCTGAACAGATTATGGGCGGTTGTGCTGTCGGTAATGATCATAGGCATCCTTGTAGTTTGCGGATTTTGGTTGGTGCTTAGCGAAATCTACGTGCTGGTCGGTCAGCTACCCGAGTACACTGGTAACATTTCGGCGAAGATTCAATCGCTCCGGCACCTAGGCGGCGAATCAACGCTGAAGAAACTCGATTTCATGGTAGCTGAAATTAATCGCGCATGGTCTGGCGAGAGTCGCGTTGCGCGTGTGACGGCGCAACCCAGCGAAACAACAGGCGCGATTCCTGCCTTCCCTTCGCTGATTGGCCACGCATCCTGGCTGGTAGGATCGGCAATGGAAGCGGCGGTAAACCTCGGTCTGGCCATAGTCCTGGTGTTCTTTGCCTTGCTGCGGCGCGAAGCGATTCGAAGTCGGCTGCTTCGCATAGTCGGCGGTCAAGTCGCCGCGACCACCAAAGCGCTCGATGAAGCAGGAAGCCGCATAAGCCGTTACTTGCGGAGGCAGCTCTTTGTCAACATCGGCTTTGGCGTGGTATGGGGTTCGGGCCTCTACCTACTGGGCGTAGACTATGCGTTCCTCTGGGGCGTGCTCGGCTGTATGCTCCGTTACATCCCTTATGCAGGCCCCGTCCTCGCCGGCGCCTTTCCGATTGTGTTGAGCATTGCGCAAGCGCCCGGGTGGGCGCAGCCAACCTCCGTGATCGTGTTCTACTTGACCCTGGAACTTCTCATAAACTCGATCATCGAGCCGTGGGCGTATGGCCGCAGTCTCGGCATTTCGGAAGTCGCCTTACTCGTATCCGCTGCCTTCTGGGCTTTGGTCTGGGGCCCCATTGGCCTGATTCTTTCCGGTCCCATCACGGTTTGTCTTGCCGTCGTTGGCCGTCACGTCTACAGGTTTCGATTCCTCGCGCTGCTGTTAGGCGATGAGCCGGTGTTGTCGCCGCATGTAAGTTTGTACCAACGTTTATTGGCACGCGACCAAGACGAAGGCGCAAAACTCGTCATGGCGCATGCCAAGGCAATGCATGAGCGCGTATTTGATGAGGTGCTCATTCCCTGTTTGAACCTGATGAAACTGGACAGGCAAAACAATCAAATCACCGCGGAACAAGAGCAGTTCGCAATCGACTCGATCGAGGAAATGATCGAAGAACTGGATCACGTGCTGGACGCCGCTCCGGATGCGGACGAAACGAAGCAGCACCGCGCGACGTCGTCAAAGGCGCCAGCACAGGTGATCTTACTGGGCTATCCCGCGCGCGACGCCGAAGACAAGCTTGCCCTCGAAATGCTGCGCCATGTGCTTGACGCTGACTGGTGGAAAGTAGAAACACTTTCGGCCGACACACTCACGTCCGAACTAATTGATCGCGTTGCGAGCACCACTCAGCTTGTCTGTATTGGCGCCTTGTCGCCCGGCGGCATTGCACATACCCGCTACATCTGCAAACGGCTGCGCGCCCGTTTTCCTGATGTAAAAATTGCCGTTGGCCGATGGGTCTCGAATACGGATGCCGATCCCGAACTCGAAGCCCTCAACGGCGCCGGTGCGGACCTGATCGCCAGCTCCTTGCTCGAGACGCGTGACCAACTCCAGGCGTGGCTTCCCGTGCTCATGGAAGACGAGCGCGTGGCCGCAGTTGTCTGAACCTCGTAGTTATTTGAACAAGAACAAGCTAAACCCAAGGAGCCTACACATGAAACTCGAATCCCTGCAGGAACTATATGTAGAGGAGCTCAAAGATCTCTACAATGCGGAACAACAACTCGTCTCGGCGCTACCCAAACTGGCCAAGGCCGCTTGCGCACCAACCTTGCGCGCAGCATTTGAACAGCACCTCGAACAAACACGCGGCCATCTCGAACGCCTCGATCGCATCTTCGAGGGAATGGATACCGAGCCCAAAGGGAAAAAATGTAAAGCGATGGAAGGTCTCATTCAGGAAGGCAACGATCTGATCAATGGCGATGGCGCCTCCTCCGTGCGCGACGCCGCGTTGATCGCCGCGGCGCAACGCGTAGAGCACTACGAAATGGCGGGTTACGGATGCGTGAGGACCTATGCCCGCCTGCTTGGCGATGAAGAGGCTGCAAATCTTCTGCAGCTCACCCTCGATGAAGAAGCGGATACTGACGAAAAACTCACAGAACTGGCGGAAAGTTCCATCAACGTGGAGGCGATGGAGAGCGTTTCGCTGGAAGAATTGCGTTAGGCGCTTGGTACTCCACTTCGCACTACGCACCGATACTTTCGGCGCGAACGGAAGCGAGATGCGGGATATACGCCGGATAAAACGCCGGTACATATCCCGCTGACCATTTTGATCGGTCAACCTTTCGAGTGGGACTCGATATCACTCTCCGCAGTGGTGCCGCGCGCATTCGGGACGCTGATGCTCGCCACCAACGGCATGTGGTCAGATGCAATTCGCGTACGAAGCGACCAATGCACGTGCACAGCGTGGACTTCGATCGCATGACTCACGAGAACAAAATCGATCGTGCGAAGCCCAAGCCACGTTGGAAACGCGCGCCGGGCACGTTGCACCATTTGAACGTCGCGCAATCGCTCCGTCAGCAAACGATATAAAGGATCGCGCGGACTAAAATTGAAGTCCCCACACAGCACGGACGACTCCGAAAACGTGTGCGCTCCCATCCACTCCGGACCCAGGAGTGCGCGGACCTGCGTTGCCCGCTCGGATGCTGTCAATCCCAGGTGCGTGTTTACAATATGCACCGACTGATTGTTGATGATGGCCTCCGCCCAAATTGCGCCGCGCGGTTCGCATCGCCCGGCGCCCGGCAGATTGGCTGCTCGCACCAGCTTTAATGGGTATTTGCTTAGAATCGCATTTCCATATTTTCCATCCGCCCATCCGTCCGTCGAATAGAAGATCAAATGCATCCCAAGCGCATCCGCGATGGCTTGGGGCTGGTCCACCTTTCGGCTGCGCGCGCGATCCGAATCGAGTTCTTGGAGCGCGATGATGTCGGCATTGCATGCGCGAAGTATGTCTGAAATCCGAATGTGGCAAATCCTGCGGTCAAGCCCGCGGCAAGCATGAACGTTATACGTTACGACGTTGAACCGCATGATCCACGGACGTTCGTTGAGCGCCCGTTCCATACGCCGCGTCCAACCGCGCGTGCAGGTCTGCGAGCGTAATGAACTGTTGCGGTGTGGCGGTCAGCTCCGGCCATAACGCCGCCGCAGCCACAGGCGCCAACAGAAAAGGCGTCGTCTCTTCCTGCGTTGGTCCTGCATGTCCGCCCCACTCATATGTATAGGAAACACTCGGCCGATCGTTTCCGGATGCGCCGAAGAGGAGAATGTCGCCAGCGGACTCCATGTTCGCCCAGCGAATCAATTCCTTTGAACGCCTGCGAAGAATTGGATACAAGCCCGCCGGCAAGGTCGCGAGCAATGCCGCATCTTCCAGGTTGTGCCAGGTTCCGCCGTGACCGATAAAAGCCGCGCCTTTTTCAGTGCGCACCAGTGCGAACCCCACACCGGGATGACTCGCGATGGCGCGTAGGAAGTCCGGGTAAAGCGTGTTCCACATCTCAAAGGTCACCGGCTCGTTCACCTGTTTTAAATACACATGGGCAACAGGACCTGTCGAGATGAACGCGAGCGGCCAGGTATGCTCCGCGTTTTTTGCCGTCTCCGAGGCATCGGCCAAATGCGCGGGCATCAACAACCGTTTATACAACCAGCGGGCCAGCCAGGGAAACGCATCGGCAACATGATCGCCCTTGGCCGCATTGAATCGCGCTCGCGCGGGTCGATGTCCTCTCCTCTTGCGTCGGAGACGCAAAACTCGCGCAATCCAACGCGTGCGCGCGGATGCCCGCCGGCCAAGATCAGAATCCCCGCCAACGAACGAAAGGAATAACCGATTGAAATGCTGCTCGGGTTCCTCCTGAATCACTTCTTGAAATGGGACGGTATTGACCTGTCCGTGATCGCTCCAGATGTATAGATCGTAGTCGCGTATGCCATTCTTGCGCGCATACTCAATTGCCCTGCCCACGCGCCGGATTGCAGAATCCACTCCCTTTAAGGACCAGAACGCAAACGCACTCGACGGTCCGCGATGGTGTGCGTGCTCGTCGTAGGAAACGTGGTTCATATAGATCGGCCCAATGCCACGATGGATATCGAGTATCGACGCAAGCGTAGATATTTCCCGGCACAACACAACGCTCGCGATACGGGCCACCACGAATTTCAGTTCAAGATAGGTATTACGCTCCTTCCAAAGCGCCGCAATCAGATCGACCAATGCGACAACAACCTCGGCACTTGCAAAATACGCGATGCGCGCGGCCAGCATGAGTTGCGAAGCCCAGAATCGCAAGCGCCATGACCAGCCTTTGGGCACGTGCAATGAAGGATTGAATAGTTTTGAAAACGTAAGCAACGTGTTATAGGCGCCCCCGGTGATCAACGAACTGTACGCCGAACCGCCTTTGAGCAAGCCAGGGTAGGGGGCCACCAACCCGCGAACGTGTGTCTCCAGCGCATAAGCACCTTCCACGCTGTTCAAACGCACCGAGTGCTCCGCACGTTTGTCGTACCAAAAAAAGCCGGGCACGTCGTCGTTCGCCCCGTAGAACAGTCCAGTCTGAAACACGCCCGTAGAAGTCGGCAACATTGACCGCCACGGACTTAGCACCGCCCGCTTTGAATCCATCAGACCTTTCAAATACGGCAGCTTGCCCTCGGCCATTGCACGCAACATGTTTTGATAAGAAAGCCCGTCAACCTGAATCAATACACAAGACTTTCCGCGGCTCGCTTCCATCGTTTTGTGTTGAAATTCGCCGCCCTGCGTGTGTGCCTCGTGCATTGGTCGTTGTGGATACGTCTTCATCACGGGCTAATTTGCCGGCGCAAGCGTGTCGCGCAAATCCTGCCAAAGCACGCTGAAGTAATTCTTCACCAGCCCAAAATTCATCTGCTCTCGCTTCAATCGGTGCCTTGGTATCAATTTCAAGTCTCGATAGTGTCGCAACAGTTGCGCAGCCAGTTTCGGCATATCGAAGGCCTCTGCGGATTCCAGCGCACCCGTTTTAAGTTTCTCTTGGCGCTTTGCGCTTCCAATTACTTCCAGCAATTTCGCAGCGAACTCATCCGGTGTCGCCTCGCCAGGAAGCAGCTTGCCGTTCACTTCATCTTTCACAATATCCCGTACCGCGTCAGCATCCAGCGCGACAACAGGTGTGCCTCCAGCCATCGCCTCGACCAGCACCATTCCTTGAGTTTCGGACTTTGACGCAAATAGAAAGATGTCAGCCGCCGAGTACAGCTCAAGCAAGTCTTGGCCAACTACCGTCCCCAGGAAATGTATGCGTGTTCCCGCTTCGCCAAGCTCAGCCGCGCGCTGTTTAAGTTGCTCTTCGTGCGGCCCGTGCCCCGCTACGGCAAATACCGTTGAATGATTTTCTTCGAGGACCTTGGCCGCTGCATCGAAAATGAACTCCATGTTTTTCTCTTGGGCTAATCGCCCCACATACAGCAATAGATTCTGCTCATCGCTTATGCCCAGCGTTTCTCGCGCCTTCCACGCCTGAGCGTTTCGGTAGTCCTGCATATTTACGCCAGACGGCAGCACCGCAATGCGTGACTCAACACCGCGCCCGCGAATCTGCTTCTTTATGTCCTGTGTGGGCGCGATAACAAGATCGCACAAATTGCAGAATTCAGTGGCTTGATTGATGATGGTTCGCGTAGCAGTTTCTTCGTTGATGGGCACGTAATGGGTATAGCGCTCGTATTGCGTGTGATACGTAAAGACGAGCGGTATGCGTTCTTCCCGGGCATATTGCAGGCCAAGCTCGCCCAGCAAGAACGGATGGTGCACGTGGACCAGGTCAAAATCTTCCTGTCGAAAATCCGCGCTGGGTTTCGTGGAAATTGGAAAGGGAAGACTGAACCCCGAATGGTTGAAATCGCTTATTGAAGCGATCCGGCGCACAAACTCCGAATCTTCGCTCTCCTCCCGGTAGACAGGCGCGTAGATCATCACGCGCGCGCCCGCCGCGCGCAGATGTTGTTGGTATAACTCAACCGACATTGATACGCCACTGATAAACGGCAGATACGTGTTCGTGAAAAACGCAATGCGATAATCAACATCGCGCTTGCCGCGGTTCCGCGAATGATCGCCCACTACCGAAGTACCTGCAATCATTTCTTCCTCCATGATTCCGCAAAATGCGCGTCCAGCCCGATTTGTTTGGCGCGGCGATTGATACGGCGCGCCACGCGTTGAAATTGAAACAACCCATCCGTTGAAATAACGGATTTCGGGTTGCCCAGATTTCGCCGCCAGACAGGCGATGCCGCCAGCGAGGCCCAATATTCTGCGCGGCTGTACAACTCCGCCAAGTCCGCGCGCGAGTGCGCCTCAGCCACGTCCAGGTAAAGTTCCTGAAATAAGCGGTCAACGTCCGCGGGAGATGTAATCTTCTGCGCGTAGTGCGTTCTCATGTGGGGTTCCTGTAATCTAGATGCGACGGCGTCACACCCCGGATTCCGCCTTCAGTTTGGCTACCGCATCTTCTTCAATAGGCGAAAGTGGACTGTTGGCAGGTCCGTAGATCACCTCTCCGAGCTTGTCAAAGCGAGATCCGTGGCATGGGCAATCCCATGTTTGATCGGTCGGGTTCCATTGAACGATGCAGCCGAGGTGCGGACAGACCGCGGATCGCAGGTGGACATGACCGCCCGCATCGCGGTATGCCGCGATCTTCTTCAATCCGCGCCGGAGCACGGCGCCGCACTCCGATGGAATGTCTTCGAGATTCGCCACATCGCCAGGCGTGAGCCATTTGGCGTATTGCACACTGGTCTTGATGGCCTCCTCAGCATAAGTGCCGCTGGCGCGAATGCTCTTGCGCGCGGGATCGTAGGCGTTTGCCCATGAATTATTACGCCCAGCGATTAAGTCACTAATGAGGATGCCCGCTATCGTCCCATGGGTCAGCCCCATTCCCGAATCGCCGGTAACGATATACACATTGTCATCGCCCGGGTTCTTGCCGATATAGGCCAAGCCATCCAGCGTTTCCAACACCTGCCCACTCCAGGCGTTGCACACCGTGCGCATCATTGGAAATCGCCTGCGGGCCCACGCCTCCAGGCGCGCGTGGCGCTCCTCGGTGTCATTGACTTGTCCAGTTCGGTGGTCTTCACCACCCACTATAAGAATGTCTTCCCCATCTTCCGTGTCCGCAGGTTCGATGCGAACATAGTGATACGGATCGTCCATGTCCCAAAACAGGGCATCTGCGACTGATCCCTTGGGGATATATCCTGCGATGACGTACGTCATGTACGGCGCGAGCTTCGTGTGCATGACAACCCGATCGTTGATTGGTGAATTGGTTGCAACCACAATCGATCTAGCGCGAATCGTTTGGTTGCCAACTCGGATCGATCGATTCTTGGCGTCAATTCGATCCACATGCGAATGCGAAAATATTAAGCCGCCGGCGCGGTCAACCGCGGCTGCCAGTCCCGCGATATATCGCTGCGGATGAAATCGCGCGACGTCGGGAAATCGTAAAGCTGGACCAGTATCGAACTCGCGAATTGGACATGTGCGCACCTTTTCCACACCGAGCAACCCTGCGCGGTGACACGCTTCTAATTCGCGATCGAGCAAGTGCTGGTTTTCGCCGGAAGGCAGAAACAAGAAACCGTCTATCCATCTGAAGTCGCAATCGATGGATTCGCTCTCGACAATTTCAGAGATCAACTCGATTGCCGCGGTATGGCTTTCCGCGGCGATACGCGCACGTTCCTGTCCCGCCAATTGCTCCAGTCGGTAATAACGATCATCGAGTGCGTTCGACAAGTGTGCGGAAGTAGCTCCTGTTGCCCCGCCACCAACCTCACCGTCATCAATCACCACAACGTTCACGCCGTCGCGTAGCAGCATGAACGCGATACTCAGGCCCGCAATTCCAGCTCCAACGACACAGACCTCTGTTTCAAGGTCGCTCTGGAGTTGGGGATAATCTATTTCGACTGCGCTTCGATCCCACACGGCCCGAAGGAGCATGTCGGGTGCTTTTGCTTCCAATCGCATCGATGCTCCTCCTAATAATATTCGATACGCAAAATCTCCGCTGGTGGGGGCGGCGCAAAATACTCCACATTGCGCCGCCCCCGCTGAACGTTCGCGCGCGGCGACACTAAGCGATTGGCCGCCTGCTCGAAAGACCCATCAACAGGGAAACCAGAAATAGAACTAGGAATACAATGAACAGAATCTTCGCGATTCCCGCCGATGCGGCTGCGATTCCGCCGAAGCCAAACACCGCAGCTACGATGGCCACAATGAAAAAGACTAACGCCCAATACAGCATGGTCCGTACTCCTTTAAATTGGCTGTAACCAGCCCACCTTTTGTTGCCGTTTTTTATGATTACACCCGGTCAGCCCAGAAAAATGTTTTAGGGGTGCTGCACGCCGCGAGGGGAGCGCGGCGTGCAGCATTCGGGACGGACTTGGGTGAAGAGGGCAAACTCAAAAATCGATTCAATTTTGTACTTCCGGATCACACGGCTCTAAGGATTCATGCACGCACTACGAAGCCGAAGCTGGCTTAACAGTTTCATCTTGAAGTCCGGGCTCAACACGATGGAATCGTCCGCATTCCAAGCCCACGTCAGGACGTCCCGGGCAAGATCCCGCGCTCGAATCTTGTGCTTTGTCAGCGCAAGCGCAACGGTAAAGCTCATTGGCACGTACGAAAGCAACAATGCTTCACGCTGCCGCCGCTTGACGTCGTGCACACCCGACCAAGCGCCCGCCTGGGATTTTGGCTGCTCGCGATCCCAACCCAATCGGGCCAGTCCTAATTGCGTCATGGCGTTGCTTCCTTCCTTTTCAGCTAGGTTCGGGCCTCTGGGTACTCCCACTGACCTTCTTCCCTTGCTGCGTCGTTACTGTACCTAATGGATACAAACCGCCCTATCGGAAGGCGTACATACCTGCTGTAAGCGCGTTGCGCGGCATTTTTGTAGTTAAATTCCTACATATCGGGCGGGAACTTGAAATTCCGGGATACCCACTCAAACTCAAGACGGACGAAAATAAGCATGGCCGGAAATCCATGCACGCTCTAATAAAAATGATAAAAAAAGAGAAATATCCTTGTTTCCCAAGCACACTTGCGATTCGCCAGCAGCGAATTCTCATTTCAACAAAGCGTGCGTCAAGTGAATAAGGCTTAATTCGCACACACAGAACGTGCAATCAGTGCAACACCTTGGGCGTATGAGTAAGAACGCGTCATTCTCGCGATACCCGTAGCGCCGTGTACAATGCGCGGCGAGGGGACCTGATGGGAATGGTGGAACCGGATTCGAAATACGTCCTCGCTATCGATCTGGGCACGGGTGGGCCAAAGACGGCGCTCGTCTCCACGCGCGGCGAAATTGTCGCGCACGAGACCGAGGACATGGCGATCACCTTCACGCCGGACGGTGGCGCGGAGCAGGACGCGAACGAGTGGTGGAACGCCGCAGTGCGCGCGACGCGCCGCATCCTCGAACGCAGCGATGTGCCACGCGAGAACATCGTCGCTGTTAGCGTGACCACGCAATGGTCCTTGACCGTGCCTGTAGACAAAGAAGGCGAGCCGGTCGGCAACGCGATCTGTTGGATGGATACGCGCGGCGCGAAGTATTGCAAGGCGATCAAAGACAGTCCGATTAAAGTCGCGGGCTGCGGGCCGATCAAGCTGTGGAAATGGCTGCGAATGAGCGGCGGTATGCCGCAGGATTCCGGCAATGATTCGCTAGCGCACGTTTTGTTTCTGAAGAATGAGCGCTCCGACATTTACAAACGCGCGCACAAACTCCTCGAACCGATGGACTTTTTTACGCACCGGCTCACGGGCAAATTTGCGGCGTGCTACGGTGGCGTTTTCGCGCTGTGGGTCGCGGACATGCGCGATCCGAACAAGCTCGTCTATGACGAAGGCCTAATTCGATTAGCGGGAATCGATCGCGAGAAGCTCGCGGATCTCGTGCCGCCGTTGACCGTGCTTGGCAATCTCACAGAACGCGCCGCGAACGAATTGGGATTACATACAAACGTGCAGGTAATCGTCGGCACCGGCGACAACCATTCCTGCACCATCGGATCAGGCGCGGTGCGCGATTACGAAGGCCACGTCTACGTCGGCACCACGTCCTGGCTCGCGTGTCACGTGCCGTGG
Source organism: Candidatus Hydrogenedentota bacterium (assembly GCA_020848835.1). GTDB lineage: Bacteria > Hydrogenedentota > Hydrogenedentia > Hydrogenedentales > SLHB01 > JABWCD01. Next base: position 137,336 of record JADLHJ010000011.1, read on the forward strand.
AAAAAGCTCGACATCTTCCACATGCTCACGACGGTGCCCGCTGCAATCCCCGGGCGCAACATCGTCATGGCGCAACAAGGCACCGGCGGCGAATGTTTCAAATGGCTTAAGGAAAACATCCTCTACGCGCCAAATGCCGCACCCGACGACGCCTTCGAGCAGATGAACGACATGGCGAAAACCGTTCCGCCCGGTAGCGACGGTCTGATCTTCACGCCATTCCTTACCGGCGCGCTCACGCCAGTGGACGATCACTACACGCGCAGCGCATTCGTAAACCAGACACTCAAAACCACGCGCGCGCACTATTGCCGTGCCGTGATGGAAGGCGTTGCCTACAATCTGCGCTGGCTCTTGCCACATGTAGAAAAGTTCATCGGACGCCGCTTCGACGCGCTCAACTTCATCGGTGGCGCCGCACAATCCGGCACCTGGTGCCAAATCATGGCCGACGTACTCGACCGCCCCATCCGCCAAATCGAAGACCCGCGCCAGGCCAACGTCCGCGGCGCAGCACTCGTCGCCGCGCTTGCGCTAAAACACATCACGCTCGAAGAGATCCCGAATGCAGTGCCAGTGCAACGGACCTGCATACCCAATAGGGACCATCGCAACATTTACGATGGAATGTTCAAGGAATTTTGCAGTTACTACACTACGAACAAAGGTATGTTCCGGCGATTAAATAAACGATAAATAGTACACGTGATAACTCGTGTGATTTTCCCCGAAGGGGTGCGGCATGTAGCCCAGGGTTGGGCCGCCGGAGTCGCTTCGACGGAGGCGGACCTACCCTGGGTGGACTCGATACATTTTTGTCCATACCCCAAGGGGGTTAGGGCAGACTTAACAGTTGGCTTGCACTTGCAATGACGATTACGATGTTGGGAATTACCAAGGAGCACTCTAATGTCCGATAACGGCCACGGCCCCGTCGATCTCGATTCCGCGCTGCACCCCTACCGCGGCAAATTCAGCAGTCACACAAAACTGCCCTCTGCGGGTATCGCGCGCGACGCCGTGCTCAACGAGATGCAGACGATCTCCGGCCTCGAAGAAAAACGCTGGCGCGACGGTTATGCGTCCGGGTCTGTTTATCACGGCGGACAGGAACACATCGATTTTCTCAATAAAGTCTACGCGCTGAATTCGCAGGCCAACCAACTTCACGCGGACATCTGGCCTAGCGCTTTTAAGTTCGAGGCGGAAATCGTGTCGATGGTGGCTAACATGCTCAACGGCGATCCGGACAAGGGCGTGTGCGGCTGCGTGTCGTCGGGCGGCACCGAGAGCATCATGCTCGCGATGAAAACCTATCGCGATTGGGGCCGTGCCGAGAAGGGAATCGCCGAACCCGAAATGGTCCTGCCGATTTCCGCGCATCCTGCGTTCGATAAAGCCGCGCAATACTTCGGCATCAAGCAAGTGAAATACGCGCTCGATGATTCGTTTCGCGCGGACGTGAAAGCGGCGGAAGCGGCGATCACGCCGAACACCGTCGTGATGATCGGCTCCGCGCCGAACTTCCCTTATGGCACAATCGATCCCATCGGCGAACTCGCTGAACTCGCACGCACGCGCGGCATTGGTTTCCACACGGATTCCTGCCTCGGTGGATTTCTTCTGCCTTGGGCGGAAAAACTCGGCTATCCCGTCACGCCCTTCGATTTCCGTGTGCCGGGCGTCACGTCTATGACCTGTGATACCCACAAGTACGGCTACGCCGCAAAAGGCACATCGGTCGTGCTCTATCGCACGCCAGAGCTTCGCCGGCACCAATACTTCACCACATCCGACTGGCCCGGCGGACTCTACCACTCCCCCACCTTCGCAGGCAGCCGCCCCGGTGGACTCAGCGCCGCGTGCTGGGCATCGCTTGTAACCATGGGCGAGAACGGTTACCTACAAGCGACCAAATCGATCATGGACGCCGTGAACACCATGAAGGACGGGGTGAAATCGATCCCCGAACTGCGCCTCTTCGGCGACTCCGTCGGCGTCTTCGCATTCGGCTCCGACGAACTCAATTCGTATGAACTGCTCGACGCAATGTCCGCCAAAGGTTGGGCGCTCACCGGCCTTCAATTCCCCCCCGGCGTCCACGTCAGCCCCACGCTCCGCCACGCGCAGCCGGGCATCGCCGAACGTTTCGTCAGCGATCTCAAAGATGCCGTGGCCCACGTCAAAGCCAACCCCAACCCAGAAGGCGGCATGGCGCCCATCTACGGATTGGCCGCCACAGTGCCGGACCGCACGGTGGTGCACGATCTGCTGAAGAATTTTATGGATATGTATTATCAAGTTTAACAATCGATGAACTGCTTAGCGTGTCGGTGCGCATAAGGTATACTTCTTTCGTAAGCAGGCCGGACGGCCGCGGTTCGCTTCGGCGGATCGAGGAAAGTCCGAACTCCACAGGGCAGGGTGCTTGGTAACGCCAAGGCGGGGCAACCCGACGGAAAGTGGAACAGAAAGCATACCGCCTACGTCGCGCTTCACCGCGCGGCCGGCAAGGGTGAAATGGTGCGGTAAGAGCGCACCAGCGTCGTGGCAACACGGCGGCTCGTCAAACCCCA
>JADLHJ010000012.1 GCA_020848835.1 Candidatus Hydrogenedentota bacterium
CGGACAAAGTTGGGGGAGTAACGCGCGTTAGGCGGGAAACCCAGACTCTGGTAGAGCGCTATGTAGGAGAAAAGACTGAATGTGAATTAACCTGCCACCAAATCGGCAGGCCTACACTGTTGACAAGGTTACCATAGTTGTAAGTTAAAGGCAAATTTCTCTTTGTAGCGCCCGGTCTCCGAGCCGGGCGGCTTCGGAGCAGGTGCACTGTTCAGCCCACAGTCGCTTTATTATCCGCATCCACTGTCATTTGCACATAATTGCGCCAAATCGTGATACACCACGCCACCCTTCGAGAACACCCGGCGCGGAGACCGGGCGCAACAAAGAGGCCTGCCCGAGGCACTCCACCGTAATTCCGCTGTATTGATTGCGTTGAAGCTAAAGGCGGGTTGGAAAACCCGCCCTGCCCAGAGGCTATACTATTTCCCTTCATAGGTTAACTTCGACGAAGGGAGAATTTTGAGTCATGGCATCGGGTAAGCGGTTCAAGATTGCGTGTATTGGCGCGGGCAACGTGGGCGCGGCGTGCGCGCAATATTGTTTGGATATGGAGTTGGGCGACGTCGTGTTGACCGACGTGGTCGAGGGCGTGCCGCAGGGCAAGGCGCTGGACCTGACGGAAGCGGGCCCCGTGCGCGGGTATAGCTGCATGTGCACCGGCACGAACGACTACAAAGACATTGCGGGCGCGGACGTGTGCGTGGTGACGGCGGGGCTGCCGCGCAAGCCGGGCATGACGCGCCTTGATCTGTTGGAAAAGAACGGCAATATCATCAGCGACGTGTGCGCGAATATTAAAAAGCACGCGCCGGATTCGATCGTGATCATCGTGACGAATCCACTCGATGTGATGGCCTACGTCGCGTACAAGAAACTCGGCTTCCCCGCAAAGCGCGTCATCGGTATGGCCGGTATTCTCGACAGCTCGCGCATGCGTTCCTTCGTGGCGATGGAACTCGGTTGCAGCATGAAGAACGTGGATACGATGGTCCTCGGTTCGCACGGCGACGACATGGTGCCGCTGCCGGAATACACGACGGTGTCGGGTATTCCGATCACGAAGCTGATGCCGAAAGAACGCGTAGATGCAATCGTCGAGCGCACGCGCAAAGGCGGCGGTGAGATCGTCGCACTGCTCAAGACCGGCTCTGCGTTCTACGCACCTGGTGCGAGCGCCGCGCGCATGGTGGAATCAATTGTCCGCGATGAGAAACAAATTCTCCCCTGCGCGGCATATTTGGAAGGTCTGTATGGTTTGAAAGATGTGTACGCTGGCGTGCCCTGCAAACTGGGCAAGGACGGCGTTGAAGATATCATCGAACTCGAACTCACTGCCGATCAGAAGGCCGCGCTGCACAAGTCGTCGCAGGAAGTGCAGAGTGGCATTGATGGATTGAAACAGGTGGGAATTCTGTAATGCAGCGTTTGTTGTACACCGCGATGTTTTCTGTGCTCGCCCTCATGGCGAATGCGCAGGCGTCGTTGGAAGGCACCAAGGAAGCAATCACCGATACGGCGATCACCGCACGGATCGAAACGCTGTTCGCGGTGAACGAGCACCTCAGTCCCTTCAACATCAACACGACGACGGCTGCCGGTGTGGTGACGCTGACCGGCAGTGTGTCCGACGATGTGCAAAAGCAACTCGCGACGGACCTGGCGAAGACGGTTGATGGCGTCGCGGACGTGAAGAATGAGTTGACCGTTGTTGGAACGGTGGTGTCTCAGCGGCCGCCGAAGACATGGCGGCAGAAGATCGACGATGCATCGCTCACCGCGGCAATTCGATCGAACTTGCTGTGGAACCGCGAATTGAAGGGGCTGAACATCGGCGTCGAAAGCGACACCGGGAATGTGACCATTTTCGGCGTTGTCGGCAATGAGTTCGCCAAGCAAAGCATCGAAAAGATCGTGATGGATACGCGTGGCGTGAACAAGGTGACGAATAACATCACCGTGCACACGGCCAATAAAGTGGATCCGATCACGACGGTCACGCGCGCGGTGTCCGATGATGTTGTCGCGGCGCGGGTAAAGAGCAATCTGCTGGTGAACCGGTACGTAACGACGCGCAACCTAAACGTGAAGGTATCGGATGGGTTGTGCATTCTCACGGGCACTGTGGATAGCGAAGCGCAGCGCGAAGCGGCGGGAAATTTGGCCGCGAGTATTAGCGGGGTTACAAGCGTGCAGAATGATTTGAAAGTCTATGTGCCGCCAGCACCGACGGCCCCGCCGCCTGCACCATGATCGAGACCTCGCGAAGTGCATATTTCGAAGCGCCCGGCCTCCTCGCCGGGCGTCTTTCGTTAAAAAGGAGCACGGGCTATCCGTTGGTGGGGATGTGTATTGGCAGGAAGTTGTGCTGATGCCAACACTCGGCGTCGTGATGATCGTGAAAAATGAAGCGGAATGGCTTGAGGACTGCCTCGAAAGCGTCTGCGCGATTGCCGATGAGATTGTGATCGGCGATACAGGATCTACGGACAATTCCAATGCGATTGCGCAGGAATTCAAAGCAAAGATTATCGATGTACCTTGGACAGATGACTTCGCCGCTGCGCGAAACGCTGTGCTCGCCGCAGCGGCGAGCGATTGGTTGCTACACATGGACGCGGACGAGACGCTCGATGAAGACAGTGCCCAGGCAATCCGCGATCTTGTCGATGCCGATGCAGACGGCGCTGATGCGGTCGAGCTGATGCTTGCCAATTATAGCGACGATATGCGCGCGTGGTTGTGGCGTCCGGTTTCGCCGGAAGATCCGAACGCGCGCGGCAAGGCGGGTTACATAGCCGTGCCGTTATTGCGTTTGTTCCGCAACCGGCGCGGATTTGAATACCGCGAGCCGGTACATGAAAACATCACGGAAAGTGTTGTGGAGCTGGGCGGCGTGGTGCTGCCTGAACACGAGATCGTTATTCACCACCACGGTTTTGGAAAAGGCGGAAACGAGAAGTCGGAGTTTTACCTCCGCATTGCACGCGCGAAAACGGAAGCGCGTCCGAACGATGCAAAAGCGTGGCACGACTTCGGCGAACAGCTCGTTGCGCTGGGCCGTCCGGAAGAAGCAGAGCCTGCGGTGCGCAAGGCGCTTACGCTGGACGCGGCGCATCTCGGCGCGGGTACCACACTCGCAAATCTGTTGCTCAATCGCGGCGAATTGGATGCCGCGCGCGAAGTGTTGTTGCAGTTCGAAGAGACTGGCGCGCCACACATTCTCGTCGCGCTTGCGGCAATCGCCTGCAAGCAGGGGCACATCGACGATGCGGACGAATATGTGACACGCGCAGTTGCGCACGCGCCACGCCACGTGCTCGCGCGGCTCACGGCCGCACGCATCGCGGATGTGCGCGGCTACCCAAAAGCCGCGCACATGCAGCTTGAGGCGGCGTATTCGTTCGCGCCCACAATCGCTGAAGTGCTGGAACGAATTGATGCGATGCGCATGCGCGATGAGGCGGACGCGTTAGCAGAGAAAGGTGATGTGAAATCGGCGCTGACCATTCTGGTTGCCGCATTGAAACACGATCCAGAAGATCCACTGATTCATTTGCGGCTTGCCAAAGCGCTCGATCACTTTGGCGACGCGAAGCGCGCGGAGGAATCGCGTGCGCGCGCGTTTACGCTCGCGCCAAGCTTGAACGCCTGACGCGACGGCTTCACTCGCGCGCTACACCAGCTTTTTCCCGATAGAACTCAACGAAAGCGATGCGTGCAGCACGCCTTTCTCTCGCGAAATTGCGTCCGCCATCGCGCGGATTAGGCGGGCCTTACCTTTAATCATGATCATCTCTGCGCAGAGATCGTGTGTGAGATGGACGTGCGTCGTCGCGAGAATGTTGCTGTGATGATCGTGCTGCAGATGGGTGAGCCGATCGCTGAGCCCGCGCGTGTGATGATCATAGAGCAGCGTCACCGTGCCCAGGGCTTCTTCGTTACCCTCCCACTCCTGCTCGACGATCTTATTGCGAATGAGGTCGCGTATGTACTCCGAGCGGTTGGTGTAGTGCGAATCCTTCACCAACTTTTCCAAACGCCCGTATAAGGGCTTTTCGATTGATATGCTTAATCGCTCAAGATCGGACATGAAATTTCTCCGGGAAAACTTTTCTACCGTTGTGAAGTATACTTTCGCAATTAGGCCCACGAATTCCGAAAACCTGCGAACCCACAGAGCCAATATGTTTGCATTCTATATGCTCCCTCACATGAACCGAAAGCGCCTAAAGTTATTAGCAGCTCTCTTCGTAATCGTTCTGCTCGCCGGGACCGGAATCGCGTGGGCTATAGGAAGCGACTTTTCATTGCCGCAGCGCGTGGCCGCCGGGATTCCACCGAATGACCTGGATTACGAAAAAATCGAATTCGCAAGTCCGTCTGGAAGCGCAATCGCGGGTTGGTATTTTCCCGCAGCAGATCCGATTGCCGGAGTGGTGTTGCTTCATGGCGTACGTTCAAACAGAAGAGGGGTCACAAACCGAGTACCGTTTTTACACACCGCGAACTACGCCGCGCTCGCGATCGATTTCCAGGCCCACGGCGAAAGTGCAGGGGATCACATTACATTTGGCTACTTAGAGCGACACGATGCGCGTGCAGCCGTAGAATGGCTACGTGGCCGGTTGCCAGGCAAGAAGGTCGCGGTTATCGGCGAGTCCATGGGTGCCGCTGCTGCAGTGATGAATGGTTCCGGCCTTGGTGCAGATGCACTTGTTATTGAAACCATGTATCCATCGCTCAGCGAGGCGGTAAACAATCGCATGCGGGACAACTTGGGAAGGTGGGGACCAGCATTTTCCTGGGTACTTCTCGCGCAGACAAAACCGCGGCTCGGGTTCTGGTGTTCGGAGCTGTGCCCAATTTTCAAGATAGAGGAAATCCACGCCCCTACCTTTGTAATTGCAGGCGAGAAAGACACCTACACATTACTGGACGAATCAAAGCGAATTTTCGAGCGCGCACGCGAACCGAAGGAATTCTGGTCGGTCGAAAATGCGAAGCACGAAGATATGTGGGTTTTCGCCAAGGGAGAATATGAGCACCACGTGCTCGATTTTCTTTCCCGAGCCCTAAAGTCAGAATAAAGACTGTGATTGCATGACGCGCGCATAGGCGCTAGTATTATCCCAAATGCAGCCGGGGTGCTGCGGAGAGGGGTCTGTTCGTGCGTTATTCGGGTCAAGAACGCAGGCGGTATGCGCGCAGCCGGCGCGGGTTTCCGGCGGTGGTGGACGATGGCGGTCCTGGCGTGCTCAACCACATCGATAACATCAGCGCGAACGGCGTGTTGTGCCATACCGTCAAGCCGATTCCGCTGATGACCAAGATGAGCATGGCGCTGGAACTGCCTCGACCGAACGAACGGCGCATAGAGTGCGAGGGCATCGTGGTCCGTTGCGAACCGCACGATGTTGGCGACGACCATTTTAAGGTCGCGATTCTCTACACGAAGATCGGCGAAGAAGACCGCGATGCGATCCATGAGTTCGTGGAGAGCGATACTGCGAACGGCAACGGCGGAGACTAAGCATCGCGCCGATCGGGTATGCTAACGCGCATGGCTACTGCGCCGCCGGTCAAACCTAAATTCCTGTTTCGCCGTATCGATTTGCTCCTTCTATCGATTTGCCTTACCGTGCTCGGCTTGACGATCGCTTACCCAACGTTGCGCTTGCTTCTTGAGGCAATTGCGCATTGGCAACCCGATGCGCTCTCGCGCAATGCAGGCTGGATAGCCGTGCGCAATACGGCGCTCATTTCAATGTTGTCCGTAATTTGCGCCGGAATAGTCGGTACTGGATTGGCGCTCGCGCTTGCGCGCTTTTCATTTCCAGGACGGCGCGTTCTCGCCGCGCTGGCCTACTTGCCCTTTACGCTGCCGCCGCTTGTCGGCGTAGTCAGCTTCTACTACATCATCGGCCGCGACGGATTCATTCCGCGCCTGCTGGAACAGCGGCTCGGTTGGGAAAACGCCGCGCTCGAAGGCCCGGGCGCGATATTGCTGATTCACACCTACTCATTTTTTGTTTTCTTTTACGCGATGGTCAGCGCATCGCTCGAATCGATGGACGCTTCGCTGGTGGAAGCTGCGCGCACGCTGGGGGCGTCACGCTGGCGCGTATTCACGCGGGTCACCCTGCCACTATTGCGCCCTGCATTGGTCGGCGCTTCGCTGTTGACGTTCATGTCCTCTGGCGCCTCGTTCAGCGCGCCGCTGATCTTCGGTAATGACTATCCCATGCTGAGTGTGCGCATCTACGAAGAACAAAGCGCGCACCACGATGCGGAGGCGCAAACGCTCACCGTTGTACTTGCCGCGGTTTCGCTGCTGGGCGTGCTGGTGTTTCGTTCGTCGCGTGTCCTGCGCAGCGGTGCGAGCAAAGGGGTGCGCAAACCGATCCGCAGCGCGGCAGGCCGATACGCAACGTTTGCCGGTGCGGCGCTCATCACGTTTGTATTGCTTGTTCCGCACCTCACGATATTCTGGCTGTCCTTTGTCGATCATCGGAAATGGTACGCGGAAATATTTCCGACCGTGTTCACGCTCGACAATTACACATCGATCTTCAGCGATCCCGCGTCGTTTGGCCCGATACGCAATAGCTTGTGGATGAGCGCGGTGGCCTCGATTGCCACGTTACTGATTGCGTTGCCGGCGGCCTATCTGTCTGCGCGACGCCGCAGCGGCGGGCGGATCGTGAATGCGCTGGTGATGGTGCCTTGGGCTTTGCCGGGTACAGTCATCGCCATTAATCTGATCGTCGCGTTCAACGACAACTGGCTGCCGCTGGTTGGCACTGTATGGCTGATACCGCTCGCTTATTTTGTGCGCGATGTTCCGCTGATGACGCGCTTCTGTGCATCGGCAATCGAACCCTTCGATGCGACATTGATCGAAGCAGGCAGGTCGCTCGGCGCTACACCCGCGTACTGTTTCCGGCGTATCGTTGTGCCGCTGCTCGCACCCGCGATTGGTGCTGGTCTCGCGCTGGTATTCGCAACGAGCTTGGGCGAATTTGTCGCGTCGGTGCTGTTATGGGTACCGGCGAATATTCCCATCGCCGTGCAGATCAACAGCGCGTGGCGCGGCTCCGGCATTGGCGCGGCATTTGCCTACAGCGTGTTGCTGATGATCCTCGTCGGCGCGACGTATCTAATCTCGCGCCGCTTCTCGTCGAGGATGATCTAATCGCGATCAGTCTTGCATTAAGGAAAAACTATTTGGAGTGCGGCGGCGTACAGACGCCGCTTTGGCTGTCTTGGGAAGAAAATTTCGCGTTATTAAGAAACAGCCAAAGCGGTGTCTACGCTAGCCGCTCCGCCACAGCACTCGAAATAGCGCTTGCGGTGATTCGAACTGCACTATTTAGCCGAGGCAGTTTTCCCAAGGAGTACCTTGCCCGCATCAATCGCTTGTTCAACCACCGTTGGCCCAAGGGTGTCCCCGTAGAAGGACACGCCGGGTTCGTAGCCGCCTTTGTGGTATTCGTCCGGCGGAAGCATGTAGCTGATCCACTCGTTGCCAAGTCCCGCGATGATCGGGTTCTTCGCGCCGGCCTCGCGTAACGCGTTCTTGATCTCGATTCCCAATGATGACGCCATCTCGCCTGGGATAGACACGGCCACTAAATCACCTACGCGAAGCACGCCAAGGTATGAAGACTTTGGCGACACCGCGTCCAATAGCGGCATCAGGTTTTCCGGCGTCAGACCGTACTCAGGACCAGCAGCGTCTTTCAAAGCGGCGGGGATTTCGTGCGGTGGAAGATTGAGCGTGGTCATGGAATAGTCGAACGCAGGGTTGCCGGACGTCTCGATGTTCTGAATGAGATCCAAAACCTTTACTGCAAGTTTGCGACCGTAATCTTCCATGCGCGCGAACTCGCTTGGGCCTTGCGCGCCGGCGGTTGAAATGTCGCCCTCTGCGCCGTTCGAGTAAAGGCAGGTCGCGCCCGGCAGGAATCCTTCAATCTCGCGCTGCAAATAGCCCGGCCAATCGGCGGTGACCGTCATCGTCTCCGGGCCGGAAAAGGTCGGATGTGCGGTCCAATTCACAAACACCGCGACAGATTTGCCGTCCGTGCCGTCGAACTTGGTAACCGTCAATTCGTTATCGATGATCGGCGAGTTGCGCCGGTTGCGATTCATGCCTTCGAGCTTTGTGGAAACTGTGCCCACGCGCACGGGCTGGTACTTTTTGTCGGCGGTGATAATGGCTTCGGCGATGCGATCGGCGGTGAATAACAGTAACTTCTCATCGTAGATACCGATGGCCTTGTTATCGAACACGTTCTTGCGATTCATCGCGGCCATTTCGGTAGAGCCGTGCGAATGGCTTGCGAGCATCATCAGATTGTCGGAGGCGATACCCGTTGCGCCGATGCGCGTCAATGTTTCGTCGCGCAAGGAGCGAGGAATCCCGAGTAGGTCTACCGTCACCAGTGCGAACTTGCGATCGCCCTGTTTCAGGATCAGCGCCTTGCAGAGCGTATTGTCGTGCACGCCTTCGGCGGGGGCGTTCTGCCGTTCGCCGTAGCCGCCGAGCGGCACGTGCAGCGCTTTGGTATCCGGTGTGATGTTCGAGGTCGCGATACCCGCCAGGAGTGGTTCGGCGGCCATACTCATCGAAACGCATGTAAGAATTAATAGTGCGGCGCGGATTGTCATGACTCGTCCTCGGTTAAACAGCCAGCGGTGCGGACACGATATACCCACTTAACATTCCTATTCCAATCCGCGTAAAATCAGGGGCGAAGGAGACACTGACTTTTGGCTGAAGAGATAAAGGCGTTGTTGTATGGGGCGGAGGCGGATTCGCTGTTGCCGCATGTCAAGGCGTTTCGGCAAGTAAGGGTAGTCGAAAAGTCGCCGGACGTGGTGATTTGTTACGGTGGCGATGGGACGCTGCTTTCTGCCGAGTTGAAGTGGCCGGGTGTGCCCAAGGTGCCGATTCGGAACAGCCGGCGGGGGCACCGCTGTATCCCGCACCCGCCGTCGAAGGTGTTGGATCGGCTCGTGAACAACAAGTTGACGCGCACGGAGTTTGTGAAGATTTCGTGTACGGTGTTTAACGATGGCGCGGACAAACCGAAGTACACCGTGAGCGCGATGAACGAGTGCAACGTGCATATGGGTCATATCAACCTTGCGGTGCGCTTCAAGATTTGGCTGGACGACGAGCCTTTCGCAAATGGCATCGAGATCTTGGGCGATGGGTTTATTGTGAGCACGCCTTTTGGCAGTACGGCGTATTTCAATCAGATTACACGTGGCGTGTTTCATACCGGGCTTGGGCTCGCATTCAAGAACACGACGGAACTCACCAGCCACGTCATCGTGCCGGATACCGTTGTGGTGCGCGCGCAGATTACGCGCGGTCCAGCGGTCCTCGCGTATGACAGCACCGAGAAGTATCTCGATCTGCGGCAGGGCGATCGGTTGGAGTTACGCAAATCGGAAATGCCGGCGACGGTGTTGACGTGGGCGAAACTCTCGAATCCGGCAAACGGCTTTTAGTTAATCGTTTGCCGGGGAGTGAGCAGGCCGGAACCATGCCACCACGCGATTCCACCAGGAGCCCACTTTCAGTTCTTGGCCGTTGCCCATGACGGTTTGAGCGGCGTAGGCAGCGTTTTCTTTCACGCGCTTGAGCAGTCGTGCGGCCCACACGAACTCCGTGCTGAGAATGGCCAGGCCGATCGGGATGACGACGAAGGCAGGCCCGGGTAGCACCAAGAGCACTACACCGACAAGCAACACGGTTGATCCGATGACCAATACTGCCAAGCGGCGGGCATGCTTGAGTGGGTCCATACGCCCAAATCCTCTTCGCCGAAAGTGTTTCCCGATCGCTTCCATTTTACACCATTATCGCGCTTGCGATAAGACGTTAGTTCAGGGTCGCTTTGCTTTCCGGTGGTTTGGAGAACACGGAACGAATACGCCTGCGGAAGGGCTGGTTACCATAAATCTCGCCGCGCCCCATGACTACGCGGGAAGCATGGGCGGCGCGCTCTTTGATGCGTTTGACCAGCACCGCGGCCCATACGAATTCCGTGCTCAACACCACAAGCCCGACGTAAATCACGATCGATCCAGGCCCCGGCAGCACGAGCATTGCAGTGCCCGCAAGCAGCGCGATCGTGCCTACTATGATTACGGCTACCCGGCGAAGTTGTTTGATGGGATCCATTACTGCTAGTTCCCTCGTGTTAACGGAATCAACCGCCTTTGCGATTGGCGCCGTTCCAGACGCGCTTAGTTAACACGGCAAAGCGTCGTACCATTTCATCGTTGCGAAAGGGTTGCACGCCTTTGAGATAGGTGGCTGCGCGGTTTCCGAAGGGTTTCCACCAATGCTCAGGAATACTGCGAATACCGTGGACCGCGCCAAAAATTGACCCTGCGGTGGCGGCGGTGCAGTCGTTATCGTAGCCCATCGCGACACAGGTGCCGATGACTTTGGTGAAGTCCGTCTTGCCGATGGTTAACCCGAAGACGGTGAGGCAGGCATTATTGTTCGTGTGAACGTGGTGCATGCCGTTGAAACGTTTTTCGACGGCGGCGCGGGCGTCGCGGAAGTTTATCAGTTTGGGTGCCGTGCGAAGGGCCCACTTAATGTCCTGTGTAAGACGGCAGTCCTGCGGGATCTCCGTGAGTCCCACTTTGATCGCGAGCACGGGGTCGTCCACGACGAACGCCGCCGCAATCGTTGCGGCGAAAAACATTGCGCCATAGATGCCATTGCCGCGGTGTGAAAGTACAGCGTCGCGGTACGCAAATTCTGCGGCGCGTTCCGGCCAGCCGGCGCAGGCATAGCCCCAAGGATCGCTACGGATGTCCGCGCCGATCCATTCCTGATAGGGATTGTCAATGCCGCCTGCTTTCTCTGGTGCGACGCCCGCGCGCAGGTTGCGCAATGTGACTTCTTCCGCGGTCCACGCCAGGGGAATGTGTTTCTTCCACATCTCCGCAACGTGCGCGGTGGTGAAGTTGAGTCCAAACTTTTCGAGAATGAGCAGGCCGAGTTGGGTATATCCGAGATCGTCATCGACGGGTACTTCGGTGATGTTGCCGCGCAGATAGTCTTTAATGCGTTTGACTTTGTGATGAACGATGCCCTGCTTCGGGTGAGTGGCCCAGTAGTCTTTCAACGGAAATGATTGCTTACCGAGTTTCGCAAGTTCTTCCATATCCTCCACAGACCACGATTCGACGGGCACGCCGAGGGTGCAACCCGCGGCGCGGCCAAGCCATGCGCCGCGCAGGCGATCAGTAAAATCGGCGCGGTGCAATGGGTTTGCTATCTTGCGCGGACCTTTGGGGCGAAGCCGCCGAATGGCGGGCAATGTATTCGGTTCATGATCGCGGTGCGGGTTTGCGACTTGCGCGAGGCGCTTGCGCGCAGCCTCGAGATCGCGCGAGATGCGTTTAAATTCGCCAGAGACGTTCGCGCCTTGTTCGTGGCGGAGATCCGCCCAGAGAGAAACTTGTTCGGCTAACTGTTGAATATCTTTGAAATAGGGCATTACGAAATCTTTCTTCTGCGGGTTGATGGTTTATCATACTTCAGCGCGTGCGGGGTTGGACAAGATCGCGGGGGGGTGGAAAGCGGCGATATCTCGCCGCACTCCGCCGCGGCGGACGCTTCGCGCGCATCACGGAAGGCCGCATGCATAACAGGCGCGCACAGATCCTTTTGGGGGCAATGGCTATCGCAGGTTATTGCGTTCATGCGACGTTTCATGTTTCGCGCGGCGAGCCGGAGAATCTGCTGTGGGTGTGCCATGTTGCCGCGCTGCTTGTTGGAATTGGATTGATCACGGGCAACAAGTTAATTGCGGGTGTGGGCACAATCGTGCTTTGCATGGGCACGCCACTGTGGCTTTTCGATCTTTTGCAGGGCAGTGAATTTCTGCCAACTTCTCTGGGTACGCACGTGCTTGGATTGGCGATTGGTTTGTATGGCGTTCGAGCACTTGGTGTGGAGCGCGGCACGTGGTGGAAGGCGGGCGCGTTCGTGGTTGCCATGATAGTACTCGCTCGGTTTGTCACGCCTAATGTCTCGAATGTGAATGTGACGTTTGCGATTCCGCCGGGAATGGATCGATACTTTTCGGGCCACCTTGCGTATCTTGCAGTCATGATCGGTATTTCCTGCGCCTATTTCTGGGTTGTTGAAATGTTATTGCGCGCGTTCGTCGCGAAACGTTCGGAGGCTGCCGCGTCATGAAGAGTTCCGTAGCGCCGAAACAACTGCACGAGAAGATCTTGATGTGGGCGGCAATCGCGGGGATCTTTTTCGGTCTGATGCCGCCGTATGTCTTGACGATTGTTGTCGTGGCGACATGGGGTGTGCCGCCGCTGGAAGCGCCGGACGTGCAGACGTTTCGCGCGGTGTATTTGCTGCGGCTGGTGTTGGGGAATGTACTTGGTCTGGTGGTTGGCGGATTTCTCGCGGCGGCGGCGGCGAACATAGGCCTGCGCGTTGCGGGAAAGCCGACGTATTCGCGCGGTGCGATAGGCGGGGCGGTGCTCGGCGGCGCTGTCGGATCGATTACCGCGGCGGCGTGCCCGCTGATGCTGCTGATCAGTTCGACCAACGTCGAGTGGGCGTGGATTATGATCCGCCGTTCTTTCGCCGTCGGCGGCATGATGGGCCTCGTGAACGGTTGCTTCGCGGGGCTTGTCATTGTGTACTTCATTAAACGCGCCCGCGCGGCGTAGCGCGGAAGCGACTCCACCAATCGTTGACCTCTACTACTACGCCCACGGCGTTGCACGCTGCGCATCAATATTTATCACCACGAAGACACGAAGGGCACGAAGTAATCGTGTTCCGCGCGAAACGAGTGGTATTTGGTTGACGCAGTGCTGCCTGTATTGGGTTGGTCGTATTTCCTTCTCGTTCCCAAGCTCCCGCTTGGGAACGGGCTCTTGAAAAGCTCTGCTTTGATCTTCGTTTACAAGGGCAGCGGATCGATCTCCAGCACCGAATGATCGTCGAGGTAATAATTTCTGGCGGATGAGTGGCGCCAGTGTTCTGGGGCGTCTACGTAGCCTCGTCGGACGGGGTTGTTGTGGATGTATGTGATCTTTTGGTTTAAGACTTCATCGTCGCGAATGATTTGTGGGTGTGCGCCTTCTTGCCAGACTTGATGTCTGCTCTCTTCTTTGTAGCCTTTCTTTCGCAGCATGAACTTGTTTAGCAATTCGGTGCGGTTGTTGCTTTCTGTTACGGCGAGTATTTCGCGTGCGGTGTAGCTTTTGAAGTCTTGGATTACGCGGCTGAGGTCTGGTGCGCCTGCGATTAGGTGTAGGTGGTTTTCCATGATGACGTAAGCGTAGAGGCGCATTCCTTTGTTTTTGCGGCAGAAGGTTAGTGAGTTGGTGATGATTTCGAGGTACGGGGGTGATTGGAAGATGGGGAACCAGTCGACGATGGTGCAGGTTAGGAAGTAGAGGGCGTCTGTTTCGACGAATTTGTAGCGGGAGCGCATGGTGGGAGTATAAGACCAAAGCGTAGCTTTTCAAGAGTGCGTTCCCAAGCTGGAGCTTGGGAACGAGAATTTCTGCGGCGATTGGGAACGAGTTAATACCGTCCGGCTCGGAGGCCGGACGCTACATTAATGCGATCTGGTCGTAGAAGGTTTCCGCGAACTCCCACCTTTCTCCGGTGTCTCATTCAATAAGCGCGCAGATGGTATTCATTGCTTAACAAGGCTTATTGGAGAACTTCCGATGTCTACGTTGAAACGGTTGTTGGGAAAGGTTGGTTCGGTTTTGTTTGCGGCGGCGGTGTTGGCTGGGCCGTCGGGTGTGGCTGGTGGGTTGGAGTTGGTGGACCCTAGCGGTAGTAAGCCGGGGGGCGGGCAGCGGACTATTCTGCCTGGGGGGTGTGTCGTTGTGCCGCCTAAAGATGGGCGGCCGGAGGGGCAGTGTCCGCTGGAGCATACGGATGTGCGGGTGGAGGTGTCGGGGTTTGTGGCGCGGGTGACCTTAACGCAGCGTTTTGGCAATCCGTATTCGGAGCCGATCGAGGCGGTGTATACGTTTCCGATGTCGGACCGGGCGGCGGTGGACACGATGTTGATGAAGGTGGGCAATCGCGTTATCCGCGGGAACATCAAGGAGCGCGAGGAGGCGCAGAAGATTTATCAGCAGGCGCGGGACGCGGGGAAGACGGCGAGCTTGCTGGATCAGGAGCGTCCGAATATTTTCACGCAGTCGGTCGCGAACATCCTTCCGAGGGAAAACATCGAGATCACGATCTCATATGTGGAGTACCTGAAGTATGAGGAAGGCGAGTACGAGTTTTCGTTTCCGATGGTGGTCGGGCCGCGTTACATTCCGGGGAGCACGGACTCCACGCGGCCTGCGCATGTGGATGGTGGGCTTGGGAATAAGGCGGGGCCGGAGAGTACCGATCAGGTGCCGGATGCGGGGCGTGTGAATGCGCCGATTACGCCTGAGGGTACGCGTGCGGGGCATGACATTTCGTTGTCGGTCAAGGTGGATGCGGGCTTGCCGTTGCAGGAAATCCACAGTGAGTTGCATGAGGTGGATGTGCAGACAAATGGCAGCGTGGCGACGGTGTCGCTGAAGAACAACAAGGAAATCCCGAACCGGGACTTCATCCTTAAATATAAGGTAGCCGGGCAGAACATCGGCGATGCGGTGCTGACGCATGCGGGCGCGAAGGGCGGATTTTTCTCGGTGGTGCTGCATCCGCCTGCGCGGGTGACGGCGCAGCAGGCTACGCCGAAGGAGATGATCTTCATCATCGATTGCAGCGGGTCGATGAGCGGGTTCCCGATTGAAACGGCGAAGGCGACGATGAAGCGTTGCATCGAGGGCATGAACCCGAACGATACGTTTAACCTGGTGACCTTTGCTGGTGGCTTGGGCTATTGCTTCAACAAGGTGGTGCCGAACAGGCCTGAGAATGTGAAGAAGGCTCTCGAATATTTGTCGAACCTGGAAGGCGGCGGCGGTACGGAGATGATGCCGGCGATCAACACTGCGCTCGGCGGGCCGCATGATCCGGAGCGGTTGCGCGTGGTGTGCATGATGACGGACGCGTATATCGGCAATGACATGGAGATACTCGACGCGATCCAGAAAAACGCGAAAGACACGCGGGTGTTTTCGTTTGGCATCGGGAATTCCGTGAACCGCTTCCTTATTGATGGTATGGCGCGCGCGGGGCGTGGCGAGGCGGAGGTGGTGTCGCTGGAATCGGATGGCGATGCGGCGGCGACGCGGTTCCACGAGCGGATCCAGAGCCCGGTATTGACGGATATCTCGATCGATTTCGGCGGGCTGAATGTTAGCGAGGTGTTTCCGGATCCGGCGCTTATCCCCGACTTGTTCAGTGCGAAGCCGGTAATTTTGACCGGGCGTTATGCCGGGTCGGGCAGCGGCACGATTACCGTGCGTGGCGAGACGGCGGAGGGTGCGTTTGAACGGAGGATCGATGTAAACCTGCCTGCGTCGGAGCCGGAGCATGATGTGTTGGCGCCGTTGTGGGCGCGGAAACGGATCGACTGGTTGATGGAACAGGACTGGCTGGGCATCCAGCGCGGGAATGCGAATAAGGATGTGAAGGGCGATATCACGAAGCTGGGCCTTGAGTTCGGGTTGATGACGCAGTACACGAGCTTTGTCGCGGTGGAAGAGAAGGTCGTGACGGAAGGCGGCAAGCCGAAGACGGTCGAGGTGCCGGTCGAGATGCCGGACGGCGTGAGCTATGAGGGTATCTTCGGGAAAGAAGCAGAGATGCTGGCGGCGGCGGGTCAGCCGGTGATGTTGGGCATCACTGCTGCCGGTGCGGCGCCGATGTCTGCGCCGCCGATGCCACAGTTGCGGCAGAAGTCTGTGAACCGCGCTGCGCGCGTACAGCTCGAATCACTTTCGGATGAATCTGCCCCAGCCCCGGCAACCCCGGCCCCGGCGGAACCTGCGCCAATGCCGACACCGGTTAATGCGCCGAGCAAGACGGAAGGCGATGCGCGGTCGTCGAAGTTGGATTCCCGGCTGGTTGGTCTGGCGGCAAAGGTCGTAAACGGTAGCTATAGCCAGGGCAATGTGAAGGTCGTGAATAACCAGATCAAGGTTACCGTGTTCCTCACGGACTTTTCCGAAGCTGCCATTAAGGCGGTGAAGGATGCCGGTGCGCAGGTGGTCGCGGAGCGGCGTTCGGGTAAGGCGCTGTTGGTGACGGTGCGCGTGGAAGACTTGGAGAAGCTCGCGGCGATCGCGGCGGTAAAGCATATCGAGCCTGCGGGGGCATAGACCGCACGACACCAAAAGTCCAAAAGAGGTCGAACAGTCGTAGCGCCCGGCTTTCATGCCGGGCGCTACTTTTTTTTGAAAGCCCGGAACCTAGCTGTTTGGTGTTGCCATTGGCCCGCCTTCTGCCGCAACGTCACGCAGGAACGCCAAACACACTACCCGCTGCGTTCTTGCACAAGTTTCAGGGAAGGAAAGAGATTATTTTCCCTTACGCGACCCCTGTTCGCGTTGGCGTACCAGCACCGGATCGATGAAGCCGAGAGGATCTGGGCCTTTGGCGTGCGTGGCAATAAAGGACTCCGTCAGTGACACAATTTCTGGGTTACCGCGCGCATACATTTCGTGGATTGACCAAGAAACCAATTCCATAAGAAATTGCCGCCATTCTCGATGAACATATCCGTTCTCTAAATCAGCATAAACGTTGAGAAGACCTTTGGCTGCGTCGGGTTGATCAAGCTCGACAAGATATGACGCCAACTCGATGGCGGTACAGTAGTCGAAAATCGTCCGATACATGGGCACGATACCCGTAAGAAGTTTCAACTGACAGGGCAGCGCGGCTTGCTCTCGTGAGTATGCGATCAGTTCAACTGCCTTCCCCATTTCGTCTTGACGCTTCGAGTAATCGACAATATTACTCGCGATCGCGAACAACGCTTCATATCGCCTCTGAACCGCCAAGTCATCGCTTTCCAGCACGTTGAAAGAAAACTCGGCTCTGACAGGAGGAGAAAATGCTTCAGTCGCCGAAATATTCTCTCCTCGATACACGATTCCCAAAGTGTTAATATCGCATACTGCTTTGTAATGGCCAGACGGCATTGCAGTGGAACACCATTCATTAAATACAAACTGTGCACTTGCCGTGTGTTCCTTTGATTCGTCGAATTTCGCCAACCAAAGGTTATGTTCCGCGCAATCCCACTTCCTTTGACTCGATTCAGCGACAACTGCGCCTTCTGTGTTGTACACGCGAAGGACGATATTATCGTCGTTTACAAAAGCCGCCCTTACATCCCTTTCTTTAAACTTTTGAATCTTGAGCGATATTGCCAGGCCCAGCGGTTCCTGCGGATGGACTTCGGTTTTATCAGGAATGATTGAAAAATGGACGGCTTCATTGGAAGCAGCGAGGCAGGTAAAGAACGAGCAAAAGGCAAATGAAACAGAAGTAATCATTTTCAGATCCCTTCTTTGCTGTTTCACGACGATCGCGTATTAAATGCTTACTCTCTTTAAAGCACCATTATAGTTTGTCTGTAGACAACCCGTACAGATGCACGTCGTGGTAGGCGTCGTGGACGAAGAGGGCCTCGCGGAGGGTGCCTTCCTTGGTGAAGCCGGAGGCTTCGAGAAATTTTTGCAGGCCGGTTTCGTAGGCGCCGGCGGGGACGGTGACGCGGCGGATTTGCTGTTGGCCGCCGGCTTCTTTCAGCAGTGCGCGGAAACCTTTGCGCACGGTGTCGTCGGCGTAGTCGGCTTCGTTGTGGAAATAGATCCAGCCTTGGGCGGCGCCGGGTGTGCGGTCGGGTTTCAGTTTAATCAGGCCGAGCGCGGTGCCGTCTTTCTTGATCAGGATCATTTCCTGATCGACGCCTGAGGGGTGCAGCGCGTCCATCTCGCGATCGTATTTTGTCGTGAGCATGATGCCGCCGTCGGTGAACATGAAGTACGACGAGGGGTTCCAGTTCTCCCACGTCGCGAGCATTTCCGCGTCGGATTCTTCTATCGGGCGCATGCCCACCGTCATGCGGAACATCGCGCGCACCATCGTGAACAACGACGGCCGTTGCGTGCGCGTGAGCGTGCGGTACACGCGCGTGAAGTTCACGCCTTGCGACGACAGCAAATTAAATGCGCTGACCGCGGAAGACATCCACGCGCGCTGTGCGTCGCACCAAACTTCATTGGGCGCGCGATGCGATCCGGAGAGCGCATGGTGCACCGCGGAGTTGCCGCCGCCGCAAAGATTGCGCGCCCAGCATCGGCGGCACACGCCAATCGTCGCGGAACCAATTTCGTCGAAGCGCGCGCGGATACGTTCGTCGATCTCGCCGCCCATGACCGTGCCGAGTTTGTACGCCTCTACGCCCATCAATCGGCGCGAGGGATAGACGCCGCCGTTTGCATCTACCGCGAGTTCGTTCGTGCCTGCGGGGTCGGTGCGCCGCTGCGGCGACCCGTCGTAGATGCGGTAGAACAAGGGCGCGATCGGATCGACGCGATAATATTTTTGTTGCAACAGACGCTTTGCATAATAGACTGCGGTCTCCCGCATCGCCGTCAGCATTTCCTGTGGATTGAGCTGTGGATTCGCGATGTACGCGCCGTCGATATCCAATTCAATCGTCGCGAAGCCGGCCTTTTCCAACTCTTCCACAACACCTGCGAAGTTCGGATGATTGGGACGCACGATGATGCGTCCCGTCACACCCGGCGCGTCTGGTTGAACAATCTTTGCAAGCCGCGCGATCGATTCGGATGCGCCCTTCGTATACGGACGCAACTGCGTGAGGATATCCGCGGACTCGCCAAATTCGAGCAATGCGGACAAGGTATGCCCTTCAAGTGTCGAAGGCGACTTTGAAACTTCCAGATTCTGCACGAGCACCGACGCCGTGAGTTTCTTGCCCGCAAGTTTGCCGCATTTCATCGCATGCGCGCAGAGATCGGAGACGAGTTCGGGGTTGTGAACGTAGCCGTCTTCTACGAACTCAATCTGCAATTCTTTTTGTTCGCCCGCGCGCCCCAGCAACAACGCAATCGCATCGTGCCCGATGTCGCGCGCGGAACTCGACATCACCGTCGCGCCGGACCCGAACCAGCCCTTCTTCTTCGCGGGCGCTTCGGACACTTCGCGCGGCAGACAAATCGATACGCGCTTCAGACCCTTCTCGAACTGGATCTCTTTTTGCAGGTCTTCTTTTTTCGGCGCGGGCAGAATCGCGCGGGTCGAGCGCAACCATTCGAGTTCGCCGATGACCTCTTCGAGTTCCTTCGCATCGTAGCGTTCGCCCAGCAGATGCACGATGCGCGTCGCGGAGGCCATGGGGTAATACTCGAGCACGTCCCAGGAGATCTGGTCGCACTCAAAGCAAAAGCACGTCTCCGGATCGATCGCGAATCGGCGATCGCCTTCGACAAACCGGTGTAGCGTGCCGCGCTCCATCAGAACGCCCCGAGCGTGCCTTTGCCGCGCGCCCAGTTTTCCATTGCCTTGAAGATGGCGAGGCCGATGGGCGTCCACACGGCGACATTCAGAATCAGATAGAAAAATGACGGGTGTGTGAACACGTCGTTGCCGATGCCTTTCAGCAGCACGAGCTTGAGACAAATCGCTGCGTCGGTGACCGGAATCGTATGTGCAAGCGCCTGCAAAATGATGTGATGGTTGTACAGCGCGTCGCTCGCGGTCCACGCGATCGCCATCATCGCGAACCGCAGCAGCACCGCAATCTGCCCGACCTGCTTAAACACGAGCACCAGCCCGCCGATCATGAAGCCAAACCCGGTCATGCTGAAATAGGTGAGCAAGAACAAAACCGACACCGGCAGCGGGTCCGCGTGCAGTTTTCCGGTGCCTGCCGTTGACGGGAGCGTGCTCGCGTTTGCTGGCGGAGTCGTCGTGTTCGTCGCGCCATCGACTGTCGCCGCTTGCACCGTTTGCGGATTGCTTGGCGATTCGTTCGAGGACGCGCGCTGCAGCGACGCCGACATGAACGATAGGATTACGGTCCACGTCACGATACTGAGAATCGTGGAGACGGTCGAGCGCGCCATGAAGTTGGTGATCAGTCCGTGCGGGCTCATGTAGACCTGTTCGAGTTCGCCGCTGCGCGCCATGCCGGCGAGGCCCGTGCTGAACATGCCCACCATGCTGAACGCGAAGATGCCGATGATGAGGCCGAGCGCCTTGTCGATCGCGAGACCGGCCATACCCGTGCCGATGCCCGAAAAAAAGCCGTAGAAAAAGACGGTGAACATGATGCAGGCGACAAAAAGAGCGGTGAGCGTGGCGAACCAGTAGCGCCGCGAGATAATCATCGTGCGCTTCACTTCGGCTTTCAGGACCAGAAAGAAACCCATGGTGTTATGAACTCTTGCCCGACTTCGTGTCGGTGTTGGTGATGCGAAGAAAAACGTCTTCCAGGTTCTGTTGCGCGTGATTGATGGCGCGCAGCACAACGCCCGCGCGTTCGAGCGATGCGACAACCGCATACAACGCGGAGGATCGCTGCGCCTCGTCCGCAACAAGCTGCACGCTGATGCCGATGCCCTCATCATCGTTCAACGCGGCAGCGCTAAGCACGCCGGGGATCGCTGTCAGTGGCGCGAGATCCGGCACACGATCGAGTCGCAGGTGATACGTTTGATCGGAGAACACTTCGAGCAAATCTTCCGTGCGCTTGCAGGCGGCCAGCTTGCCTTCGTGCACGATCGCAATGCGGTCGCACAGCTCCTGCGCGGTGTTCATATCGTGCGTCGTGACCAGCACGCACTTACCGCGCTGCCGCGTCATCTCGATCACTTTGTCTTTAATCGCGCGGCTGCTCTGCACGTCGAGGCCGGTCGTCGGTTCATCGAGCAATAAGACTGGCGGATCGGTAATCAACGCGATGCATATCGCAAGCCGTTGCTTTTGGCCGCGCGAAAGTTTGCGCACCTCGACATTCATCTTGTCGGTGAGCCCGATAAAATCCAGCAACTCTTTGCTGCGTTCTTTGAGTATCTTGCCTTTCACGTCGCGCAGGTTGCCAAAGTACGACAGGTTCTCCATCGGCGTCAATGGCCAGATCACCGTGCGCGTGCCTTCGAGCACCACGCCAATTTTGCGCAACACTTTCAAGCGCTTCGTCTCGACGTCGAGACCATCGACAATAACCTTGCCGGAGTTGGGCTTCACAAGGCCGGAGATCATCTTCACCATCGTCGTCTTGCCCGCGCCGTTGCGCCCCAGCAAACCGAGGATTTCTCCGGGACGAATGTCGAACGTCACGTGGTTCACCGCATGCACGGTCTTTTTGTAGTAGATGCGGCGCTTCTGCGTTTCCTCATGCTTCTGGAAGAAATGGTGCGTATGGAAGATCTTGTCTGCGTCGCACAGTTCGACGGCCGCCGCGCTGCTCATACCTTCTCCAATCGCTGCGCGCTGTACGCGCGATCGATCGCGTGCGCCGCCTGCGCTTCATCGCCCAATTCTTCGACTTTCTCCAAATACTCAAGGTAGGCAATTTCGATGTCGCGCAAGGCGTGAATCACAATGACCATGATAAAGCTCTGGGTCCAAAAGTAAATTGCACCGATCAAGAGTGAAAACGCGATAAACTCCAGCGACACGTGCCACGTATTCTCGAAGAAATGCTTGTGAATCACGACAAATGCAAGCGCCACCAGCACAATACCGAGGCTTATTGCCAAGGGATCGCTGAGGAATTTGCTCAATGCCGCAATGGCCAGCGTCTGCGCCACGACGCGCCAGATCAACTCCTCGGCGAACGCCACGCCGATAAACCGCGTGAGCACGCTTGGGCTTTCCATAGTGAAATTCCAGATCGGTCCGAAATCGAAGAAGTGCGCGGACGCATCGCGCAAGGATAGATGCGTTGCCAAAATGGACAGGCCGAAAATGAGATGTCCTGTAACAAGACCCAATCCGAAATACAGCGGTGACACCAGGTCGCGCGAGAACGCGCCCATATGCCACGCGATATATGCGGCCGTCCAGAACAGCGGGCCTTGCAGCGTCACATGAACAAAGCGCACCTTGCCTTTCGGCTGTTCGCCCGGCTCGATGCGGTTCACAACTATCGAGTACCCCACGTGTACCGCGGCGATGATCCAGAAAAGGTACACCGCCATCAGGTTGTTTCCTTGACGGCTTCGGTTTGTTGCTGTTGTTTGTAATCGCTGATCATCGTTTCGAGATCGATGCCCGCGAAGCGCTTCAAGAACCACTCGCGCAACTTGTCGAACTCCGAGCGCAACAAGCCGTATCCATACATCTCGTGCAACTGGCCCTCCCGCGCTACGTGTTCGCGCAACACCAGTTCCTGCTTGGCGCCGGTCAATTCAAACAAGCGCCAGGAGCGCGTGTTGAAGCCATAGATATAGATATTGATTCGGTTCATGTTCAGCACTTGAAAGCAATATTCGAGCACGCGATAAAACGCGACTGTGCCGAACATGCCATTGCGGCGCGACTCGCAGATATACGAGTCGATGTTGCAGGAGCGGTTTCGCCAGCTCATGCCCACCACGCTGAACAAACCCACCGGCCCATACTTCGGCGAGTCGGCCATGAAGTAAATGCCCATCGGCAACGTGCGCGCGCTCGCGCGGCCGAGCATTCCGACGATCTGTTCGCGGATCTGTTTCGGCGAACGCGCCGGATCGCCGTAGAGGAAGCGTTGAAACGCAGGGTCTTCCATCCACCCCACGATGGTTTCGAGGTCTTCGCGCTCGGCGCGGCGGATGAACACGCTGGTCTTAAGCGCCATGCTACGCCACCGCCGTTTGCGCGCGCGCCGATTCGTATTCGCTGCGCAACATGCCATAGCCAATCACATCGATGCCCTTGCCGTCGCGCATTACATGCTGCTGCATGGTGAATTCGCGCGTGAATCCGAGGCGCTCGCACGCGCCAAGGTAGTCAGACTGGTCTGCTTCGACCTTAATGCCCGCGCGGTGCAGGTTCATTTCGTCAAAGCAATAGGTAATGACGCTGCGCATTGCGCGCTCAATCGGTTCGGAAGTACGTTGTGCCGGCGCAAGGTAAAGCGCGACAAAACACATGCGATTGCGCCAGCTCAATTCCTGGATGACCACAATGCCAATGGGACCGATTGACGGATCCTCAATCAACAAATGTCCCACCGTCCCGGTCGCCATCGCAAGGCCGCTGCTCAACACGCCCATCATTTGCTGCCCCATCGGCAACGCCTTGTCTTCCGCATCGCCGAAGAGAAAACGTCGAAACTCCGGATCGCTCATCCAATCCACGAGCACATCGAGGTCCGCGCGTTCAGGACGCCGCAACTGCAGTTCCATGTGCGCTCCCGTTGTGTGCCGCGTTGAATAGCGACAACGATTCCAGATCGAAATATTGCCCGCGTGTGTAGACCATCTGCCGCTGGATTCCGTCGCTCACAAAACCGTGCCGCGCGAGGTATGCGCGATATTGCGTTTCGTTCGACAGACAATGCGCGACGAGCTTGTTCAGTTTCTTATCGACGAATCCCATCTTTTCCAGGAATTCGATCACTTCGTCCGCGAGCGGAGTTTCATACGCGGCGTCGCTATCCAGCGCGACGACAACCTCGGCGAATTCCGATTCCAGTTTCGCGCCGCGCAATACGCAGCACCCGCGAATCTCGCCGGATCGATCTTCGATCGTAAAAAACGACCCTTGCACCACGTCGCGCCGCCCGAGCATTTCGCGCATCTCGTCCTGTGTGGGGATCATCACTTCGCGCGTGGGCCCCAGCAAAAACGAGCGCGGCCGACTCGGGTCGTACAAGCGCCACATGGCATTTGCATCGTCCGGCTCGGCGGAGCGAATAACTGTGTATGTTCCAGAGATCATGGGTGTTTTGGATTATCGAAATACTTCAAAGAACGCGCGGCATGACCTTATGCCGGCTTGGCCCCGAATTGCATAATTCTACCCCCATCG
Source organism: Candidatus Hydrogenedentota bacterium (assembly GCA_020848835.1). GTDB lineage: Bacteria > Hydrogenedentota > Hydrogenedentia > Hydrogenedentales > SLHB01 > JABWCD01. The sequence goes on from JADLHJ010000012.1 coordinate 23,975, forward strand.
GCCGCCGAATTCACGCGCGGCGGCGGACAAAAAGAAAGCGCCGGGAACCGGACAATGTGCGGCGCCCCGGCGCGGTGATGATCGCAGAGGTCTTAACTGGTGACGGGCGTGACGATCTGGTTCTTCTTCGTGTATACGAAGTCCAACCATGCCTGCCACACGGAATTGTACAGATCAGCCTTGGCGTCGGCCTTAAGGGTCGAAGCGGCCTTCGAGGCGGTGATTTCGCGAATATGCTTCATGAAGCGGCGTCCTCCGTTTCTATGGTCTGGTATACGGCAAGCGATGCGCTAGGTCGTCGGGTTCTTAATGTCGTTATAGGTGTCCAACGCGCCCAACACGCCATCGAACACGCCAAGGAACGACGTTACAAAGGTGCCGAACAAAGTACCTACCAGCTCCAGAATTGAAAGCAGGAAGGTCAGGTCACTGGTGCTTTGCTGCGCGATTTGCGGCTTGCGCGATATGGTGCGTACGTGTCTCACTGATAGGTCTCCTAAACGCGGCGTCCCAATTTCTCGGTTGGATCCCCGGCCACACTGTAACCACCGCGCGGAGCGGAGTATAGCAACTGCCCCACAAGCGGTCAACAATTATGCCAGCCGTCACGCCGCATTGGTTCAGGGACGGACCACTCGGTCGACCGCCCCGTTGTTTACCCTACAATGCATGAACGGCGGTGTTACGCGCGGGTTGACGTGCGCGACTAAAATCGCCCTCTGTTGACACCCGCTTTCCCGCACCCTACAATAGCTGCGGTGGGTACGTGCGTGCCCTTTGTGCCAAGTCTCTGGAGTAGTGCATGAAAGCGTCGATCACCAAACTTGTCGACGTCATCCTCAGACGAATAGAAGAATATCCCGACGGAATCCCCACGGAAACCGGCCTCCGATCATGGCTTGCCGGCCAGGGTTACAACAAACGCGACATTGATGCGGCGATGAAACTCATCGCCCCCCGCTTCACGCAGCCATCGGTACGCGAGGAAAACCGCCCTTGGGTCGCGCGATCCTTGTCTTTGTTCGAGGAATACAAGCTCACACCTGAAGCGCGCAACGCATTGACACGTCTGGAGTTCTACGGTCTGCTCGACCCCTATGAGCGCGAGGCTATTTTCGACCGCCTCAGCCATTTTGACGGAGAAGTTGGCCTCGATGAGCTCGACTACTTGCTGTCTTGGGTAGTTTTCGGGAACCGCGACTTCGAGTCCCAACAGACCATGTACGGGGTAATGGACGGCGAAGGCGGCGTCTTTCACTAAAAGGTCCCGGGACTTTCATTACCGCCGCGTTTACGCCATCTTAGAATTAATCGAATCCGAAGAAGTCATATCATATTAAAAGCGCCCAGCGCGGATGACGCGCCGGGCGCTTTGTGCTTAGCGACCACTCCTTAGAAGTCGTTCATGTCCGATTCATCCAGCGGGATTACCTTTTCGGGCCCCGCGAGGCTACGGCCGGCCGCGCGTCCCGCGGCCGCCTTGGCCTGCGGTAATGCCTTGTGCTTACGGCGTTCAAGCGTCGACGCCGGGGACCCGTTTCCGCTCGTACCGTTGGCGCCGCGCACCATGATGACCAATTCCGTCACCATGCGCTGCATCTCGTTTGCCTGCGCCGTGAGTTCTTCTGCCGCTGCGGCCGATTCTTCAGATTCGGCGGCGTTCTTCTGGGTCACCTGATCCATCTGTGAGACCGCGCCGGTAATCTGCTCGATTCCACGCGCCTGCTCGTTGCTTGCCGCCGCGATTTCACCAACGAGATTGTTTACGCGGGCAGCCGCCTGCGCGATCTCGCCCAGCGATTCCTCGACTTCGCGGCTGATTTGGACGCCGCTTTCCGAGCTTTGCACTGACCCTTCGATCATGGACGACGTGGACTTCGCTGCTTCCGCAGAGCGTTGCGCGAGGTTGCGAACTTCCTCAGCAACCACGGCAAAACCCTTGCCTGCATCGCCTGCGCGCGCTGCTTCCACGGCCGCATTCAGCGCCAACAGATTGGTTTGGAATGCGATCTCGTCGATCGTCTTGATTATTTTCGCCGTTTCGTCGGAAGACTTTTTGATTTCGTCAATCGCCGAGCTCATCTTCTTCATCGCGACGACACCCTTGTCCGCGCACGAGTTTGCTACGTTTGCAAGGTTCTTCGCCTGCGTTGCATTCTCCGCGTTCTGTTTTGTCATCGACGTAAGTTGTTCCAGCGATGCGGAAGTCTCTTCCAAGCTCGATGCCTGCTCGCTCACCCCCGCGGCCATGCCCTGGCTCGATTGTGAAACCTGGCCCGCCGCGGCGCCCACTTGATCCGCGTTCGAGTTGAGTGCGGTGATGATGCGATTGATCGGCCCCGTGATCCCGCGGGTGATCGTCACGGCCAGTACCACTGCGATTAGTACTGCCACAGCCAATCCAACCATCATGGTAGTGGAGGCCGTGTTCAACGCAGACGCCGCTCCCGCTGTTCTCTCGGTTGCTGTCTTCACACCAGACTCCGCGACCTCCTTGGCAAGAGCCAATACCTGCTCGCCAGCTTTGCCGCGCTCGACGCTGATTTCATCCAATTTTTTCCAGTTTGCAAGCAGGCTGGTAAGCGCGGTCTTGTACTGATCCGCAACGGCCTTCGTTTCGTCGATTTCTTTCAAGTTCGCTTCGATGTACGTAATTTTGCGAAGATTTTCCAGCGTGCTGTCGATTTTTTCGAAATTGCCCAGTGCCTCTTCGGCCAACTTCATATCGCGCATGCCTTGCGCCTTCCAGACGGCGATACGCGTGGCATTTCCCAAATCGATGACTTCATTTGCATAAGTAATCTTCTGAAGCCGCTCAATCAACTTGTCTGCCGGGGCCATCTCGCCTGCTGGCCGCGCAACCATTGTTTTGTGATAGGCATTTATCGGCGTACCCAGCAACTTAGCTTCCTCTGGGTGCGCACCCAGCCACTCGGTTGCGCCATCTTCGATGTGATATACGGCGCCGACCACTTTGATTTTGCCTGCCTTGGCGGCTTCTTGAACCGGACCGCTCTGCGTGAGCAAGGCCGCTATGGATTGGTTGACGTTGGTTCGAATTGCGGCGTCGATTAACGCGTCGCTGGATAAGGAAGCATTTGATTTCTTTGCCGCGTCTACAGCGGGTTTTATCAAGTCAACGAGTTCGGCCACATTGCCATCAACCTGCGCGTTCGTTGCGGCCGCGGTGACAGCGCCACACTTGGAGTGGCCCATAACAACAAGTAAGGGCGTTTTCAGGTGCTCGATCCCGTACTCGACTGACGCCAGCTCGCTAAGGTCGCAGACATTACCAGCAACTCGAACTACAAAAAGATTGCCAATGCCTTGGTCGAACAGCAACTCGATTGGCACTCGCGAGTCGGAACAAGATACAAAGGTCGCAATCGGGTGTTGTCCGTTCGCTGCAGTGTCCGAGCGACGGGCCTGACCGGAATCCGGGTGGGTACTCTTTCCGGCTACGTACCGCGCATTCCCTTCCTTCAACAACCCCAATGTGGCGTCGCCCTCGGGACATGGGGCAGCATCCACCGGACTGACTTTGGACTCCGCGGATTGTTCAGGTTGGACGGCGGCAGTGTCTTTCTCTCCTAAGATTTCCCCCTGCATCCGTTTGTATTGCGAACTTACAAAAGCGTTGCATGTCTCGATATATTTCGCCGCAGCTTCGTTTAGCGCCGCGCGATCGGTATTCATTGCCTGCACGGTGGTGTGGGTTTGGCTCGCCAAATCGTTGTAACGGGAAACGTTCTGTTCAATATTATCTGCCGCAGCGTTCAAAGCTGCCAAAGTCTCACTGCTTTTTCCTAGAGCTTGTGCTTCGGCGATGTGGTTCTTCACTTCCGCTAGGTTTTTTTCCCCGTCGGCCCAGAATTTCTCGTCTTCGCTGAGCGCGTACCCCCGCATGGCATACATGGTCTCGGAGGCGAATCGTTCGAGGTCCGTCGCGATGCCTACTTGCGGCATGCTTTCTTTAGAGAGTTTATCCGCGTCACCTCGAACACTTGTCATATTCCAAACTGCCATTCCCCCTAATGCGATGGCAATCAGGACTAGCATCGAGAAGCCTAAGGTAATACGCGTCCCCAGTTTCATTTTGTGCAACATAGTGTCCCCCAAATCGTTGTGCAATCCCCCAATCGACGAAATACTCCCCAAGAGCTGGCGGGCGCCAAACAACATGGGAAAAGTCACAGCGGGGCAATTTGGAAGGATGAGGTTCTCAAAGCAAACGATCCGATCCGAGCACACCTTAACTCAAGTGTGCTGGATCGGGAGAACGAGTCCAGCTACGCCTAGCAAAGTTCCGACCTAATAAAGGCCGAACTCGCATATCGCACGCCCCGTTAACTCCAAATATTCAAGTTGTAAAACGCTTTTTCCTTGTTGAATATAGCACTTATTGTATGTTTTAGCAAGAAAACAATTTCCCGTGTCTCGCGCTGACAAGCGTTCTCAGCCCTTTCAGCAACGGATTGCGCTAAAGTGGGACAGAAATGACCGCCATTTATCCCGTGTTAGGTCTGTAATGCCCGAGACGACTGACGCCGAGGTTGCCGAGACCGGCCACGTCGGGTATAGTCTGCCCCCGCACACAGGCAACCTGGGGAATACAACCCTCCGGTTCTGTCCAATGCAAGGAGTCCGTTTAGCATGAGCAAATACCTGGTCGTCGTGGAATCGCCGGCGAAGGCGAAGACGATCAATAAATTCTTAGGGCCCAGCTATATCGTCCGGGCGAGCTACGGTCACGTCCGCGACCTGCCCAAGAGCGATCTGGGCGTGGACATTGCGAACGATTTCCAGCCCAAGTACGTGACGCCCAAGGATTCGGCCAAGAACGTCAAGGCCTTACAAGAAGCCGCGAAGAAGGTGGACATGATCCTCCTCGCCTCAGACCCTGACCGCGAGGGGGAGGCCATCGGCTGGCACGTGGCGGCGCTACTGGAAAAGTCGGGTAAACCCGTCCAGCGCATCGTATTCAATGAAATCACGAAGCGCAGCGTTAAGGAAGCCACGAAACACCCGCGCGCCATTGACCAGGATTTGGTGAATGCGCAGCAGGCGCGCCGTATCCTCGACCGGCTCGTGGGGTACAAGATCAGCCCCTGGCTCCAGTGGGCGGTAAAGAAAGGCCTGAGCGCAGGGCGTGTGCAGTCCGTCGCTGTCCGCATGGTTTGCGAACGCGAAGCGGAGATCCGCGCCTTCGTGCCGGAGGAATACTGGACGCTCGAAGCGCTGCTGGAAACCCCACGCAACGAGATCTTCACAGCGCGTCTGTCCCGCGTGGCGGGCGAGAAGCCGGTCATCGGCAACGAAGCCACGATGCAGCAGATCCTCCAGAAGCTCGATGGCGCGACCTATAACGTCGCGAACATCGAGACGAAGGAAGTCCGCCGCCGTCCCTTCCCGCCGTTCATCACCAGTTCCTTGCAGCAGGAGGCCTCGCGCAAGCTGGGCTTCTCGCCGCGCAAGACGATGATCCTCGCGCAGCAATTATATGAAGGTATCGCGCTCGGCGCGGACGGCACGGACGGTCTCATCACCTATATGCGTACCGACTCGACGCGCATCGCCAACGAAGCACTCGACGAGGTGCGTCAGTTCATCCGCGAGAACCACGTGCCGGAGATGTTGCCGGAGAAGCCTAACTTCTACGCGAGCAAGAAGGGCGCGCAGGACGCACACGAAGGTATCCGTCCGACTGTGCCCGCGCGCACGCCGGAAAAAGTCGCGGCGTATCTAGATGACGATCAACTAAAGCTGTACACGCTGATCTGGAAACGCTTCACCGCATCGCAGATGACGCCCGCGATATTGGATCAGACAATCATCGACATCAACGCCGCGGACTGCGAGTTCCGCGCCTCGGGTTCGGTGATGAAGTTCCAGGGTTTCACAATCCTCTACGAAGAAACGATCGAAGATAAGAACAGTGAAGATGAGAACGCCGCCTTACTGCCGCAAGTGAACGCCGGCGAGAAACTCGATCAGCGCGAACTGAAACCGGAACAGCATTTCACCAAGCCTCCGCCCCGCTATTCGGAAGCGAGCCTCATCCGGGCGCTGGAAGAAAATGGCATCGGGCGTCCGAGCACCTACGCGCCCACGATCAACACCATCACCGAACGCGGTTATGTCGAGCGCGACAAAGGCCGCTTGAAGCCGACAGAACTTGGCGACCAGGTGAACACGCTGCTCGTCGCCAACTTCCCGGACATTCTCGATCTCGGCTTTACCGCGCAACTCGAATCCGATCTTGATCACGTCGAAGAAGGCACGCGCGAGTGGCATGAGTTGTTGCGCGCCTTCTACAAGGAATTCGAAAAAGATCTCACCATCGCGCAAAAGAAAATGATCACGGAGCTGATCGGTGAAGAGCCGAAGTGTCCGAAGTGCGAAAGCAAAATGGAATTGCGCGAAGGCTTCTTTGGTCTCTATCTCAGTTGCACGCGCCATCCTGAATGCGATGGCCGCATCAGCGTGAAGAAGAAAGCCAGCGCGGAACCCACCGATGAGATCTGTGACCTCTGTGGCGCACCGATGGTGCTGCGTCTTGGCCGTTTCGGAAAGTTCCTCGCCTGCTCGAAGTATCCCGAGTGCAAAAATACGCACAAGGTCGATAAGGCTGGAAACAAAGTCGATACAGGCCCGAAAGAACCGCCGAAAAAAACCGACCAAAAGTGCCCGAACTGCGGCGCGTTTCTGTTGATCCGCAAGAGCCGGCGCGGCGAAGAATTTTACGGCTGCGAGAAATATCCGAAGTGTAAATTCACGAAGCCGATGGAACTCGGCATCAAATGTCCGAAGTGCAACACCGGCGAACTCGTGAGCAAACTCGCGGGACGCCGCCGTTTCTACGGTTGCGATCGCTACCCCGACTGCGATTACACCATCTTCGGCCAGATTGATAAAAACGTCGTCTGCGGCAAGTGCAGCAACCCGTGGACCTACGTCACCAAAGGCAAAGGCAAACCCACGATGCGTAAATGCCCGCTACCGAAATGTAGCTTCGAAGAGGAAATCGAAGAAGCCGAGGCATAGAGTATACAAAAGGGGCACGGGCGTCTCGCCCGTGCCCCTTTTGTTATCGTTCCACTATTTCCAAACGATTGGCGGACCTCACTGCCCACAGGCTTACGGTTTCAGCGTCTGTAGCGTGGGTTGGATGTAAAGCGCCATCATGTCCGGCTCGGCCAATTCCGCCAGGGTCGCCGCCTTGTAATCCGGCGGCAATACTTCGACGTTTTCGCGAGAATGGTTTTCGTAGCGCCGCGCCAGCATGATGTTGCGAAACTCCTGCGCCGTCGCGAAGGGTTCCTGCGTTTCCACCCAGTAGCGGTTCAGGTAATTCAACCCTTCCGCGTCCGACGCGTACAACTCGGCCATGCGGCGCGCTTCGCCATATGCGCGCAACCCCGCAGTCTGCTTCGGATCCGGTCGCACACATGTCACGGTCTCCACGGCATCCGCCAGCGCGCAATACCCCGGCAACGCTGCCGTAGATGGGCGGGCCTGCACAATCACGGTCAGATAACCATCGGCACACGCCTGTGCAAACACCTCGCTTGGGGAAGTCATCGCCTCGTACACCGGGTTGTCCGCGCCGAGGACCAGCAGGTTCAGATCTTCCGGCAGGGCAATTTCGATTCCCGGCAGAATGCGCAGCCGGTCGCACATCTCGTTCAATGCGGCGATTTCGCGGGCCGACCATACCTTGCCGCGGTCGGTGAGAAAGACGGCGTCGTAACCCGCCGCTTCGGCCATCTGGATGAGTTCTTTGGGGACAATTCGCGAACCGGGCGAGAAACGCTCGGTGCGGCAGTGGATGTCTACCTTCATGCGTCCTTCCACTTCTAGCGGGTAATCCTGCCGCGCGACACGAGCGGTCCAACGCGCGGCCTTGCAACGCGAACTAATTATAACACACTCAAAAACTACCGCTTTTGCGTTTGCGCGTTGCTCTGTGTAAGCTATCGGCACGGGACTGCGCATTCTGAAGCGCGCCACTAAGCGAAGCGCGGGCATAGCCCGCGAGAAGGAGAAACTCACCATGTTCACGATCGCTCGTACTGCGATCCTTTCTTTGGCCCTTGTCCTTTGCTTGACGCTGGTTTCCGGCTGCGGCGGCGGCACCACCGAAACGCCTGCGCCGGCCGCGGCTGCCACACCTGCGGAACCCGCTGCTGCGCCTGCGGCGCCGGCCACACCCGCGCCCGCGCCTGCTGAACCGGCGCCCGCTGCTCCTGCGACTCCCGCCGCCCCGGCTGATGCTGCGCCTGCTTCGACACCTGCAGCGCCTGCCGCAGCGCTCGACGCGAAGACCATCGTCGGCACGAAGTGGAGCGTCGCTGGTTTTACGCTTGCGTTTGCTGAGAACGGTGCAGTGAAGATCAATGACGAAATGGACGGCACCTGGAAGATCGAAGGCAACACGCTTACGGTCAGCGCCGGCGGTCAAGAACATGTCGCGACAATCGAAGGCGACAAGATCCTCTACGAAGGAACGCCCTTCGAAAAAGTCCAATAGTTCATATTTGAATGTAATGGCCCCGGCACGACCGGGGCCATTTTTTTGTTTCTACGCGAATCGCAGGGCACCGGAATCGAACAGTTCCCCAGGTCCATTCCCGTCCTCTGTGCCTACCAATTGAATCCCAGCAAATTCCAATACACAAAGAATGGCACGAGCCCCACGCACGCCGCCGTCACCAGCGTGTAATGCAAGCGTCCCCACGCCGACCAATACCCGCGCCACCACACCGCCAACGTATTGATCGCCAGCAACGCCGCGCCAATCACAATCACTGGCGGTAGCATCAACAAATAGATAATGCGCTCGGGAATACCGTAAGTGAATTCCCACTGATCCAAACTCATCAGTGTTGCGCCGAGCACGACCAGCAGGAGCAAGCCAAGCCCCGCGAAAAACCACGCCGTCACGCGGTAGTACGCGGGCGCTGGTTTAATCGTCGATGCCTTACGAAATCGCGAAAGAAATAGAATCGGCCAGCCGGCCACTGCCGAAACAAACAGCAGCAGCGCGGCACCGATAAACGCCTTATGAAATCGTGACTGTTCGTACCATTGCAGCCGTTCAAAGGCAGCGCCACCCGTCAACAAATGCGTTACCGACCCGTCATTCCCCAATCGAAACACCGCCCGTTCGTTTTCGCGCACGTTCAACAAAATTCCATCGCCTGTCGGCGTGAACGTTTTTGGGTCCCCGCCCGATGATGCGAGCATGAGACGCCCTCTTCCGTCCGAAGCGATGCGCACCTCGGACATCAAGGTAGACAACTTTTCAAGCGTCCGCCGCGCGTAGCGATTGTTGCGGTAGGTGCCGATGTACTTCACCGATTCACGCTCGACGTCAACAGGGATGACGTCTTGTTTGTCCGGATCGGAAAAATAACGCTCCACAAACTGGCCCGTGATCGCGCCGCGCAGCGTGCCATCGTCCACATTGCACGATGTAAAGATTCCGACGCCATCGTCCGGCAACATCCAAATCCGGCTCGCAAACCCGTTCAAGTCGCCGCCATGCTCGATGTAGCGATGCCCATTCAAGGTGCCCACAAAAAAACTCACGCCCAATCCCGCGCCAAGGCGCGCGTCGTGTTCGTACTGCATGCGGTGCATCTCATTCACATACGTATCGCCAAGAATCCGCACGTCACCGACTTGCCCCTTCTGCAAGTGCGCGATCATGAACTGCGCCATGTCCGCGCCGCTGCTCAGCATCGCGCCCGCGGGCGGCAGACAAAAATGATCGAAGGGCACGGGCTTCACCTGTACGCCAGAAACCTGATACCCCTGCGCAATGTCTCCCGCGATCGAATCTTCCCACTCCACGCGCGAATGCGTCATGCCCAGCGGCGTGAAAATGTGATCGCGCACATACGTCGCGTAAGGCTCACCCGACGCCAGCTCCACCAGATACCCCGCGACGGCCACGCCATGATTCGAATAGCTGGTGGTTGCGCGCGGCGGCATCACCTGCGGTGGCATCCGGCTTGCCAGGTATGCACCGAGCGCGGGCACTTTTGATTTGTCCAAGCGCGACATGCCAATCGCCCGTTCATCAAACCCCGCCGTGTGATTGATCAAATCCAGCAACCTGATCTTCTGCGCGTAGTGATCGCCAATTGCGAACCCTGCGTTATATTGTTTGAGCAAGGCGTTCGCTTCACCGTTGAGATCGAGCTTCCCCTGTTCCACCAACTGCATCACCGCTGTCGCATTAATCGTTTTCGACACCGACGCAATCCGAAAGAGCGTTCGCTCGGGATCGATTGGCGTTTTCTTTTCCGCGTTTGCGTAACCGTAGCCCTTGTTCAACAGCACCTGCCCGTCTTTCACGACGGTTACTACCGCGCCCGGTATGCGCCGCTGATACATCACCGTATTCACCACGCCATCCATAAACGCTTCGAGTTGCGCAGCGTCATTCAGGTCCGCCGAATGCTCGCCCTCGTGCGCCGCAGAGATCCTTGCCGTCGCAACCAGGAACAGCGCCATACACCACAAAGCAGGTCGTCCCATCGCTCTCTCCCTGCGCTTTATTTCGCGTTATGTAGTCTGCCAACAGTCGCAATTCGCATTGCGCCTGCTAACAGGATTATCGCCGCTACTGCCATCACCCAATATCCCGATACCGCCGGCATTCCGCTTACTTCCACGATTTTGAATACCTCGGCTTTTTGCCATAGTCCTTGAGATCGACGCACCGAAGTGGTCGCAAATCGAGGATCTCAACTGGAACGCCCAGCGAAGTGGTTAAATCATCCAGCTTGACCAGCGCGCGCAATTGATCGAAGTCCGCATCGATCGACGGATTGTCGCCAATCCGGATACGGCCTTTTCCCTGCAAGGCACGTGCGGCAAATTCCGCCGTCGCCCGGATCACCTCCGGGTGCGTGATCGTGCACCACACACTGTCCTGGCATTTGCATGATTTGCGGTATTGATGCGCTACCCAGTTGGGCTTGATGAAAACCTTGTCGCCCGGCTTGATAATTCCGCCCAGCGGGTTTTCGCAATCGTATCCCAGCAGATCGAAGAGGCGCGCGAAGGCGCGGCGCACTTCGCCGGAGTCATACGATTCAGCCCGTGTGATTGCGATACTCACCGGTTTGCGCTCCACGCATCTTCATCCAGCAATCCGAGAAATCTTTCTAAACAGTAAAGCAACCACTTTTGGTCGCCGGTGAACGTATTCATATCCAGACCCGGCAGGAATTCGCCGCGACTTGGCCCTCTCCACTCGCTAAGCCACTGCGTCATCGGGCGCGCGAACGGAATCTTTTCAACGGACTCCAAATCGCGGAATAAGTCTGCGAAAACGGCCTGCAACAGATACTTCGGCTCGCCCGCGCGAATGCGGGCAATGTCCAGCGGCCCATCCAACGCCATACCTTCGTAAGGTGCGATGACCTTGCAACCGCCGGCATGGATCGCATTTTCAAACGTCTGAATGATGCCCAAACCGTGCACCCGCTTCAGAAATCCCTGCACATTGATCGCGTCGTTTTGGCGATAGGGTTCATAAATATCGCGAATCGCCACCGGCTCGCGAAGCGCTTTAGACGGCTCGATAAACGTGTAGCGCGCGACGAACTCGTCGAAGGTCCAATCCTTCGACAGTAGCTTGTCCATCCCCCCAAAGGTCGAATCCGCCCCGTTCCCCACGATTAGGGTCTTCACCCCATCTGCCGCAGCCCGGCTTGCCGCTTTGTACAGGGCAACCTCGATTGCGTGCAGCGGCGCTTTCTTGCGGACCATCAGCGCGTCCATGGCATCCAGATGATCTTGCCAATGGACCTCCACGACGTGGTGGTCAAGTCCGCAATAATCGGCGTACACCTTTGCACGCGGCGCCTCGTCAACGGCGCCCTGCGCGACAAAGCGAATCGTGTACGCCTTCAAACCTTTGGGTAGCAGCGCGGCCAGCACCGCCGAATCAATGCCACCACTGAGCAGAATCCCCGTCTGCTTGTCCACGCGCTGCGCAATCTTGGAGCGCAAGAACGTCAGTATATCTTTTGCAGACCGGACGATGGTTAAGTCAGAGGCCCTGACATTTGGGAATTCAGGTGCGACCCCCGCCTTCCACGTCTCTCTGGGACGGGTAACGTAACGAAAAGCCAGATACGACGAAAGACAGAACGGGTTATAAGACATAAACTTGCGCCGCCACAATGATGTTAGCTAACCAACTCCCGAGTGTCCCAAATTTTGAATTCTTTTTCAAATACAATTAGCCAGATTTAAATGGAAAAATTAGCAGAATTGCCAATTAAATACAGGTCGTTTCGCATGCGGATTCAACTATCAAGTGTCACTGCAAGCACAACTGTCAACCATTGACGGCTTAATTCGCGTCACCTAACCTTGTTCGCACTGTAAGACCCTCGTTTCCCATCCGCGTCGATCCGTCCCATCCGTGTAATTCGCGTTCCAGTCTTCCCAGCAAGAGTGCAACGCGCTGGGCTATATAGTGCGAGCCAAGTGGCGACCACACCGGAGCACTCCCCCGCCGCGGACCATAACGCCACTGGCGAGAAAGATGGCAATATGCGCCGTCGCAATTGACGATCATTCGCGCGGGCGATATGATTCGCTAGGGATGAAAATTCTTGGCGTCGATACCAGTACACCCGTGAATACCGTCGCGCTCTGCGCCGACGGGCGCGTCCTCGCGGAAACCGTCGTCGATTGCGGGCGCGCCCACGCCGAACGCCTGATGGCGACCGTGGATTGGGTGCTGGGCCAGGCCGGCGTCCCGATTGACAAAGTCGAACTGCTCGCCGTCTCGAAGGGACCCGGATCCTTCACCGGATTGCGCATCGGCGTCGCCGCATGGAAAGGACTCGCCCTTGCAGGCAGCCTCCCCATGATTGGCGTGCCCACGCTCGACGCAATGACGCGCATCGGCGCGTTTCACGATTGCGCGGTATGCCCCCTGCTCGATGCGAAGATGAGCGAAGTCTTTGGCGCGGTGTTTCGTTTCTCGCCCAACGGTCGGGAAAAGATTGTCGAAGACTGCGTCGCGCCAATCGAACAAATCCTAGAACGCGCGCCGGACGACACAATCTTTTTCGGCGATGGCGCGGAGTTGTACCGCGACGCGATTCAATCGGCGCGTCCGCGCGCGACAATCCTCGGCGGTGCGTTTCGTTCGCCGCGTGCGAGTGCGGTGTGTTTTGAAGCAGCGGCAATGCTTGCCGGCGGATGCCGCACCTCCGCCGCAGAAGTGCGGCCCGTATACCTGCGGATGTCGCAGCCCGAAGTGGTCCGCGCAAAGGCGGGCCCATGAGCGTGTCCGAATCCGCGGTGCTGCGCTTTGTACCGCTCGCGGCGGCGCACCTGCGCGACGTGCTCGCAATCGAAAAAGAGGCATACCCCGAGCCGTGGTCCGAGGGCATGTTTCGGGAGGAGATTCATCATCCGCGATCGTATTTCGTCGTGGTGATGCTCGACGATAAACTAATCGGTTACGGCGGGTATTGGCCCTTGCTCGACGAAGCGCACATCACGAGCGTGACGATTAAAGACGAATGCCGCGGCCTGGGCCACGGGCGCGTGTTGCTCGCGCACTTGCTGCAACATGCGCTGGACGAAGAGCTGGCCGCGGCCACGCTGGAGGTGCGGGAATCAAACGAGCGTGCGCGGAGTCTGTACGAAAGTTTTGGCTTCGCCATTACTGGGCGGCGCCGCCGGTACTATCCGAAGACTGACGAGGATGCGCTGATCATGACGAAGCAGTTGTGTGGGTGAGGTAGCGGGTGTCCGGAGCAACATTTAACAATGCAGAAGACGCGGCAGAGTCCGCACAGCAAACCGTCGGCGTGCCTCTGGGCGGCGTCGGCGCAGGCTGTTGCGAACTCGGCCGTGACGGCCGCTTCCGCAACATCACGATAAACAATAACCGCACCAACGACACGCGCATCGACGTATCCCCCGGAAGCATGATCGCCATCCGCGCGGCGCGCCGCGGCAAAGTGGCGTTGCGCATTCTACAGACCGACAGCGCGTTGCCTTTCAGCGATGCCGGCATTGCCGCGCCGTATACGGCCTCGCAGCGCCTCGCCTGGCGGGGCGTGTATCCGTGCTCGCATTACAAGCTCGACGATCCCACTTACCCGCTCGAAGTGACGTGGACCGCACTCACGCCAATTATCCCGTACGATCACGAAGCATCCACGTTGCCGCTGATCTTCCTTTCTTTCTATATCCAAAACCCATCCGATATTTCGTATGAAGTTTCGTTGGCGATGAATTGGGAAAACGTCTGCGGCTGCACGCGCGGAAATTTTCCCGAACGACGAGGTCCGATACGTCCAATCCTTGTGAACATCGACCAGGAAAAGAGCACGCTTGAGTCTCAGGCGCATGAACCCGATCCCCGCCGGCTTATCGCGGGTCTCGAGTTTGGCTTTCGCGATGAATTCCGAACGAGCGCGGAAGGCAACTATGCCCTATTGATCGCGCAGCAGCGCGACGTGCAAGTCAGCATGATGGGCTGGAATGAACGCGACCCGCGCGAGCTCGAGGTATTCTGGAACCAGTTCCACGACTCGGGCCGCCTGGGGAACAAGCTGTCGCGACACGAAGCAAGCCATTCCGGCGCGTTGTGCGCTACCTTCGACGTCGGGCCGCAGCAAACGAAAAACATCGTGTACGTGCTTGCGTGGTATTGCCCGAAGTACGTTGTGTATGGCAGCGATCAGCGCAACGGTTACGCCAACAATTTCCAGAGCGCCATCGAAGTAGCGACGCAAGGGCTGACCTACCACCAGTACTACTTCAAAGCCGTGGAAGATTGGCAGCGGCGCATCATGACTTCGACTTTGCCGCAATGGTTGAGCAAGGCGCTGATCAACAACAACTACGTATTGTCAACCAACACACTTTTCAACGGCGGTAACGATTTTGCCATGTTTGAGACGCCGTCAGACCCGCGCGTGTCCACACTTGATCGGCGTCTATATTCGTCGATCGGATCGCTCCTGTTCTTTCCAAACTTCGAAGAGGGCGAACTCGCGAGCATCGCGAAGCCAAAGGATGCACAACATCCCGGCCGCCTTTTTCGCTTCTCGGGCTTACTGGACAATCATCACGCTTCGCACGGCACTTCCAAGGACGTGATGCTCGACACCAGCATCGCTTTCGTGCTGATGGCGTATCGAAACTACTACATGACGGGCAAGAGGTTTATTCTCGATCATCTATTCTCGCGTGTGAAAGAGGCCATGGCCTTCGTGCTCGAACACGATTGCGACGGCGACGGCTTGCCCGAGCAGCGCGGCTGTTCGATGACACGCGATCGCTGGGCCGTCTACGGTACGAACAGTTATACGAGCAGCCTTTGGATCGTGGCGCTTCGCGCGTACGCGCGTTTGGCGCGCCGGCTTGGCGACAAAGCAGAAGCGCTCAAGCACGAACAACTGTTGCCGCGCGCGCTCGAGAGTTTTGACCGCAAGTTATGGTTCGAGGAAGGCGGCTATTACCGGTTTTACTGCGCGACAGGCATCGAAGACGCACCGATGGAATTCAATAACGCCTGCGACGTGGCGCAACTCGCGGGGCAATGGTATGCGGACTTCCTGTGCCTGGGGCAATTGTTCCCCGCCGAAAAGGTAAAACGCGCGCTGGCTGCAATCTGCAAACTCAATGAACTGCGCAACGGCGTGATGCAGGGTCTCAATCCCGACACCTCGCCCTGCGCAAACCCTGAGAGCGTTGGTTTTCCACCGGAGGCCGATCGTGCTTGGCCGTCATTCGACATGGGATTTTACGCGAGTCTGATGATCGCGCATGGCTATCCCGATCGCGGGCTGTTCGCCGTACAGCGGAATTGCAAGAACGTGCATGCGCGCCGCGGGCGTGTGTTCAACCAGCCGATGATGTGGGACGTCGAAAAAAATGACGCTGTCGGCTGGGGCCAGGACCGTTACATGGCTTCCATGTCCTCGTGGCACGTGCTCTACGCGCTACAAGGTTTCCATTTGAATGTACCCGATGGCGTGCTTTGGTTCCGGCCTCACCTGCCAATTGGCGTCTTCAGCTTGAGCGCGCCGCTATTCACCCCGATTAGTTTTGGCTGGGTGCGCTTTCGAGAAGATGACGAAAAGATGTATCGGCAGTTTGTGCAACTCACGTTTGACAGCCCGATCTATCTGAAGACCCTCGTGCTGCGTATTCCCGCAGAAGTCGATGACGTCACCGTCGAGTGCGAAAGCGAAAACGGCATCGAAAACGTGGACCATATCTTCGGTTACGACGGCAGCGAGCGGCTGATCGAAATCATCACAAAGAAACCGATCATGATTGGGGGTATGTTGAAGATATCGCTCGCGCAAACGCGCGGCGCCGCCGTGCGCCTTCCGCGTCCGGCCGGGCGTTAACCGTGTATGCGAATTTATGGGCTAACCGGCGGCACGGGCAGCGGAAAATCTGAAGCCGCGCGCCGCTTTGCCTCCCACGGCATTCCAATCATCGATGCAGACGCCGTTGGCCACGAAGTCATCGCACCGGGCGGTGCGGCAGAGAAGTCCGTGATAGATGCCTTTGGCGAAGGCATTCTCACCGATGGCGCCATTGATCGCGGGAAGCTGGGAACCCAGGTGTTTCGCAACGAAGAGGCACGAAAGAAACTCAATTCAATCGTGCATCCCGCCATCGGCATGGCCATTGCCATGCGCTGTGCTGCGCTCGCCGAGCAGCGCGATGTCGTCATTATCGATGCCGCGCTGATCGCCGAGAATGGAAAGAAAGAGGACTATCTGAGTGGTCTAATGCTGGTGTTGTGCCCGGATGATTTGCGTGTGCAACGGCTCGTGGCGCATCGCGGTGTCGATGAGGCGGAGGCGCGCAGGCGCATCGCAGCGCAAACGCCGCCGGAAAAGAAGCTTGCCCTTGCCGATTGGGTGATCGACAATAGTGGTGATATCGATGCGCTGCATGCGCGTGTTGACGAAGTCGCCGAGGTACTGATGACCCATGCCGGATAAGTTGGCCAAATGCCCGCGTTGCGGGAAGATTTACGCTGAGCAACCCGGCAAGGCCATGTGCGCGCGGTGCAACACGGAAGTCCTCGAATACGAGGACCGCATCCTTGATGCCATTGGAAAGCGTGGCCTGCGCCAACCCGAGGACATCGCGGAGATCACCGGCATTCCCCTCGAAGCAGTCATTGAACTCGTCGAGTCCAGCGCGTTGATAGGCCACGAAATCGAGCAGGAACGGCTTTGTGTGGCCTGCAAGGAACGTTTCGCGCAGAAGTATTGCGAATACTGTTTCCACTGCCGGCTGTCGCTCAACAAGGCCTTTGGCGATGCGGTGAAACTGATTGGCGATATTCAGTCTCGGGAACTGGCGGTGAAGAAGGAACAAGCCCGCGAACTCGATTTTCTCCCGAGTGTGGACAACGCCCTCAAGCACAAGCGAGACCGCCGAACGCTTCGCAGACCGGACCCGACACCCAAGAGCAAATACTCGCCATAGCTTGCGGCCCTTCGCGTTTAAACTGTAGACTACGGGTGATTGCGCGGCCAGTCGGGGTAAAGCCGCGAATATGTTGTGCGAATAACTTTTCCGCGGGCCGATTCGGGGACCGGCGCTGCGTTACGCTGCAAGGATCGGGCGAATGGATTTGACGGTCATCACGACGTATCGCTGCAATTCCCATTGCTCGATGTGTTACATCTGGAAATACCCCACGGACCCCGGCGAGGAAGTGAACGCCGAGGACCTGAAGAAGCTCCCCGGCGGGTTCGACAACCTCAACATCACCGGCGGCGAACCCACCTTGCGCAAGGACCTCCCCGATCTCGTCGAGACGCTGCACCCGAAGGCGCGCATCCTCGAAATTAGCTCGAACGGCCTGCACGCGGAGCGCCTCGAACCGATTATCAAGAAGTACCCGCAGACGAAGGTGCGCTTCAGTCTCGAAGGGTTTGACGACACCAACAACCGCATCCGCGGCGAGCAGGACGGCTTCAAGAAGAAGGTCGCAGGCATGATGCGCTTGAAGGAATTGGGCGGACAAGACCTCGGCTTTGGCGCGGTGATACAGGACGACAACATCACCGAAGTCGTAGACCTCTACAAATTCGCGCAGGAGAAAGACGTCGAGTTCGCAACGTCCACGCTGCACAACGCATTCCAGTTTCACAAGAACGACAACGTGATGTACGACCGTATGAAAGTCGCGCGGGAAGTCGAGAAGCTCATCACGGAGATGCTGAAGACCAACAAGGTGAAGAACTGGTTTCGCGCGTACCTGAACCTCGGCTTGATCGAGAACATTCTCGGTCACGATCGCCTGATTCCATGCACAGCAGGTAAAGACTTCGCGTTCATCGATCCCTGGTGCGACGTGTACGCCTGCAACGTGCGGCCCGACTTGTTGCTGGGTAACCTGCGGCGTCAATCGTGGGATGAGATCATGAACAGCCCGAAGTCGCGCGAGATTCGCGATAAAGTGAAGGCCTGCAAGCAGAACTGCTGGATGGTGACCACCGCGCGGACGGCGATGCGCAATCCCGTAGTGCCGCAATTGCCAAAGGCTAAGCCATTCTGGTGGGTCGTCGTGAACAAGGCGCGCGCCACGCTCGGCATGCCGATACCGTTTCAGAAATATGTCGATTACGGCGTTGTCGTGAAAGACGACGACGTACCAAAGCGCGAGCATTTCCTCGACAATAAGCAAGTGAAGCGCCGCAAACAGACGGCGGAAGAAACGCATTATTCCTTTGTGGGTGAATACTTCAACCGGTAGCGCGGTGGTTTGACCGGGAATTTCAGCGTTAACTATAGTCACATGCTCTATCCTTGATGGAGTCAGTACAGAATGCCTACGCCCTCCGAACGAGAAGCCGGCCTCCAAAAATTGAATACGGTCCGCGAGTTGTGGGCCACGTGGACCTACGTCATTCTCGCGTCCGTCCTGCGTCCGCTCGCGAACAAGGCGAAAATCGCCTACGTCACATTCGCCCTCGTTTTCGTTGTGTTTGTGTGGTATTCGCTGCGCACAAGCTATTCGTACTCCGCCACGGCGTCGCTGCTGTTTTCGCCGCCTACGTTCCAAACAAAGAGCCCTGGCGCGGAAATGATGCCGGAACCGCTCGATATGCCGTCGTATTCGAAACTGATTCGTGACGGAGCGATTCTCGAAAAGGTCGCGGCGCGACTGTACAAAGAAAAGCCCGAGCTTTGGGAGACGATGCACGAGTCCGGACGGATGGTTCCGCAAGTGTTGCAGCAGATGATCTCGGTCGCGACAGAAGTGATCGAAAAGACACCGCAGAAAGTAACGTATGCGCGCGCGCTGTATCTTACGGCGTCTGCGAATTCCCCGGAGCGCGCGCAGCACCTCGCGAGCGTGTGGGCTGAAGAGGCGGTGGATGCCGCGCGCAAGTTCACGCTGCCTAGCGCGGCGGCGACCATCGAGTTTGTGCGCACGGAATTTGATGCAGCCAAGATGGAGCTTGAGGCGAAGGACGAGTTGCTGCGGCAGGACCAGGCGCAGTTTGACGTAGAACGGATGAAGTTGCTGAAAGAAGAACTCGTCAAGATTCTCGCGAAGCAGAAGGGCGATCTGGCGGCGGCGGTTGTCGAAGTTGCCGATGCGCGCAGACAGGTAGAAGAGATGCAGAAGCTGTTGGCGAACGAGAAGCCCACGATAGAGATTCGCCGCGCGCCGTCCGTAGACGCGCTTGCGCAGATCGGCGCGGAGGGCGGGAAGAATGTCCCCATATATAAAGAAGAAATCGCGAACCAAACGTATCCAAGTTTGAAGGTCCATGAGGCGGAGTCAGTGCAGTTGTTGAGCGGCGCGGAGGGGCGTGTCGAGGCGCTGCAAACTGAAATCGCGAAGATGGAAGCGGACCTCGCGACGTTGAACGAGCAATACGTGCAGCACGATACAAAGCAGAAGCAATTGACGCGCGAAATTACCGCGGGCGACGAATACCTGCTTGCGATGGCGAAACAACGCGACGAAATTGCATTGCTCGAAGCGGCCACGAAGATGGAGCAAGCGAAATCGATTTTCGTCGCCAACGCGCCGACGCTACCGACCGATCCTTCCAACAAGCTTGTGCGCTGGGCGGCGCTTCCCATTGGTTTTGCGCTTGCGCTGATCGCAGGCATTGCGGCGGCGAACTTTGCTTACGAAATCGATCGCGTTCGCGCCGCACAACCGAAAGACGAAGAGCCCGAGGAATGACCACTGGCCCCGGCGTCGCGTCGGAAGGTGTGACCGCGGGACCAACAGCGGACGCATCGATCCGCGCGAAGATGCGCAGCGGCGTGCTGTGGTGGGGCCTGGGCAATGCCGTCTCCCGGGTGTTGCGATTTGCGGCTCAGTTTCTCCTTATATGGCTGCTCGCGCCTGCCGAATTGGGTCTCGTCGCGATGACGACCGCGTTTCTCAACGTACTGCAAATGGTTTCTGAGTTCGGCGTGGGCGTTTCGGTCATTCAGAAGAAAGACATCACTGATCGCTACGTCCACACCGCGTTCTGGCTCAATCTCGCGGCGAGTTTGATCATCCTCGATGTGACATGGCACGCGGCACCGTGGATCGCCCAATTTTATGGCGCGGACGAGATTACGTGGCTCGTGCGCGTTACCAGCCTTAGTTTTCCGATCACCGCGCTGCGCACGATACCGGTTTCGTTGTTGCGCAGGCGCATGCAGTTTGGCCTGAACTCCGCGTTGGAGACCGCGTGGAACGGTATCAGCGGTTTGCTGATGGTGCTGTTCGCATGGTTTGGCGCGTCGTATTGGAGCCTTGTGATTCCTGCAATGATCGTCGGTCTGTTGATGACACCGTTCTGGTTCTCCTATGCGAAGTGGAAACCCGCCTTTGTTTTCGATCGCCGCGAGTTTTCCGATCTGTTTCATTACTCGAAGCACCTCGTCGGCGCTTCACTGTTATCGCTTGTGCTGGGCAATGCAGGCTTTGTGATCGCCGGACATCTGCTGGGCAAAGACGCGGCTGGCCTTTTCAACGTCGCGAGCGTTTACTCGACGATCGTCTTGATCAATTACGCGTGGCTCATTGGCAACGTGTCGCTGTCCGGCTTTGCAGCAAAGCAAGGCGACAATGAGGCACTGCGCAGCGGGTTCCTCCGCGTGTATGAACTGCTCGTGGCGACGACGCTGCCAATCCATGTTCTTGGCGTCGTACTCGCGCCGATGTTGTTCACGGTATTCATGCCGGACCGCTACCAGCCGGCGCTGGTCTGTTTTCAACTTTTGCTTGCGTTCGCGGCGGTGCGATCTCTGGCGGCCCACGTCGCGCCGTTTTACAACGCGATCAACAAGGCGCACATCAACCTTTACTACTTCCTGATCTCGACGCCGCTGTGCATCGCGATCATGTACGTTGCGTGCCGGCGCGGATTGGAGACCGGCGGCGTGCAAGCGGGCCTTGACGCACTCGGCTGGGCCACGGCGCTCTCGCAGGGTCTCTCGACTCTTGGCGTGCTTGCGGTCGCCAAGTATGTTGTCGGCCGGGACGAGGCCGGGCTCTTGCGCCGGGCGTTGCCCTACGCGACCGCCGCCGCGTTGGCAGCCGCGGTGACCTACGGCGTTGCGTTTGCCGCCATGTCTGTTTCATCCGGGCTTCCCGTGCGCGTATACGGGTTCATCGTCCTCGTTATCGCGACGGGCGCGGGCATGGCGGTTTACGTCACGACCTTATACGTCGCGGCGCGGCCGAAACTCGCCGTCCTAGTGCGCGACGCCGTGCCGAGGAAACTCCGCGACCGCGTCGTCTACCGCTGGCTTCCGCAACTCCGCAATGCGTGAGGGAGCCGGTTACCGATGCAGCTCTACTATCTAGCCCACGGCGTTGCACTCTGAGATCCGAAGTTTGGGAAACAAGGGATCGTTGACAGCAAGGTGCGCGAATTAAGCCGTCAATGGTTGACAGTTGTGCTTGGAGTGGCAATGGATAGTTGAACCCGCACGCGAAACGACCCCTGTTTGGTGGACAATTTTGAGAAAAATGGGCTGTTTTTATTGGGCGAGAGGAGTGGGAGATACGAGATCGGTGGGAGGAGTGGAGGCGATGATTAAGATCGTAAGGACGATTGGTAAACTCTTCGAATGTTGCCAGAACCCCTACAGGGTTCGCTTCGCTTTGGTGTCAGCTTACCCAGGGTAGGTCCGCCTGCGTCGAAGCGACTCCGGCGGCCCAACCCTGGGCTACGTGCTGCAATCCCTTCGGGATTGAGATGCTCAACACGGCCATCATCGCCGTCGGGATGGAGACGTACAAACGGGGCGTGATCCCCTTCGGGATTGAGATGCTCAACACGGCCATCATCGCCGTCGGGATCGAGACGTACAAACGGGGCGTGATCCCCTTCGGGATTGAGATGCTCAACACGGCCATCACTGTCGTCGGGATAGAGACGTACAATACGGGGCGTGATCCCCTTCGGGATTGAGATGCTCAACACGGCCATCATCGCCGTCGGGATGGAGACGTACAATACGGGGCGTGATCCCCTTCGGGATACGGATGCTCATCACGCGTGGCATGATTTCCTGTGGGAAAATCGAGTTTTGTTGACGGCACTTCGAGGTTGGGCGAAGTACTTGACGGCGTATTGCCGGTGGACTAGCGGATGGTGTCGAAGATGGGGGTGGCGATGGGCAGTTCGCGGACGGTGTCGGCTTCGAAGAGTTCGGGGCGGCGGAGGATTTGGAAGGGTTCCTCGCGTTCGCGGTCGAACCATTGCGCGAGGAGTTCCATGCCTTCGGAAGCGGCTTCGCGGAGGGGAATGCGGACGTGGGCGCAGGCTTCCGGGAGGGAGATTGAGTCTGGGCTGTAGGTCCAGTCTACAAGCTCAAAGTCTTTGCCGGGGATACGGCCCGCGCGGCGTGCGCCTTCGCGGACGCTGGCGGGGTCTTCGAGCATGGAACAGTCGATGATTGCGGAGGCCTTGCACTCGAGCAAGAGGTAAAGCGTCGCGGCGGTTACGTCACTGCCTGCGAACGACACGGGGCGGATGAGGGAGTCGTCGATCTCGATGCCTGCTTCTTCGAGTGCACGGGTGTAACCCGAGCGGCGTTCTTTACCGGCCTGGGTATCATGGAAGGCTTGGAGCATGCCGATGCGCTTGTGGCCGCTCCGGATGAGCCGTTGTGCGGAAAGATACGCTGCCTCGTCGTAATCGACGGACGAGAAACAGAGATCGGGGATTTCCTCGAAGCGGTTCAGCGCCATGTAGGGATAGCCGCTACTGTGAATTCGGGCGATCACTTTGTCGTTGAGCTGCAGCGCGCCGTGGATGAGGCAACCGTTGCAGCGCTGCTGCCATAGGGCGCGGGCGTAATCAACGCCCTCGATGCCGTTGGTGTAGGGATTGAGATCGAAGCAGATGAACTTGCCGCGCGCGCCGAAGATGCGTTCGAGCTCCAAGAACAGCCAGTGGATTTGCTGGTGGCTGACGGGCCATTTGTTCATGGGTGCCGAGAAAATCACGCCGACGCAGTCGCGCTGCTGACCGCGCATGCTGCGCGCGCCATGGTGGGGCTGGTAGCCGAGTTCGTCGATGATTCGCGCCACGCGGTCACGGGTCGCGGGGCTGACGCTGGGTTCGTTATTCAGGACGCGACTGACCGTCTTGCCGCTCACCCCGGCGAGCCGGGCGATGTCGTAAATCGTGTGCTTGGCCATGGATGGGGTATCGACACCGGCGCTTTCGAGCGAATCTAGTGGCATAGGAGAAGTATACGGTAATGTGGACAGGGATTGCTATTCACTAACGAAACCTTGACAAAAGATACAAGTTGCCAATATATTGACAACGGTGTCATCGTCCGGTCTCGGGTTGGGGCTGGAGTCGCCCCGATGTGTTTCAAACGCACGGACGCCTGTCACCGATGTGGGCTCGATAACTGTGTTCGCAGGGGCAGGGTTTGATGCGCCTTTTTCAGGGTGGTTTCCGGGCTTGTGCGCCGGAAGTATTGCTCGCGCACTCCTATCTTCTTGTTAGGTGCATTCCAATTGCCTGTCTTCGCTTCAACACCGTTCTCTTCCCGCTGGTTTCACATGGTCTCAACCCCAATGTGCGGGGTGGAGCATAGCGGACTCATCCAACAATAGAACGGAGGACTGAGGAATGATGAAGAAGAAGAAAGGCTTTACGCTGATCGAGTTGCTGGTGGTTATCGCCATCATCGCGATCCTTGCGGCGATCCTGTTGCCCGCGCTTGCGCGTGCACGCGAGGCCGCGCGGCGCGCGAGCTGCCAGAACAATCTCAAGCAGTGGGGATTGTCGTTCAAGATGTTTGCCAACGAAGCGGCTGGCGAATTGTGGCCTGCTTGTGGCGACGAAGCGTCGTATGAAGAAGGCGCAGATCCACTCACTTGGAGTGACTACGACGGACTCGTTGCGAGCCCTGATGGCGCACAGATATATCCTGAGTACATGGCGGATATGAACACCTATTTCTGCCCATCGGATCAACAGCAGGCCGATGAATTCCTGGATTGCACAGATTTCGAGACGGGCAATAGTTGGTGCACCAGCTCCGCCGGCGATCCTGCTAAGGTTGGTCTACTGGATCCTGAAGAATTCGACGATCGCAGCTACAACTATTATGGCTGGATGACGGAAAACGACGTTGTTTGGGGCAGCATGGTTATCGCCTCAATCATCGCCGTAAATCCGGCGATCGGTATCGCGAACCGCGACCAAGCCTTCGCGGCACGCAACAAAGATCTCGACGTCTTTACGCTCGATGCGCTTGGTAGCGGTGTTGGCTTCAGCTACAACGACGTGATTGTCGGTTCGACGTCATCGGTACTTCCGCAGTATGCCTCGACGGTGCGTTCTGGTAACGCGGGAGGCTCAACCTGTTTCAAGCTGCGTGAAGGTATCGAGCGTTTTGTCATTACGGACATCAACAACCCGGCGTCGAGCGCGACGGGCCAGTCCAACATTCCGGTGATGTGGGACGTCGTGAAGGGTACGGACCCGAACGATCCGGACACGGAAGAGTTCCACCACGTACCTGGCGGCGCGAACATCCTTTACTTGGATGGTCACGTGTCGTTCATCAAGTACTCGGCGGGCGGTTCGGTGCCGAACACTTCGGTGCCCTGCACGCCGCTTGTGGCGTTCTTTGGCCGCGGTTACTAAATCGTAGCGATAGTTGAGCGAGAAAGCAGCCCCGTCCGGGAAACCGGGCGGGGCTGCGGCATTTCAAAACCTTACTACTGTGCGGGCTCAGCGCCTTCGGCGGGAGCGGCGCCTTCGGCGGGGGCCGGTTCTTCGCCCGCATTTCTCAGTTTGTCGGTCAACCCGCCGCTCCGTTCCTGCTTTTCTTCCGCGGGCGTTTTCGGGGCTTCACCGCCGCAGCCCTGCATGATGACAGCCGAAAAGGCAGTGAGCAGGCCAGCGAGCAATATGTTCTTGAACATTAATCTTCCCTCTGCGTTTCGGGCGTGCCACGAAAGCACGAGCCTGCATGGCTGCACAACAAAGAAATACCGCCCGGTAGCCTGACACAAGGTTAACATTTGTCGAAAAGGAGGACAAGGCGGAAACACTTGAGAATATTGACGAAAATACCAAATCGGGGGTATAATGACATCGGTGTCATTGTTGCGTTTGGATCGATTTAACGTCGTCTTGAGAGGGCGGCGTGGCGCGGGCGCCAAGGCCGTTCGGGGGAGCGGTGGCGCGAGTGCCGGGGAAACGGGGGCGTGGTTACGGTAGGGCGCCATTTCTTTGTGCGCTTGCACTTGGAGTCGAGAGTGCGCGCGCATTCATTCCGATTGAACTCCGCTATCGCAGTACATCACTCACCTTTTTCCCGCCTTGCCATTGGGGAATGGCATTCCGGTCCCGCCAGCGATGGCTTCGGTGTTTGTCCCGAAGTGTGGGGCGAACATGCAGGACTTATCAGTACCAAGTCTTAAGAGGAGTTGAACATGAAGAGAGGTAGACACGGATTTACGTTGATCGAATTGCTGGTGGTCATCGCGATCATTGCAATCCTGGCGGCCATTTTGTTGCCCGCACTCGCGCGCGCACGCGAAGCGGCACGGCGCGCGAGCTGCCAAAATAACCTGAAACAGTGGGGCCTGGTTTACAAGATGTTCGCAAACGAATCTCCGGGCGAGAAATTGCCTGGACTTCAGTGGGGAAGCTTGCCCGCGTATGACTGTACGCTCGGGGACAACGCCACGATTCTGGCGAGCCCGCTCGCGATCCCGACCACGGGCGGAGCCGCGTATGCCGCGAATGTAAACCAAATTTATCCCGAATATGTTACCGATGTGAACCTTTATAAGTGTCCGTCGGATGCGACGGCGCCGGAGACGCAGAACCCATCGTCAGGCGAGACGCTGTGGCTCGGATGCGACGACAACGATTACGGTCACAGTCAGGCCGACGAGAGTTATTTTTATTTCGGCAAGTTGGTCGATAAATCCGCGGAAGAGAATGCGGGGCTGACGGTCAGCACATTGGTAGGCCTTGGCGTTTTCGATGCGGATATCTATCAGCTTGGCGCCTCGCCGACGGATCCTGTTCCGCCGCAGGTCGTTGGATTGCTGGTATGGTTGACGGCTGACCCAATGCCGGACGATCTGACCAATGCCGTCACGAACGGAATTTTATCCGGCATCACGGACCCCAAGGCACTCGACAAGCTCGCAACGGCGGTGACCGAGAATGATGTCAACCTGGCCGATACTCCGGTATGGCCCTTAATATCGTCGATGAACCCAGGCAACGCGGGCGGCTCGAACATTCTCCATCTTCGGGAAGGCGTCGAGCGGTTTCTGGTGACGGACATCAACAACCCGGCATCGGCCGCAAAGGCCCAGAGTGATATTTTCGTAATGGGCGATATCTGGGCGATCGATGTGAAGAACTTCAGCCACCTTCCGGGCGGCAGTAACCTGCTTTATATGGATGGCCACGTGGGCTTCGTGAAATATCCGAATGCGCCGGCATCGAAAGGCATGGCCATTATCGTTGGTTCTGCCGGCTAATCATCCGCACCGAATCTAGAAGCGTCTGCTCGCATTAGGCGCTACCATTCAGGGCGGGGCGCCCCCAGCACAGCGCGTGCTGCGGGGCGCCCCTTGCATTTGGCAGCGGCCACTGGCGGCAACGATTCTTTTTGCCGTAGCCCCTCTTTTTCTGTAAGAAATCGTCGCCAATCGTGATTGTCAGCACGATTTACGTGATGGCTTGGCCAAACAAATAAGCTATTGACGAATTTGCATAATAAAGGTATATTGACATTGGTGTCATAGTTGAGATCGGGCACGGGCTGTGCCGTCAATCGGGGACGGCGGCGGTTCGCGCGGTGTTCCTCGGGGTGGGATCAATCGCGTGGGCTGGAGGTAACCGAGTCGCAGATTGAGGCAAGGCGATCTCTTTCGGGACGTGTGCGCTAGCAGTCACGGGTGCGCCGTCTTAGATCAGATTTACTCGCTATCGTCTCGTCGTTTCGGTTGCTTTTCGCAAGCCATAGGGGAATGGCTATCCGGTCCTATCGGCGAATGACTTCCATGTTTGTCCCAACGTGCGGGACAGGCGTGCAGTACTTATCTTTATGTTAGTGATAAAGGAGTGTGCGATGAAGAGAGGTAGACGTGGGTTTACGCTGATTGAATTGCTGGTGGTCATTGCGATCATCGCAATTCTTGCGGCAATTTTGCTGCCGGCATTGGCGCGTGCGCGTGAAGCGGCGCGTCGTGCGAGCTGTCAGAACAACCTGAAGCAGTGGGGCATTACGTTCAAGATGTTCGCGAACGAGTCCAATGGCGAAAGATACCCTGGACTCCAGTGGGGAAGTTTCCCGGCGTATGACTGCGACCTGGGTGACAACGCCACGATTCTGGCGAGCCCTCAGGCAATCCCTGCCACGGGCGAGTCCGCATTCTCTGCGAATGTGAACGAGATCTATCCCGAATACCTTACCGATCCCGAGCTCTATCGTTGCCCGTCGGATCCGTCGGGTCCGGAGACGAAGAACCCGAATTCGGGTGAGACGTTGTGGATCGGCTGCGACGATAACGACTATGGCCACGGTCAGGCAGACGAAAGCTATTTCTATCTTGGCAAAATGGTCGACAAGTCTGAAGACACCCCGGGCGTGCCGGTGAGCACATTGGTAGGCGCGGGCGTGTTTGACGCTGAAGTGTATGACATGGGCGCGTCGCCGACGGACACCGTTTCCGGTCAGCTCGTCGGTGTGTTGCTCTGGCTGCTCGACGATCCGATGCCAACCGATCTGGGCGATGCCATTGCAAACGCAATTGGCGCCGGCATAACCGATCCGAAAACGTTGGACAAGCTTGCCACAGAAGCAACGGTGAGCGATGCGAACTTGCAGGATACGGCAGCTTGGCCGTTGATCTCGGCAATGAATCCCGGCAACGGCGGCGGCTCGACGGTTTACCACCTTCGTGAAGGTATCGAGCGTTTCCTGGTAACGGACATCAACAACCCCGCATCGAGCGCGAAGGCCCAGAGCGACATTCTCGTCATGGGTGACCTTGCGGCGATCGCCGTTTCCAACTACAGCCACATTCCTGGCGGTAGCAATTACCTGTACATGGATGGCCATGTCACCTTCGTGAAGTACCCGAATGCGCCCGCGACGAAGGGCTTCGCCATCGTCGTTGGTTCTAACACCTAACCGCTTTTCACGAGGCGTTTACGCCTTGGATTAGCTGCTAGATTCAAAACGACATCGCCCCCGGCACCGTGAGGTGCCGGGGGCGCTTCATGTTTGGCGTATTCGAGTTTCCAGCGATCAACGTGAAATGGACGGTCTTGTCACGTGTCGTGAATTTCTGGCGATAGCAATGCGTCTGCGGCTTGAACCGCGCGACCATGGCGCTATCCGCAGGCGGTATGCCTCTTTACTGCGCGGGCTGTTCCTGGGACTCTGTAGCTGGCGCCGGCGCTTCCTGCTGCTGTCCGCCAAGCCTTTCCTGCAGCTTGCGGCTCATCGGGCTTTGCTTCTTTTCTTTGGGCTCTGACGTGTCGGCCTTTTTCGTTTCGCCGCAACCGACGAGAAGCGACGACATGAACAGGGCTACCAAAGCAGACGATAAGATTTTCTTCATCATAGAAATTACCCCTTAAAATAGTTTGCAGTCACGCAAACAAGCCACGCTCCACTGACCTGTATCCGAAACGCGCCCCATCAAGATACCCGTCAATCGTGATTGCTCGAAGGCACGTTTGAAGTCGAAGGCAGACTTCAGGCAAGTAGGGTATCACCTTCGCCCCAAACGCTCAAGGTGAGGCCCTGGCAGCCGTTGTAGCGGGGCGCAAACGCGCAAGCGACGACCATTGGGGAAGAGCAAGCATTCCGAAGCGGCCTTCGGTTGAGAATCCCTGGAGGGCCGCCTAGTCTCCGTCGAATACAAATGATAGATTATCGGCCTTAACCGGAATCACTCGCCGCCATGCCGCGAGCCACTGAAAGACAGAGTACGCACAATCACCCATGAGCTACATCCGTTTTGAAAATATTGAAAAGCGTTTTGCGGGACGGCCGATCCTGCAGGGCGTGAGTTTGCGCATAGAGGAAGGCGACAAGGCCGGCCTGATTGGGCGTAATGGCGCGGGGAAAAGCACGCTGTTCAAACTGATGCTCGGCGATCTGGAACCGGACACCGGCACGATCGAGCGGATGCGGCGTGCGCGGGTGGCGTGTCTTGCGCAGTTGCCGGACCTAAAGCCGAGCGACACGTTGTTCGACGTGGTGATGCATACGTTCGCCGAACTGCTCGCGCTGGAACACAAACTCGCCGAACTCGAAGACCGCATGAGCGCGGGAGATGAATCGGCGATAAATGCGTATGGCGCGGTGCAGGAGGAGTTTCAGCGTCGCGGCGGTTACGATTTTCGCGTGCAGGCGAAGAAGGTGTTGCACGGGCTCGGGTTCACGCTCGACGATTTTAACCTGCACATCAGCGCGTTGAGCGGCGGGCAGCGCACGCGGTTGATGCTCGCGCTGGTGCTGTTGCAAGAGGCCGACCTGTTGTTGCTGGACGAACCGGAAAACCACCTCGATCTCGAAGCGCGCGAATGGCTCGAACAGTTTTTGAAGGACTGCAACCACGCGTTCGTGATCATCTCGCACGATCGGCGGATGCTCACGGCGGTGACGAACCGCATCATCGAGGTCGAGCGCGGGGGCGCACGGTCGTATGCGGGTAACTATGAAACCTTCGCCAAAAACAAAGTACTCGAACGCGAGCAGCAGCAGGCGGCGTTCGAGCGGCAGCAGGAACAGATCGCAAAGGAGGAAGCGTGGATCGATCGCTTTCGTTACAAGGCGACGAAAGCGGCGGCGGTGCAGAGCCGGATCAAACGGCTCGACAAACTGGAACGCGTTGACGCGCCGCTCTCCGATCAGACAACGGCGAAGTTTAAGCTGGGAGAAGTAGTGCGCAGCGGCGCGCTTGTGCTCGAAGGCAAGGGCCTTTCGATGGCCTACGGCGATTTGCAGCTTTACGAGAATCTGGACTTCACCGTGGAGCGCGGCGAACGCGTTGGCATTATCGGGCCGAACGGTACGGGCAAGACGACGTTGTTGCGTCAACTCGCGGGCCGCCTTAACGGCGCGAGCGGAAAGGTCACCCTGGGTCATAAAGTTTCGCTTGGCTTTTACGATCAGCACCACGAGGGCATTAATCCCGCGAGCGATATTTTTGGAGAGATCAGCCGCCTGCGCCCGGACATGAAACCGGAACAAGTGCGCACATTTATGGGGCGCTTCCTGTTTACGGGAGAGGACATCTTCAAACCCATCGCAACGCTGAGCGGCGGTGAGTTGAGCCGGGTTGCGCTGGCGAAACTCATCCTCACGGGCGCAAACCTTATTCTGCTAGACGAACCGACAAACCATCTCGACATTGCATCGCGCGAGGCGCTGGAAGAATCGCTGACGTCCTTTCCCGGCAGCATCGTGATGGTGTCGCACGATCGCACGTTGATCGACAAACTGGTCGAAAAACTGATTATCATCGAGCGCGGTCGTGCCACAGTGCACCTCGGCAATTACACGCACTACCGCTGGAAGTTGGCAGACAAGGCCGCGGAGGAATCTGCGAAGTCCACCGCTGACGTGTTGAAGATTCGCCGTGATGATGGGAACAAGGGCAAGAAGCCGGCGCAACGCGCGAAGATCGAACAGAAGGAACAGCGCAAACGCCGCAACCGGCTCGAAGACCTGGAGCGCGACATCGCAGAGATGGAGGAGATGATCGCGAACATGGAAAAACAGTTTAGCGCGATCGATCCGTCCGACTTCGACAAGACACGGCAACTCGGCGAAGAGTACGAAGGATTGAAGAAAGACCTCGCGGAAATGTACGCGGAGTGGGAAGACCAGGCAGAGGAACTCAGCGGCGCGTAGTTCTTGTTTGCGTCCCTCTGCGCGATAGAGCTTTTTCAACAAGAGGGAAGCAAAATGAGAGACCGCATCCTCACGATTGTGTTGTCCGTCGCCACTACGCTGGGCGTGGTCGAAGTCACGCCACCACCGCAAAAAGAACTCACCGTCGAACGGCTCATCGTCACCAAGGAACTTATCGTTTCGGATACCGGCGAGATCTGGAAGGCCGGATACGAGAAGCAACAAATCCCGCGCGGCATCTATGCGAAATCACTTGGCGATGGGCCCGGCGGCTTGTGGGTGCGCAGCCGTTTGATCAAGGGCGAAGTGGACGATCCCTTCGACGATCGCTTTCACGCAATTGAGCGCGACGGGAGCCTCCGCACCGCGCCGGGGCATATCTCCTGGAACGTGTGGCTGGACGACAATTGGCGGCAATTGGCGATCATCCAAGGCGAAGGCATGGAATTTTCCGAAGTGCCGCGCGATCAATGGAACGGCGGTACACACCCGGGAAGAATCCGTTTTCAGACCTATCGGCCAGGTCACGATGAACCGCTGACCGATGCAATCATTGGACAAGGGAAGATGTCGCTTGGCGGCGGAGGTTATGGCGGCGGCGGTCTGCCTGCGCCGAAAGATGTCTTGCACTTGTGGGGTGGGGGATTGCGCAGCGAGATTATCGCCGCGCCGGTCGCACCAGTGATCACCAAAGATGATGGTACGGGAGAACATCGATATGCGATCGTTGGCGTAGGGGTGCAGGGCAGGCGTTCTGAAGCATCAAAGGAAACGGTCGCGCGTGGTGTGGCAACCTTGCAGTGGGACAGCGTGGCGGGTGCGGACGCGTATTACGTGTTGCGCGATGGCAAGGAGATCGCGGGACCGCTGCGTATCGAAGGATCGCAAAAGATTTGGGCGGACAATATTGCGCCTTAATTCGATAGTGCGAATGCCGCTCGCTGAAGCATTGCTCTCGAATTTGCTTGTCCCGTGGTGCCGAATTGTAATTCGGCTCTACGGCGTTGCGGCGATTGCAAACAGTTTCGCGCGGCCCATCGTGATGCGCAGTGTGCAAGGTTTCCCCGCGAATTTTTTAACCGTCTCTTCGCTGAGCGAAATTGGAAGACGCGTGCCATTTTCGTTGCCAATTCGCGCGCGCACTGAATCTAACGGCGCGCCGCTTTCATCGGCCAACTGTACTTCAATCCAGCCGTCGCGCGCGTCCGCATTCAACGTGAGACCGGAAGCTGGTAGCGCGAAGGGCGTGGTCACAAAAGAGCCCTCGCCTTCGGCAACAACTGCAGTCAACCCACTTTGGCGATAGGTGATCGTGTTCATGCCACCGTCTTTCCAAATCACGAAGTGCATCTTGTCGCCGATGGTGAAAGGATCTGCGTAGCTCCAGAAGCCGAGGTCTGTATCTCGGAAGGGGCGTTGCCATGTGCGCGCGTCGTCGCTGACGATCAGTTCATACTTGAGAATCCCGCTGTGCTTGTTCGGTAACTTTGGATCGCCGTAGTACTTCATGATCAGCCCTGCGTATTTTCCGCCATACGAGAACACTTTCAACAGATAGAACTCGGTTTCCGGCGCGTCGTCTTTGTCGGGACGAAGGAAGATCTCCTGCGGCGTCCACGTGAGCAGATCGGGAGAGGTGCGCACGCAGAGCACGCGCTTAAACTTATCGATATTGTCCGGGTAGGGCTTGTCGGGCCAGGGCTCTAGCGCGGTTTGATAGAGGATGTATTCGTCGTCTTTGTGGATCAATGTATATGCGTCGTTGTGTTCGGTAAAGACGGTGCCAGAACGCTTTTCCCATGTGACACCATCTTTCGATTCCGCGACCATCGCACCGGCTTCCGCGGGTAATTCGGGCTGGTCCCAGTAGAGCATGCGATAGAACTCGCCGACGCGGAGTAATTGAAATACGTTGAAACCACCCCAGGTGGGTTTGTGCGGCGAGCGGCGCATGACGACGTTGTTCGGGCCGCCCCATGCTGGCGTTGTTGAATCGAACGCGGGTAGCGACCATTGATCGCCGCGCAGCTCGCCTACACACAATGTGCGCTGGTCCGAGTATTCCTTTTCGCTTTTGCACACGCGCTGATACCAGATGCGAATGGCATCGCCTTCGGGAATTGCCGCTGCGGGCGCGTACCAAAGGTCAGGCTGATGATTGTTGAAGATCAGCGTCTGGCCTGGCTCAGGGAGTTGCGGTTGAATGCGCACGTTGTTTGCGGACTGCGCGCTGTCGGGCGTAACGAAAACGAGCGGTAGCTCGCTCGCGGACAAGAGACACACGGTCATGAGTGCGATCATAGTTGCGCTCCCGAAGTAGCCGGTGAAGACAATGCCCGCGTAAACGCGGAACTACAAACCTGAGAACTCCCAAGTATAGATCATTTGTTTTGCACGGCGTTTCGGCGTGCGCCGCCGGTAAATCGTACATCTTGTTTTGCGTGGCGTAGACCATTGGCCGAAAGCGTAATGGCAGACGATTGCGGACCTGTTACTTCGAGAAATACCGCGGTCCGTTCCTGTGCGCTGCTGGATTCGATGATTGATTCGCGGACGTTCTTCATCCAGATTACGGCGTCATCAGATTGTGACGGACGCGCGCGAAGCATATCGATATGAAGGTCTTCGATATCATCGAACACCAGCGCATTGCCTACACTCGCATCGGCGGCCTTTTCTTTTGGAATGCCACGCAAGGGGAGCTCCCAGTCGTCTTTGGCGCGCAACACTGCGCGCCAGTAGTTATCCTCCCAGCGGACGTTGACGTTTGAAAAAGTCAGGCTCCGCGCGTGGCGGCAATAGAACGCATAGCCGGGCATCGCGCCGAAATTGTCCGCGCTGGGATACACCTTCTCGAACTCCGGCATCTCTTCGGTAACAGGTCGGTACGGTGCGCCACCTACAAACGAGAGATTGATGTTCGACAGCGAAATGTTCTCGACGCTCCGATCGGGGATGCCGGTGATGGAACACACGAGCGAGGCGTTGGTCGCGATGACGTTGTCGATGGAAACATTGCGCAAGGTGCCGGGCACGTCGGGGTCCATGTCGCGCCCGCGATTGCCGAGTCGAATGAAGATGGGAGAGGCGACGTTGACCATCGTGATGTTCGATGCGACCACGCCGTCGATGTTGGATCCGTCAACACTCTCAATTGCAATGCCGCTGACCGCGTCCCGCTTATCTTTCAAGCCGTCCATTACGCAGTTGCTGATCGCGATGCGTTTGAAGTCACCGCCGGACTCGGTGCCGAGTTTGAACGCGTTGCACGCGGTGGCGAGGTAGCAATTTGTTACAGTTATATTTTCCGTTGAGCGCAGTTCGCCCAACGAAAAACTCGCCTTCGGCACGATCGCATCGTCCCACGATTCGATATGACAGTTTGAAATGCGCACGTTGCGGCAGGAGTCGGGATCTATGCCATCGCAGTACGCATTCAGAATTGTAACGCCGTCGATCTCCACGTTGTCCGTGCCCAACATGCTGATGCAGTAATTGGGCGCGTTGAGAATGCGGATGCCTTCGATGCGCACAAAGCGGCAGCGCTTCAATGCGATTGGCTTCGGCCCTTTGCGCTTGGTGAAGTTCGCGTCAATGGTTCCGCTACCGTAGATTGCGATATTTTCGAGGTCCTCGCCCCAGATCAGCGCGTGATGAAAGAATGACGTTTCTTCATCCGACTCGTTTTTGAAATCGAGCTTCTCGTAAGGATCGTATGCGGCGCGATCGGGGATGCCTTTGATGGTCGCGCCGTGGTCAAGGTGCAGCGCGACGTTGCTACGCAGGTGCAGGCTTCCGGAGAGGTAGACGCCTGGGTCAAAATGGACGGTCCCTCCCACATCGCCCAGCGCGTCAATCGCGGATTGAATCGCTGCGGTATCGTTGGTGGTACCGTTGCCCGTGGCGCCTTTATCGCGCACGTTGATCGCCGCCTGTGCACACGCAGTGAGAACGATGGCTGTCGCGAGGATGCGCAGCGGTATGCAGTGCGATAGACTCATTGGAAATCCCCCGCGCAGTGTAGTTGTGGCGCGACCCGGTCCGCGCGCGGTTGATTTTACCCAAGGCGCATCACATACACCAAGGATACTCGTTCCTATGGCAAACGGTACGCTGCGATTGTCGGTAAACGAATCGTCATCTGCTGTTAAGGCTGCCCGCGCTCACATCACGGACCTTGACGGGCGCGTAGTGAAAGTCACCGAGTACCCGTGGTGGCACGATCACTTCGTGTTTCCGGGGACTGCAATCGTGGCGCTTTCGGAAGGGGACTACTGTGTAGTCGTGGAGCGTGGCCCCGAATATGTTCCAGGCAGCGCGGAGTTTTCGATACGGCCAGACAGCGAGACGAACGTTCAAGTCGAGATCAGTCGATTTGTTGACATGCCCGGGCACGGGTGGTGGCCCGGTGATCTTCACGTGCATCGACCGCCCGAGAATATCGAGTTGCTCATGCGCGCGGAGGATCTGCACGTCGCGCCGGTAATCACTTGGTGGAATAACAAGAACTATTGGGCGAACCGGCCGATTCCGGAACACGCGCTGGTACAGTTCGACGGCAATCGCTTTTATGACGTGATGGCAGGCGAAGATGAACGCAACGGCGGTGCGTTTCTTTATTACGGAGAACTCGCGCCAATCGACCTCCTCCATTGTGATAAGGAATATCCGTCACCCCTCTCCATCTCTATGGCATCGAAGAAATCTGGTGACAACTGGATCGACATTGAGAAACCGTTTTGGTGGGACGTTTCCGCTGCCCTCGCGTTGGGATTCTGTAGCAGCATCGGCATCGCGAACAATCACATGTGCCGTAGCAGCATGTACGAAGGCGAGGCCTGGGGAAAGCCCCGCGATGTGGCGCGACTACCCGCGCCGCGCGGCAACGGATATTGGTCTCAGGAAATCTATTACGAAATATTGAACGCGGGTATTCGCATTCCTCCGTCGGCGGGGAGCGCATCGGGCGTGTTGCCCAATCCCGTTGGGTACAACCGCGTCTACGTGCAGATCGATCCGCAGCGCGATGGCAAACTCTCGTGGGAAACGTGGTGGGACGGGCTCCGCTCGGGCCGGAGTTTTGTGACCAATGGGCCGATGCTGATTGTGAAAGCGAACGGCGAATTGCCCGGGCATGTGTTTCAATCGACCGGGCCCATCGACATTTCATTGTCCGCGGAGATTTTGACGCAGGAGAACATTCCTTACGTCGAAGTGATTAAGAACGGCGCGATCAATCATACGGTGCCGTTCAACGATTTCAAACGCAGCGGTTCGCTGGGCACGCTGCAGTTTGAGGAGAGTGGATGGTTTATTGTTCGCGCGGTTACGGACAATTCGAAGACGTTTCGCTTCGCATCTACTGCGCCTTTCTACGTCGAGACCGGCAAGCAGAACATGCGCATCAGCCGCGCCTCAGCGCAATTTTTTCTCGATTGGGTGCGCGAACGCATCGCGCGAATCAAGCACGACGATCCCGAAAAGCTGATGGAAATCTTGCGCCATCACCACGAAGCGGAAAAGTTTTGGCGCAGACAGGTGAAGCACGCGAACGCGCCTTAAAGTAAAAGCATTGTTTGTAAGACAGTGCGTACCCGGGGATCAGTGTTAGCCTACTTCGCGTTGCAGCATTGCCGCACATTCTCCAACACGCCAAGCGTCTACAGTTTCGTTAAAGTCGTTTTGTTCGCCAACCGGCGCATTGCGTCATTACGAAAAGCGAGACTGTTATGAGTGAAACATTTACCAAGTCAATCACAATCAGCCGCAACATTGAAGAAGTCTTCGCGCTGTGGATGGATTTCGAGCGTTTTCCCGACTTCATGGAGAATGTCAACAGCGTCACGCGAATTGACGATAACCGGACGCATTGGAACGTAAACGGGCCGATGGGCAAAGAAATAGAATGGGACGCAGAGACGACGCTGCTCGATCCGGATACGCGTGTGGCGTGGAAGGCCGCGGGCGATCATTTCAAAGTCAGTGGTCAGGTCATCTTCACGATGCTCGACACGGAGCTTACGCAAATTACCGCCACGATGCTCGTCGCGCCGCAAGGAATTGTGCGCGTGCTCGCCACTCAGATATTCACGAACGTCGAAGAGCGTGTCGAGTCAGATATGAATAATTTCAAACGATACGTGGAAACTACGACGCCGCGTTTGGCAAAGACAGCCTCTGTGAACGAGTAGCGAAGCCTTTCCGGGACGAGGGCCTATTTTCCGCCAATGATCGAAAAAGCGCCGCTCGCGCCGTAGATTAAGGGATTGCTCTTCGAATACACCCGAACCGAATAGCCGTCGCCTAACGGCATCTTGTTTGGGATATCCCAATTGATGCCGCCATCGTTGTTCGTGCTGCCTTTGATCATCTCGATGAATGCGCCGTTGCGCCAAAGTTCGACGACAACTTTATCGCCGGTTTCGCCGTTGGATGACCATTTTATCTTGGTCTTCACTTTGCCTTTACGCGCAGAGCTCGAACCGGCCGCGGGTTTCGACACGACGATTTCGCCCGGTGCGGGCGCGTCGGCGACGGCAATCTCCACCGTTTCGGATTGTTGTGTGGCGCCATCGCTAGCAGTGAAGGTCACTTGCGCAGGCGAGAATTCCGAGGCGTGATAGTCTGGTATCCAGTAAAACACCAGCACGCCCGAAATGTTTTCAACGAATTGGGCACCTCGCGGCAGGCCAGACGCCGTCACGGTTGGCGTTGCGTCGGGATCGACCGCGATAACCGCGAACGACATTGGCTGTCCCTCGACGGCGTCTTTACCGCCGATCGTTTCGAGGAGCACCGGCACGTTCACGTCTGCAATCGTGATGGTGCAATTTGTCGAATCGGACTTGTCGCCATCGGTAGCAATGAACGTAATTGCGTAGGGCGAATTGTCCGCCGACTTGCGATCGACTTCCCAATTGAATGTGGCTGTGCCGTTTCCGTTGTCGGTTAAGGTGGCGCCGTTTGGCAGGTTTTCCGCACTCAAGGTGAGTGAATCCTGGTCTGGATCCGATGCAGTTACTCCAAACGAGATTGTGTCACCCTCGTCCGCGGAGACGTTTGCGACGGGATCGATCGACGGCTTGCGGTTGGAGTTGTTCACGGTCACGGTGAAATCACGTTGGCCTGTGAGGCCGGATTGCTCGGCGTCTGTCGCGATGATGGTGATTCCGGGATACACGCCGGCGTCGTTGAAATCGGCGGCCCAGGTGAAGACGCCGGTGCCGTTGTGATTGTCCGTGAAGGTCGCGCCTTGCGGCATGCCTGTAGCGGCCAACAACGGAACAGTTCCGTCGGGATCGCTTGCGGAGACGTTCACTTGCAGGATTGCATTTTCGCTCACCGATTGATTTCCGATTGCGGAGACGACTGGCGCGCGGTTTACGTTGTTCACGGTGATGTTGATCGAGCGCGAGTCTTGCTTTGCGGGTGAGCCTGCATCTGTCGCGGTGAACGAAACGTTAGTGTAGGTGCCCGCCTGCACGTAGGTCGGCGTCCAGGTGAAAGTCCCGGAGCCGTCGCCGTTGTCTACGAATGACGATCCGATTGGTTTGTTCGATGCGGTCATGGTTAGCGCCGTGTCTTCAGGATCGGTCGCGGTGACGGTGAATTGCAGTTGCGCGTTTTCATCCACCGACTTGTTACCGACGGTGGCCATGACCGGGGGCTGATTGCCTTCATTGACCGTGATGGAAATCGAGCGCGTGTGGAACCAGTTTGCGTCCGCGCTGTCCGCGGCTTTGAAGTTCAGGTTCGTATAGTTGCCGGCTTGCGCGTAGGTCGGTGTCCACGAGAAGGTAGCGGTGCCGTTGCCGTGCGTGACGAAGCTTGCGCCGGAAGGCAAAGTGTTCAGGCTCAGTACCGGCGTGGTGCCGTCCGGGTCTGTTGCGCTCACGGTGAACTCCAGCAGTTCGCCTTCGTTGACGGTCTTGTTGCCGATTGCTGCGAGCACGGGGCGTTGGTTCGCGGTGTAGGTGGCGGTGTAGGTCGTGTCGGTCGCGGGGATGGTGATGTTGTGCGCCGCGGCGCCACTATCAGACCAGGATGCAAAGGTGTATTTCGTATCGACGACGACCTGAGCGGCTGGGGCGACGAGCGTCGTCGAACCATTTACTACAGCCTGTTTATCGAAAGGTGTTGGGTCGAGCAATGCGAAAATACCCGCTTCGAGACCGATGGGTTCGGTGCGTATCGTAAGCGTCACAACTTCGGGTTCAATGTCAATTTCTTTCACGTCGGTCAATCCGTTTGCGCCGGGCTCCGCAACCGTCAATCGGACCGTGATTGAACAGGGATACTCGTGATCGATAGCGAGCACCGTGCCTTCATCGACACCGGTTTGCGTTTCCATGTGATGCTGATGGCAGTTAGGCGGATTGAGCGAAACGCAATGATTGAGAATAAAGTCCCAGGTGAACCCGCTCGGATCGATCGCGCCGGTGTCGGGATCCAGGCCTTCGCCGGAGAAGGGAATTTCGTCACCGACACGCCACAAGTAATTTTGCACCGGCGTAAGGATGGTTCCGGCGGGCGGGCCGTTGTCAACCGCGATGATGATCGTGTCTATATCAAACTGCGTGCAACAGTCCGTTACCTTCAGGCTGACAGGATAATTGCCAGACGAAGTAAAAGTGAATGCGGGCTCGGCATCTGTGGAATCGGAGAAGTCGCCGTCGTTATTAAAATCCCAGCCATAGGTCAGGGGATTGCCATCCGGGTCGGTGGACTGCAGCGCGCTGAATTGCACGGTGAGTGGCGCAGGGCCGCTTGTCACGTCCGCAGCGGCGACTGCCGTTGGCGGGTGGTGACCGCCGATGTACTGGATCCGGTTGATCGCGCCATCGGCGAGATCAACATAAAACAGATCACCGTCAGGGCCAACCTGTAAATCGACGGGCTGCACTTCGTGTGGGATGAAATCTTCGATTGTTGCGGGATCGGGCATACCCTGTTGATTGGGATACATCACCATAATCTTTTGCTGGCTGTAGTCCGCGACGAACAGCGCGCCGATATAGGAACCTGGATAATCGCCACCGCCATAAATTGCGGCGCCGGTGACGGAGGCGCCCGTTACATGCGGGAAGGTATAGAACGGCGCGGTTGCCGATCCTTCCGCGACGAGCGCATCGCAAATTGGCAAGCCAGACCAATAGTACGATGCCATCAAGTCGGCGCCTTCGTAGCAGGGCCAGCCAAAGTTTTTTATCGGTGTCGCGAGCGGATTGGCGATGTAGTTGATTTCCTCCCACTGGTTCCAACCGACGTCGCAGATAAAAATCCCGCCAGTGACTTGGTCGATCGTGAACCGGAACGGATTGCGGAAGCCATAGGCGACGATGCGGTCGTCGTCCGTGCTGCCACCGATAAGCGGATTGTTCGGCATTGCTGCGCCGGTATCGGGATTGACGCGGATCATCGCGCCGTTGTAGCCGACCGGATCGCCGGAAGTGCGCAAGTCTTGGGAGCGGAGTGCGCCTCCTTCCTCAAAAGGATCGTTGCAAGTGCACCCGCCCGAGGGATCGCCATCGGCGTTGTACGGTTCGTCCTGGCCCCAGTCGAGATTGTTGAAGCTTGCGGCGTCACCCACGGTCACGTAGAGGGAACCGTCCGGTCCGAACTGCAGATCGCCCATGCCATGGCTCGGAT
Organism: Candidatus Hydrogenedentota bacterium; assembly: GCA_020848835.1. GTDB lineage: Bacteria > Hydrogenedentota > Hydrogenedentia > Hydrogenedentales > SLHB01 > JABWCD01. The sequence goes on from JADLHJ010000012.1 coordinate 65,048, forward strand.
AAATCAGACACCAGGCTTCCAAGAGTACGAGTTCGTTACCTACGATCTGGTTCGTTGCGGGGTTAATTTCGACGCGGCACAGGCGGCCGCCAGGTTTGCCGCGCAGCGCATAGAGCACGTACACATAGGGGCGGGTGGGAAACTGTGGATCCACGGCAAGGCCCAGCATGCCGTGGTCGTGGTACGACCATAGCTGAGACTCAAAGTTTTTCACTAAATTCGGCGTTGTGTCAGCTACGGAATCGTATGCGTAGAGTTTTCCGTATTTCTCAATTACGAAATACCGGCCATCCGGCGCGAAACGGGCAGCGACGGGCTGATACAGGCCGGATGCGATGGTGGTAATTTGAAAGCCGGCGGGTGTGTCGCCCTCGTGGGCTACGGCAACCGTAGTTAGTAAAAAGGCACAAAGCAGGCCGGTTGCGCGACGCGCAAAAGTATTTACAGAGATCCGGCTTGACCTACTACTTCTCATCGTTTCCCCGCGAAATTCCGTGCGATACGGCACAGACCAACCTGGGATCCTAGGTTCAAGATGCGTGCCACTCTTGCCAAAGTGCGTAAGTTATTGGAAGCTAAAACGTTGATTGGTTGGCGATTATTGCAAATTGGCTCATCGCGAACGCTCACGCTCCATCTGTTGTCATAATTGACAACTAATTGCGCAATCAAAATGTCGTCAAAAATATATCAAAAAAAGTCAATAGCGACTATTTATATCTTACATTATGCCCACCTTGCGCAGTGTTCGCCCTACCAAAAGATGTCAAATTCCACATCTTCACCGCTTCGTAGGTCACTGCGTAGTAATACCTTACGAAATCAGAAACGGTTCGTCAAGAGTTTATTTGCTTGTCCGAGGAGAAGAAGACGCACGGTACCCCTGCAGACAGAAGCTTGCATTTCGAGCGGCGCTACTTGTTGATCCGCGCAGCCCGTTGAGAAGGGCGCTAGATTGAAAGACGAGGAAGTCTGCCAGAAAGGTCAGGAAAGCATAAGCGAAACCATAGTGCTTGCGGAATGTGAAGTACTTGCTTCGATACAGGTGATACAGCGAGGCATCGCTGGCTTGATGTTCGCCGCTGCTGGCGCCGTGATGGTGGATGACGCGGGCTTCGGCGCAGTAGCAGACGTCTTTTCCCTTGCGGCGGGCGGGCAGCATGACGTCCATTTCCTCTTCGTAGAGGAACAGTTTCTCGTCGAAGCCGCCTATAGATTCGAAATAGTCGCGCCGGGCGAGAAAGCACGCGCCGGAGACCATGTCTATCTTTGCGCCTTGGACGTGATCCGATTCGGCCAGCCAACTTTGCAGCGACGTGAATTGGTTTGGAAGGCGGCGCTGTATGCCTGCGGTATTCCACAGGCTGCGGAGAAAGGTTGGGAAGCGGCGACAGGACAATTGAAAGCGTCCATCGGGATATTCGAGGCGAGGGCCGGCGATGACGGCGTTTGGATTTCCGCCGAGGAATGACACGAGCAATTTCAAAGCGCCGGGAGTTAATTCGGCGTCGGAGTTTAAGAACAGAAGGTATTCGCTATTGCCCGCGCGCATGCCGCGATTGTTGGCTGGGCCGAAGCCGATGTTCTTATCGAGAGCGATTAATTGAACGGACGGGAATTCCGTACGGACCATTTCGGCGGAGGCGTCGCTGCTGGCGTTGTCCACAACGAATGTGTGGAGGTTCTCTATTTCATTTGCTGCGCGGGCCACGCTTTGCAGACACGCGCGCAACAAGTCGCGCGTGTTGTAGCTGACAACGATTACGTCAACGCTCATGCCGCGTGTACGTACGGCGATCGAACAGCACAGTACCGCCTTGCCGTGCCCATACAGGGCGGCGTATTCGATAGGGGACAAACCTTGTTCCAGGGGCGAATGCCCCTGGCTAGGGTTGCTGTGCGCCTTTGGCGCGGAAGAATGCCGGTCATTTAGCCTTTGGATTGCTGCAGGAGTTCGCGCACGTCCATGACCTTCTCGCACTTCAAGCGGTACACGCTCATTACGTAGCCATCTTCGAATTCCTCGCCGACTTCGAGGGTGCCGAACGCGGCGACGGGCATATCGGAGTAGTATTTCGCGGGTTCGCCTTGCACGTTTACCATCACCCATTCGTTCATGGATGGCGGGACGCCGAAACAGCAATACATCTGGTTCTGCGTCAGCGCGAAGGATTTGACGCCACCTTTGTTGTCCACTTCGACCGGGACCATGAACCCGACTACGACCGCAGGTTGGGTGTTCAGCTCTTTCAACTTCGGTGGAATCTGATCCTTCAGCGGCTTATTGGGTGTTGGGCTTGCGAGGATTGCATCGGGATCAGGGACTTCGTAGGGGAAGCTTCCCAGTGCGTTGAAGGTGACCTTTAGATACTTGCCATCTTTGGTCTTTTCGAACTTCATTGGGTCTTTCGCGGCGTCACCTTCTGCCTTTTGCAGCAGATCGAGGGAGGCCTGCGGGAGTGCCTTTCCGAGGGTTTGACCCTGGGGCGCGCCGCCGGGCTGTGCGCTTGTGCCATCGGCAGGGGCCTCGGCGGGCGCGTCAATGGGGGCGCCTTTGATTTCGGCGCCATCTTTCTGCGGCCAGGCCGGGAGGACGGCGAATATGAATCCAGCCAGAAAGATTGCGTGAGTAGAATACCGATACTTCATGATCACCTCACCCTTAGAATTTTGCCTATTCTAGCCCAAACTGGGGGATTCTTCACGCGAAATCGGACGGGGTGAAGGGGGGAGAGTCAAAAGTTGCATTTCGGGATCCGTATCGTGAAAAATATCACGATTGTTGTTCTCGCGATCCAACTTTTAGAAGGTGCGTACTTCGCACGCGTCAATAAGGGAAAAAGCTATGGGGGCATTTCCTGGGGTTGATCCGATTCCGTTGCCGGCGCCCGTCTGGCTGTTCAAGCTGCTGAATGTCGTCACCCTTGTGTTGCATTTCTACGCGGTCCATTTTCTGGTCGGGGGGCTGGTCGTTGCGCTGCTCTGGCGCGCGATGGGGAAGTCGAAGCCCGCGATGCTGAGCGGGTCCGATGAGATCGTCCGCCGCCTGCCGCTCGTGATGACCTACGTCATCAATCTCGGTATCCCGCCGCTGTTGTTCACGCAGGTGCTCTACGGCCGCGCGCTGTACACGAGCAGCGTGCTGATCGGGTTCTGGTGGATCAGCGTGATCTTCATGGTCATCTTTTCCTATGCGCTGCTCTATTCGATGGCGAAGCGCGCCGACTCCAGTAAGGCCTATGGTTGGTTTGGGCTGATCGCGCTGATTGTAGTGCTGAAGGTCGGGATGATCTACAGCTCGAACATGACGCTGATGCTGCGGCCCGAAGCTTGGAGCGCCATGTATGCGACAAGCACCGCAGGTATGCACCTTCCCAGCGGCGATCCCACGACAACGCCGCGCTGGTTGTACATGATGCTGGCGTCCATCGGCATTACGGGAATCGGCCTGATGATTCTGCCGACAAGTCTCGACGCGGACCATCCCGCGCGCGCGCTGCTGCGTTCGTGGGGCGGAAAACTGCTCGCGGTTTTCAGTGCCGTCGAGATCGCGATGGGGATGTGGGTGTATTACGCGCAACCGGAAGCGGTCCGCAGCGGACTCAGTGGAAATTCGATCTACTTGCTCTTCTTCGCGATTTGGTTGCTCACGGCAGTCGCGCTCATTGGCGCCGGTTGGTTTGCGTCTATGGGGAAGGGTTACGCGCTTCCCTCGATCTGCGCGACGGCATCGTTTGTGAACGTGTTGGCGCTAGTGCTGCTACGCGACGGAATTCGCGATGTATCGCTCAGCGCACACGGACTGAACGTGTGGGACCGCACGGTGGTCGCGAATTGGTCCACGATTATCTTGTTCCTCATTTTGTTTGTGGTGGCTGTGGCGTTGGTGTTGTGGATGGGCAAAGTTTTGATCACGGCACAACGGGAGACTGCGCAACATGGCTGATTCAATCGCGGAAGAACCGGATGTACCCATGCCGCGGAAAGTGTTCGTGCGCACGCTGGTTGGCGTTGTGGGCGCGGGATACGCGGGTGCGGTGGGTTATCCGATCTATCGGTATCTTTCGACACCCGCGCGGCGAGAAGCATCCGCACCTGCGGTGACGGAAGTCGCGTTACCCGAGGCGAACATGCCGAAGCCGGGCACGGCGCTGAGCTTCATGTTTGGAAACCGGCCCGCATTGTTGATCCATCACAACGATGGATCGGTCGTATGTTTTGATGCGGTATGCACGCACCTTGGTTGCACGGTGCAGTTTCAAGCGAACGAGAGCCGAATCTTTTGTCCCTGTCATGGCGGCAAGTACGACATGGCTACCGGAAAGAACACCGGTGGTCCGCCGCCGAAACCCCTTCGTCAACACAACGTGGAGCAGCGCGATGGCCAGATTATCGTCACCCGCGTCTAAGTCATCGCTCTATACCTGGCTCGACGAGCGGCTGGACCTCGGTTCGCTCGCGGCGTTCGCATCGAAAAAGACGGTGCCGGTACACAAACACACGTTCTGGTATTACTGGGGCGGCATTTCGCTGTTCTTATTTATTGTGCAATTGGTCACCGGATTTCTGTTACTGGTGTATTACCGTCCGGGCGATCAGGCGTATGAATCGGTGCGACAGATCACGTATGACGTCGAGTTTGGATGGCTGGTGCGATCGGCGCATTCGTGGGCCGCGAACCTGATGGTGGTTGCGGTTTTCGTGCACATGTTTTCCGTGTACTTCATGAAAGCGTATCGCAAGCCACGCGAATTCGGGTGGTGGTCGGGCCTGGTGTTGGCCGGACTCACGCTCGTGTTTGGATTCAGCGGCTACTTGTTGCCGATGGATGAACTGGCATTCTTCGCGACGAAAGTCGGCCTGGAGATTCCGCGCATCATCCCGGGGTTTGGACCATTCATCGTACAGATTGTTCAGGGCGGCGAGAGTGTGACGGGCGTAACCATTCAACGTTTCTTCGCGCTACACGCCGCGATTCTGCCGATCCTTTTCTTTGCGATGCTTGCGTTTCATTTGTGGCTCGTACAGAAGCATGGGAATGCGCTGCCGCCTTCCGAAGAAGTAAAGCCTGAACGCGAACGCCGTTCGATGCCGTTCTTTCCGGATTTCTTCGCGAAGGACATCGCGCTGTGGCTGATGTCGCTCAACGTGCTCACCATTCTCGCGACGCTTTATCCCTGGGACCTCGGCGCACAGGCCGACCCGGCGGCGCCCGCGCCCGCGGGGATACACCCGGAATGGTACTTCATGAGCCAGTTCCAGATTCTGAAGGTTATCGGCGATATCGTCCCCGGTTACGCGGGTGAAGTGCTCGGTCTGGTGCTCTTCACCGTTGGTGGGCTGTTGTGGACGTTGATTCCGCTGTACGACCGCAAGAAGGAATTCGAGCGGCGCGCGCGCACGGCGACGTGGTTTGGATGGTTTGCGGTCGTTACGCTGATCGTATTTACGATCTGGGGTTATGCCGATGTGTAAGTGCGCGCAAAAAAACTCCCGTGGAGTACTTGCATGAATTATCCATTCTGGGACGTTCCCCACATTGGCAGTGGCTGGGTCATTGGAATGATTGCAATCTTCCATATACTCGTGTCGCACTTTGCCATCGGCGGCGGTTTCTATCTGGTGATGGCCGAACATAAGGTTTTAAAGAGCGGGCGGGCGGATTGGCTTGCCGCGCTTAAAGGCCATTCCAAATTCTTTCTGGTCCTCACGGGCGTATATGGCGCGGTGACGGGTGTGGCGATTTGGTTTTCGATTGGTCTTGCGAATCCGGAAGGCACAAGCACGCTCATTCACAACTTTGTATTTGGATGGGCGATCGAGTGGACTTTTTTCATCATCGAGATCACGGCGGCCTCGGTCTATTACTACACGTGGGGCCGCATCCCGGATCGGTTGCACCTGACGATCGGATGGATCTATGCGATCTCTGCATGGCTCAGTCTTGTGATTATCAACGGCATTCTCACGTTCATGTTGACGCCAGGCTCCAGTTGGCTGTCCGTCGCGGGAACGGGCAATGAAGCGAGCATGTTCTGGTACGCGTTCTTCAACCCGACGTATTGGCCGAGCCTGTTTGTGCGCACGTTGATCTGCATTTCACTTGCGGGCGTGTGGGCGTTACTGACGGCGAGCAGACTGGATGGTTATGAACAACCGGAGTTGAAGACCGACATCATCCGTTGGTCGTGCAAGTGGTTGTTGCCGTCGTTCATCCTGCTGCCCTTTTGCATCATGTGGTACTTATACATGGTGCCCGAAGCGCGCAGCCATTTGCTGAGCCTGGGCATCGGCACGATTGGACAGGGCATCTTCACGCAAGTGACGCGGGCGGTGTTGGTTGCCGTGATGGCGTCAGCGACGATCGCAGTTGTGGTGTATTTTCTCGCATACCGTAGTCCGCGCAGTTTCGGATTTGGCCACGCGTTCGGTGTGTTGCTGCTTGCGCTGGTGGCAACGGCATCAACCGAGCACGCGCGCGAGATGTTGCGCAAGCCTTATGTGATTGCCGACCACATGTTCTCAAACGGCATCCGCAAGACGGAAGTGGAACAGTTCAACCGCGACGGGTATCTCACGCATTCGCCTTGGGCGACGGATGCGGACCGCGAGACATGGGCGAAGATTGACAGGGCAGGCACGGGCGTGGCGCTTGCCGCGGATGCAGCACCGGAAATGTACGCGGCCCAACTGAAACGCGGTGAATTGATGTTGCGCGGGCAATGCCTCGCGTGTCACACGCGCGACGCGTACCGTCCTTTGAAGAAGTTGCTTGCTGGGCGCGACCGCGAATCAGTCGGCAGCATTCTCACGATGTTGCACGAATATAAGGACGATTCGCCGTATAAGGCGTATATGCCGCCGTTGGTTGGCAGCGCGGCCGAGATTGGCGCGCTTGGGGATTATTTGACGGAGTTGGTGAAAAAGAAAGAACCGGATAGCGCTTCCACGGCGGACAAGGTTGCCCTCATTTCGCAACCTTGAATCCGCTGTTTTGATACGCTTGCCCGCGCCCATGCAGTATCGGACGCGGGCAGGCGATTTTTTGAGTAACTTGTTGCGCCGCGCTGCAATGAACAGTCGAAGCAGTGTCGACCCGCTACCGCACTCCAAATCGCGCTCGCCCAGTGCCAAGATTTTTCTTAGAGCAGACCGCCTTATTCGTTCCCTGCGGGAAAGTTTATCGTAAGATTTTCCAGTTCCATGCCGCGAAATGCGAGTTCGGGAATTATCGCGCTGAATTCTGTAACGCCCTTCAAGGTGTCGTTCTGCGCGGCGTATTGAGATGTTGACGTACCCGTCTCGCCGGTCAGTACGTTTTCAACGGGCTTCAATTCGAGCGATACAGGGTCTTTTCCGGGGACGGTTAGCTGAATGGCAAGGCCTAATGAGTTAAGACGCACGGGCTGCTCTGCTTCACCATCGAGCGCGTACAAGGTTAGCGTGCCCGTTGAGTTGTCCAGCACAAACTCCAGATGACCGGCGTGATCGCCGAGCATGATCAGCGTTCCGTTGTGCGGCGCAGCGTGATGGTGTTCTTCGTGTGCCGCGGGCGCGGCTTTCTCGGCTAAATCCGAATCTGCTGGTGTGGATTCTGCGGGGACCAAAACCGGCGCGGTGGTTTTCTCCATCGAGTCGGATTGATTGGAACACCCTGCAAGGGATGCAATTGCTATAACCGCCGCCAATATTTGAGCTTGTTTCGACATGCTTCGTGTTCTCCGTGTCCTCATGGTTCAACTCGCCGGCGTCAGGTTCGTTGCCACGTCGGTTGAGTATGCCTTATACGCGGGCAGCACGCCGGCCAGCGTGCCGACGATTGTCATGCATAACGGCGTTAAATACAACGCGGGGTGCAGGGACCAGATGTCGAGCACGACGCCGGTTTGCGCTTTCACGACGACCATTGCGGCACCGAGAATCGCGCCGTACACTGCGAAGCCGATGACTGAACCGAGCATTGCGATCGACGCGGCCTCCAGCAGGATTGCGGAGAAGACGGTAACGCGGCGTGCGCCGAGTGCGCGCAGGATTGCGAATTCGCGGCGGCGTTCGTTGATGGTGTTGTAGATGCTCGCAAGGATCGCGGCGGACGCGACAACGACGACCAGGTACGCGACGAGCTCCAGCACGCGGTTGATCCAGCCTAGCTTGTCGAACAACTCCGACATCACGCGGCCGATAGGATACGCGAGCGTCGCGACCTTACCCTGCTTGTTGATCAGCATGTCCATGTCGAATCCGGTCTTCGGGTTTTTGAACTTCAACATTACCGCACTCACTTCTTTCGCGTCGTCGGGAATCTTTACGCCCGCCTGCGCATGGTAGGTTTCACCGGTGCCGCGCAGCACGTGGCCGCCCATGCGGAAGATGCCTTCGATAGGAATGAAGATCACGCGGTCGGATGGGCTGTTCGTTGGTTTGAGTATGCCAACGACGGTGTACTCTTCGTTGTGCTTGCTGTTCTCGCTGTAGGCGAGGCCGTGGTATGGATTGATTGTGTCGCCGGGTTTGAGGCCGGTCTCCTGCGCGGCAAAACTCCCGATCACCGCTTCGCGCCGCGACGCATCGAAAATGCGACCACCTTCATCCACTTCAAATGTTTTCCCCGCGCGGTAGTGAAACTTGGTGAATATTTCGTCGGTGGTGCCGACGATGCGGAAGCCCATGTAGTTGTCGCCGGTTGCATAGGGGAGCGCGATTTCGACGCGGCGGTCCGCTTTCATTGCTTGGTACATGCCCCACGGGATATTGCCGGGGGAAGTTTCCAAGTGAAAGACCGTATTTAGCACGAGTTGTAATTGACTGCCGCGTGCGCCGAGGACGGCGTCGAAGCCGAGCTCGCCACCCGTGAATGCCTCATAGGTCTGCCGCTGGATTGCAAACACCGACATGACCAATCCCGAAGCAAGCGCGACGGCCAACAACGTCACGCACGTAGATAACGCGTGCTGCCGCAGACTGCGGCGAACGATAAGAAATATGGCACTAAGCGAATGCAACGAGGAATTCATCCACAGATTTCACAGATGACACAGATTTAAAATGCAAATAGAGGTGAACTAAACGCTTTCGATCACCTTTCTGGGTTTTCCTTTTTCGAGTATGAGTATACGCTGTCAACCTGCGACAAACTTTTTAGCATCTAAATCGGCTGCGCCTTCGAATTCAAATCTGTGTTATCTGTGCAATCTGTGGTTGGGCCGCGTTATTGATTTCGGCCAGCGATTTCACGTGATCGAATTGCGTGAGGATTTCCCGGTCGTGTGTTACCAGAAGCAGCGCGGCGTTTTGTTCGCGGCAGACTTCGCGGATGAGTTTGAGCGCTTCGGTAGCGTGATGGAAATCGAGATTGCCGGTTGGCTCGTCGGCGAGCACGAGTTTCGGGTGGTTTGCCAGGGCGCGCGCTACGGCGACGCGTTGCTGCTGGCCGACGCTGAGCTGGCGCGGGCGGTAGTTCATCCGGTCTTTCAGGCCGACGCGTTCAAGCAGCGCCTTCGCGTACGTCACATCCGCGCCGCGCCCGAACATCATGCCGAGTAGCACATTCTCCAGCGCGGTGTAGCCTTGCAGCAGATTGAAGGTCTGGAAAACATAACCGATGGACTGCGCACGCACGCGATCGCGGCCTGCTTCCGACAACTTGGAGAGGCTTTGTCCGGCCAAAGAAATATCGCCGGAATCCGGTTTCAGGATTCCGGCGATCAAATTTAGAAAGGTCGTCTTGCCAGACCCACTGCTGCCCTGGAGCGCGATTTGTTGCGCGTCGTCCACGGCGAAGCGCGGTACATCCACGATCACGGTCCGCTCGCCGTCGGGCGAGACGAACGACTTCTTCAACTCGTTGACCTCGAGAACCGCCATGGCGGCCCCTCCGGCCCGTGGCGGGCGTTACTTCTTTTCTTTGTGGACAGTGACTTTGCGGAGCGTCGAGTTATATTTCTTGCGCTCGATGCGGCCCGTAACGTTACGGACGTTCTTTTTGGTGTGGTACCGCGACGTGCCCGGCGCCTCCGTACATTCGAGAATCACCTGCACGACGTTGCCCTTAGCCTTCGCCATGATACCTGCTCCTTACCTAACACGTGTTACCGGCACGACATAGCGC
>JADLHJ010000013.1 GCA_020848835.1 Candidatus Hydrogenedentota bacterium
CATACCGCCTACGTCGCGCTTCACCGCGCGGCCGGCAAGGGTGAAATGGTGCGGTAAGAGCGCACCAGCGTCGTGGCAACACGGCGGCTCGTCAAACCCCACCCGGAGCAATTCCAAATAGGGGAGCAATGGAACGGCCCGTTCCGCTCCCGGGTAGGAAGCTTGAGGCGCGCGGCGACGCGCGTCCCAGAGGAATGGCCGTCTCAGGGTCGCAAGGCCCCAGACAGAATTCGGCTTACAGGCCTGCTTATTTTTTCCCTTTAGGCTGCCTTCGGCATGAGCGATAAGCCTTCCTTGCCGTTCGCGTCTACCAACACGTGGTCGCCTTCTTTTACGCGGCCTTCGAGGATTTCGATGGCGAGCGGATCGAGGACCATGCGCTGGATGGCGCGCTTGAGGGGGCGCGCGCCGAACGCGGGTTCGTAGCCGTGCTCGGCGAGAATGTCGCGCGCGGCGTCGGTGAGATCGATGGCGATCTTTTTGTCTTCGACGCGTTTGAGCAGGCGCTTAATCTGTACGTCCACAATCTTGCGGATGTGTTCGCGTTCGAGTGGGTGGAACACGACGATGTCGTCGATGCGGTTCACGAACTCCGGACGGAAGTGCCGTTTTAACACACCGAGCACATGTTCGACTTTTTCGTCGTAGGTGCCGTCTGCCTCCTGAAACACTTCGCTGCCGATGTTCGAGGTCATGATCACGACCGTATTCTTGAAGTCCACGGTGCGGCCTTGGCTGTCCGTGACGCGGCCATCGTCAAGTAATTGAAGCAGCACATTGAACACGTCGTGGTGCGCCTTCTCGATCTCGTCGAACAGGATCACGCTGTAGGGACGGCGCCGCACGGCTTCCGTGAGTTGGCCGCCTTCTTCGTAGCCGACGTATCCCGGAGGCGCGCCGATGAGCCGCGACACGGAGAATTTCTCCATGTACTCGGACATGTCGATGCGGACCATCGCGTTTTCATCGTCGAACAGGAGTTCGGCCAACGCGCGCGCGAGTTCAGTTTTACCTACGCCTGTCGGGCCAAGGAAAATGAACGAACCAATTGGACGGTTCGGTTCTTTCAAGCCTGCGCGCGCTCGGCGCACCGCATCGGACACAACGCGGATGCCGTCCTTCTGTCCGATGACGCGCTCCGCGAGGCGCTCTTCCATCTTCAAGAGCTTCTGCATCTCCCCTTCCATCATTTTGGTCACGGGGATGCCGGTCCAGTTCGCGATGATCTTCGCTATGTTTTCTTCGGTGACTTCTTCTTTTAGGTAGCTGCCTTGTTTCTGCACTTCGGCAAGCTGCGCATTTTCCTTTTCGATCTTCTTTTGCAAATCGGCAATCGTGCCATAGCGCAATTGCGCAACCTTGTCGAGCTGGCCCGCGCGCTCTGCGATTTCTTCTTGGCGCTTGGCTTCGTCAATTTCGTTGGCAACTTTGCGAATACGCTCGATGACATCTTTCTCGGCCTGCCACTGCACTTTCTTTGCGTTCAATTCTTCGCGAAGATTGGCGAGTTCGTGTTCGATGCCTTCGCGCTGTTCGCGACCCGCTTTGTCGGTTTCTTTCTTTAGCGCGAGGTGCTCGATCTCAAGCTGGCGGATGCGACGATCCAGAACGTCGATTTCGTAGGGCATCGAATCAATCTCGATGCGCAGACGTGACGAGGCTTCGTCGATCAAGTCGATTGCCTTATCCGGCAGGAAACGGTCCGCGATATAGCGGTGGCTCAACACCGCCGCGGCGACCAGCGCGGAGTCCTGAATGCGCACGCCATGATGCACTTCGTAGCGATCTTTCAGTCCGCGCAGGATGGCAATAGTGCTTTCCACATCCGGTTCGCCTGCGAATACAGGTTGGAAACGCCGCTCCAGCGCCGCGTCTTTTTCCACGTGCTTGCGGTACTCATCCAGCGTGGTCGCGCCGATGCAGTGGAGCTCCCCACGCGCCAGCGCGGGCTTCAACATATTTGAAGCGTCCATCGCGCCTTCAGCAGCGCCCGCACCGACGAGCGTATGCAGTTCATCGATGAAGAGAATTACGTTGCCTTCGGCCTCCTGCACTTCACGCAGCACGGCCTTCAGGCGGTCTTCGAATTCGCCTCGGAACTTCGCACCGGCAATCAACGCGCCGAGATCGAGCGCGGCGATGCGCTTGTTCTTGAGACTTTCAGGTACATCGCCCGCAACGATTCGTTGTGCGAGGCCTTCGACGATTGCGGTCTTACCCACACCGGGCTCGCCAATTAATACAGGATTGTTCTTCGTACGTCGCGATAGCACCTGGATCACGCGGCGGATTTCTTCGTCGCGGCCAATTACCGGATCAAGTTTGCCTGCGCGCGCGAGTTGGGTTAGATCGCGGCTGTACTTCGCGAGGGCTTCGTAGGTTTCTTCAGCATTTGGATCGGTCACGCGCTGCGTGCCGCGCACGTCTTTCAACGCGGAGAGCACCGCGTCGTGCGTGACTCCGGCGGCTTTCAGGATATCGTGGGCCGGATCCCCTTTGGCATCGATCATGCCAATGAGCATATGTTCCGTGCTGAGGTATTCGTCCTTAAGCTGCTGCGCGGTCTTCCAGCCGGTATCGAGGACTTTCTGTGCGGTCGCGCTGAGGCCGGGCATACCTGCGCCCGCTCCGCTTACTTGCGGCAGCTTGGCCAAGCGCTGCTGCGCCTGCGCGCGGACGGCGTCCACATGTACGCCCAGCCGCTGCAAGATGGAGCCCACGACGCCACGCTCTTGCGCGAGTAATGCCTCTAGCAAGTGCAGCGGCGTGAGTTCCGGATTGCCCTTCTGCGACGCCAAGTCCTGCGCTTCCGCGAGCGCTTCCTGTGCCTTTAAGGTCAGCTTGTCTAAACGCATTTTTGTTCCTTTCGACAGACGAATTCATCCGCAGTAAGGCAATCGCCATACCAAGGACTTTTGTCGATAAAACAACGGGTTATGTAAAGGATATTGCGCGATATGTTTCATATTCGCGCAATTGGTGATTCAAATTCGAACTACTACGGAAAAGGCTTAAAAGCGAGTCAATTACGACGCAATGTATCGTGTTTCGCCCGCAAACTGCGCTTCCGCCAGGCCGCGATCTTCTAGAATATCGAGATGGCCGATGGCTGTAGACAGCGCGAGGTAGATGTGTTCGCTGGATAGGTCGGGGAAGAGGGCGCGGGAGATTTCGTAGGGGGTTGAAGGCTTCTCGCGCAGGGTGGCGAGCACCTTCTGCGTGCGACGCTCGTGCCGCTGAAGTACGCGACCGATCACCTCTTCGGGTTCGGTAATCACCTGCCCGTGTCCGGGATACATGGTTTGGAGGCCCAACGCGCGCGTGCGTTCAAGGGACTGTTCGAACTCGAGCAAGCTCTTTACCCGCTCACCCGTCTTGGGATCGCGGCGGATTAGCGGTGTTGGGTTGACACCTTTGATGACGTGATCGCCGGTAAATCCGAGGCTGCGCGCGTGATCGACGAACAGCGTATCGGAGGACGAATGCCCCGGCACGTGATACACGTCGAACCCAAAAGCGCGATCGCCTTCATGTAGTACGCGATTAATCTTCGGTGGTCCGCTCATGCCCTTAAAATTCTCGCGCGCTTTCTTCGCCTCGGCGACAATGTCTTCCGGTACGCCGAAGGATCGAAATGTGTCGAGCAGGAATTCGCGGGAAACGCGTTCGGCTTCCTTTGGTTCGGCGTGCGGGACGACTGAGGCGTGGCCGCAGGTTTCCGCGCCAGATTCTTCGACGAGACGCGCTAGCTGGCCGATATGATCGACGTGGCCGTGCGTGACAAGGATTACTTTAATGTCGCGAATGGCGAGGCCGTGCGCCTGGAGTCCGGCGACGAGTGCGTTATAGGCGTCGTCCGTGCCGACACCGGTATCAACGAGTGTAATGGGATCGTGTTTGATGAGAAATACGTTTACGGGGCCGATAATGAACGGCGTGGGCAATGGGATGGGGATAATATCTGTTGGTAGCTCGAGCATGAGTAGTTGGACTTGCGTATAGGACAGCGAAAGCGGTGTCTACCCGCCACCGCACTCCAAATAGTTGGCTTGCGTTATAGGAAGAATTGAATCTATCTAAAAATAAGCCGAATCGGAATTCGGCTCTACCGTTTATTGGTCTCGGCGACGTAGCTGTCGAAGTTTCGCTTCATTTCCGCGACCGTGTCGCCGCCGAACTTTTCAATGAAAAATTCCGCGAGCACGATTGCTATAGATGCTTCGACGATGATCGCGAGCGCGGGCACGGCGCAGGTGTCGCTTCGTTCGAGGACGGCGAGCGCGGGTTCGAGCGTCTCGATGTTTACCGTGCGCAGCGGCTTCATTAATGTGGAGATGGGCTTTTTGGCGACGCGGACGATCATGTCTTCGCCCGTGGACATGCTGCCTTCGGTGCCGCCGAGGTTATTGGTCAGGCGGCGGTACTTCCCCCCCACGCGCGCTTTCTCTTCGCGAATAATTTCATCGTGGTATTTGCTGCCGAAGCGGTTTGCACCGCGGAAGCCGATGCCGACTTCGACGCCCTTCACGGCCTGAATGCTCATCATCGCTTGCGCAATGCGCGCATCCAGTTTGCGGTCCCATTGTGTGAAGGTACCGAGACCGAGTGGCAGTCCCCATACGCGCGTTTCGACTACGCCGCCGACGGAGTCCTTCTTACGCTTGCAGTCCTTAATCACGGCGACCATGTTTGCGCCGGCTTCTTTGTCGCAGCAGCGCACTTGGGACTTCATGGACAGCTTGCGAATATCTTGCGACGGTACTTTGTCGGTCTTCGCGATAACCGGCCCGATTTGAATAACATGACCTGCGAGGTCGACACCAAATTCAGCCAACAACTTGCGGCATAGCGCGCCCGCGGCTACACGCGCGGATGTCTCGCGCGCGGATGCACGTTCGAGAATGTTGCGGCAGTCGTCCTGTTCGTATTTGATTGCGCCGACGAGGTCGGCGTGGCCGGGGCGCGGCTGCACGACTTTGACTGCGCGCGGACCGGTGGAAGGTTTCCAAGGGTCCATCGCATCGGTCCAATTCTTGAAGTCGCGGTTCCATACCGCCATGAGAATCGGGCCGCCAAGCGTGTAGCCGCCGCGCACGCCCGCGAGCATGTCTACTTCATCCTTCTCGATCCGCTGACGTCCGCCGCGACCGTAGCCCTTCTGGCGTTCCGCAAGCCAGAAATTGATGTCGTCGGGCTGAATGTGAAGACCGGCGGGAAAGCCGTCGAGAATTGCAAAACAACCGCGGCCATGCGATTCACCTGCGGTGAGATAACGAAGCACAAATGAATCCTTTTTAGTACGGCTGCTGCAGAATTTCGATACCCATGTTTGTTATCCACAGGTTGTACAGATATTGTCCGAACAGCATCACCACAACCCCCGCAAAGGAAAGGTACGGTCCAAACGGGATGTAGTGCGCCGTTTCTTCCTCGCCTTTGGAACGCTGCATTAGAATGAGTGCGTAGCCTAGAAACGCGCCGCAACATGCCGCGATGGCAATTATCATGACCACAGCGGGGAAACCAAAGAACGCGCCCAGCATCGCGATTAGTTTCACGTCCCCAAAGCCCATGCCGCGTTTGCCGAGTATGAGCAGCGCGCCTTTGTCGAGCGCATATAGAATTCCACCACCGACAACCGCGCCGAGCAATGCGCTGAAGATTGGCACGCTCGGCGGCGCGAGGATCATCAGGTTCGTACCCGGCACAAACATCGCCACGAGCGCACAGACGAGGCCCAGCGGAATCCCTGGGAACGTGACTTCGTTGGGAATTGTCCAGTCAGTGAGATCGACAAACGTCACAAGTACCAAGCCTGCAGAAAGCAACATGTACACGGGCGATGCGATCGTAAAACCATAGCGCACGTACACCGCGCCGAAGAGCGCGGCGGTAATGGCTTCAACCAGCGGATACTGCCAGCTAATGGGCGTTTTGCAATTGCGGCATTTCGCGCCGAGCATGAGCCAGCTTACCATCGGAATGTTGTCACACCAGACAATCGAGCTCTCGCACTTTGGACAGCGCGAGCGTGGTTTCACAACGGACTCGCCTTTCGGCAGGCGATATACGCACACGTTGAGAAAACTGCCCACCATCGCGCCGACGATAAACGATATCGCCGTCATGAGCGTGTCTAATGTTTGGATGTCGTAGCCGGCCATTTTTGACGTTTGTACCCAGGATTTAGGAATTAAATTTTAGAACACAGCACTTGATATATATGGACCCAGTTTACGTTTCGCTAAAACGACTATACCTTTGCGGTAGTTGCGCCAGACTTGGTGGCGTCTACCAGCGGCTTGACGAATTCATAAATCATTTTCGGCGTATCCAGCGATTCCCCGGATTTTCCGATTAATCTAACGATTGCGCTGCCTACAATCACGCCGTCTGCATAGCCCGCCACTTCCATTGCTTGCGCGGGGCTGGAAATACCAAAGCCCACTGCGACCGGTGTCGATGTGTGTTGCTTAATGGAAGCGACCATGCCTTGGACCGTTGTCGCAATGTCCGCGCGTTCGCCGGTGACACCTGTGCGCGATACGTAATAAACAAAGCCCGTCGAGCTTTTGGCAATCAGCGCGATGCGATCCGGCGGGCTGGTCGGCGCCGCGAGAAAGATGGTCGCGATACCATTTGCGTCCAGCGCGCGCTTGTAATCCGCGTCTTCCCCGGGGGGCAGATCGACGCAGAGCACGCCGTCAACGCCGGCACTAGCGCAATCCTTTGCAAACGTATCCACACCATACGCGAGGATAGGGTTGTAATAAGTGAAAAGGACAATGGATATTTCGGACGTCTTGCGAATCTCGCGGACGAGATTGACCACGTCGTGCAAGGTCACATTGTGTTTCAGCGCGCGCTGCGCGGCTTCCTGATTTACCACGCCGTCCGCAATCGGGTCGGAGAATGGCACACCCAGTTCGACGATATCGCAACCGGCGCGCTCGAGTTCGAGCACGATTTTGTGCGTCATCGCGAGTGTGGGATCGCCTGCGGTGATGTATGGAATGAAGGCCGTGTCGCCTTGTGCGGCCAACAGTTCAAAACGCGCGTCTATGCGGTTCACAGTGTTGCCTCCCCGCCGAGCAAGAATCGCGACACCTGCGGAACATCCTTGTCGCCGCGGCCGGACATATTCACAATTACGATCTGATCCTTACTTAATGTCGGTACCACCTTCACAGCGTGCGCGATCGCGTGCGCGCTTTCGAGCGCCGGGATGATTCCTTCGAGGCTGCTGATCAGTTTGAAGGCTTCGAGCGCCGCATCGTCATTGGCGTAGGTGTATTCTACGCGACCGATGTCGTGCCAATGCGCGTGCTCCGGGCCAATGCTTGGATAGTCGAGTCCCGCGGAGACGCTGTGCGTGCCCATGATCTGGCCATGCGCGTCCTGCAACACGTAGCTCATCGCGCCGTGCAACATACCAACGACACCGCCAGCGAAGCGCGCAGCGTGTTGCCCCGTTTCGGGCCCGTGGCCGCCGGCCTCGACGCCGATCATTTTCACCGAGGCGTCTTTAATGAAATCGAAGAACAACCCAATCGCATTACTTCCGCCGCCGACGCACGCGATCAACAAATCGGGCAAACGCCCCTCTTGTTCCATGATCTGCTTGCGCGCTTCTTCGCCGATGATCTTTTGGAAGTCGCGGCAGATTTGCGGATAGGGATGCGGACCTTCGACCGTGCCTAGCACATAATGCGTGTTTTCGATATTCGTCACCCAATCGCGCATTGCTTCGTTAATGGCGTCTTTGAGTGTTTTGGTACCGGAATCGACGGGCGTCACCTTGCTGCCGAGAAGGCGCATACGGAAGACGTTGAGCTTTTGGCGCTCCATGTCTTCGGTACCCATGTAGACTTCGCATTCAAGGCCGAGCAAGGCACAGGCGGTTGCTGTCGCGACGCCGTGCTGACCCGCGCCCGTCTCCGCGATGACGCGTTTCTTGCCCATGCGCTTCGCGAGCAGGGTCTGTCCGAGGGCGTTATTAATCTTGTGCGCGCCGGTATGCGCGAGATCTTCGCGCTTCAGGTAAACCTTCGCACCGCCGAGATGCTCTGTAAAACGCTTCGCAAAATAGAGCGGCGTGGGACGGCCAATGTAGTGCTCGCGAAGGCTCGCGAGATCGGCCTGAAACGCCGGATCCGTCTGCGCGCTTACATACGCCTGTTCCAGTTCGAGCAGCGGGTGCATTAGCGTCTCGGGGACGTAGCGCCCGCCAAAACGACCGTAGCGCCCGCGGCTATCCGGCAGCGAGTAAGGCGCGTTTGGCGTTATCGATAAAGCTTCTGAGCTTGGCATGGTCCTTCTTTCCCGGGGCGGACTCGACGCCACCCGCGGTGTCTACTGCGTAGGGCCGCACCCTGCGGACGGCCTCGGCCACGTTGTCCGGCGTTAACCCGCCGGCGAGTATCAGGGGCTTGCCCAGCGCAACGGCGCAGCAGGCGACGTCCCAGTCAAACGTTTTTCCCGTACCGCCGCGAGCGTCTGGTGCATACGCATCGAGCAAATACGCACCGGCGGCGGCATAGTCTTCCATGGCGCGCACGTCAAAATCGGGTGTGACACGAAACACTTTGATCGCCTCGGACCCGATCGCGTCGCAGACCTCGTCCGGTTCCTCGCCGTGCAATTGCACGCGATCCATGAACGTAAGGTACTCCAGCAACGTGTCCGCATCCTCGTTCACGGACACGGCCACGGTCATCACAAACGGGGGCAATTCATCGACGATTAGAAGGGCCTTGTCCGGATCGATATAGCGATCCCGTGCCTTGGCCTCTTCGGCGAAATTGAACCCGATGGCGTCTGCCCCTGCGTCACAGGCCGCCAATGCGTCTTCCAGCGACGTAATCCCGCAAATCTTAACCTTTGGGGGAATTTGGTTCAAGGTTTCCACAGACACTTCCCTATTATCCTGCTTACCATTTTTCCAAAACCAGCCGGGCGAAACGCCCTCAAAACAACAAGGGCGGGTTTGTCGAAAACCCGCCTTTCACGTTCACAAATTTGCATGGGTGACTAAAGGCGATTATACCTCGTCCAACCCCAGTAATTCCCTAATTTTCCCGCTGATGTCGCCACTTTTCACCAAGGCCTCGCCCACGAGAATCGCGTCCACTCCGCCGTCTTCTAACCGGCGCACGTGCTCCCTCGTATGGATTCCGCTTTCGCTGACCAGCACATGCCCACCGGGGACGTGTTTTTTCAGGCTCAAGGTGATGTTGATATCGACCGTGAACGTGGTCAGATCGCGGTTGTTGATACCGATAATATGCGCACCGGCGCCGATGGCGCGCTCGATTTCTTCAGCGGTGTGCGTTTCCACGAGCACGGCCATGCCGAGCGATTCGGCGATCTTCAGATAGTCGCGGATTTGACCATCAGTGAGGCACTTTACGATCAATAAGATTGCGTCGGCTTCGGCTGCGCGCGCTTCGTAGATTTGGTACTCATCCACGATGAATTCCTTGCGGATGCAGGGAATCGGCACCGCGGCATGTACGGATGTCAGATCCGCAAGCGTGCCTTTGAAATATTTTTCGTCGGTGAGCACGGAAATGGCGCGCGCGCCGGACTGTTTGTACACGCCCGCGAGTTCGGCGGGATCGACATTTTCCAGGAAAGTGCCAAGCGTCGGTGAGGCGCGCTTCACTTCGGCGATGAGACTGATCCCCGGTTGGCGCAGCGCAGCACGAAAATCGCGCGGCTTGCGCCGCTGCTCGATGCGCTCCTCCAGTTCGTGGAGGGGCACTTGCTGCTTCGCCGCTTCAACTTCGATGCGCTTGTTCGCGCAGATTTCGTCGAGGATCATCGTGGGAAAAACACCGCTGCTTATTGGACAATACGGTGAGAATAATCTACTAATGCGTCCAGCTTCGCAAGTGCGGCCCCCGAGTCAATGCTTTCACTGGCTTTTTTGACGGCACCGCGCCAATCAGCCTCGCCGTCGTGTGACGCCAGGATGCCGGCGGCGGCATTCAGCAATACGATGTCGCGATGCGGTCCGATTTTGCCTGAGAGCACATCGCGAAGAATCACCGCGTTTACTTGTGCGTCGCCCCCCAGCAGCTCTTCACCAGATGCGCGTTGTAGACCTGCCGTCTCGGGCGTGATTTCGTATTTGGTGACGGTACCGTGATGTGACTCGGCAATGTGCGTAGGACCTGTCAATGTGATCTCGTCGAGACCATCCGAGCCGGAAACAACAAAGGCACGGCGCGTGCCAAGCAGCGTCAATACTTCGGCCAGCTTGTCGCCGAGTTTCGGGTCGGGCACACCGATGACTTGTCCGTCCGCATTCGCAGGATTGGTGAGAGGGCCGAGAAAATTAAAGACCGTGCGTATCTTCAATTCCTGGCGCACCGGCCCAACGTGCTTCATCGCAGTGTGCAACGTGCGCGCAAACAAAAAACCAATCCCAATTTCATCGATGCAGTGACCGACTTGTTCTGGCGTGGCATTGACATTCACGCCTAACGTTTCCAGCACATCCGCGCTGCCGCAGAGACTCGACGCGCTGCGATTGCCGTGCTTTGCAACGGCGACACCCGCACCAGCCACGACGAATGCCGCCGTCGTAGAGATATTGAATGTACCCGCACGATCGCCGCCCGTGCCGCAGGTATCGACAAGTGGACGCCGCGCGGTGGTCACTTTGGTGGCTTTCGCGCGCATCGTTTCCGCGAACCCGGCGATCTCTTCGACCGTCTCCCCTTTGAACCGAATCGCGACAAGGAAGGCCGCCATCTGCGCTGCCGTCACTTCGCCAGACATGATGAGATCCATCACTGACGCGGCCTCTTTGCGCGACAGGTGCTCGCCGTTGAGGAATTTGTTGAGTGCGTCGTGAAGCATTGGTCTAGAAAGGAACCAAGTAGCCGGTTTTAAGGGCCAATGCAGTGAACGACAGCGCCAGGAAGAAGCCGAGCATGTCCGTGATCGTAGTCAGAATTGGTGCGGCTGCCAATGCGGGATCAATGCCAAAGCGCCGGATCAACAAAGGCAACAGACCTCCCGTACACACTGCGATGAGCGTATTGATGCCGAGCGCCAGTCCGACAATGATGGCCAGCGCTACGCTACCTTTCCAGACAAATGCCAGTACGGCTAACATGGCGCCCAGCATCAGTCCATTGAAAATTCCGACCTGTGCCTCTTTCCACCACACACGCAAGTAATCGCGTGGTTGGGCCAAGCCTAACGACAGCTCTCGAATGGAAACCGCCACAGCCTGATTGCCGGAGCACCCGCTCATATCGGAGAGGATGGGCATGAATACGGCCAGTGCTATTACCTGACTCAACGTTTCTTCATACAACGCAATTACGCTCGCGGCGATGAGGTTCAAAAAGATGTTCACTACAAGAAACGCAAGGCGCCGGCCTGAGCGCAGTTTAAGCGGCATCGAGCGCAACTCGTCACCACCGATGATACCGGCGAAGCGCTGGAACGCTTTTAAGGTCGCGTCGCCGTGGGCTTTTTGCACGTCTGCGCGCTGCACGACACCGACGAGGTGTCCGAAGTTGTCTACAACCGGCACACCGAAGAAAACATAGCGATTGAAGAAGCGTTCGAGTTCTTCGAGGGAATCCGTTACTTTCACGTTGAACGGATTCTTGATAGAGATTTCTTCCAGCGACGTGTCGCCGGGTGATAACACCAAGTCGCGCAGGCGTACGCAACCTTCGAGCACGCCGGTTTCGGATATGACGTACACATATTGCACGGCGTAGTCGGAGTACTTCTCCGCATTTTGACGAAGATCGTTCAATACGTCGTCGATGGTCATCTTCGCGCGGTAGGCGAGATACTCGGTAATCATCAAGCCGCCGGCCGTCTCTTTGCCATACGCGAGCAACGCCAATGCGTCTCGCGCTTCCTCCGGAGACATCTCCTTGATGATCGCCTCGGCATCCTCCTTAGTCATCTCGGCGAGGATGTCAACACGCTGGTCGCTGTCGATCTCGTCGAGGATGGCGGCGGCCTGTTGCGCCGAAAGTTCCTCGATGAGGTCAGCGCCCTGCGATTCGTGGAGTTCTTCAATGAGATCGGCGGCGTCTTCCGGCTCGAGCAACGTCAGTGCATTCGATCGGGTCCGTTCATCCAATTTAAACAAGGCGCGCGGAAGATCCGACGGTGGTAGCGACGCGAGAAAATCGGTCAACGCTTCGCGGTTCTTCGTTTCCACGATGCGGGCGATTTCCAGCCAAGGTTCTTTTGTGGCGGTTTCAGGCATTGAACATCCCTTGAAGTAAAAGCAGCGACAATTGGGCGGGGATTCTACCAAAAACCGGCGCCGAATTCCGATTCGGTGCTACTTTTCCGTAAGTGAGGTGCGAATCCGCAGGTATGAATCGTAGCGTGCCTTGGCGATTGCTCCCGACTCGATCGCATCGCGCACACCGCACTTCGGCTCGTGTGTGTGCGTGCAATCGCGGAATTTGCACGCTGCGGAAGCCTCCGCGAGTTCGTGAAAGTAATAGTTCAGTTCCGCGGGGGTCACGCCCCATAGGCCGAGTTGTTTGACGCCCGGGGTGTCGATGATGCGGATGTTGCCGGCCAGTTCGTATAACCGCGATGCGCTTGTCGTGTGCCGGCCTTTGTTGCTGCTGTCGCTGATTTCTTGCGTGTGGATCGTGAGGTCGGGGTCGAGCGCATTTACAAGCGAGGATTTGCCCACGCCGCTGTGCCCGACAAGGACGCTGCATTTGCCACTCAACAATTCGCGTAATGCGTCGAGTCCTTGCCTTGTTTCGCAACTCGTACCGAGCACGCTCAATCCGATCTCCCGGTAAACTGCGGCCCCTTCGGGATCCTCGCTTGCCAGATCAATCTTGTTAATGCATACGATTGGCTCGACGCCCCCCGCTTGCGCCGCGATGAGATAACGATCGATTAGGCCAGGGTTGAAAGCCGGACGCACGACGGACGCAACGATTACCGCGCAATCGACGTTGGCCGCAAAAACTTGTTCGCGATCACGGCCAATCGCAGGCCGGCTCAACTTGTTCGAACGGGGACGCGCCGCGCGCACGACG
Source organism: Candidatus Hydrogenedentota bacterium (assembly GCA_020848835.1). GTDB lineage: Bacteria > Hydrogenedentota > Hydrogenedentia > Hydrogenedentales > SLHB01 > JABWCD01. Next base: position 13,050 of record JADLHJ010000013.1, read on the forward strand.
GGCCCGCGTTCGTCGTGTTCGATAAATACACGGTCGCCCGGCGCGAGTACTGACGACTTCCCATCGACCAGCACTTCATCCACGCGACACAGACATTCTTCGTCGCCGCACATCGCAAAGGCCAGTACGCCGTAGGGAGAGACGACGACACCATTGGCTTCGCAGTCCGTGAAATAGTCTTTGGGCGCGCGGGTTTGTTCGGGTGCGCTATCGACACGCTTCGAACGCCCTTCGCGCGATGCGGTGTCCCAATCATTCGCGTCCCATTTGCGCTTGCGCACGGGCTTGTCGCGCTTGAAGGGCTTGGGCATTACCGAACAGCCGCGAGATCAGGACGAATGCGATGGCGATGCGCGTAGCGTGCTCGCGGGTCTGGCCCGGAGCCGCGCATTATTTCTTCTCAATCCGCGTAAAGTCCGCAACCAATTGCATGGAATCGAGGACGGACTTCACAAGTGCATGACGGTTCTGCCGCTTCTTCGTGTCGTTGTCGTTCACAAGCACCGCTTCGAAGTACGACGATATGATGGGCAACCAGCTAACGACTTCCTGGATCGCATCGTCGAACGCGTATCGCGACACATGGTCCTTCACCGTGTTTACGGATGCGTCCGCGATCGCGAAGAACGCTTTCTCATTATCTTCCAGAAGCGCAGCATCTATGCTGTGCGCAGGTTCCTTCACGATGCGCTGCATGCGCTTCGCCTGTTCCGCCAAATCTTGCACGCTGCCGTTCTTGAGTTGCTTCATAGCCTCCAAGCAACGCACCAGCAATTGCGGGCGCTTGCCGTGGACCGCGAGCGCGGCCGCTACGTGATCGTAGGCGTAGCCCTTTTCACGCAGCATCGCGTCGTGCCGATCGTTGAAGAAACTCAAAATGTCTTCAAGTGTCGATTCAGGTGATGTAATAAGTACCCCATAATTCGCAATCGCCGCGCGCGCAAACGCTTCGAGGTCGATGTCGAGTCCCGCGGAGTCGCAAATTGTTAGCAGCGCCAGCGCCGTCCGGCGCAGGCCGAAGGGATCGCTCGTGCCCTTCACGCGAATACCGATGCCGAAATACCCCGCAAGCGTGTCGAAACGATCGAGTATGCCCGCGACCGTGCCGAGATCGCCCTTCGGTAGATCGTCGCCCGCGCGGCGCGGCAAGCGGTGTTCATAGATGGCGCGCGCGATTTCCTCGTCGATACCTTCGTTGCGGGCATAGAGCATGCCGACAATACCTTCGAGCGAATCGAACTCGAAGACCATTTGTGTGGTAAGGTCGGCCTTCATGAGCGTGATCAGTTCGCCCATTTTACGATCGTCCACCGGCGGCAGCGATCCCTTCAGCGTGAAATACAGATCGCGAATGCGCGCGACCTTATCCGCGACAGTTCCAAGCTTTTGGTGGTACAGCACGGTATTGAGTTTGTCCGCGAACGCGCGCAACGGTGTCTGCGTGTCGGTGTCCCAGAAGTAGCGCGCATCGCGCAGCCGCGCGTTCAATACGCGTTCGTTACCCTGGCGGATAATCGTGACGCCTTCCGGGCCGTACTCGCCGTTGGCGACGCACACGAAATGACGGCTCAGTTTTCCGTCCCGCGTGCGCAACGGAATATACCGCTGATGCACCTTCATCGGCGTGATGATAATGTCCTCGGGTAGCGTGACCGCGTCCTCGGGAATCGCGCCGACGATTGGTTCGGGCCACGCGGAAAGGTTTGCTATCTCGTCGTACAACTCGTCGTCTTCTTCGGGGACGAGATCCATTTCTTTCGCAATCTTGCGCACGCGTTCGGTAAGCACATTGCGCCGTTCGACACCATCGACGATTACCTGATATTTCTTCAAGACTTCGCGGTAGTCGCCCGCTTTATCGATTGTGATTGCGCCCGGCGCGAGGCGCCGGTGCCCGTAAGAAATACGATCGGAGTGAACAAATCGCCTACCGTTTTCATCTGCGGATTCTTTGATCTGGATTGTCGCGGGCACAACCGTTTCGCCATGCAAGGCAACAAGCCAACGGATGGGTCGCGAGAACACGAGCGTCGAATCTTCCCAGCCCATCGCTTTACCAAGATGAATTCCGCTCACCACATTTGTGATGAAACTCGTCAGCAACTTACCGATATGGCGGCCCTTCTGATGCGCATTGACGTAGCAGTATTCGGCTTTGCCGTCTTCACGGAAGAAGATGTCGTCTACCGTGACGCCGTTGGCCTCCGCGAATTTCTTCGCGGCCATGCTCCACTCGCCTTTTTCATTCTGCGCCGCCTGCTTTTTGGGGCCGCGCATTTCCTTCGTCACATCCTGCTGGCGCGCAGGCAAATCAGTGACGTAGATACCGATGCGCCGCGGCGCAACCCAAACCTTGACGTGGCCGTAGGGCAGCGCTAGTGCTTCAAGTTCCTTACGGACCAGCGCGGGCACTTGCGTTTCGATTGCGCGTATGTCCTTGTAAGGGAGTTCCTCGACACCGATTTCGATCAGCAGATCGTCTTTCTGCTTGAACGCGGCCGGGTCGTACTCGGCAGGTTCTTTGCGCTCATATTTCGCAGGGCTGGGGTGGCGCAATAGCGGGAAACCCATCGCCTCACGTTGCGCCAGGAAACCTTTCGCGCAACGTTCTGCAACCGCGCGGCAACGCAACAGGAAACGCCCGCGTTCGGTAACGGAGAACGCGCCGCGCGCGTCGAGCACGTTGAACAAGTGCGACATGCGCAGGCAGTGATCGTAAGCGGGCAGAATCAGTTCGAGTTCGAGCAGGCGCGTGGCCTCGCTCTCCCAGATTCCGAATACTTCCAGCAATTTCTTCGTGTCAGCGTGCTCGAAGTTGTAGTGACACCACTCAACTTCCTGCCGGTGAAAGATGTCGCCATACGTGGTGCCGTTTGGCGCCCATTTCAGGTCGTACACATTCTCGACGCCCTGCAAATACATACAGATTCGTTCGATGCCGTAGGTGAGTTCGCAGGCGCGCACATCGAGTTTTACGCCGCCGCATTCCTGGAAGTAGGTGAACTGCAACACTTCCATACCGTCGAGCCAGGCTTCCCATCCGAGGCCCCAAGCCCCGAGCGATGGACTTTGCCAGTTGTCTTCTACGAATCGAAAGTCGTGCTTGGTGAGATCGAGGCCAATCGCTTCGAGCGATTGCAGAAACAGTTCCTGCACATCCGGCGGCGACGGCTTTAGAATTACCTGATACTGATAGTAGTGTTGCAAACGGTTCGGGTTTTCGCCGTAGCGGCCATCGGTCGGGCGCGTGCTGGGCTCGGTGTACGCGACCCACCACGGCTCCGGCCCAAGGACTCGGAGAAAGGTGGCCGGGTTCGACGTGCCAGCGCCAACTTCCGTGTGGTAGGGCTGCCACAACAAACACCCGCGCTCACTCCAAAACCGGTTTAAAGTCTGCAATACTTCTTGAACGTACATAGGAAACAATGACTCCAGATAATAACGCCCAAACAAGGACAAAATCGGCGATTTGGGCAGTAGATCGTATGTTTTGATTGCGCCAAATGTCAATTATGTTAGGACTTCATTCATGTTATAGTGCGCGCATGGCAAAGCCGTTTAGAATGCTTAAAGAGCGAATGTCGTTGGAGCAGCGTGAGCAAGCGGCAGTGCGGGCAAAAGAATTGATTGAAGAGATGCAAAGGCCTGAATTCCTTCTTTCGCAACCGTTGAAATTGCCCTGCGGCGCCACGCTTCCCAATCGTTTCGCGAAGGCGGCGATGACGGAGCAGATGGCAGACCCAACGACAAACGCGCCGAACGAGGCGATTGTTCGTCTCTACGAGCGATGGGCGGCGAGCGGGGCGGGCATGTTGCTGACCGGCAATGTGATGATTGACCGCGTGTGCATGGAGAACGCGCGCAACGTCGCGGTCGAAGATGAACGCGACCTCGAATTGTTGCGTCGTTGGGCGGATGCTGCGCAATCGAAGGGCGCGCATTTGTGGATGCAGATCAGCCATGCGGGGCGGCAGTCTCCGAAGAAAGTCACGAAGCAACCGGTCGCGCCCTCGGCTGTGCCGTTTCAACGCGGATCCCTTAAGCCAATTTTCGGCACGGCGCGCGCGTTGGCGGAGCCGGAAATTCATAATCTGATCGGCGCCTTCGCGCGCACGGCCGCGATTGCAAGGAAGGCCGGATTCAAAGGCGTCCAACTCCACGGCGCGCACGGATATCTCATCAGCGAATTTCTCTCGCCTATCGTTAACCAGCGCAACGACAGTTGGGGTGGCACACCGGAGAAGCGCATGCGCTTTCTCATTGAGGCGGTGCGTGCGACACGCAACGCTGTTGGCGCGGATTTTCCTATCGGTGTAAAACTGAACTCCGCGGATTTTCAGCGTGGCGGGTTTTCCGAAGAAGAGTCGATGAATGTCGTGCGCGCGCTTGAGGCCGAGTCTGTAGACCTGCTTGAAATCAGCGGCGGCAATTACGAAAACGTCGCGATGATGGGGCCGGACAGCACGCGCAAGCGTGAGGCGTATTTTCTCGAGTATGCGGAGAAGGTGCGCGGGGTTACGAAGATGCCGCTGATGCTCACGGGCGGATTTCGCACCGCGAGCGCCATGGCCGATGCTGTCTCAAGCGGCGCGGTCGATGTCGTTGGTATCGCGCGGCCGCTATGCACCGAGCCGGATCTGTGTGCGCGCATCCTAGATGGAACCGCGGATGCCGCCCGCGAATTCGATATTCGCACTGGAGTGAAGTTGTTTGACGACATGCTGCAGAGCTTTTGGCACAACCATCAGATGAAACGCATGTCGCGCGGGCTCGATCCGAATTTGAGCGCGAGTAAATGGATGGTGCTCGCAAAGGGAATGGCGGAACAGGTCATTGCGAATCCCTTTGCGCGGGGCCGGGAGTATCCGCAGCCCGCTGAAGTGTAATCGGCAGCGACTTGTTCGACGGAATGCGATGCGCTGGGCTTCGAGACGCGCCGCGCTCAGGCGAGCGAGGCGCTACTTGCGCGCATTCTCGGAGTAGCGGGGAACGCGTGTCCGGAAAGCCTCCCTGCTAAAACACCAGCACCTCGATCTTTTCTTTCTGCGCGATGCCGGGGTGATAGATCACAATATCTTCAGCGGCGTTATCGTTCAGTTTGTATGGCCGCGCAACGCCGAACGCAGGTACATCCAGCGTGAGATACGGTTTTGACGAAATGAACTTCGCGTCTCCCCCGCCGTGCAACATGAGTTTTTCTTTTCCGGCGCCGAACGCCGCATCCGTTTTTCCGTCGCCGTTGAAATCGCCCATGCAATACGCGGACTGTTCCTTGCCGTCCGGCGCTTCGATAGTGACGCTGGTCGAATAGTCTGGCTTTGTACCGAAACCATTACCGTTGTTGATGTATATCTGCAAATCCACGCCGAGTTTGTGCCACATGAAAAAATTCACAATCGACCGGACGCCGAGGGGAATGTTCACAAAGATAATGTCGAGCTTCTTGTCCCCATTCACGTCCTTCACCACAGGCGCTGCAAAAGATCCCGTAGATTCGAATTTCGCCGTCGGCGTCTCGGCGTATTTCATGGGGCCCTGCGCGAAGTACACCTGGGTAAGCGCCTTCAGATTAATCGTGCCTTGCGTCTGCGTGACGATGAGGTCGGGCAGGCCGTCGCCGTTAAAGTCCTCCATGTCGGAGTTCGTGTCCCACTTGTCGCCAAGCTTCACAGGAATTTTGAAGCGCTCTTTTTGCTTCCAATCCGCACCGTAAGCGAAATCGGCAAACTCGTCGCTCAGGAACGCGATGGCCTTTTCGTTTTGCCCGTCCATCGCGAAGGCATTATACGCAGGAAACTTGTTGCTGACATACATTCCACTGCCGGTGCGCACTGAACTCGTCACATCGCAACGCACTTGTGCCACTTCACCCTTTGGATTGCGCAGCGCAAAGCCGGTTGGCATTGGTACAAACCACTCGTCAATTCCGTCGCCGTCGATGTCCTGCGCGGTATCCTTGATAAAATTGGGTTCGCGCGCGCCGCTTGGGAACAGCGACATGAACTTGGTCTCGAATACGGGTGCGAGGCTGCCTTCGCTGTAGCCAAATGCAACAAGTCCCTCCGCGCTGGCGGCCGCAAGTTCCTTTGGCGCTTCGCCATCGATTTCGACGGGAAACAGCACGCTCAACGATGGGTCAATAGGAACAGTTGCGGACGGCTTCGTCGAGTAGGCCCCATCCCCGTCCGCGAAGTAGATCGCGATGAACTTCTTTAGCGGCTGCGAGTTTTCGTCACAGCACACAGCGACAACATCGCCACGCGAATCGTTGTTTATATCGAAACACGTCACGTCCCAAACACTGGTACCCGCGTCCAACGAATGAATTTTCGGCGCGTCGGCGGCAAGCAATGAACAGCCCAACAAGATTACGGACAGCATCAGACTACTCCAGGACAGCTTGGAAATAGGACTACAAGAAAGTTCAGGTTGTTTCAAAGATTATACCGCAGGAATGCGGGAATATGACGGAATAGACGGAAAGTCAGGCGTGCGCCCGGCTGCGCAGCGCTCCAGCAGGCGTTTCGTCACGAAATGTCCAGACACGTCCACAAAGCGCGTCGTCAACGACAAGGGGATGCGAGGTCCGCAGAAACACGCGGCCATCGATAAAACGCAGTTTATCTGTGGAAGTACGCAACGAGGTATAGAGTTCGCGCACGCGAGAAAGAAACGCATCCGGCTCTTGCAGTTGGTCGAGCACGAAATTCAACATTTCGTTGTCGTCCGCCGCCTCCACAAGATCAGGCGGTATACGCCACATCTTCAGGAACTGGCGGTTTGCAAATACAACTTGCCCGCATTCGTTGACGGCAAGCACGCCGTCGTCGCAGACGTTAAGCGTCGCGTGGAGGATGGCCTCTTTCTTGCGCAACGCATCGTATTGCAATTCCAGCTCTCGGACGCGTGCCCGCAACTCCTCTACTTCGGGTCCTATCCCCGGATCGTCGTGACCTGCATCTCCCGGCATCGAAATACCCTCATTGACGGTTTCCCGCGTCCGGCTCCGTCACCAGTATCATATTCCGCGCCGCGCCGTTCAATACCCTTTCGCGCCGTAGGCCACATTAACAAAAGACACTATTCCGCCTGCGGGATCGTGCGCATAGTCGTAGTGCAGGACTTCACCGGCGGCCACGTCGCCGTCCACGCACTTAAGCGCCGAGTAGATGCAGTTCAGGCCGCATACGCGGCGTGCGTTATCGTCTTTCATCACAGAGGCATACCACCGCTCGGGGTCCGGGGTGGCGAGATGCAGAATATCTTCGTCATCGCGCAGGCGGATGTCCGCGACGATAGCATCGTCTATATCGAAGGGATCGCCGAAACGTTTGCCAACATGGGCAAGGTCGGCGCCGGCAATGACGCTGATGCGCTTCCCGGACTGCTGCGCCGTCTCCCTGCAATTACGCAGAAATTCGTCGACTTCCTTCGCGCGCGTGCCGTCGGCGATGTCTTCCTCCCCCATGAAAGGTCCGCAGAGAATCGGGACGATTTGCACTTCACGTCCATATAAATGCGCAAGCATTACCGCCTGAAACTCGATCGAATGTTCGGTGCGCTGGACGATCTCCGAGGTATAAGGGTCCCAGCCGCATTTGGACGCGATAGCATCCACGAGCGCAAGGTCCGTATCCACCTGCCCCAGCGGCGTCTCGAAGTGTTTGCGTGTCATTACAAACGGCGTCGGCGCGCCTGCGTGCGCAACGCCGAACACGAAAACTGTATCCGGTTTCGCGGCCCCTGCCATGCGCAAATAGCCGTGCGCGTAGGAATGCCCCCCGCGCTCGAAATCGATGTGCGGAACGATCAAGCAAGGCAGCTGCGCATCGGTTGCACGATCGCGATCCGGCAGCACTCCCGGCGCGCCGTCGCGCGTGTACATCGCGTCCAGATAAGCGCGCAGTTCGCTACCGTCATCGGGATACGATTTTCCCGCAAGGTATGCCGGGCGCGACGAAGCGGTATTAAAAGTCTCGATAGCGGCATTGCGCAGCGCCAGGTATTTATCCGTTAGCAGGAAGCCGTGTTCGTCGAGCGTTTCGACGACACGCTCGATATCTTCGGTACGTATGGCACGTCCGCCGGAGGCGTTGCAGAACAGATATTGAATATCCGATGTCTCGTTCTCGCCATTAAGGTGCGCTGCGATAAAAAACGCAAGCGGCGTGAGCACGAGCGGGTCTTCGACGAATCCTTCCATATCGCGCAGCACCACGGCGGGAGTGCCTTCATGTTCGATATGGGTCACATCGAGGTATCGCAGCGGAGGAAGCGCCATCGGCGCACTATAGTTGCTGGACCGATTTCGCGCAAATAAAAACGGCCCGTGAACGTGTCTGTTCACGGGCCGCTGAATTCAATCGTCGATTACAGCGAGTCGAACTTCTTTTGAAGATCGGACTTGTCGTCCACGACAAGCTGCTTTTGCGCGAGCAGTTCGATTTTTTGTTCGTAGCCGGGAGTGCGCGCGGCAAACACTTCGGCTTCGATTTCTTTTGCGGCGGGCGAATCAACCGCCATGTCGGTGAAGCTGTATTTTGCAGGACCTTCAGCCGCGGTGTTCTGGTACACACCCGTATGCTGGCCATCGAGCGTGCGATAGTACACGCCATGGTTGCCGTTCATCACACACTCGGCCCAGCTATTGGTCTTGGTGCCGAAGCGATCCACCACCGGCAACTTTGCAAAGAAGTATTCGCGGGACTGCGAGATCTCGAGTTCGGCAAGGTAAAGCGCGGTGTATTCGTCCAGCAGCGCCGGGTCAACCCAGTTCGCCGCGGACGCGCGATCTTTGAGCCCCTGAACGCGCGCGATACGGTCCTGGCGCGAGTACTTGTCCGGGGTGAGCGGCGAACCTTCCTGCACGGTCACCATGAGACGCGCGATATTGCTCTCGAGCGTCTCCTTGGTCATCATGCTGCGCGTATTGGCTTCGTCGAGTTTGCCAACCTGACCTTCAAGACGTTCCGTCTCGGCCACGAGCCCATCGCGACGCGCCTGGGTAATTGCAGTCTGGTTCTGCAACTCATCGAATTCCGACTGGGCCTTTACGAACTCGGCATTCTTTGATTCGAGTTCAGCGGACACTGCGTCACGTTGAGTTGTAAGGTTGGTCACTTCAGCGGCTGCTGCGTCTTTTTGCGAAGTGAGTTCGGCAATTTCAGCAGCGATCTTCGCCTGCTCTTCTGCCATCTTCGAAATCTCTTCTTGAGATACTGGTTTGCCGCTTGGCCCCGCTGCAGTCTTCATGTTGCTTATCGTTTTGTTCAGCTCATCAATTTTCGCCTGCTGCTCAGCGATTTGCCCACCCGTAGGACTTGGAATGAACGGCAAACGAGGACCTGCCAAGAGGCCCACAACCAGCGCGAGCACTGCCGCGATTGCCGCTACAAGACCCGTCTTGCTCTTCTTCGGCGGGAGTCCCCCTGCCATTGCTACACCTCCCATGGATGGCGGCGGCGTCATTGCCGTCGGCGCCGCTGTATCGGGGCCAAAGTCTGGAACCGGAGTGCCATCGAAACCGCCGCGGCTTTGAGCCGAGGGACGCGAGCTTGGAGCGAAGGCGTCCGCGTCAAATCCGCCTGCGTCCGCGGTAAACATCGGAGTCTGCATTGCCTGTGTTGGGGCTGAAGTGTCAGCGGCGCTAAACGCTGCTGAACCGCCCCCGAAGGCACTGTCGAACAATGGTGTGTCGATATCCGATTCGGGGCCGGGAGGCGCGACTTCAGGCGTCTCCGGTGTAAAGTCGCTGTCTGCAGAAAGGTCCTGAAAGCCAGAGCCGGATGGCGTATCGAGTCCGCTGTCCGACGACGGCGTGCCGAACACCGGCGTGCTGCCGTAGCCGGCAGGTGCGGGTTTGATGGCGCCGCCGGTGGGAATTGGTGTCTCGACTGGAATATCGCTAATCGGCGGCAGGCCACCGATTGAAATACGGTCTTTGTCGCTTGAAGGATCGATCGCGCTAAGGGGCGGCAGGCCGCTGTCAAAACCACCACCACCCGCAGATGATTCGAAGTCGCTGAGCGGAGGCAGGTTGCCTAGTCCACTATCACCACCGGTCAGTGCGCCGAAGTCGCTGTCATCAGAACCCCGCGTCCCGAAGCCATCGCTCGCGCCTGACCCTTTGCTTTCGTTCGCCATGAATCCCACCTCCGTTGAATGGGGAAGAATATTTGGACACCGCTGTTCGCGCTTTTGGATTCTAACATGGCCCCCATGGGGTGTCAACAATACCCTACGGCACTTCCGTCGTCTGTGCTTGTTGCAATGCCCAGTGCGGCAAGACTTAGAAAGTTTAGTTGCCAACTTTGCCCGCTGCGCCGAACGCGCGGGCATTTTTACGAAAAATACGAAAGACGCACAGTTTGGGGTACTGCTACCCGGCGACCACTCCGATAGTCAGCAACAGGTTGGCATAGATTCGCTGGTCCCCAGTGACGATTTGAAGACAGGTATCCGGGCCGGAAGCCTCTTCATAGAACTCGAACCGGCCGAAACGCGTTAGCTCGATGCCCGGGAGCATGTGCGCGAATTCGCGAAATATCGGCGGCTCCGGCCCCTCATCCGGCTCCATGACGGCGGCATCTTCGATAGGAATCGCGGCGGTCAGCACGGAAAGCACATCGGTCACACGCAGCATACCCGGCGAAAGATTTAGGTATACGAGCGACGCATTCTCGCCAAGGCGCGTGCTTGCCGGGTAGTTGCCATCTGTAATCAAAACGCGGGCGCCATGGCCGGAAGCCGCAAGCGCTTCGACGATGTCGGGGTGCAAAAGCCGTTGCATCAACATGGGCTATTCGATTCTCCTAAGTGGGAAAGGTCACGGTTGCGGCGTTGATGGCGCGGATTGTTGCGATTGTGTCGGCTGCGCGGCAGCGTCCCGCAGACGGGTCGCGGCCTCGCGTTGCTCTTGAAGTGCCGGCACTCGCGCCGCGCCTTCATCGAGCAATTTTTTCGCGTCGTCGGTACGGCCTATGGACGCCATCAACCGCGCATATTCGAGGTAAGCGTTGGCGATTACGTCCGAGTTGGAATCGTTTACCGTCACACGGCGCAGCGTTTCAAAGTGGGCGGCGGCCTGGTTTAGCTTTTGCTCAGCGGCGTATAGCTTTCCAAGTGACAGGTGCGCCTCCATCTCGTCGTCAAAATAGGTGCCCGTGTTTCCCTGGGCCTCTTTGCGTTCCTTGTAGAGTTCCAGTACACGCTCGAATTCGCGCCGCGCGCCGCTTTCGTTTCCGATCAAATCTTCATAAGTAACACCGAGATTGAATGCAACGCGAATCGTATTCGGGTTTTGTTTGAGCGTCGCAACGTAAAGCGATTCATTGTTGCGCCAGTCGTAGTTCCGGTGCGCAGTAACGAGGACAAAGGCCAGACTTGCCGCGTATCCGATAGCATAGACCGGATACCGCAAAACGGTCGCGCCCGCGAACATCCACACGATCTCAAAAAGCGCCCAGATGAATCCCAGAATGGGCAGATACATCCAGTGCTCGGCCATCGGTGCATTTAGCGGAAAGATGCCGGAAATCGGGAACCACGTGATAAGAAAGAACCCAAGGGCAAACGCGATTCGATCACGCTTTGCCGCATACGCGACGAAGGCCATCGCGGCTAAAGCGATTATAAGCGCCCAGCCCACCACCGCGGCCCAGCCAGGCACGCCGTCCAGTGTGCGCTCCATGTGAAGGTTTGCAGGAACGAAGATTAGCTTTATGTAAAGCGCAAATGCCTGACCCGCTTCAGACATTCTTTGCACTAAAGACGACGCTTCACCCTCGCCGCGCGATGCAAAACGCAGTAGCGTGAATCGAAGCGCCCCGTACACACCCACAATCACGCCCGCGGAAATAAGTGGCAATAAAGCACTGCGCTGCGCAGTGGTTCCTACGCCATCTGATTTTGGAACTGGGCGCAGCACCAGTACGGCCAGCAAGAGCAGGAACGGATATATTGTCGCAGACTCCTTGCTCAACAGCGCGGCGACGAAAAAGATAGACGACCATACAACATTGCGTTTGGTGGGGAACGCCAGCGCACAGCACAGCGCACCCAGCAAAAGTGCGCCCGCCATGGGGTCTGCCCGGCCGCTAATATACGTGATGGCCTCTGTGTGCAGCGGGTGTACGACGTAAAGCAATGGCGCGAGCACGCGAATGGGCCGGGGTGCGCGCGCGATCGTCATCAATGCAAAAAATGCGATCGCCGCCGCGGCGTGCCACAACGTATTGCTGACGTGAAAAATGAATGGACTCAACAGGAGTTGCGTGGGCTGCGGCGCACCTTCGGGAATCGTGGGGCGCGAGAGCCATGTGTCAATCATGAAGGTGAGCGAAACCAAGGGACGATAGAAATTACCCTGGCCGCGGCCGTAGGCGTGCTGGTCTTTGGTGAAGAGTTGCAGGATGTTTGCCGGGTTTTGCACGTCCTGGTGCAGCAGGATCGACGATGCATCGTCCCAAACAAAGTCGTTGGCGAATGAATTGGCGTAGGCGAGAAAAGCGGCGAAGACCAAAAGCGCAGCCACGGCCCAGCGGAACTGTTTTTCACTCATAGCCTGCGCAACCACGATTTGCTAAACACTTCAAAACGGTCCTCGGTCTTCATGTATTCAAAGAGAATGCCGCGTTTGTCCCCGATCATGCGGACATATTTCAGCCCAAGAAACTCTTCGCCTTCCCGCACTTCGAGGTGATGGGTCTGCCCGTCTTCGGGCGTGTAGACTTCAATGAAAGTGTAAATGATCTTGGTCGGCGTGTCACGCGGCTCGTACCACCCGCGAATGGTAACGCGCGGCCGGTTCTTGACCGTCTCCCCCCACTTCTCGTAACGCACGACGCGCGAGTTGTCAGGGTCGAAGAACCGGATGATGCCGCACAGGTAGAGCGCGATGACGCCGTTCTGCCGTTCACGCACGATGCGAAGTTGATCTTCGAGTTTCTTGATGACGCCGTCGATTCCCTGCTTGTAGGCGTCCTCGGTCGCATATTTCTTTTTGAGGTCTTCGAGTTTCGTCTTTACGTCTGCGCTGGTTTCCGGTGGAACATTTGAATCAGCGGAGGCTTGCTCGACAAGGGCGTAGACAGGCTGGAGCGCGTTGTCGATTTGTGCGCGAATCTCGTTCGCGGAGATCTTGCGCTCGCCCGGCTTAGGCGGGGCTTTTGTAGATCCACCTTCTCCGCACCCTGCCGCCAACAGCGCGACCGCGCACAATCCCACGAAACAGGCCCGGGTTATGGCCGACTTATCGCCAATCGAAGGCGGGTTCTTCGGACTCTGATCAACGAGAAAGGGGCAGGTTGTCAAACCTGCCCCGCGAATTCCATTCTTCATGTGTAAAATTTGTGACGCGATGACGAATCTGCCGAAACGTTCACGCATTCGCGGCGACTATTGGCCGGTTCCTAGTCCCGGTACCGTGTAACTCTGCTCGGTCTTGAGATACTTCAACTGCACGCCTTTATTGTTTGGCAGTATTTTTTCCAGAATTAGCCCGTGAAATTCTTCGCCTTCGCGTACTTTCACATCCGTAGTTTGTCCGGTTTCCGGCAGATACAAATCCATGAAAACCGTGGGCACTTGTTCGAGTTCGAATACACCTTTCACAGTAACCTGCGGTTTGTTTTTCTCTGCCGTTGCGCGTTCACGATACCGCAACACCCGTGTATTGCCTGGGTCCATCACCTCCACGGCTTCGCACACGTTGAGCACTTCCTGCCAGCGCTCTCCATCGTAGGCCTGTTTCAGAGCGTCCTTGATTTCATTTTCAATCAAAGGCTTTGCCCCGTCGCCGTTGACTTCCGTACGCAGCTTGCCCAGTTCGCCTGAGAGCGCGCCCTTTATCAACTGGCCGCTTTCCGGCGCGCCATTGATTAACGGGCGCACTGCGCTCATTACCTGCCCATGCAACTGCTGCGCGGTCTTTGGCGGCGGAGGCGGCGGCGTGGGTTTGGGGGGTGGCTCTTTCTCGCAGGAGGTCAGACACACGAGTCCCAGGCACAAAGCGATCAACGCGCGTTTCATGTAGTGATTATCCTCTTGAAATCCGGCACCGGCCCGGCATCGCTGTTCCGCTGGGCGATAATCCAAGCCATTTAAGTATACGCGTCTCATGCCTGCACACTCAACTGTTTTGTTGACAACTTGCCGATCCGCGCGTTCAGCGACTATCATATGAGTGTGGCTTGGTTTTTGGCTTTCGCGGCAACTACTGAAACGGCGGCTTGGGACACTCACCCGCCGAGAAATCATTCGTAAGCAGGGGGTTTGATGAGCAAGATTCTCCTCGTGGATGACGACATCGATTTGGCGGAACTCATCAAGACAAAGTTGAGCGCCGAAGGTCATGATGTCCACACGATCAACACTGGTGATGGCGCGTTCGAGAAAGCCAAAGACGTCAGGCCCGACCTGGCCATTTTGGACATCATGCTCCCGGGCGTCACGGGGTACCAAATCTGCCGGCGTCTTCGAAAAGACCCCGAGTTGTACCGCCTCGGCATCTTGATACTCACCGCACTCGGCGAGGAGCCGGAGGTGATGCACGGGCTGGAGCAAGGCGCGGACGATTTCCTCGCGAAACCGTTTAAGCTTGATCACCTGACTGAAAAGATTGGCGCGCTGATGACGCTTCAGGAGTCCATCACGCGGCACAATCCGCTCACAAACCTGCCGGGCACCGACGCAATCAAGCGCGAAATTAACCACCGCCTCGCGCGTGGCATGGCAATCGCCTGCTGCTACATTGACATCGTCGGCTTTAAGGCCTACTGCGCGGCGTATGGACAACAAGGTCAAAAGCGCGCGCTCGAGTTCATGTCCCAATTAATGACCAAGTTGTCGCACAACATCGGATTGTATGAAAGTTTTATCGCGCATCTAGGCGGCGAACATTTTGTCGTGCTTGTGAACCTCGAAGACTACGAACGTTTCTGCAGTTCGCTCATGCAGATGTTTGACCAGAGCATTGGCCAACTTTATTCACCGCAAGAATTGCAGCGCGGCTACATCGTCGCGACGGACAAGCACAATCGGGAAGTAAAGTATCCGCTCATGGCATTGTCAATTGGGGTTGCCCATACGCAGTACCGCAATTACAAGAGTGCCAAGAAACTGTTTGAAGTGCTCGCCCAGACGCGACAGATGGCGCAGCCCAAAGGCAAGAGCGCGGTATTCGTCGATCGGCGCCAGACGGACCGTTAAACGGGCCTCCGGTTCAAGGTGCAACCGAATGCGAAGTCTTGTGAACCTGCTCCGAATGTTTCAGCTGGACATGCGGCGCCAGTATAACGAGAGGCAGGCACTCGCACCCGGCTCAATTCATCCGCGTACTCACGCGAGTTCTATCACGATGACCATCGGCGCGCTCATGGCACTAACGGGCTTTATGTTTCACCCAATACTTACCCCAATCGGTGTGGTTGTTTTTGGGGCAGTTTTATTGATTGTAGTAGGTCAAGCAATCGCTGACGTGATACGTTCCCACTGAGCCGCGCTGTCAATGACCCTTGCCGAGCCACGCCTTTTCGATTGCTCCCAGTATTTCTTTGAGGGCGTCCGCCTCGCGTAACGAATCCATCCCATCCGGCGATTCGACAAACATCAAGCCGTACTTGCCGCCGTGCGTGTGACGTACTTCGGCCAGATAATTGGCCACTTGCTCGTCGAACGCCAAATGCACTTTTAGCGCCGAATGAATTTCGAGATTCGGATCGGCATCGGAGGGAAATTGAATCAGCATTCCTCCCACGCTCAAATCAACCAACTGTGGCTCGTAAATTCCATACCCCTGGTCTTCCATCCGAACTTGGACGCGGCCAGCGTCAACCAGGGGTACCCGAAAAAAACGGCGCATGTCCGGTTGAATGACGAAAGGGGGCAACGTCATCGTCAGATAGCCTGTTGTAGTGGAAGGCGTGAAGCCTGTTACCGAACCAACGAAGACGTGCAGCGTATTGTCAATCAGGTAGGACACCACTGCGGGCGCGAGATCTTGAAAGATCGCCCCGGCCTGCCCGCGAACTTCAAACCGTAGAGTGTCGCCATCGAGCAGCGAAAACGCCGCTTTGAGTGTTGTTTCCGTTACAGGTTGCGCAATTAGCGCTGGGAGATGTCTTGCGCAACAGTCTTTTAATTCCCGTATTACATCTGGCTGAACAAGTTTGGATTCTTTCACCTCTGCCATGGTGCCCCCGCTCTTGGTTTCTGGTTGCCGCGCATTCCTCACAGCACCCTTAACAAGCCCCAAAAATCGCGGACAGAATACGCAGGCGCTCAGAATAGTTGCAAACTAATAACCAATGTACATCATCTGGTATTGGTATATGGGTAGGACAACGCGCTGAACGCACAAAGTATGGTTTCGCTGCAAATCTCGGGGGCCAACCGGCATCCGCGGCAAAGACTACCAGTCAACCTTTCGCGTCAGGTATGCGGTCAATTCAGGGTAGGGATTGGGAATGACCACGCGCTCGATCAGACTATTCTTTGCCGCGCGCGCGCCCGCCGCGACACTTGCTTCAACGTTGGCGACGGTGCCGGTGAACGTTGCGTAGCCCTTTCCGCCAATGTGGTTCGCGAGGTGCACGGTAATCAGCGATATTGGAGCGGCCTTGCATGCGGCGTCTGCCGCCTCCACAATGGCGGCGGCCGAAGATGTCTCAATCACGCCAAGCGATTCGATGTCGCTCTTGGAGCCCTTGCCCTGTATTGTTGGAAGCACCTGCTCTTGCAGATTCGCCAGCACGAAATGCTCAACGACCCCCTCTTCGCCCGCCGCGGTGATTCCCGCGCGCACGGCAGCATCCACCGACGCCACATCGCCCGTCACAAGCGACATGTATTTCCCTGGAGTGATGGGCCGAGACATAATGAGTTCGACCGGCGCAGCTTTCACCATCGCGTCGCTTCCGCGAATCCCCACCGCGATCGCGGAAAACTCGACCATCCCCAATACGGACATGCTGGCGATTATCCGAAGTCTTCCACGTGGTGCGACATGATCAATAAATCGTGCGTGCGGTCGTTGCGGTCCATGACCCAATCGGTGAGCAGCGCCTCGGCGCGGAAGCCGAGGTCTTCGAAGAGTTGCCGGACATAGGGCTGGTCGGCGGCCATTTGCACGAAGATGCGGTGCAATTTTTTCTCGCGTGCGATCTGAAAAATTTCGACGGCGAGCCTGCGACCGAGGCCGAGCTTACGGCGGTCACTTTGCACCAGAATGCGAATTTGGCCGAGGTGCCGGGTCCAGTTCGTCTCGTTGAAATGCAAGGTGCCGTAGCCGATGATCGAGTCGCCCTCGCACGCGAGCACAGAGATGGTGTTACCTTCCTCAATGTGCTCGATCCACTGCCCGACGACCACCGGCCTCGTTATATCAACGCGCAGGAACATCAAATCGTCCTGCTTCAGCGATTGGGCGAACGCCACCACTGCGTCGTGGTCTTCGCGTCCCATCAACCGAAAGGTGATCTCGTTCCCGTCAATAACGTCCGTCCACGGATACGTCCGCGTCATCTGCGCCTGCGACACAACATGCCCTCCCTGACCTTGCGCTCCATCCTAAGCGCAATGCCTCAAGACATGCAAAGCCCTGGATAGTACTGTGACGCGCTTACGCAGCGGCGGGTTGGTGTACGGCTTTTCTGCGTACCACCGGCGCCTTCTTCTTGCTTTCCTTCGCGGCGGGTTCGCTTACGCGCTTGACGAAATCCGTGGACAGGTCGAACGATGTATCGACCGCTTTGCGCAGATCGGCGCGGCCTTTCTTCATCGTCTGTACCCATTCCGAGACCAGTTGCTTGCCTTCTTTCGGCATCCACTTGGCCGCGTCAACGCGCTTGAGAACGATCTTGTCCGCGCGCGCCTGAATCGAGCCGAGGCGCTTGGCGACACCGTCAAACGCCTTCTTCTCGAGTTCGATGACGCGCAACACGACTTTGGCCGCACGCTTCTGGACACTCATCTTCGCATTCTTCTTCATGACCGTATTTCCCCCACGGTTGTAACTCAGGGAATAAGTCCCTAAAAGCAGTATATCACGCGGCGAGACGAAATCGAGAATATTTTCACGATTATATTTTAAGCACACCCAGACTACAATTTGAAGCCATACATGTACGGAGTTTAGTACTGTCGATGTTTCGCGCTGCGCTATCCTGGCCAATCCCCAAGGCGAATCCCAAGCGCAACTACGCCTTCCGAGACCTGCCCCAGTCGCACGGCGTCTTTCTCGGTGACAACCATCATGTGACTGCTTCGGAGTGCGTCTGGCGGGATTTGCGCGTGATCGGGGAAGTACCTGCGCTCCACTACGTTTGCGCCAAGCGATTCGAGCGTGGCAACAAAACTTTCTGGCCGCGCGATTGCACAAACGGCGACCACGTCCGCGCCTTGGAGAGTGACCGTTTTCAGTGGCGATCCGTCACGAACGTTCCACAGTGCATCCGGCGCGTGGTACGTGGTGCGTATGGGGCAGTTGGGACATATTGCCTGCAGCCGTTCGCGAAGCGCCGCGACTTCCGCGTCAGTGACGCGGTCACAATGGGTAAGCAAAATATGCGTTGCGCGGGAAGCCGAATCGATGGGTTCGCGCAGGATGCCGCGCGGCAGCACGTGGCCATTCCCGAAAGGGTTTGTCGCATCCACGACCAGCACATTTTCATCGCGCGCCAGTTGCAGGTATTGAAATCCGTCGTCGAGGATAAGGACGTTACAGGCGTGTTGCTCCATTGCCGTGCGCGCGGCGGCCACGCGATCGGCGCCTTTGGCAATGACAACTTCCGGCACTCGCCGCAGGATCAATGCGGGTTCGTCGCCAATTGTGGCCGCGTTGGAAGACTCCGAGTTGGCCGTGGCGAAGACCACTTTATCACCGATTTGGTTTGTGGCGCCGTAGCCACGCGTGAGTACTGAGACGCGGTTGCCTGCGGCGATTTCCTGTTGTGCGCGTTCGATAACCGCGGGGGTTTTGCCCGTGCCACCGGCGGTGAGGTTGCCGAAACTGATTACGCGCGCTTCCACTTTCACCGGTTTTTGAAGCGAGCGCAAAAACATACCCAGGCGATACACGGGACTGCCGGCGGCAAGGGCGGCGTCGATATACCACGGCACGGGTTGGCCGGTACGAATCTTTTCCGGCAAAGATTTCAGGAACGTCATTTCGGCGCGAAACGTTTGCCGCTGAACTGGCGCACGAGCCCTTTGAGTTCGAGCAGTGTCAATGCGCTCAATGCCTGAGACACACTCACCCGGCAGACCTGCGCAATCTCGTCCACATGCGATCCGTTGGGTGACAACGCGTTGAGGATTTGGCGTTCCTCGTTCGTCGAGGCGCTTGCTTTCGCGGGCTCGGGCCGCACTACGGGTGCAGGTTGCGGCTTGATCAGCGCAATCGGCGGGCGCGTCACGGGTGCGGGCTCGCGCTCGCTTGGCAAACGCGTCGCGACCGCGTTCGATTGTGCGGGCACACGCACACTAGAGGGCAAGTCTAACTCGACGAGAATGTCTTCAACCGACTCGACAAGTTTTGCGCCTTCCCGTATCAGCAAGTGCGGTCCCTGACTGTTGGTCACGCCGATCTGCCCGGGAATCGCGAAAACCTCTCTCCCCTGCTCTGCCGCTTGCCGCGCGGTGATCAACGCACCGCTGCTCAGCGGCGCTTCGATCACCAACGTACCGAGGCTCATGCCGCTGATAATGCGATTGCGATACGGGAAGTGTCCGGGCGACGGCGAAGTGCCCATTGGGAACTGCGACACAACGCTTCCCCGCGCGATGATTTCTTTCATGAGATCGGCGTTTTGTTGCGGATACACCACATCGACGCCGCAACCGAGCACCGCGATGGTGTTGCCGCCGGCTTCCAACGCACCGCGGTGGGCCGCGGTGTCGATTCCGTTTGCCATGCCGCTGACGACCGTGATGCCGCGCGCGGCGAGTTCGCGGCCGAACTTCTCCGCCATGCGAGTTCCGTAGGGCGTGGCACGGCGCGTGCCGACGATTGCGACGCAAGGCAACTCTGCTTCGAGCATTCTGCCGCGAATGTAGAGCAGCAGCGGCGGATCGTAGATTTCCGCGAGTCGAAGTGGATACGCGGGATCTTCCAGCGTGATGAGCGACGCGTCGAACTTCGCCATTGCCGCTTCCTGGCCCGCTACATCGGCGACATCGCTGTACTGCGCGATGCGTTCGGCGAGCTTTGGTCCCACGACTTCTTCAAGCGATTTTCTACTGGCGTTCAATACCGCCTCCGGCGTGCGGAAGCGCGCGAGCAGACGAATGAACATGGCCGTACCGACGCCCGGCACCAGCGCGAGCGTGACCCAACTTCGTTGTTCTTCATTCAATGGCATGGAGCAGTAAATTTCCGGCCTGAGTAATCTAGGTAAATGATAGCGAATGCTGCGCTCGAATTAGTAGTGTATGCCCCAACATGGAAAAGCGGTTACAAATATCGCCGGGCATGCGCGCCATGCTCGACTATCCGAAGTTCGCAGGGCCGACGCGCCTGCTGATACTTGAAACGGAATATTTCTTCGACAAAAGCTGGGTGCGCGCCGCGGCGTCTTTGGGCTGGGATTGCGCGACCGCACCTTCGGCAATGACCGGCGGGCTCACCCGCGATCAGATCGCCACGCTGTTCCGCACGGTCGCGGAGTTCAAACCGGATTTTATTCTCACCTCGAATTACGCCGGCATGGACATGCACGGACTGTTCGCGAAGTTCTTCGAAGACGCGCGCATTCCTTACGTCAGTTGGTTCACGGACACGCCGCGCATGATTCTCTACAACCGCGATGTGTACTGCTCGCCCTACAGTGTTGCCGCGACGTGGGAGCGCGGCTACATCGACCACTTGAAGTCAATCGGTTTTCAACATGTGTACTTCATGCCACACGCCACAGACCCGGAACTCTTCCACGGCCCCGCGCAGGAAACGCATGCACGACGGCTTGCCTTCGTTGGCGCGTCGATGATTTCGCACGCGGAGGAGGCCTGGGAAAAGTTGCGCGCGTTTCCGGAAATTACCGCCGCGCTGCGGCACGCACTCGACAGAGGCCGTATGACACGCGAGCAGTTCGCGAAGGGGGTAGAAACGATAATCGCGCCGTCATTGCTCAAGGCCTGCGCGCCGCGCGAGCGCCGGCACTTGGAACTTTGTCTCGTCTACGAGGGCACGCGCCGCATCCGCGCGGAATTGGCGCGCCGCCTTGCACCGTTCGACCTTGAAGTCCACGGCGACGCGGAGTGGAAACAGGTACACGAACCTTGTTTCGGCGACGTCGGATATTTTGACGCGCTCGCGCCGTTCTATCGCGCGACGGCGATTAACGTAAACTCGACCAGCATTCAGATGGCGACTTCGGTAAACCAGCGCGTGTTCGACTGCCCGGCCGCGGGCGGATTCCTGATCACGGATGCGCAGGGGGACCTTGCAGAGTTCTTCGATACGGGTAGCGAATGCGTGACGTACAGGTCAATCGACGAACTGGCAGCGCTGATTGAACGCTACGAGCGCAATGCCCACGAACGCGCGCGCATTGTTGCGAAGGCGCAAGCGAGAATCTTTTCGGAGCACACGCATGCACACCGGTTGAATGCGCTGGATCGCTACTTGCGCGACCGCTTCGCGTAGTTTAAGCACGTAGGGCCGAATTCCGATTCGGCTCGTCTTGCAACTTCAGGCTAGCGGTTACAGACCAAAATACAGATACAAGCCGAATCGGAATTCGGCTCTACGTGAAATATTCCATCACCCAATTTGCAATCGTACGGAGGCGCTGCGCGTAGGTATGTTCGCCGAGGATGCGCTTGCGCGCCGCTTCGACAATCGCGCGCCGCGCGGTGGATTCATGCATGAAAAACTGGAGCTTGTCCCGGCATTCGTCCAGCGTCGCAAACGTCGCCACTTCGTTCTCCCCGAAAAGCCGGACGATATCGGACTGCGCATCTGTTAACAAAAAGCCGCCCGCGGCCGGACAGTCGAACACGCGCTGATTCACGGCGGCAGGCATTTGGAGGCTCGTGAAATTCAAATTAACCGGGCAATTGCGATAAAACCCAGGCAACTCCTCGAAATAATTGAGCGGACCCAACGGATTATCGACGACACTCCTCCAACCTTCGTCGCCGCATACCCGCAAGCCGCATGGCGTGAGCGCACGGACATGGTCATGCCGCAGACGTCGAGTGCCTTCGAGAAAAAACAGCATCTCAAGATGCCGTTGCTGCTCTGCATCGAGGCGACTCACGGTATCGGTGCCGATGACTGCGCCGAGTCCGCTACCCAAGCGCTCGCGCGTCACTGCATCCCCCGCGAATGCGCATTCTGCGATTGGCGCGATCGCCTGGTCATCGCGTACCGTGCGCCATGCGCGGTCTGCAAACTCGACCATCGAATTGCCGACAAACGTAGGCGGAAATGCAAACGCTTCCGCCGGTGGCGCATTGAAGTGCGCCGTGTCCGCGGCAAGCGGCAACCAATGCACATGCGAAAACCCGGCGTCGCGCAGATACGCCGCGTACGTCTCATCCCAAGTCAGCGCGACTGCGTGAGGCGAGGCGTAGACGCTCCGGTCCATAACGATCGTGCGCGGGTTGTCCACAAACCAAACAACATATGGCACGCGCAGATCGTCGAAAAATCGTGCCCACATTCCGTCCACATCCATACCGGCAAGATTGATCGACAAGATAAAATCAGGACGCGTCGTGACAATTGCATCGAGCATCTGCGCAATCTGTTCGCGCGACGCCGTGCCTTCCATAGCCATTGGCACTGACGCGACCTGCCAGCCCAATTGCCTCGCCGCGGATTCGCACGCGCCGTCGAGCCAATATTGGCTGCGCAGAATCAGCACGCGCGGCACTTCGCCAGCAAGTTTGTCGTAGCTCATGATCGAGCGGAGGCGTCCGGTAATGCGCAATCGCGGTTCGTTCATGCGGGGCATCGTATCACCGGTGATGGCGGAGCGCGCAACAGCGGATTTGGGTGCTATACTTCTGCTTTCAATTGAAGAACACGAAGCGAGTTGTTATGAAGTCCTACCTGCTTTTACTAACCGCCGCCTGCGCGACCTTCGCCGCGGGCCCAGACAACACAACCTTTCAAAGCTACGCGCCGTATTCGCCGGAACTGGATATTGCGTCAGACACGGCAATTGTCTACGGCGTGGGCGATTCGTTTGCGCAACGCGCCGCCGACTGGCGGGCGAAGGGTTACGACGTATCGCTGATGACGGGAATTGCGTGGGGTGAGTACGGCAGCTACTACGGCGAAGGCGACGCGTTCAAGAAAATCGAAGTGCAGACCGAGCGCAACGGCAAATTGCGCATGCATGGCGACAGCATAAACGTGGGCTATAACGTACCGACCCCAGCGTACATCGAATATATAAAACGGTACATCGATCCCGCTCTGGACGCGGGCGTGCGCGCCGTGTATCTGGAAGAACCGGAGTACTGGGCGAACACAGGCTGGAGCGAAGCATTCAAGCAAGAGTGGCAACGGTTCTATGGCGAGCCCTGGCAAGCACCCGATTCGAGCCCGGACGCGCAGTATCGTGCGAGCAAACTGAAATACGAACTGTATTTCAACGCGTTGCGCGAAGTGTTCGCGCACGTGGACGCTCGCGGAAAAGCCAAGGGCGAATCGATCGATTGTATTGTGCCCACGCACAGCCTGGTGAACTATTCGCAGTGGCGCATTGTGAGCCCCGAAGCGCATCTCGTGGACATCCCGCAGCTGGACGGCTATGTGGCCCAGGTATGGACCGGCACGGCGCGTTCGCGCAATTCGTATGCGGGTGTCGCGAAAGAACGCACGTTTGAAACGGCGTACCTTGAGTACGGGCAAATGCTCGCGATGACGCGGCCCACCGGCAAGAAGGTGTGGTTCCTGCACGACCCCGTCGAAGACAATCCAAACCGCAGTTGGAACGACTATCGATACAACTACGAATGCACCGTCGTCGCATCGCTCATGTGGCCGGAGGTGCATCGCTTCGAAGTGATGCCGTGGCCCGACCGGATTTTTCGCGGACAGTATGCAAAAACGGATATGGAGACAAAGTCCGGCGATCGTGCGAGTATTCCCGAGGACTATGCGACCGAAATCCTGACAATTATCAATGCACTGAACAATATGAATCAGGAAGCGGTCACCTACGAAGCCGGCGCACAGGGCATCGGCGTGGTGATCTCCGACACGGCCATGTTCCAACGCGCGGAACCTACGCCCAGCGATCCAATGCTGGGTTCGTTTTACGGCCTGGCGCTGCCGTTGCTGAAAGCAGGCGTTCCCATCGAAGTCGTCCAGTTGGAGAATGTTGGTTATCCGGACGCGCTCTCGCGCTACAAAGTCCTGCTGCTGACATACGAACATCAGAAGCCGCTGAAGGCGGCCTACCACGAAGCGCTCGCCGCGTGGGTGCGAGAAGGCGGTTGCTTGTTGTTCGTTGACGACGGGAAGGACCCGTATCAAAACGTGCGGGAGTGGTGGAACGAACAAGGCACCACGAATTTGAAAGCTGCCGATCACCTGCTAAGCACGCTTGGTGTGGACAAGAAGGTATGGGACGGCACAGTCGCCATCGGCCAAGGGTATGTTCGCTGCATTGCAGCAAGTCCTGCAAAGCTCACGTATGAGAAAGACGGCGCGGACAAAGTACGCGAGTGGGTCAAGGAGTTGCTCGCATTGCGCGGCGAATCGCTGAAGATGACTCCAGGAATCTGCATCCGCCGCGGGCCCTACGTAATCGCGAGCATGTTCGACGAGTCGCCTCTCGCGGACAGCTCGATGACCATTCGCGGTCGCTTTGTGGATCTTTTTGATCCGTCCTTCCCGGTAATCACGGAAAAAGTACTTCAACCCAATCAACGGACATTTCTTTACGATATCGAGAAAAGGTTTGGCCCGGCCGTTCTCGCTGCGAGTACGCGGGTAACAGTCAAATCCTGCTCGAGCCACGCGTTCGTATTCACAACGCGGGGACCGCTGGGGACACCTGCCCGAATGCGTGTCTTCGTACCGGAACCGAAAAGTATCACAATCGAGCCAGCCATGGACTATGTACATAACCGGGATAATGAATCGAAAACCTCGCTCATTGAGATGCCCAATACTGCCGGACTTGTCCAAGTAACGATCGCGTATTGACATTGTGGCGCGGCGCGCGCATTTGCTACAGTGGTTCCGTGGGTCTGCGGAGTAATTTGGAATGCTTGAAGAACGTTTTTTGCAGTTGATCAGTAATCACACGCGCGTACCGCTGGGCAAGGTCGTTAAGACGGTTGAACTTTACGAGGGCGGCGCGACGATACCTTTTGTTGCGCGGTACCGCAAAGATGTCACGGGCAACCTCAACGAGGTGCAGCTCGAGGCCATTTCGGAGCAGCACGCCTATTTCACGGAGTTGGCGGCGCGGCGCGCGTTCGTGCTCGATACGGTCGAGAAGCAAGGCCAGCTCACCGACGAGCTTAAGCAATCGATTCTGGATTGCACGGACCTCACGCTGCTTGAGGACCTATATCTTCCCTATAAAAAGGCGAAGCGCACGAAGGCAACGGTCGCCCGCGAGAAAGGGCTTGCGCCGCTCGCGGATTTCATTTGGGCCCAGGTGCCCGGCGATCAGCCACTGGATGCATTCGCGGAAACGTTTGTGCGCGCGGAGAAGGCCGTCGCCTCTGTCGAAGAAGCGATGGACGGCGCAAAACACATCCTCGCCGAACGCGTGTCGGTGGACCTGGAAGCGCGTGCGCTTGTGCGCGACCGTATGCAGAAGCACGGCAGCATCGCGTCGCACCCGACCAAGAACGCTGAAGGCAAGCACACCAAGTTCGAGTCGTACTACACGTTTTCCGAACCCATCGCGAAAATTCCGTCGCATCGTTACCTCGCCATTCATCGTGGCGTGAAGGAAGGTTTTCTGCGGATGGAGCTCGCGATGGACGACGCAGCGGTCATCGGTGAGTTGAATACAAAATTCTTGAAGGCCGAAGAAGGCGAGTTCGCTCCGCATGTCAAGGCGGTCATCGATGACTCCTATCATCGATTGCTGCGTCCATCGATTGAAAACGAAGTTCTGCGCCACGTACAGGAGCGCGCTGACGCAGAGGCGATCCGCGTGTTCCGGGACAACGCGCACAACCTGCTGCTCTCACCGCCCGCGGGCGCGATGACGGTGATCGGCGTAGATCCGGGCCTGAAGACCGGCTGCAAACTCGCAGTCATCGATAGCAACGGTACGTTTATCGATAACACAACAATCTACCCCACGCCACCGCAAAACGACATCGAAAATTCCGAGAAGGTATTGCTTGCGCTGATCGAGAAACACAACGCCAAGGCGGTGGCTATCGGCAATGGCACAGGCTCGCGCGAAGTGGCGCGCTTTATTCGCCAGGCGCTCACGAAGGTCAGCGCGGACGGCGTCTTCATGGTCCTCGTGAATGAAGCCGGTGCGTCGATCTACTCCGCGTCGAAGATAGCGCGCGATGAATTCCCCAATTTGGATGTCACCGTCCGCGGCGCGATTTCGATCGCGCGGCGCATGCAAGACCCGCTTGCGGAACTTGTGAAAATCGAACCGCGCCACATCGGCGTTGGCCAGTACCAGCACGACGTGAACCAGAAGGCGTTGCGCGAAGGATTGCAAAAGACTGTCGTATCTTGCGTAAACGCCGTCGGCGTCGATCTCAATACGGCGTCCGCGCCACTCTTGAAATACGTCAGCGGTATTCAGTCCGACACCGCGACGAATATCGTTGCGTTCCGAACGGAGAAAGGCGGCTTCAAGAACCGCCAACAGTTGCTTGAGGTACAGGGCGTTGGCCCAAAAGTCTTCGAGCAATGCGCAGGGTTCCTGCGCGTGCGCGGCGGCGATCAACCGCTCGATGCGACCGGCATACATCCCGAGGCGTACCCCGTAGTGGAACAATTGGCTGGGCAACTGGGCGTGGACGTGCCGTCACTGTTGGAAAAGCCCGCGCGCGTGGACGAGATCGATCTGCACGCGTTCGAGTCCGAGAAGTTCGGTTCGTTTACGCTTCACGACATTCGCCAGGAACTGCACAAGCCCGGCCGCGATCCGCGTCGTGAATTCAAAGTGCCGAAATTTCTTGAAGGCGTGGACACGGTACAGGCGCTGGAAGAGAACATGGAGATTGAGGGCGTCGTAACCAACGTCACCGACTTCGGCGCGTTTGTGGATATCGGCGTTCATCAGGACGGACTCGTACACTTGTCCGAATTGGCAAACCGGTTTGTACAAGATCCGCGCGATGTTGTGCGCGTTGGCGACGTGGTAAAGGTGAAAGTCATTAAGGTGGACAAGGCGCTGCCGCGCATATCGCTTTCGATCAAAGCGCTGTTGCCCCCGCCTGAACCGCGGCAACGCCCGGAACGCCACGAACGGCGGCCACAACAACCTCGCGCGCCCCAAGATCAATCTGCTGCGCCACAACCCCAGCAGCAACCGCGCCCGCAGCAGGGCCGGCCGGATCAACATCGTGCGCGTGGCGATGAGCGGCGCGACGAGCGTCCGCGCGAACAGGATCGCCGTCCGCGGCGCGATGAACAACGCCGCCGCGACGATGATCGTCCCGCGCGCAGGCCCAGCCGCCGCGACAAGGAAGCGGCTGCCGAATTAAAATCGGCTATTCGCGGTAAGACTGATCGTTCGGTGAAACACTCGGACAACGGCGGCGGCCCCTTGAACACGCAGTTGGCCGATCAACTCGCTGCGCTGCGCAACAAACTCGGCTCGTAGGCCGCATACGCGAGTATGAGACCGTCACCGCGCTTTGTTCGCTGGTGGTGGATCGGGTTTTCACAGGGTTTGCATGCGCTCGTTCGCACGCGTACTTTGACACGATTCAAGCACGCACTCCGTTTAATGCTGTGCCCGATCGATCTGTGGCGCTATCAGGAAATTGCTGCTGTCGTCAGCGCGCTATCATCCGTTAGATGCGCGCTCGACATCGGTAGTCCTAAAATCGTCGCGCATATCGTTCACAATATGCAGTCTACCGCCGTGATCGCTTCCGATATTGCGCGCGATGCGCTCGAACTGCCTGCTCCGGGAATGGCTTCGCTGCAATGCGATGCACTTCGCCTGCCATTCCCTGACGAATCCATACCCTTCGTCTTCAGCGTGAGTGCGCTGGAACATATCGCGGAGCGCGGTGACACAGAAGCGATGCATGAAATTGCGCGTGTGCTTGCGCCCGGTGGTGTTGCAGTAATCACGGTTCCGCTGGTGCGCAATTCATATGAACGGTGGATCGAGACTGACCCCTACGGCGGCCAAGCGCGCGACGCAAGTGGTCGTGTATTTTTCAGCCGGTATTACAACTGGAAAGCGCTGCAAGAACGATTGCTAACACAGCCCAATTTGCACGTCACCGATGTGCATGCGTGGCAGGAAAAAAAGTCGGGGTGGTATGATCGCTATTGCACCGCGACGGCGCGCCCCTATTCGTTGCGGTCTATCGCGACAAAAGCTCTAGACATACTGTGGGCTGTCCGGCGAATCGAATGGGTCGAAGGCGGGCCCGCGCAGCTTCAACGGCATGGGATCGCCGCAGTCGTTGTGCAGAAGCACGACGCCGCAATCGGCGCGTAGTCAATTACGTTTTTTCGATACCCCGCTCGAACAATTCCACAATACTCTCTGCACTCTGGAAGGGCGTCGCCGATTCCACGTCGATGATATCGTGCGCGGCGGCCGTGTAGAGCGGTGTTCGGGCGGCGACTACGTCTTCGATTTCGTCCACAAACGATTTACTGCCGGTAAGCGATGGGCGTTGCGTGTCGTCCTTGATGCGGTCCGCCAACACGGCGCCGGGCGCGCGCAACCAGAACACATGGCCGCCCGCGCGCAACGCGTCGACGTTCTCCTGCCTGAGAATTGCGCCGCCGCCAGTGTCGATGATCAAAGAATCGCGCGTTGAAATTTCACGAACAACTCCACTTTCCAAATCGCGAAAAGCATCCCACCCCTTAGCAGCCACAAAATCCGCAATCGAACATCCCGATCGGCGCACAATCTCTTCATCGGTGCTGTACGCCGACCGTCCGGTGAGACGCGACAACTCCCGCGCGACGGCTGACTTGCCGCTGCCACGCGCGCCTATCAAGACAATATTTCGCGAGGGCAGGTTCATGAATAAAACAGCCAAAGCGGTGTCTGCCCGCCACCGCACTCCAAATAGTGCATGTGTATTTCATCCATCAAGGGTGCCAGTATAGAAAAAAGGCGCCCTCGTGTGCCGAGGGCGCCTCACAATTTCGTATCGTCGCGTTGGGTTACTTGCGCTTGCTGGCGCTGCTTCCGCCCGTGTTCACCTGGAACTCGTCCAAGCTGCCAAGGCCAGCGTCAGACGCAGGAGCCGGTGCTGCTGCAGCCGCATCCGTTGCCGCAGGTGCAGGTTCAGTCGCTGCCGGAGCCGGGGCGGCTGCATCGGCCGCCGCAGGGGCGGGTTCAGCCGCTGCGGGCGCAGGTTCAGCCGGGGCCGGTGCAGGTTCTACTGCGGGTGCCGGTTCAGCAGGAGCAGGTGCCGGTTCCGCAGCCGCTGGGGCCGGTGCCGGTTCTGCCGCAGCCGGGGTCGAAGCAGGGGCGGGTTCGCTCGGTTGGCTGCAACCGGTGGCAATAACGGCGAGCACCGCCAACATTGTGATGATCAGTCGCATAACTTATTTCTCCTCAGTGTTTTGCCGGGCAAAGCCGGATTGATATTTATGGTCGAATGCCCATAGTTTAACTATTCGACACCGCATTCGTCCAATTGTTCTCGGCGGCCATACAAATACCCCTGCCGCCTATCCGACTATATACCCGAACCGCAAAAAAGGATGCATGCCGGAGCGCATCAGGTTAGGCGACGCTGGCAAGCACGTTCAGGTCGATTTTGAGGGTATGAACCGGGGTGTTCTCATACATGTGCCAGGTCTGTTCATAGGCACGCTCAAAGGACCGTCCTTCGGCATAGCGCCGCGCGGCGACACCCATCCGGGCCATGCCTATGGGATCGGCCGCGGCGTGTACCATTGCTTTCAACAATGATTCCTCGCTGCCGCCGCGAACGATAAACCCGGTCTCGCCGTCGATGCAGTTCTCCGCGGGTCCGCCTTGGTCCGTAACGATGACCGGTACGCCCGAAGCCTGCGCTTCGAGCACAACATTGCCGAAGGTGTCCGTCGTGCTGGGGAAAACAAACACATCCGACGACGCGTACACTTCTTCCAGTGCGCTTCCATCGAGATAGCCCGGAAACGCGCAAGGGTAACCTTCCAGCGCTTGGCGCATTTCGTCTTTATAGGGACCATCGCCAACGACGAGCAGCCGCACGTTGTCGTGTTGCGCGCAGAGCGTTTTGAAGGCGTTCACGAGCAGCTCGAGATTCTTCTCTTTCGACACGCGGCCGACATACAGCATGGTCGTACCGCCGGCCGCACCGAAGTATTTCGATACGCAGCCGTTCCGCTTCGAAGGATGGAAGCGATCGACATCGACGCCGCGCGGGTACACGCGGATTTTATCTTTGCTGATCCCGCGCTCTACCAGTTCCGCGCCCGTGGCCTGCGAAGGCACGTAGATCGCGTCGAGCTGGTTGTAGTACCAGATGACGGATTTCCACACGAAGTCTTCCACGAAGCCGTCGTTATCGGTCAGGTACAGCGCGTATTGCGGCAGTGCGGTGTGGTAAGTGCCGGCGATGGGCAACTTGAGAATCCGCGCGATTGCGAGCGCCGCAAGCCCCACCGGGCCGGGTGTGGCCGTGTGAATCTGCGTGACGCCGCGCTGTTGGCAGTAGTCGAGCATTTCCAGAAACGGCGGGCACGCTACATTGATCTCAGAATACTCCGGCAGCGCAAAGGTGCCAATTGGGCGGAAGTGGCGCACGCCCTCGCCCTCCGCAGGTTTCTGCGCGTCACAGGTAATCACAGTGCAATCCATACCGAGTTTCTGCGAGAGCCGCGCGTGTTGTTGCAAGGTGCGCGCGACGCCATTCACCTCATAATAGGTATCGGTGAAGTGCGCGAGCCGTAACGATTGTTTGCCGGAATCGTTCGCATCGCCACTGAGGTGGACCAGCGCTTTCGCGGCGAACTGCTTCGATTTCGCGTGCATCGAATAGGACACGAAATAGGGCGCGAGCACGGCGTAGAGCGCCCCCGCGCCACCCAGTGAGGAAAACGCGTCGAACACGTGCGCGCGCGAAAGGCGATCCAGAATACGCGTGCCGAGTTGCAAAAGCATGCGATCGCCGACGGCATTCGTGAAATCGAACCAGCGATCTTCCAGTTTGCCTGTGGGAGCGGAACCGTTGGCAATAAGTTTCGCGATGTTTGGGTCCGCGTGCGCGAAACGTTCGGCCTCGGCGCGTAGCATAGACATAATCGTGCCGTTCTGCGGATCGGCGGTAAAAGCGCGCCGTTGCCTGCCAACAAAGGAATGCATGCGGCCGAGCAGGGTCACTTCGCGCGTGGCGTTCGTCTGAAGACACTTGTCGAGGAATTGCAGCAACGTCTCCGCGTTTGCGTGACGGCCCAAATTCAGTTTGCTGCGGTAGAACTGGTACGCAATGCCGTAAATGTTGTGGGCCATCAGGCGCGGCGTCGCGCCGCCGCCATGCACTACAGTACGGCCCTGTTCGATTCCGCGCCAGAACTGCGACAAGGTCGCCGCACCGGGCACTTCGGTGTAGGTTTCCGCGAGATGCAGCGCGCTGTGATCGTCGGAACCCGCGGTGAAATTCTTCTTCCACGGTTCGTGGGACCGCGGCGCAATGCCGTGCTTATCGGCGAGCTGGTCGACCAACTCCGGCGTGAGCGCATCGACGATTTGCCGCAACACGCGATTGGCGTCCACATTCTGATCGCCGTTGATTTCCCAGTTCTTGAAGAGTAACACGCACTGTTCGAGGTGATCGAGCGTGAGCCGATCGTTTACCGCGAACAAGGGATGGGCCAGCACATATACGATTTGCTTCGATTCCAGATATTCGACCAGATCGTAGACGCTTTCGCGTGCGTCCTGAATGTCTTTATGCTGCGCCTCGGAGATGTCGTACACAAGCACGTGTAGCTTGCAACGGTCCTTCGGGAAATACGTCGTGACTTCGTCGCTCAAGAACGTGTTTGGCAAGTCGGCAATTTCGAGGCAACCGTCGATACTGTTGTGGTCGGTGATAGTGACCGCCGTCATTCCCTTTTCGCGCATGGTTTTGTACAGTTCGCGCGGGGGCGTGAAACTTTCGGGGCACCCGATCTTCTGCATGATCCACAGGGACGGCCTCATCGAATGCATCGAGTGGCAATGTAGATCGATTTTCACTGCGGCATCCTCCGTTGACGAATTGCGGACGTTTTCGGTTCTTTCGTGCTGCTTACACGTTACCGCCAAAAGTTTCCGCATGAGTTAGCGCGAGGTTAGCGTATCGTTAAGGTCAAAGATTCGAATACAATGCCTGTGGGGGGTTCGGCTTAAATAAATTCCACAGATTGCACACAATGGACAGAGTGCCCAGTGGATAACGCAAGAATCGGAGAAAGAAAATGCGGTTGGCCCTTCGTCTAGTGACTGCCCTGCTATTGGTTACCCCTGTAACGGCATATGCGCAGCCCGCGATTCAGAAACTGGGCACGCTCGAATGTGACATGGTCGAAGCGGCGCCCATCGTGTTTCACGGTAAGCTATATCGCTTCGAGTACGTCCGCGCCGACTACAAATACAACGCGCTCGGCCGCACGTATTTTCGATTCACCGATCCGGCCACGCGCGAGATCGTGTCGTCCGCGTTTGGATTGGATCATCACCTGGGTTCCGCATTTGTGGATGGCGATACGATTTACGCGTTCGGTGTGCCGAAATGGGGCGCGGACCGCATTCGCGCGTGGTGCTCGAAGGACCTCGCCAATTGGAAGGCGCTACCTTCCTTCGTGCTGGATGGCTGGAGCATTTTCAACACGAACGTGTGCAAAGGGCCGGACGGCTACGTGATGGCCATTGAGATCGATAAACCGGCGGATCAGGCGGGCGCAGCGTTCACCACGCGCTTTGCGAGATCAAAAGACTTGATCACATGGACGATTACCGAGCCGGATTGTGTGTATACCAAAGACCGCTACGATGCGTGCCCAACGATTCGCTTCTACGACGGCTACTATTACATGGTCTATCTCGCGTCTTATCCCGGAAAGTGGGAACCGGAGATTGTTCGTTCGCGCGATCTGAAAACGTGGGAGCTCAGCCGATTCACACCCATCATGCATCACAGCGACGAAGACCGGAAAATTGCGAATCAAAATCTGAACGCCGCGGAACGCAAGCGCGTCGCAACAGCGGAGAATGTCAATAACTCCGACCTCGACTTTGCGGAGTTCAACGGGAAAACGGTGATTTACTACTCATGGGGCAACCAGCACGGCGTCGAACACTTAGCGGAAGCAGTATTCAACGGAAGTGAGAAGGACTTCTTGATAGGATTCTTCCCCTAGAAACGCAGGCCTACTTTGTGTCGCCGAGGTTCTCGTAGTACTTGATATTATGCGTCACGCGACCGCCCGCAACGATGTCGAGTTTGCCGTCGCCATTAATGTCGGCAACGATTGCATCTTCTGTTGCCATGCCACCTTCATCGATAGCGCGCTTCTCCCACGCGCCCTCGCCGGCATTCTCGTAAGTGTAGAGTCCAACTGTTCCAGATCTTGGCGATTTCTCGCGGTGGCCCGCAATTAGATCTTCATCGCCGTCGCCGTCGAAATCGCCCCAATAAACCGCGTGACCGCCCGCGAAAGATTCGTCGAGCACGTTGCGCTGCCATTCCCCTTTCGCGAACGAATAGACAACAACCTGGTTCGCATGCCACGGCTCGATAGTCGCCATGAGTTGCGGTTCGCTCGCGGTAACCTTGATCTCCCCCGCTCCAGCACGCGGGATCGGCTCGTAGTTTCCTTGCGCAAGCGAGTTCTTTGTCCAGCCGCCGGAGCTGCCGCGCGTGAACAGCGTGATGCCTTCAAACGACGCGGCAAGTATGGAATCGCGCGTTTCGTTCGCTTTGCGCGTCGGCCAAATGTTGTGGCACACGTGAAGCGATTCATCAATCACTTCCTCACGCCACGGCTCTTTCTGGATGTCGGCGGGCGGATACAATGCAATTAACCGCGCAGGCTTGTCCGCAAAATTCGGTGGGTGCGAATCAATACCTTTCAGCGGCGAAACAATCAATTCCTCATTGAAATCGCCGTCCACATCGGCCCAGCGCATGCGATGCAAGGTTGGTATGGATTCGCGCAGCATGGTCGCCGGCCACTCTTTCGCCGGATCGCCGCTGTGCTTGAGCAGATACAGCGCGCCACCGCCTTTTGTATTGTTCGGTTGCCAATCCGCGCCGATCACGATTTCAACGACACCGTCGCCGTCTATGTCATGGCTTGCGATGCAGACATTGTCATTGCGCAGTTGACTTGAAATGCGATGCGGTGTCCATGTTGGATTTTCATACCACGCAACATACGTCGCGCTAACGCCAATAATATCGAGCTTCTTGTCGCCATTGATGTCCGCGACATCGACGGCGTACACGACCTCGGCTTCGGGATTGACCACGTGATCGTCGAAGGAAGGAAACGCGAACGAGCCCCTGGACGACAGCACAAGAACTGCCGCAACAGAACACAACCGAGCGACATGCCCCTTAATCATTGGCGGCTGATGGGCTAGGTAAAGAATGATTGAATGTAGAAAATTATGGAATTGAACAACTTGATGAAGAAAACAATTATGTCCATACGACCCTCGCTTCCAACTTATAGCTTTTGCTTTACAGCCCGGCAGTAACCGTAATACTCGTCGTTCCTTATTTCAATGTCTGCAAGAACGCAACAACATCCGCCAATTCCTGCGCCGTGAGCGCGGAACTGAGTCCAGTCGGCATCAATGACGCCGTAGATTCTGTGCGTTCCAAAATGTCTTTCGGATCGAGGCGCGCGGTAACGCCAGCGGAGTCCATTAACTCGACAGTCTCCGCTGTATCCGTCTTCAAAAACCCGCTCAAAGTACCTTCTTCAAATGACGAAAGAATCCATACTTTATATTCCGGCGCTATCGCCGCGCTCGGATTCAAGATCGAATCGAACAAGTTTTCCTTGCTTGCCTTTTGTCCGATCTTCGACAAATCCGGTCCGACATTCTTACCTTCACCATTGATCACATGACAGCGATAACACTGCGCCCTATCCGGATTGTAGAACACGTCCTTTCCCCGCGCGGGATCGCCCGGCAGCGCCAGCAGTTCAGAAAGCGGCGGCAGCGCCTGGCCGTCGCGCGTGGCCGCACGCGGCAACACCTTCTGCGCCATCAATCGAATTTGCTCACTCGAATGCGAGTTCAAAAGTTCCGTCGCGTCAAGCAATAGCTCTTGCGGAATTGCTTTTTGTTCGGCCAGTGCAACAAGTGTGTTCGCGCCCGATCGCGAACCAGCAAGCGCGTGCAAGGCCTCGCGCCGCACCGGCATGTCCGCCTGCGCGTTGATCAGCGCCGATTTCAGCACATCCGTCGCATCGTCTCCTTTGAACGTACTTAGCGCCTTCACTGCCGCACTACGCGTAGCGTCGTCGCCTGTCTCGATCAACTTTGCAATCTGCGGCAACGCATTCGCCGTATCGCCGCGTTTCGCGCGCGTACCAATCGCCTGCACCGTCACCAATGCTTTCACGCGCGATTCAGCCGTAGCAGTCTCATCCATCGCGACAGCCACGGCATTCGGCAACATCGGCACCAACTGTGTTTCGGCGATGAATGACATCGCACTGTCGCGCAACGCAGCATCGCCCAGCGCCGTCGCCAAATAGGTTCGCATCGCATCCGCTTCCGTGACGCCGCGCCACGCATCGCCCCCATCGCGCGCGAGCAGATGCAATGCGTGTGATTTTAGTTCCGGTTGCGCATCCGTTGTGAGCACCGCGACGATCTCTTGCCCGGCCTCCGGTGTACCGATTGCATCGAGCGCTTCCAGCGCGCGCGAATGCAAGGCGACATCCAGTTTCTTGTCTGCCAATGCCGTCTTCACCAAGGGCAACGCATCGGGCGGATGCAGTTGCGTCACAATGCCTGCCAGCCGTGCATCCCATTTATCGCCGAGCCGCGCGATGACTTCATTAAATGCCCAAGATTCCTTGCCGCGAAACGCGATGCCCAGCGACTCGCGGTAGAAGCGATCGCTGCCATCGTATTGTTTTGCGACTTCAATTAGGGCTTTGGAAGCTTTCGTGTCGCCACTCTTGGAAGCAAGCGCAAGGGCGATTTGTCCGCGCACACGCGGGTCGGCGTCCTGCACGTGCGCAGCGATTAGATCGGATTGTTTTGCGTTGGACGCTGCGCGTACGGACAACGCACGAATTGCCGCGTCTTTCTCGTTTAGTCCTTTTTCAATTGCCGCCGCAACAGAAGTCTTATTCATCGCGGACAACCACAATGCTCGTGCTTTGTCACCGCCTGCGCCATTCGCGGAAATTGAATCGACCAATGCGGTGTCGTCGGCTTCTGCGCGCTTACGAAGTTCGGCGTAGGCCAGATAGCGTCGGGCCTGGTTGGGCGAATTCAGTGCAGCGGAAAGGCCTGCATCGGAAGTGAGGTCAAGCTCGGGCGCCGTTGACTTCGCACCCTTCGGCGCAAGCCTGTAGATACGTCCGCGCGCCACATCGCCCATGCGGTGCCCGCCCACGCCCGGATCGTACCAATCGGAGATGTACACCGAACCGTCGGGCGCGGCGCACACATCGCTCGGGCGGAACCATGTATCGTCGTCGTTCGAGACGAGCATCTCGCTCGTTGCGCTGAATCCCGCGCCGTTGGCCTGCGGGCGGTACGAGCGAATTACGCGCGGGCCCGCATCTGAATGGATTAACGTATTCTGATACTTCTCCGGCAAGAGCGTGCCTTGATAGAACATCAAGCCCGTCGGCGAACCGAAACCCGTCTTGATCATCGTCGGCATCACGCCGGGGCGATCGGTGTTCCAATGCACTTCATCGAGCCGGCGATCGCCTTTACGCTTTGGCCAGTAGCCGTAATTCGCGCCGTCCATTACAAAATTCACCCGCGTTTGCTCGTTGCCGTCGTCATCGTTATCGGAAATGAAAACGTTGCCCCAGGGATCAACGGCAGGTTCGTAGGGATTACGCATTCCCTCGGCAAGCAGTTCAAGATGATTGCCATCGAGATCGCAGCGTAACACGGACGCGGCCAAGTGCGGCGCATCTTTACCAACGTGAACACGATTACCGCTTTTGTCGGTAACGTCGAGTCCCGTATCGCCATTGCTGAAATAAAGGTAGCCATCCGGCCCGAAGCACACGCCGTGCACGGCGTGGTCCGAATCGACGCCGCCGAATCCCGTTAGAATTACGGTGCGCTTATCGGCAACGCCGTGCTTGTCGGTATCTTCGAGGTAAAACAAATCCGGCGATTGGCACACATATACGCGATCGCCGAGCACTGCGATCCCCATCGGCGCCTGTAAGTCGGGATGTTGATAAAAGGTGGTAGCTTTATCGCAGCGCCCGTCGCCGTCTGTATCTTCCAATACGCGGATGCGGTCGCCCGACTTATCTGTAATCGGCTGACGAAACAGACGATAGTTCCGCGCCTCGCACACCCACACGCGCCCTTGCGCGTCGATATCGATGGTCGTCGGGTTATACAAGTCCGGTTCGGCTGCGAACAAAGTAAGTTCTAACCCGTCGGCGACTTTCATTTTCGCGAGGGACTCATCTGGAGAGAGCTGGGCGATGGCGGCACAAGTCAAGCAAACGGAAAAAGCAATTAGACGGAACATGGCTGCCCTCGAAAAGATTAGTTGGAATTCAGGACAGCGCGAGTCTAACAGACAGAAAACTAAATCTCACCAAGCGATTCCAGATCGCCAAGGTCCTTCTGCCTGCCGGTGGCCCGCTTGTTACGGATGAAATGTTCGCGACCGATGTAATGAACTGGAACGCCGTCCAAGTGGCTTGGAATACGATCCGACCAGACTTCCTCATTGGAGACGCCGCTCACTTGGTTTAGTAAGTCTATGCGATTTGGCACCACCCCAAATTGGATAAAATCGCCCGGCGTGAGCAAATCTTCAGGAACATAACCAAGGTTGCCAAAGCCAAATTGTGTTAACGCTTCGATAACGCGCTCGGCGTTTTCACGCGATGGATACACGAGAATGTCGAGATCGCCGGTCAGCCGCGGATGGCCATGGAAAGCAAGCGCGTGCGCCCCCACGATGACGAAATCAACCTGCCTTGCGTTTAACGATTCGAGAAACTCTCTCAAGTCGGGGTGGAGGGTCACCTTGGTACCGCCTGATTAGTTCTAACATTATTTGCAGCCGCTCGTCTGGCGTAAGGCTACGATAAAATTCCCGATCCGCCGCTTCCGCTTCGGCGAAGCTGCTGAATTTTCTTCCGACTCGAACCATACGATCAAACGACAACATCTCACGTACTCAGTTGTAGTTGCTTTAAGTTACTGTAAGAACTCTTTGAAGTCCTTGGGAAACTGCGTCACGATTGGCCCAATACAGAGGTTCAAGCAACGCGTCCACACGCTGCTGAAGAGTTAAGCTGCGCAAATATTCGAATTCAGCTTCTTCTGCTTCCTCAAAGCGATCGAATATGCGGACCATCTTTTCCATACCCATAGTATACTGGTTTTTAAAAAGTAAATCACGACAGTTGTGCCCTTTGCGAGTCTTTTCGGGCGACGGCGTGGGCCGCTCTGCGAACAGCCTCTATAGCACGTTCCAAGCCGTTGTCGTCCACATTTAAGTTAAAGACAAAACGCACGCGCGATCTGCTTAGCGGCAGCGCAAGGACGCCCCGTTCCGCGAGGTGGCCGATGAACTCCATCGCGTCGCGCACTTTTAAGTAGACAATATTGGTCGGCGACGGCAGCGGAAATTCTATGCCATCCACTCCTTCCAGTGTCGTGCGAAACTCACGTGCGCGACGGTGATCGTCTTTGAGGCGCCCAACATGATTATCGAGCGCATAAAGTGCAGCCGCCGCGAGAATGCCCGCTTGCCGCATGCCGCCGCCGAACATTTTGCGGTAGCGGTGCGCGAGATCGATTGTTTCCAGGGGCCCAGCCAAAATCGATCCGACTGGAGTGCCCAGTCCTTTCGAAAAGCAGAATGAAATCGTATCGCAGTGGCTCGCATAGCCATCCACGGGCACGCCGCTCTCCACCACCGCGTTGAAAATCCGCGCGCCGTCGCAGTGCAATTTCAAACCGTTTTCGCGCGCAATGCGGCCAATCTCTGTAATCGTCTCAATCGGATAGATCGCGCCGCCACCGCGGTTTGTCGTGTTCTCAATCGTGATGAGACTCGTCGGCGAATAATGATGGTCAGGGTTCAGGCACAGCGCCGATTGCACAGACTCCGGCGAAAGTATTCCGTAGTCTCCGCCGAGCGTTTTCGTCATCACGCCCGCAATCATCGCCATGCCGCCGGACTCGTAGTTAAACGGATGCGAATCCACGTGCAAGATCACCGTGTCCGCGGGTTGGGCTTGCGCTTTGATCGCCAGCAGGTTCGCCATCGTGCCGGACGGCACAAACAGCGCCGCCTCCTTGTTCACCATCTGCGCGACGCGTCGCTGCAGCTCGTTGACCGTTGGGTCTTCGCCAAACACGTCGTCACCGACTTCCGCCTTCGCGATCGCTTCGCGCATCGCGTCCGTCGGGCGCGTCACCGTGTCGCTGCGCAGATCGACAGGTGTGTCCATCAGGCGGACTTCTTCGTGCGCGCGAGTTTCTCGGCGTAGATGTGGAGCGCCGCGATGTCCGACGCGCGCACACCCGGCACGCGCGCGGCTTGCCCAAAATTCGCCGGGCGGATTTGCTTCAACCGCTCGACGCTCTCCCGCGGCAAGCCCGGCACCTGCGCGTAGTCAAACGAATCGGGAATCGCGCGCGACTCCGCTTCGCGGAAATGTTCCAAGCTACGTTCCTGCCGAACGAAATAGCCTTCGTACTTGACGTTGATTTCTACCTGCTCCGATTCTTCCAGGTTCAATGGTTCGGTCGGAGGTGCGAGTTGCCAGATTTCATCAATCGATAACTCGGGCCGGCACAACACGCGCGACGCTGCCTGTGGCTCCTGCATAGGCACGAGGCCGCGCTCCGCAAGCCACGCGTTCACTTCGGCCGTGGGTGCAATCATCACCGACTTCAGGCGCATGATCTCGCGCTGCACGCGATCGTATTTCATGCGCACGGACTCTACGTACGCGTCGCCTGCAATACCGTACTTCGCAAGACGCAGGTCCGCATTATCATGGCGCAACACAAGGCGATACTCGGCCCGCGAAGTAAACAAACGATACGGCTCCATCACCCCGCGTGTGACGAGATCATCCACCATCACACCGATGTACGCTTCACTGCGCAATATGATCAGTGGCTCTTCATCGTGAATGTAACGAATTGCATTCAGCGCGGCGTACATCCCCTGCCCCGCCGCTTCTTCGTAACCGGAGGTCCCATTGATCTGCCCAGCGTGAAATAGGCCCTGTACACGCTTGGTTTCGAGCGTGGGCTTCAGCTCCGTCGGCTGGATGAAGTCATATTCGACCGCATAGCCCGCGCGCACAATCTCAGCGCGCTCCAAGCCGGGAATGGTCTTGAGCATCGCCGCCTGCACATCCACCGGCAGGCTCGTGGACAACCCGTTGACGTAGACCTCCGGCGTGTTGAGCCCTTCCGGCTCCAGGAAAATGCGGTGCGAATCCTTGTCCGCGAAACGAAACACCTTGTCTTCAATACTCGGACAATACCGCGTACCCGTCGCGCCAATTTTTCCGGTGAACATCGGCGAACGATCAAGGTTCGCCTTGATGATCTCGTGCGTGCGCTCGTTCGTATAAGTGAGCCAGCACATCGCCTTATTCGGAATAAAACCCTCGATCGGCGTCGAATAAGAGAACGGCCGCGGTCTTTCGTCACCCGGCTGTTCAAGCAGCGCATCGTAATCAATTGTGTCCTCGTGCAGCCGCGGACACGTCCCCGTCTTTTGACGATTGACCTGAAAACCAAGCCGCTTGTAGGTGTCCGACAATTTTTGCGCAGGCATCTCGCCCGCGCGCCCGCCGGGCACGTCGTTCATGCCGTAGTGAAGTTTCCCGCCGAGAAACGTGCCCGTGCATACGATTACCGCGCGGGCCGAAATCTCTTCGCCCGATGCGACGATCACGCCTGCGATGGCGCCCTCGCGAATCACATAGTCGTCCACTGCCGTGGACATCAACGCCAAATTTTCCTGCGCCTCGCACACGCGCTGCATGTCTTTCTGATAGGCTTCGCGGTCGGCCTGCGCGCGCGGCGAATGGACCGCCGGCCCTTTGGACTGGTTGAGCATCTTATACTGGATGCCCGTGCGATCGATGCAGCGCCCCATCTCGCCGCCAAGGGCGTCCACCTCGCGCACGACCTGGCCCTTGGCAATACCGCCGATGGCGGGGTTGCAGCTCATTTTGCCGATGGTGTTGACATCGAGCGTCGTCATGAGCGTGTGCAGACCCGATCGCGCACAGGCAAGCGCGGCCTCGATACCGGCGTGACCGGCACCCACAACGATGACATCATAATCACGGTTCATGAATTACTTCCGAAGAATGGACACGTTTGCAGTAGATTCGCGCGTAATTGTACTACAAATGCGAGGTTCCGCGCCCCTTTACAGAAGCCGAAGGGTCAGTACAAACGATAGCCCGGGCGGGCCGATTACGGACCAGTAAAAGTGACGGAACTCACCTTTCGCCGCAGTTTGGAAAGCAAAGATTCGCCCCGCGGCGCGGGCGCAACGCGCATCTTGTCCATGATTTCAGGTCGCCCGATTCGGCGGCTTATCGCTTCCCAACGCAAGGGATGGCTTGCATCGGTAACCAGCGGATAAAAGCCGAGATCAACGTACAGCCGAATAGCGTCTTCGCGCCAATCGTCGGTCATCAATCGTTGAATGTTGAAGCCTTCGGACCGCGAATATCGCAGCGCAGCGCACGTGAGTGTAGCGCCCAATTTTTTGCCGCGATGACCATCCAACACACCCACCATGTGCAGGTAGCCGGCATCCAGTTCGTCCGGTGCAATCCAGGTGGAAGCAGTCCCCACGATTTCTCCGCCGTGCTCAGCTACGAACACCCGGTCCGGCGTGAAACAAGGATCCTCGAGAATGTCCTTGCGCACGATGTGGACTGTGTCTTTGTCGAGTTTGGACACGGCATAAATCTTGGCCAAGCCCGCTTCGTCGCCTTCTCGGAAACTGCGGATAAAGTAGCCCGCGGGAACGGCCATATCCGGTACATCCGAGAGGCCCGTCTTCTCCATGCGCAATTGCGACATGCGCACAACGCTAACGGGTTCAGGTTTGGATTTCAACAAGGTCCATCGAGTATTGTTCAAAAAGGAGGTAGTCATTATGCGTCCTTTCGTACTCGTCATGTGTCTCGCACCCGTTTTAGCTTTGGCGGCGCAGTTCGACGCCAAAGACTCCGGCGATCACTTCGACCTTTCGGTTGACGGGAAGGTGTGGCTACGCACGATGACGCCAACTTACGATCCCAATAACCGCGATGAAACCTACAAGATCTATACCCACGTTTTAGATTTCGCTGGTAACAGTCCAATAACCAAAGGTCCCGGCGGCAAATTCCCGCACCACCGCGGTCTGTTTATCGGCTGGAAAGATACAATTGTTAACGGTGTCGATTACGACACTTGGCACATGGTCAAAGAAGAATGCGTTCAACGACACGTGAGCTGGGAACCGCTGAAGACCAGCGACAAAACTAGCACACAGATTGAAAATGTTCTGTGGGAGAATTCTGAAAAGAAGCCCTTTATTAGCGAAGTGCGCGCAATTTCCGCCACACCCGGCGACGATGGGCTGCGAGTTATGGACTTTCAATCAAAATTGACATCAAAAGCGGGTGCAATTCAGTTAAAAGGCGATCTGCAACACGCGGGCATGCAAATCCGTATGTCACAGGAAGTGGCCGATAAAGACGACGCCGAAGTGAAAGACAAAGTCCCGGCGGAAAAAAAATCGACGCAATACGTGTTGCCGGCTGGATCCACCGTTGAGAAGGACGACAAGGTCACCGGCGCGTGGTGGGCCTGCTGTTCCTGCGAAGT
This sequence comes from Candidatus Hydrogenedentota bacterium, assembly GCA_020848835.1. Taxonomy (GTDB): domain Bacteria; phylum Hydrogenedentota; class Hydrogenedentia; order Hydrogenedentales; family SLHB01; genus JABWCD01. Next base: position 56,243 of record JADLHJ010000013.1, read on the forward strand.
CGGCGGCAAGCGCTACTACATTGTACACATGACCCACCCAAGTACATGCAAGGATGTGCCCGTCTATTCCATTCGCGCATATGCGCGCTTCGGCGCATTTTGGGAACCAACGCTTGAGGAAGGCAAACCGCAGCAGTACAACTTCCGGTTTGTGATATCAGAAAAGCCGCTGGACCTTGCCACATGTCAGTCGCTGTATGATGCATATGCGAAATCAACGCCTGCGGCGATTTGAGCGTCTAGCAAATGCCGCTTCATATCGCGCGTTATTGACAAACGCACGGTTTCATGATCGCTGGTATCGTCAATACAAAATCCGTAGTCAAAATTCTTTATCATGATCATCGGCGTCATCAGCGATACCCACGGCAACCGCAAACTCATGCACCACGTTGCCGACTGGATGAAAGCCAAGCACGGCGTTGAACTCATCATTCATGTCGGCGACGATTACCCCGACGCGCAAGAGCTAGTCCTGGCAGGGCACAACGTCCGCATGGTTCCCGGCCTGTGGTGCGACGAGTATCACGATGGCCGTGTGCCGAAGCGCATCATTGTCCCATGTGACGGAATCACGATCTCCGCCGCACACGCGGAAAAGGATCTCGGCGCGACCGAACTTGCCGCAAGCATAGTACTGACCGGCCATACGCACGTTGCGAAGATCGAAAAGCTGGGCCGATCTGTACACGTGAATCCCGGCCACCTCAAACACCCGAAACTCGACCGTGGCCAACGCCCGTCGTATGCGATCGTTTCCACAGCGCCACACGAAGTGGAAATCGCAATCCATGAGATCGATGGCGGCGTCCGCGCATCGCAGTCGTTTCCTCGCTCAGAACTGGCATAATGGTCTCATTCTATAATTTCGATTGGGGAACTCGCTCCTGAAAAGCCGAGCCGAGCCCCGTGTGACATCGCTACCGCTGCCATGCGAAAATTCTCCCGGGGGACCACTCGAATGGATCTAAAGCGCGTCGCAATGAGCGCCAGCCTTGGCGTCGCGGTGCTAATGCTCGTCGGCAAACTGGCGGCATACTACATCACCGGTAGCGCGGCAATTCTCTCCGACGCCGCAGAGTCTGTCGTGCATATCGCCGCCACGGGCGTCGCCGCGCTCTCGCTTTGGTACGCCCACCGCGCCGCGGACGATTCCCACCCCTACGGCCACGGCAAGATCGCGTACTTCTCCGCCGGCTTCGAGGGCGCGATGATCTTTAGCGCCGCCGCGTACATTTACTATTCAAGCATTCGCGCTTTAATCGTCGGACCCGAATTACAGCACCTCGGCATCGGTGTCATCATCACCGCTGCGCTATGTCTGGTGAACCTTGCGCTCGGTTCCTTTCTCGTTTACGTCGGGAAAAAACAAAATGCCGTCATCCTCGTCGCGAATGGCAAGCATGTGCTCACCGACATGTGGACCAGCGCGGGCGTAGTCATTGGAGTCTTGATTGTTAATTTTACGAACATTCTTTGGATCGACCCCGTCTGCGCAATTCTCGTCGCGACAAACATAGTCTTCGAAGCGGTGCGCTTGATGTTGCGCGCGTTTAATGGACTCCTCGACCAAGCGAACCCACAGCATGCGCGCACGATACTTGACGTGATGCAGCGCGCGGTGGCCGACGGAAAAATTTCCAGTTTCCATCAACTGAAACACCGGGAAACGAACGACGTGATGTGGGTGGACGTACACATGCTCGTGCCGGGCCTTTCAACTGCGGCCGATGCACACGCCAGGGTGACGGAGATAGAGAACGCGATCGAGGGGCATTTCCCCGATTACACGGTCCATGTCACCACGCACATTGAACCAGACGAGCACGACGCCCATCATCCCGGCGGACACCCCACGCTGCCAGATCCCTACGCAACGCCATTGCCTTAGTCAGCGTATGACACGGTTCCGCAGTTTATCGAAAGTGATCCAAAACTTGCGCAATCGATCGCGTATCTTGTCGTCGATTTGCAGAGTAGAATATGCGCTGACCACGTAGAGATCGGTAAGCTCGTACGCTTCTTCTCGTATCGAATTTAATTCCTTCGGAAACGCTGCGACAAATTCGTAGGGCGTCTGCCCCGGCTTGCGCGGCACCCCGTAGTCATAGGCCAGCGCGCACAACGCGTCGTAACAACCTTCAATCGCGCTCGCCGTGCTGCGCGACGCGTCACCCAATGGATTCGCGATCTTCGCCGAACGCGACAAATTTTTCGATATACGCCGCCGCCGTTCGATCTTCGGCAACTTGGGCACACGAATCACGCGATCAAGAAACGCTTCGAGCCAATTGAAGAATCGAACGATGAACTGCGGGAAGTAACGGCGATTGCGCGCAATTTGCACTGCGACCGTGCCGACGCCTCTCAATGCGCCGTATGCGATAAAGAGACCCAGCACGATCAGTACACCCGTACCCATCCGCTCCATAAATCTATTCTGTTCAAGCACGTTCACTGCGGGCGTCACGACCGACTGTAACTGAAATGTAGAGCCGCGGTTCCACGGATCGTATTCGTGTTCGGCTACAAATGCGATGGGCGGCAGCGGCGGCCAGGGCAGCGCCGTAGCGCCAAATCCGACCATCGCGATCATCACGAATCCCAGCCCGACCCAAAACGGCCCCAAGCCTCCGGGCAAATACACGCGCCGCGCGCGAAAGTATTCGCGCAATCCTGCAAGACTCGATAGCATCAACAAAGCCATCGCCGCGACGGTATAGCAGCCCATGTAAAAATGCCCCGCGAGGATCATCGGGGGTCCGCCGTGTTGCACGACGCGCTGGCCCAGCGCAAACGCAATCATTACCGGCACCGAAAAATAGAAAATGGAAATGCCTGGGTGCCGTCTCGGCAAGCGCTCGGTCATCGCATCGAGTTGCAGCTTCGCTTTCTTCTTCGGCTTTTGCCAATCCAGCGGATCGACGGCATCCATATCGAGGATGCCTTCCGCCAACTTTGCTTTCTTCTGCGCTGGCTTGTTGTCTTGACTGATCGCACGGCGAAACTTGATCGCCGTGCTCGTGAGCATACCGATGTCGCCCGCGAGCGCATTGTCGTCCACGCAGCATTCATGCGTCAGGCGGTTCGTAAACCACCAGATGAAGCCGACCAGCGTGGTATTGAAAATCAGCGCAGACCAGCCTGAACTCTGGAAGCCTTTTGATACGGTCCCAACGCCGTACGCGGTCGTTGTGAGTGTGGTGTACGCGATCACAACACCCATTAAGGCCAAGATGTATAGGATGCTCTCTTCTTTTCCGTCCCGCGCGACTAGCCGGTTTAACGCGACAACGCCTAACACAAACCAGATCGCAAACCACCGCAGGTTCCAGTCCGATACTTCCGTGTAAACAAACCGCACGTCCAACAGAAAAAAAATCGGGGCCGCGATCATGATCAAGATCATGAACGGCGTCGTGAAGTCGATCAGAAAATCCGTCCACGTCCGCGCCTGATACGGTTTTTGTACTTCCGTGACGGTTCGTTTCAACGATTGGAAATCGGTCACTTCCGGCGCGCGCTTGCGCAGGCGCTCTGTCACCGCGGGCGCGGACATCGCAGCCGCCTCGGATTCCAGCAGCGAATGAAAGTCCGTCGGACCTTCACTAGGGTAGCCGCTAGCGCCCGATTCGGTTGGGGGAAATTTCGTGGAGTTGCCGTTCATGTTCGATATGTATGCAGTTAATTTCGTGCGCCAGCAGCAACGCCGCCGCGCGTTCGTAAGACGCCTGGTTCTTAATCAAGAAAACAGTAACCGCGAAGCCCGACAGCTTCATCTGCGCCAATATGATTGACAAGTCTTCTGTCACCTGCGGAACGATCGGAATCAGCGCGGCATCGCGCGGCAGCCGCTCGAACTGCGCGAGAATCGTCTGCCCGATATCGAGTCCATCCGTCGGCAATACGCGCGCAAGGTTCTCCACAATCTGCAATGCCTGCACGGGACTCCGCCGCGTGGGGACGGTCAGTGGACTCAATCGATCCGACTCGCCTTCGCCCACAACATTGTATTCCGCTTCCTGCCGCGACAGCGATTGCCGCGATTCGACCTCCCACTTCGCGACCTCCGCCGCATCACGCGCATTCGTCATCATGCCGATTTGTTCACCGGACATTTGCAGCAGGTATCCGATCGAGGCAGTGGTCGTGATCGCAAGTTCCATGCGCTCCTCGCCATCTTCACCCTGATACAAGGGTCCAAATAGATCGAGAATGAGAGTAGCGCCCAGCACATTCGCCGGTTCGCTTTGTTTTACAAACAATTCGCCGGTGCGCGCCGAGGCCTTCCAATGGATACGGTTCATCGGATCGCCCGGAACATATTCGCGCAAACTCGCGATGCGCGTGGGATCTTCATACACGCGATTGCTGATCCGCACCGGTCCCTGCGGCCTGCGCGCGGCGATATTGAAGGTGTCGATATAGGCTACGGTCGGCAGCACCGAGATGTAATCCTGCTGCTGCCCCGTCTTGAAGCGCTTCTGCAATCCGAACAAATCGCCCGATTCCATCAGCAACGGCCCGATGCGATGGTACCCACGCCGCGGACAGGTGAGCGTGTAATTCAACGTTATCGATCGCCCCGGCATTAGTATTGCCAAGCGCGAATTGTCGCCATCGCGCGGGAATCCACCCGGCGCCAGGTCTTCAACGAATATCCAAGGAATCGGCCAACCGCGCCGGTTCGTTAACGTAACTTCGACATTTGTTTCTTCGCCCTGCGCCATCACGGTCTGGCTAATCGCGCGCGTGCAATCCAATCCAGACAGCCAGGCTAGAGAGGAAAGATTGGCAATTGTGACAAGAAGAAGAAAGGCATATACCGCAAAGGCGACGTATGGCGCTTTGACAATGAACGCGGTCGCCAGCGCGACACCAGCAACGACAAACCAAAACGCATTTCGCCGAATACGATCGTTCATGCGTAAGCAGGCCAATTCCAAACTCGTTCTACAATAACGCAAAGCACTATTTGGAGTGCGGCGGCGGGTAGACGCCGCTTTGCCTGTTTCTCGCCAATAGCCAAAGCGGTGTCTACGCTAGGCCGCTTCGCCGCCGCACTCCAAACAGCGCTTCGCGGTGATGGCGCACAGACGTGGTCTAGTTCAAATAAACAAACTCGCTTGAATTCAGCAGCGCCCTGCACACTTCGACGATCCCAAACGCGTTCGCCAATTCGCAGGCGCGCGCCTTCTCGTCCGCCTTCGCTTCACGGCACAACGCCAAGGAATACGCAAGCGCAACTTGGTCTTCCATTTTTGCACCCGCTTCAGCCTTCACCCGCTCTGCAAAGGCCTCCGCCTGCTGCATCATGAAAGGGCTGTTCAAAAGACTCAGCGCCTGCAGCGGCGAAGTAGACGTAATACGCTTCGGCATCGCCTGTGCCGCGTCGGGGCAATCGAATACCCCGAAGGTGTGGTCCTGTTCCATGCGCGGTTTCCACTGATAGATCATGCGGCGAAACTCCGCGCGCGTGAACTGCGTCTTCGGAATATAAATATGCACGTAGCTATCGTTCGGCTCGAACACGTCGAAACCAGGCCCACCCATCGTCAAATCGAGTTGACCGCTTACGTACAAGATGCTGTCGCGAATAGGCTCCATGTCCAAGCGACGCGGCGGGAAACGCCAAAGCCATTGCGAACCTGCGTCCACCGCCATCGCCGCTTCATCTGGCGCACTCGATTGCCGATACGTATTCGACATCAAGATCAATTTGTGAATTGATTTGAGTCTCCAACCATTATCCATCAATTGCGTCGCGAGCCAATCGAGCAATTCCGGATGCGTCGGCCGAATTCCCATCGCCCCAAAATCGCTCGGCGAATTTACGATACCCTTGCCGAAATGGTGCTGCCAGATGCGATTCACCATCACACGCGCCGTCAGCGGATTCCGCGCGTCGCAAATCCACTCCGCCAGTTTTATGCGCCGTTGCGCATCCGACTCCGCGGCGTCCATGTCGCAACGATAGCCAACAAACTGCGGCGTCGCCGGCGCAACAAGTTGCTTGTCCATCATGGGGTCGCCACGCTGCAACAAATAGGTGGGCTCCGGTTGCGTGAAGCGCGCGGCGTACACCCGCGGGCCATCTGCAAGGCGCTTGATGTCCATTTTCAAGCGGCCTTCCGTATTCTGCAAATCTTTCAGCGTGGCCGCTTCCTCGGGTGAAAGCTGGGCGGCATCGTACAGCGCCGGCAATTGATCGTTTCGATTAAACGGATGCCGTTTGGCAGAACTTGAAACAGTCTGCCAAGACTTTCCATCCATCGATACGGCGATCTCATAATCCGTCACAATGCGATCGGTAAAGGCGCCCTCGCGGTCGCGTGCCCATGCCACCATATCGATCAGCGTAGGCTTTGCCAGCTCGATTTGTGCCCACGCGCCTTCGCGTTCGGTGGGGATCCAACTGCGCGCATTGCCAAAACGGCCATCATTCAAATGCTCTACTCGGTGCAGTGGATTATCGGCAAACACCGTTGAAGCCGTCGCCACCCCGCCGTTCACCGCAAGCGCAACGTTCGCCGGATTGTCACCGGGCGTATAGACTTCGAGTTCGTCGATACACGGCTCCAGTTCGTCCGTCTTTTTCACCGTGAACCGCACAAACTTCGCTTCCACCGGCGAAAAGCGATCCACATTTTCCATCGTGCTCACGCGCCGCAACAATCCATCCGGCTGGGTATCGCGCGCAAGCCGCAACATCTTTCCGCGCAGCGACGCCAATTCCTGTTTCAGCGGCTCGACCTGTGCAACGCGCGCTTCGCGACCGGGATCCGGCAACTCCCGCTCGCCGTGCGACACACCCGCGAACACAGCGCGCAACGCGTAGTAGTCATGTTGCGAAATGGGATCGAATTTATGATCGTGGCATTTCGCGCACCCGACCGTCAGTCCCAGAAACGCCGCGCCGGTCGTCGCGACCATATCGCCGATTTCCTGATCGCGCTGCATTTTCGTCAGCACGATGTCGGGACTCTTCACTTCGTCCAGCGGTCCCGCAGATAAAAATCCGGTTGCAACAATATTGCCCGTCAGGTCGCCGGTTAGTTGCTCCTTGATGAAGTCCGTATACGGCTTATCTTCATTGAATGCCTGTATAACGTAATCGCGGTAGTGCCACGCATTCCGCCGTGGCGTGTTCGTTTCGAATCCATTCGTCTCGGCAAACCGAATAATATCCAGCCAATGCCGCGCCCAACGTTCGCCATAGTGCTGCGACGCCAACACCTGATCGATCAACTTTTCATACGCATCGGCCGAATCATCCGCCACGAATGCCGCCACTTCTTCCGGTGTTGGCGGCAGTCCGAGCACATCCAAATACACTCGCCGAATCAGCGTGCGTTTGTCAGCGGTGGGAGATGGTTCCAGATGCTCTGCGCGAAGCCTGGAAAGAACAAACGCATCGATGGGATTGGCGACCCACGCTGCATCCTCAAAAGACGGCGGCGTCTGGTTCGTTACGGGACGAAACGCCCAATATTTTTCGTCTGTGGGAATCTGTGCCGCCTTGCGCACAGTCACGTCGATGGGATCGGACTTCGGCGCAATTGCTGTCTTAATGCGCGCGAGGACTTCTGCATCGTGCTGCACGGTTTCCAATGCGTGCAACAAATCTTCTGCAGGCTCCGCTAAAACGGGCAGGACAGCGAGCAGCACGACGAGAACTATGGCGAACAGCCTAAAAAGCATGGGCGGCATTCTAACCGAATGCCGCCCATGATTCCTCAACATCGTGTAAATGCCTAAATCCGCGATTCCGATACGCGCGTCAGATCCAGAAGCATTTCCGTCATCGATTGATACCGCTGTTCAGGCCGGCGGCGCATCGATTTGAGCACAATCCGATCCAGCGCGTGCGGCACTTCAGAGTTATATTTCGATGGCGGCTCAAACTTGTACTTGGAACTGCGAATCTGCCGCATGATTTCTTTCGAGTCGCGCCCATCACAGGGGTGACGCCCCGCGAGCAATTCGTACATCGTAATACCGAAGGAAAAAATATCCGAGCGCGCATCGAGCCCGCGGCCCTTATTCTCAATCTGTTCCGGCGACATGTAAGCGCGCGTTCCGCCGCCTTCTCGGATCCAACGCGTGCGCCAACTCGAACTCGACTTCGACAAACCGAAGTCGCAAATCTTCACCTGCTTCATGTCGCGCGAGAACAGGAAGTTTCCCGGCTTGATGTCGCGGTGCACGATGTTGTTCTGGTGCAAGTAATCCAATCCCCGGCAAAGGCGAATGCAGACGTCCACCATCTGCGGGACTGTCAAATCGCGATCTGCGATATGCTTGCGCAAGTCCGGCCCATCGACCAGTTCCATGAGCAGGCAACGGCGTATGCGCCCCTGCGAATCCGTTTGCTCAATGATTTCCTTGTTGTAGCGAATGATGCACTCATGGCGCAGCGACGCTGCCACAAGAATTTCACGGCCAAGGTAGTCGCGTTTGCGCTTCTTCTTGTCGAGATCGAACTCCGGCTTCAGCACCTTGATCGCCACGGTCATGTCCCGTCTGCGATCAATTGCCTTGTACACGGTGCCCATACCACCACTACCGATGGGAGCGATGATTTCGTAGGGGCCGACCATCGCGAGCTCAAGGCTCGACGCCGCGCCGTCCATGTTGAACTCGGACCGCTCGTCCCCGTCCACCAAATCTTCGGCGGCGCGCACGGCAATTTTGCGCCGGAACAGTCTCATAATCCCCAGCATGTCCTAGAGTTACTCCAAGGCAAAAGTTCCGGCGCGCCAAGCCCCGCGCCGAACTGGACTCTGTCGAGCTGCAGCTTCCTAACCCTTTACTTTTACCCGATTCCTACGCACTTTTCCAAGTCATCGTGCCTGCTGGAACGGGTACTTCCGCGAGAATGTCGCGCAAAACGCTATTTGTTGTGACTCTCCGCAGGCGGCTTTCCGGGTTCAGAATAAGCCGATGCTCCAACACCGGATGCGCCAGCGTCTTCACATCGTCAGGTATTACATAGGTGCGCCCCTGTACGGCGGCATAGGACTGGCAGGCCCGGAACAGTGCCATAGACGCGCGCGGGCTCGCGCCAAGGCTCAGGTGCGTAGAGTCGCGCGTCCGGTGTACAACACGCAGGATGTACTCCCGCACCTTTTCATGCACGTGAATATCACGAATCCCCGCCTGCATCCGCAGGATCGTCTGCGCATCCGTCACCGGCTTCAGCGTGTCTAGCGGATGCGCCAACCGCATCCGTTCCAGCATATCGCCTTCCGCAGTGATATTGGGATAGCCCACCGTCAGCCGTAGCATAAATCGGTCGAGCTGCGCCTCCGGCAACGGAAAGGTCCCTTCATGCTCGACCGGGTTCTGCGTAGCGAACACACAAAACGGCTGCGCAAGTTTATAAGTATTGCCGTCAACCGACACGTTGCCCTCCGCCATCGCTTCGAGCAATGACGATTGCGTGCGCGGCGTCGCGCGGTTTATTTCGTCCGCCACGATAATCTGCGCGAAGACCGGCCCCCGCCGGAACTCGAACTCCTGCGTCTTCTGGTTGTAAATGGAAACGCCCGTCACATCCGACGGCAGCAAGTCCGGCGTACATTGAATGCGCGTAAATGTGCACCCGCTCGAAATCGCAAGCGAACGCACCAGCACCGTCTTCGCCACCCCCGGCACGTCCTCCAACAACACGTGCCCCCCCGCCAAAAACGCCGACACCGCAGTCTTGATCACCTGCGTCTTGTCCAACACGACCAACTCCATGTTGGCCATGATGTCTTTAATCGCCTGCCGAAATGCGCTCACAGAACGGTCCCCAAATCGCTGCCGCGTGATAATACAGGCCACTAACAAGGCGCGCAAACCAATCGACAGCCTGTGCTTTGAAATCATGAAAACTTCTAATCTGAAATTCTGCGCCCGGCTCAGCGTCCCCTAAGTCTTGTACCCAAGCGCCTTTCTGAAATCTCCAACCCCTCTCTGTGCTCTTTGTGCTCTTTCGTGGCAAATTCCTATTCCGTGCTCGTGCTCGTAATCGAGCTCGTGCTCGCAATCGAACATCGGTGCTTACGTTACCCCACAGTCCATTCCGTCCATCGCGTCCATAACGTCCATCCCCAACCCCACCCGCGACACAAATCAAAATTTAAATCCGCACGACGTCCCAACCCGCGCATTTCCCCGATCCGCGCGATCCATGTGATCCGCGGTAAAGAACGAATTCAATTATTCCCATACAAACATTTTTCTCGACCCCCAACACATCTATATGTATTCTTAAGTTATTATAAATAAATATCTTACGATTATTTTGTCAATCAAATACCCCTTGCTCCCCAAAACCGTCCACAATTCTTCCGTCAACCAAACAGTGGTCGTTTCGCAGGACTCCTCTCCGCATCGCAAACCCATTTCGTCAAGCGTGTTCCCCTTGCTTGTTCCCCACGCGGACGCAACCGCCGAGTGCAATGCCTTGGGCTACATATACGACGACATACATGGTGGAGCCCGAATGCCGGCAAGTCCTGCGTCGGCATGCGGGGCATATTTCCCCCTCGTTTCGCTACAATCTTTTTACATATCGCATACCTTTGCGTGACCACGCCCGGAGCAACGGCTGCTACGTTGAACGCAACACAGCCGCCGCTCCGTCGCGGCCCAAAGGAGTCAGGACATGCAAACGACAATTTCGCTACTGCGATTTACAACGCTCCTGGTCTGTATCACGGGGGTTGCCTTCGCAGCGGGTAGCCCGGTCAAGATTGAGGCGGCCCTTGCCAACCCCGTGATGCTCGCTGGCGCGAAAGGCCCGAACTACCTCCGTGTCGCCGTGACCGGCGAGAACCTCACGGACTCGCGGCCACGCGTGCCGCTCAACGTATCCATCGTCATCGACCGCTCCGGCTCCATGCAGGGCGAAAAGATCGAAGCCGCGAAGCGCGCCGCCAAATCCGCCATCGAACGCCTCCGTCCCAATGACATTGTTTCCGTCATTGCGTACGAGACATCAGTGAATATCGTGCAGCCCGCAATCCGTATAGACGAAAACACCGATAAAGCCGCTACACGCCAACAAATTCTCGCGGCGATCGACACCATCACCGCCACTGGAAACACTGCGCTCTTTGCTGGGGTAAGCATGGCGGCAGGAGAAATCCGTAAAGACTTGTTAAAGGACGGCCGCGTGAACCGCATCGTATTGCTCTCCGATGGCCTTGCGAACGTAGGCCCAAGCTCACCGGGCGAGCTGGCCGAACTCGGAACCTCTCTTGGTCGTGAAGGTATCTGCGTCACCACACTTGGTCTCGGCCTCGATTACAACGAGGACCTCATGTCCAAACTCGCCTCCGCCAGCGACGGCAACCATATGTTCATCGATAGCGTCGAAGCACTCGACCGCGCCTACGCGATGGAGTTTGGCGATGCAATGACCGTCGTCGCCCGCAACGTCTCCGTCGATATCGATTGCCAGGATGGTGTTCGACCGGTCCGCGCTATTGGTCGCGATGCCACCATCGACAAACAAAAGGTTAGAGTGGTTTTAGGTGACATTAGTTCGGGAAAGACCAAGTACTGCTTGGTGGAACTCGATATGCCGTACGACAAGCCGGCGTCCAAGATCGCCGCCACCACCTGGGTGTCACGCCTCATTCACCTTGGGTTGGTGCAGTCCAGGTACACGGCAAGCTCGCCCGTTGACGGAGAAGCGTCAAGCCATCCCATTGCGGTGAGGTACACGGATCGCGCCGAGGAAGTTGAACAGAATGTAAACAAAGAAGTCATGGTCGCAGCCGTGCAACAAATCGCCGCGGAACGCAACGAACTCGCCATGAAACTTCGTGATGTAGGCAAGGTGGATGAGGCACGCCAATCGTTCCTAAGCAATCAGTCGTACCTGAACGAAAACTTTTCTCGGTACAATGACGAGCAATTGCGCAAAGACGCTGAAACAAACGGCTTCGCTGCGCAAAACCTCGACCCCGAAAAATGGAAGTACAATCGTAAACTGCAGCAGGAGTATCAGGTAGGCACCAAGAAACAAGGTGTCATACTCGAAAAATCGCGCCGTTGAACTATCGACTACTCATACTGCTTGTACTCATGATCGCCGTACCCCTGGCCGTTCTCACCTGGCTGGGGGTGCGGCTTCAAGCTGCCGAGCGCGCGACCCTGGACGATTTCGCGGACCAACTTCACACCGAGGAATTGCGCGGCTTTGCGCAATCGATTTCAACCGTCGTTCAACAAACCGAGCGCGATATACAGGCAAAACTGGATAGTGCCTCTATTGATCCGAATTCACTCCGCCGCCTCTTGCAGGAATCGCCGCATGTCACCCAATTTTTCAGGTTAGACGATAACGTGCTCCTTTATCCGGCCTTCGATGAATACAGCAACGCCTCGGAAGAAGAATTTTTATTGCGCACGCGCGACATCTGGCGCAACGGCGAACTGATGACGCAGTCTCCGCCGGAGGAATTGCTGTCGTCGTCAATCCAATCGGTAAGTAAAACAATGATTTCGAATGTGGCACTCAACGAACGGCCCTACGGCTGGTACGTGTGGCATTGGGGCAGCGACATTCACCTGCTGTTATGGACGCGACGCACGGAAGGCATCATCATTGGCGCGGAACTCAATCGGCCGCGGCTTGTGTCTGAAATTATTGCCGCATTGCCGGGAATCGATCCGGACGAGATTCTGGTCCCGTCGAAACGCATCGAGCTGCGCAACTCTCGCGAAGAGATCATATACACGTTTGGCCCCGGCAACGCTGCCAGCGCGACACAGCTCCGCGCTGAGCTGCCGCTTGAATATCCCCTCAATACATGGTCGCTGTCGTATTTCGTAAACCCGGAAGAGCTCGCTGCGTCTATTGAGTACGCGCCGGCATTTTGGTATCGCATCTCCACCCAAGTCGGCGCGATTGCTGTCGTGCTGATCGCCCTGGCAATTTATCTCTACCGCGAAAACGCGCGAAGTATGCGGGAAGCCGCACAGCGCGTCACCTTTGTGAATCAAGTCTCCCACGAACTGAAGACGCCGCTCACCAACATCCGCATGTATGCAGAAATGCTTGAAGAAGATCTCGATGCCTCAGACGACCAGTCCAGGCGACATGTTGGTGTGCTTGTTTCCGAGAGCCAGCGTCTCAGCCGCCTCATTGCCAACATCCTCACCTTCAACCGCAAAGAACGCCATGCGCTCAAGCTGCGCCCCGCGCCCGGCATAGTTGACGATTGCGTTCAAAGTGTTATCGCGCAGTTCCGCCCCGCGCTCGATTCGCGTGGAATATCGATCACCACCGATCTGAATGCAGCCGGCAGCGCCCTGATTGATGCCGACGCGATCGGGCAAATCGTTGGCAATCTCGTTAGTAATGTCGAGAAATATGCCGCAACCGGCAAACAACTCTCGATTAGGTCAAAACAAATTGACGAAACGGTCACGATATCGGTAACCGACGCTGGCCCGGGCATTCCGACAAAAGAACGCGCGCACATCTTCAATGCCTTCTACCGCATCAGCGATAAACTCACCGACGGTGTCGCAGGCACCGGGATTGGCTTGACCATCGCGCGCGAACTGGCGCGGTTGCACGGCGGCGATCTGGTGCTGCGGCCTTCGCAGCATGGGGCGCACTTCGTCGTCACGCTACACTGTCCGCCGGCTGGAGATTCCGCATGAACGTGCTCATCGCCGAAGACGACGAAAATATCCGCAGCGGCCTCGCGGAAATCCTGCGCAACGAAGGCTATGCACCGATCCTCGCGCGCGACGGCAAGGAAGCGCTCACCCTCTTCCGCAGCCGCACACCGGATTTCGTCTGCCTCGACATCATGATGCCCGGCACGAACGGCTACGACGTGTGCCGCGAGATACGTAAAGCGAACGCGAACGTTCCCGTCATCTTCATCAGCGCAAAATCAGAGGAAGTGGACAAAGTCCTCGGCCTCGAACTCGGCGCGGACGATTACATCCTCAAACCCTTCGGCGTGCGCGAAGTGCTCGCGCGCATCCGCGCAGTCACCCGCCGTTGCCTCGCCGCGAAGCACGCGAAAGCCGTCGATTCGTCTTTCTATATGGGCGATTTGGAGGTCTTCCCCGCCCAACTCCGCGCGCGCCGCGACGACGATCAAATTGATCTCAGCCTGCGCGAAGTCAAAATCCTCCAACTGCTTCACGCACGCAAAGAACATGTAGTCGATCGCGATACCTTCTTCAACGAATGCTGGGGCCTGGACTTCATGCCCAACAGCCGCACCCTCGACCAGCACATCTCCAAACTCCGCAAACGCATCGAGCGGGATCACAAAAATCCCGCGATCATCCAGACTATTCACGGCGTCGGCTACCGATTCGACGGGTGAACATTTAACTTCGCCGAATCGATTGACCGGCGCATGAGCCACTGCCCATCTCACTCCTATTGCAGTGTGTATGTGGATCTTAGCCCAATAAAATTTTTCCCGATTCGCGTAATGACTGCACGCACGCATGGTAATAGTGGCGCGGTTCACGGCAACGCGACCTGCAGCGGTTACCAATTGGCAATGTCTTGGTTAGAAATCGGCAATTGACGGGCCCGCATACTTTCCACAGAACGTGGCAGCGGCGGCACAACGCCATTCGTATGCGGAAATCGTCGATTGCTGGGATCGAGATGGGAGGACGGGGAATGAAGGTTATTTATACGGCAATGATGGCGATGATGCTCGCACTCGCGCCTGCTGCGTATGCGAGCATCGCCTACGGCAGCATCAACAACTTCGACACGGTAAATGACACTGGCGAGGAATGTCACGGATTCGAAATTGAGATCGAGGACATACACGACACGGATATCACCTATACCTATGATTGGAACCACTACGGCACGCCCATCATCACTGAAGACAATTCAGACCCTCAGCACCCGAAAGTGCGTGTGCGTTACGAGAGCAAGAAGAACTCGAACGGGACATGGACAGCGTATACCGCGGTCCCATCCGGTCCGATAAACCCCACCGACGGACATCAATTCACAGACCCAAGCGTTAACTTCGGCGGCGAACATTTTGGCGTGGGTTTCTATGGAGCACCTACGGCAATTTCCTATTTCTGGCTGGTGGACGATGGCGCTGGGAACTTAATTCGTGGCGGGGCTGTCAATATCTCCACGCCATCGTTCACCTATTTCCCGCCTGTGGGCGGCGGAGGCGGTCAAGTGCAAGCGGCAATTGTTCACCCACCAGAGCCGCAAGTCATGGAATTTGGCGAGGCTGTCTGGGTCAAGGCAACAAAGACAACAACGCACAACAACAATAAGGTCGAACTGCGCGATCTCGTGTCGGACGATCCGGAAGATCCCGGCGATCGTAATTGGAGGAATGGCGAGCCCGACGAGGTGGAAGTTGAATGGCAAATTCTACAAACGGAGTTTGCAGAGGTAAACGGCGGCGCGAATGGTGAAATGGAGAACGAAGCCGAAGACTTGTCGAATGGCGACGAGATCGTTACGCGCCGCTATGACTTCTATAAGTATGTTGGCCCTCTCGACGACGAAACCGGAGAGGCCAAAGCGGAGAAGGTAGGCCCCGATGGGATTCACGGAAAAGGCACCAAGATTATCAACGGCGTGGAAGTGGACCTTTCGACCGTCGTCGTCGTAGGCGATTATATCGGCGCGCAGATGGCTGGGTTCGACGCAGAAGGCCAGATCGGACTCATCGATCACCTGCAAGACGGCGAAGAGGACGCCGAGTATGTGGACCGCCGTGTCGTGATCCAAGGCACGCCGCCAATTGTCACAACACATACCGGATCGCTGCCCGACGGCATGACCTTCGACGACGTAACCGGAATCCTTTCGGGTACGCCGACGGAGGGCGGCTCATTCGACTTCTCAGTGCACAGCACAGATGCGAACGGAGGCGACGTTAGCAAAGATTACATACTGACAATTGCCCCCGCAGGCGAAGTGCTTGCGCCGCACAGCGCCGTGGCGACGAGTTCATATCCGGCCAATGCTGGAACGACGACGGGTGACGGCGACTACGAGAACGGCACGCAAGTCACCATGACGGCGACCCCCGCGCACGGTTACCGATTCGTGAATTGGACGGAGAGCGGCAGCGAAGTGAGCACCGATGCGAGCTATCAATTCACGATCGATGTAAATCACAACCTGGTGGCAAACTTCGCGCTGAAGGGCAGCACCAAGGTAAAGAAGGTTGTCGTCGAAACGCCAGTGACCGCGGGTTCGAAAGCCAAAGGTAAGGTCGTCTTGAAGACGCCAGCGCCGAACGGCGGCAGTGTTGTAACACTTGAGAGCTCCGATCCATCGGTGTTAAGCGTTCCCGCTCAAGTGACCGTCGTGGCGGGCGAGACCCAAGCCAAGTTCAAGGCCACTGCCGGGAATGTCGCCCAGGCATCAAACGCCGATGTTACGGCGTCGCTAAACGGTTCGACTAAATCGACGACTGTTAATGTGACGCCATAAGTCAATCGCCAAAGTCGCACTGGCAGACGCTGTTTGCTACGGCGTCTGCCAATGCGCCCACATAGCGCCGCTGCCTTCAGGAACATTCGTAATCGCATGCGCCTCGCTCGCATCGAGATTCGCAACGTAGAGCTGGCGGCGGCCGTCGCGGGTTGAGCCGAATGCGATGCGCTGTTTATTGGGCGCAGGCTTGACGTGATAGTGGTGCACACCCGGCTGCGAGTGAGTGAGTTGTTCAATCTTTCCATCGAGCGATACGCACATGAGTTCAAACGCTTCCCCAACCTTTGCCGTGTAGTACACAGAATCGCCGCTCAGGCACCAGACCGGGACATCGCTGCTGCCGCCGTGGAAGTCGAACACATCGTACACGGTCATAACGCCGGAGTAGCCCTGACGATCGGCGAGCTTGCGAAACGCTGAACCGTCGGGTCGCGCGACACAGGGATGACAGTTGTAATGTTCGCCGGAAACAAACATCACCCACTGTCCATCCGGCGACCATTGCGGCGCGAAATTAAACTCGTTCCCTGTCTCAATCAGTCTTGGGTTCTCACCATCCGCATCTGCTACGTAGATTTTGTAATCCTGGTGATACGCCACTCTCTTGCCATCGGGCGACGCGCTGAAGCCATAGGCAAAACCTTTGGTGCCCTTGGAAAGATCCACTTTATTACGACCATCCATATCCATAACGAATGGATGCGAGATACCATTTATTAACGCAGTGAAGCCCAACTTCGGCGGTGAGCCCGGGATAAATATCAGGCCACCGTTGTAAGCGCTGACGCGCTCGATCTCCGTCATATTTTTCAGATCGCCGCTCGCCATGTCGTAAAGGTACATGTCGAACAACCAACCCTCGGTCATGCGGAAGTTCCTATTCTCTTCCTCCCACTTTGCATTCTCCGGGTCTTCCCATCCGCAACCGATGATCGCCTGATTTCCATCCGGCGACCAGCCGGCGAACTGCGTCCACGTATTTTCCTTGGTAATTAGTTGCGGCGCGAGCTCGCGCCGCTTTGTGCCGTCATCGCGAACAATACATGCGCGTGACGTGATTTGATTTGCATGCCGCGTGGGCAGATTGGTCTTGTACTCCGTGTAACCAATCCATGTGCGGCCATTACCGCCTGGCGAGACGGATGTGCAACTCGACGCGACAAGCGCTGCACTGGTGCCCAGGAAAGCACGACGTGAAATTGCGTGGGACGCGCCGATGTTGGTCTTTTTCTCCTTGAGCATCAGGTTCCGATCCATGCGGGCTCTTGCAGACACCCTGTTTCGTCCAATAGTTGTTGCAAGCGTTTCGCCATTCCATCAAATATCTTCTTCACATCCTCCGGCGCTTTGGCGCGAATGATGCTCTCCTGAATGCCGCCTTCCGACGTTTGTTTATATCCGGCGAGCAGATTATTCATCTCGTCGGGGTCTTTTAGCATATCGTACAGTTCGTAATAGTCCCACACGCCATGATAGCGGATATATTTGTATTGCTTCGTGCGCACGCCGAGGATGGTCGGCGTCTGCGGGAAGGACCGCTCCCACAAGTATTCGTACAAAAATGCGTCGCGCCACTCGGGCGATTCACCGTGGAGCAGGCCCATCATCGAGCGGCCCTGCATCGAGGGCGGCACTGGAACGCCGGCAGCTTCGAGAAATGTCGGCGCGAAATCCAGATTGAGCGTCAACTCGCTGCATTTCGATCCCGCTGTAATGAATTCTGGGCAATGCGCGATGCAGGGCACGCGAATCGACGCCTCGTACATCGTGCGTTTGTCAATGAGGCCATGTTCGCCAAACTGAAATCCGTTATCGCCAGTGAAGATCAGCAACGTAGAATCGAGAAGGTCTTGCTCTTTGAGCGTTGCAACAATGCGACCCACGCTGTCGTCTACCGCGCGCATCGTCTCACAGTAATCGCGCGTAAACGTGTCGAAATCAGTCTCCTTGTTGTACATCCCGTCCACCCCGTGCCAACTCTTGCGCTGCGCGCGCACCCACGCAGGTTTGCCCGCGTAGTTCTCGTCGGTGTCGTCAAAACTCCTCGGATGCGGGTAGGTCTTATCTTTATAGCCGCCCTTGTGACGATCCGCGGGATGGAAATCCGCGTGCGTGGCCTTGTGCGACACGTAGAGGCAGAACGGCTTTTCGTGCGAAGTGTTGAGAAATTCAACAGCTTGGTCGGTGATCAGGTCCGTTATATAGCCTGTTAACTTTTGTTGCGTGCCGTTGATGTTGAAGGTCGGGTCAACGTAGACACCCTGGCCGCGGAACGATGACCAGTGGTCGAAGCCCGGGCGCGGCTTGTCGGAGTCGCTGCTTACTTCGTTCATATGCCATTTGCCGATGAAACCCGTGCGGTAGCCGGCCTCTTGCAGCAAGCGCGGGAATGTGGGGATTGCGTCGTCGAGCGGAGACTTGTTGTCGTAGACTTTGTGCTTGTGCGCGTAGAGGCCGGTGAGGATGGATGCGCGGCTGGGCGAACACAGCGAGGTCGTGACAAACGCGTTCTCGAAGACCTTCCCATTTTTCGCGAGTGCATCGAGGTGCGGGGTTTCGAGGAACGGGTGGCCCATGAAACCCATCGAATCGAAGCGCATGTCGTCGATCAAAATGAAGACGATGTTCCGACGCGCGGGCGCGGCCGCGCGCACCTGTGCCGCGAGTGCGGTTGCTGTCGCGGCCTGGACCATGAAATCGCGCCGACATATTTCGTTCGCCATTGGGGGTGCCCTCCTCACCGAATCGTGAGGAGGTGTTATACACCAACCGTGGCGTCGGCGGATACGTCAACCCTACGCAGGTCTCTATTCATATGCCCACGGCGTTGCACTCTTCGGAGTTCGGGGCAGGGACGATGGTCTGCGAAAGGCGCGGGCAATTTTGGGAGACAAGGGTGACACACTTGACAGACTCGCAGAGTTTCAGGCCCATACAAAAGTGTTGCCAAAAGAGTTAGAATCGAAGTCATCGGAGATACAATGTGACCAAAGTAGATCGAGAATATATTCGCTACCTGAATGAAAACCCATTGCTCGCGTCGGAGCAGTGTCGGGGTCTGCTGTTGGCGGTTTGGGATAACTTGAGTCTCCAGGAAAGCAAAGCACGCCCGGAATTACAGGGGCGCGCGCTGCAAATTGCCGTTGCTCGCCGATTGTACGCCTCTGAACCGAGAACGCTCGCACTATTGGACAAGGCCGAACGTGACGCATCCCGGTGACGTTCGTGAAACTATCGCGCGTGTAGCTGCGGCACTCGCCGAATCAAGACTCCAGTACCATTTCACCGGCGGTATCGTCTCGTCGCATTACGGCGAGCCTCGATTGACGGCTGACGTCGATGTCGTACTCATTCTGCCCGACCAAGCAAGCCAAATTGACAACCTAATCGCATGCCTCTCCGAGGACTTTATTGTCGATGACGAATCGGTTCGCGCGAGCCTCCAGGCTATGAACGGCTTTCAAGTGATTGATCATTCAAACTACCTGAAAGTAGATATCCACGTTGGAGAACGCATCGAAGGCGAATCGCAACGCGCCGTCTTGAACGAGTTGTATAAAGGTATAACCGTACCGACAACGTCGATGGAAGATTGCGTAATTTCCAAATTGCTCTGGTACTCGATGGGTAGCGATCGCTCCTGGAACGACGCGCTCTACGTGTTAAGGAGGCGTTCCTTGAACCTTGAGTTATTGGAAGAGTTGGCGGAGAAGCTCAATCTTGCTCCTGAATTAGAACGGATAATCAAAGAATCAGAAAATACGTGATGAGGATTGGATTTCATGCCCTGTTAATACTGTGCAGCGTTACCCGGGTTGCCTGTTCGGCCACGGTAGCGTGAGCGCACCAGCGTTGGGTTCGATGGGGCCTTCGGGGAGGGCTTTGTGCCAAGCGAGGAGTTTTCCCGACATGGCTTCTACGAGTGCGGCGTTGTCGTTTGCGAGGTTGTCCACTTCTACCGGGTCTTTGGTGATTTCGTAGAGTTCTACGCGGCTGCGGTCTGGGTTGATGAGAAGTTTCCAGTTGCCCGCGCGCATGGCGAGCATGGGGCTCATGTGCATAGGGTCGCCGACGACGTAGAAGCGGCGTTCCCAGAAGAGAGGTTTGCTGCGATCGTGCGGCGTGCCGGTCAGCGCGGTTGACATATCTTCACCGTCGAATACAACGGCTTCGGGCGCTTTCGCGCCGCAGAGAGCTGCGATGGATTGGAAGAAATCTACGCCGCTTAAAACGGTTTTTTCGTCGATCACATTCGCGGGGGTGTGGCCGGGCCAGCGGATGATGAAGGGCGTACGCACGCCGCCTTCGTAGAGGCTGCGCTTGCGTCCGCGGAACGGGCCTGCGCTGCCCGCGCCGCTGTGTGTTGTCTCGCCAACGTGGATATCTTCGGGGCCGTTGTCGGCAGAAAACACGACGATGGTGTTGTCCGCGATGCCGAGTTCCTCGAGCTTGGCGAGGATTCGGCCGACGTTGCGGTCCAATTCGGTGAGCGAGGCATTGTACACCGCGTGTGGCGTGGTGAATTTACCGGTGAGGCGTTTGCTCATGATCTTGGTGAAGGGTTCCATCTGTTCGGGCGATGGATCGAGCGGCGCGTGCGTGGCGTGGGACCACACGTTCATGTAGAAGGGGCCGTCCTTGTGCGCATCGATGAAGCGCAGCGCTTCATCCGCGATCAATTCGCTTGAATGCCGCCAAAACGTGGGGTCTTCCCCCCACTCTGATTTGCCGCCGTAGGCGTAGACCTTGTGATCATCGACTCCATATTCTTCCGGTGCGACATCGCCGAGGTGCCATTTGCCGAAGTGGCCTGTCGCGTAGCCTGCCGCCTTAAGCGTGCGCGGCAACATCTGCGTTTTCGGGTCGAGCGCTTGCGGCATGCCGCGCTTTTCATTTTGCTCCGGTGTTGCGAAGTGTCCGTGTATGCGCAGCGCGGATGGGAATTGTCCGGTCATGAAACCGGTGCGTGTGGGTGAGCAAACGGGACTGTTCACGTAGAAGTTGGTGAAGCGGAGACCTTCCTTGGCGAGGCGATCGAGGTTTGGCGTCTGGGCGAGTTTGTTGCCGTAACAGCCGAGGTCGCCAAAGCCTAGATCGTCGGCGAGGATAAAAATGACATTAGGGCGAGGAGTGGATGCTGGAGCTGACAGCGCTGCTTGTCCAAATGGAACCAAAGCATCTGCGAAATAAGCCGTTGCCGCGTTTAATAAAAAGGACCTTCTGGTCGTTTCCCAGGACACCGCACACTCCTTTGCAATCCGCACTTTGTCGAAATTTCGAATAATTTTTTAATTTTTGTTTAAGTCGTCGTTGGCGATCTTTGCAAAATCTTCAATAAGTAACTTTAAGTCCTGCTGAACCTTTTTTTGCGACGTTTCCAACATAGTTTTGAAACGAGATCCCTTAGTCTTTACACCAAGCTCCGAGCGAAGCAAAATTGTCGCCTCACTAACTAGTGTTTGAAACTCCGCCATAAACTGCAAGCTCGATTCGAGAAGTTCCTTTTGAAGCTTCACGACTTCGACTCTCAATGTCTTCGATTCACTTACAATCTCTTTTTCGCGAGCCTGAACTTGTTCCAGCAGCGGCATATAGTAGGCGATTGCATTCTGATAGTCTTGATTTTTGCCTTGTCTATGTAATTCCTCAGTCAGCGCGGCAACTTGTGAAATCCGTGCGACATTTGCCTTTTTTTCGTCATCGAGAAGTTGAATACTAGTTAGAGCGCGACGCAGCTTTAGTCTTGGTCGTTGAATAGACATCGAGAACTTCACAAAACACTCGAAGGCTGTATTTAGCGCCTCGACGGTCTCTTGATCTGACACAAGCTTTACTTTTGTACTCCACAACTGTGAGGCCGCAAGCAATTCGTTCAACTGCTCATCGGATACATCCGTTCGAGAGGCGCTGCCGACATACCTAAAACAGGCCCCTAAGCCTTCGCTGGCGGCAAGGTGCACTTCATACCTCATCCTGTGTTTGCGTTCTGCCAAACCCTGCAACCAAACGAATATGTATCCGATACATGTAATTCCGCTGCCGATCAAGACTCCAACTAATCCATCACTCATTTGAGGATTACTCCAAACGGTAGCAGCAAGAAGTCCTTAATCGATAAACACAAACTCGTTGCTGTTGAACAATACGCGACAAGCGCTGGCAAGGCCGTCTTTTTCTGCCAGTTCTCGCAACGCGTGTATTTCATCGTCGACAGGGCTACGCCCTAAAGCCAGGTGAAATGCCTCAATAATTTGTGTATCTAAACTTGGGGCGCTCGGCTGCACGCGCTCCGCGAAGTATTCCGATTGCTTTACGACGAATGGATTGTTGAACACCGACAGTGCTTGCAGCGCAGTGATGGTGTTGTTGCGCGCGGGGACGTTTTGCGAGGGGTCCGCGCAGTCGAGGGTTTCCATGAATGGGTCGGGCACGCTGCGCACGACGAACCGATAGATGGAGCGGCGAAACGATTTTGGATCGGCGACATCGAACTTGTCGTAGAAGTAGCCGGGCGAGTGGTCGTCTTTGAAGACGAAGAGATCGTAGCCGGGGCCGCCCATCGTGAGATCGAGTTTTCCGCTGACGGCGAGGACGGAGTCCCGCAGGGACTCTGCGTCGAGCTGGCGGCGGTTCATGCGCCAGAGGAGTTGGTTGCCTGCGTCGATGCGCATGCCGGCTTCGGTGTCATTGGACGATTGACGATACGTCGCGCTGGTGACGATTTGTTTGTGCAGCCATTTGAGCGATTGGCCGTTTGCGAGAAATTCCGTCGCTAGCCAATCGAGGAGTTCGGGGTGCGTGGGGTAGGCGCCCATGTGCCCGAAATCACTGGGTGTTTCAACGATGCCGCGTCCGAAATGATAGTGCCATACGCGGTTGACGATGCTGCGCCATGTGAGTGTGTTCTTTGGATCGGCAAGCCACTCGGCGAGCGCGGCGCGGCGTTGGCCTTCGTCATCGGGATTCGATAGCGCAAAACTCGCGGTGAGTTCCTTTTCGATTGCTAGCGCACCGGGGGACACTTCATCGCCTGGCGTTTTGACATCGCCGCGGATGAGGAGATGAATGGAGCGCGGCTTGCCTGCGGGAGTGAAGCTGCCTTCGGATTTGAAATCGTTTGCCGCAGCGAACGTCATTTGGGGAGCCGGCAATGCGTCGAGTGTAGTTGCGATTTCGCTCAATCGCGCTCGGGCTGTCTCGCGTTCCTGGCGCAACGCGGGATCGACGAGCGCGTTGATGCGTTCTTCGCGCTTCGATTCGAACTGCTTCACTTGCGCTTCAAGCATCTGAATGTCTTCTGTTGCGCCGGCTGATTTCACGATTGCGCGGCGGCTGCTGTATCCATCCACCAGCGCCTTCTTGCTCCAACGCCCGTCCTCAATTGAATCCTGCGCGGTTACGGTTGCGCCGAGCGCGAGATCGTTGCCGTTCGATTGCACGCGCAACTCGCCGAGCGCGAACGCGAAGTCGGAGGTGCGCTCCCAAAGTTTCGTAGCGGTGACGCGGACATAGCGCGCAGTTACGCCAACATTCGAGGCGCTATACGGCGAATCGGCGTTGTTTGGAAAGTCGGCTTGTGTTTCATCGACGACGCCGTGCGCGGTTTGGAAAGTTTCGTCGTCCGACGTTTCGATCTTGAAACGGACCGGAAAACCAAAGCCGGGTGTATCGGGGAAGTCGGTGGGCAGTGCAGGAACGAGAATGATCGATTCGATCGGTTGCGGCGATCCGAGATCGACTTGTACCCATTTCGTGACATCGCGCTTGGACTCGATTGCGCTGTGGTACCCGTTAGTGGGGCTCTCCCCCGCTTTCTTTAATTGGGCGCGTGCGTCTGCGAGTTTCTGATCAATCCCCGTGAGCGTGTCGTCCTTGATTGCGGCGTAGGCGGCGTCAATCTCTTTGCTGCGTGCAGTAAGTGTGCGGCGTTCGGATGAGAGCGCGATGCGCTGCGCGAAGACTGCGGGGTCCTTATCGACAGGCCTCTCCGCGCGATCAACGCCTGCGAAGACGGCCTGCAGACTGTAGTATTCGCGTTGCGAGATGGGATCGAACTTGTGATCGTGGCAGCGCGCGCAGTGGACGGTCATGCTCGCGAAGGTGGTCATCGTGTTCACGACCATATCGTCGCGGTCGAGCACGCGTGTGATGTTTTTATCGACAGTGCCTTCGCGGAGTTCCGCGTGGCCGACGAAATCCCAGGGGCCCGCGGCGATGAAGCCGGTTGCTATGGTGGCGTTGGGATCGTTTGGAGATAGCACGTCACCGGCGATTTGCTCGCGTACGAATTGTCCGTAGGCCTTGTCTTCGTTTAAGGATTGAATGACATAGTCGCGGTAGGGCCATGCGTTCGGACGGCGCTTGTCTTTGTCGTAACCATGCGTGTCGCCGTAGTGGACTACGTCGAGCCAGTGGCGTCCCCAACGCTCACCGTAGCGTGGGGATGCAAGCATGCGATCGACGAGCTTTTCGTAGGCATCCGGAGATGCATCGCCGTTGAACGCGTCGATCTCCTCCGGCGTAGGTGGAAGGCCGAGAAGATCGAAAGACAGGCGGCGGATCAGCGTGCGCTTGTCTGCTTCCGGCGACGGCGGGAGTCCGGCTTTTTCGAGGCGCGCGAGTACGAAACGATCGATGGTGTTGCGCGGCCACGATGCATTTTCGACTGCCGGTGGCGTTGCGCGGCGCAAGGGTTGAAACGCCCAATGCGCTTCGTAGGGCGCACCTGAATCGATCCAGCGGCCGATGGTTTCAATTTCATCAGGGGTGAGCGACTTTCCGGAATCGGGCGGCGGCATCACGTCGCTGGAGTCTTTCGTCGCAACGCGGCGCCATAGCGCGCTCATCGAGCGGTCGCCGGGGACTATCGCGATATTGCCGGAGGGCAATGCGGCGAAAAGGGTCGAGTCATCATCCAGCCGAAAACTCGCCTTTCGCTTGGCGGCGTCGGCACCGTGACACGCGTAGCAATTCTTCACGAATATCGGCAATACATCACGATTAAAACGCACGGGCGATGGATCGGCGAAGGTATTGGCCGAAATGAATAAGGCTACGAGTGCAATCCCGCAAATTTGAAGTCGGCCTGGTTTTGTTCTTGTGCGCATTGCGGGCATTATAGACACAAGGTTGTACGGGTGAAACTTCACGGAGCGCGCGCTGCGCATGCACATTCAAAGTGTGTCTGGATCCGGTTTGGCTATCGTTGGCGCGGTCCTGCTCGTTGCACGTGCGGCGTGGTGCGACGCGCCGCTCCGCGAGTTGTTTCGTGCGGAACTTTCCGTGCACACGCCGGTGAATTTCGTTGCGGGACAGTTGAAAGGTAAGACGATTTTCTGTGTGCAGGGCGATGTGTTGCGTGATGGTAAACGCATTGCGGCGGTGGATGTGTTGGACGCGAGCGGAAATCGGGTCCGCACAATCACAGAGCCCGGCCCTACCGGAAGTTCACAATCGGGCGCGTACCTTCAATGGATAGAGGACAAAGACGGCCCGCTGCTGCTGTTCTCGTGGGTGCCGGACAAGGACGGTGTTTCCGGTGGCGCGAACCTCGTGCGCGTTGCAGATGGCAAAGTGATTGCGCGAATCGAAAACAAGACGCGCTTCGGCAATAACAATTCGATTGTCGCCGACATCAATTGCGATGGAGCAGCAGACTTGTTATATGCGGACCAACAGTCGCTTGCATTGTGCGCGCTGCCGACACTCGAACAACGTTGGCGCGCGAATACGGGGATCAATTTTTGTTGGAGCTTGCCTGCGTTTGTAGATGTAACGGGCGATGGCCGCGAAGAGATCGTTTACGGCGGCGAATATAACAACCCGGATGGGAGTTCGTCGTTTGTCGCGCTCGATGCGCAGGGCAAAAATGTTTGGCGAACCGATGGGCATGCTGAAGACTTGGGTTCGACGCCAGTGTTTGTTGCGGATGTTGATGGAGATGTCGCGAACGAACTAATCAAGGTTGGGCTCGATCTGGAACATCGCAACAAACAGGAATGGAACCACGTGCATGTGTTCGATACGCAGGGAAAACTGAAATCTCGTGCCGCGTTCGGCTGCACGGGCATCGCCATCGCAAATCTCGACACGGACGCGGGGCTTGAAGGCGTTGGCATTACCAACACGCGTGATGGCGGCAGTAATGGCAAGCACGCAATACGCTGCGTCGATTTGGCGTCGGGACATCTCGAATGGGAGACGCCAATCGAGCGATCGTACCTTGACGACAACTCGCCTGTTGCCGCGGACTTCAATGGAGACGGCGCAATCGAGATTGTTGCGGGTACCGGCAACCCTTGGGGTTATGCGCGCTTGCCGGGCAGCGAGCCTTGGGGCGACCAGCACGTCGTTTCCGGCAAAGGCGAAATACTGCAACATGTCGCGCTGCCGGGGCGTCCCACCAACTCGGCGCTCATTGACATCGACGAGGATGGTGCAGGTGAATTGGTGAGTGTGCTCGATGGACAGCCCGGTTGGCTCGCCGTGTATAAAACTAAAGCGCGCACGGCGCGTCGTGAATGGCAGACACCGTTTGGTTCCGCGCAACGGGACGGAACAATGGCGAAATAGGGATTGAATGCAATGCAATTTACTGTCAATGCCATAGGAACCGTGCACAACGAACGTAGGACCGTTGAAGACGACCATTGGTTGAAGTATCCGTCGGAGATTAGGCTAAACGACGACCTTCCCGCCGAATGTCTCGATGGGATTGATGCATACTCGCACATCGAGATTGTTTATTTGTTTCATAAAGCGCTGCGCACGCGCCCCGTCATTGGCGCTGAGCATCCGCGCGAAAATCCGTCGTGGCCCAAGGTCGGCATCTACGCCCAACGAAAAAAGGCACGGCCGAATTTCATTGGTTGCACGATTGCCACGTTACTGCGTCGCGAAGGCATCAGCATATTCGTAGAGCGCTTGGATGCAATCAACGGGACCCCCGTGCTTGACATTAAGCCCGTCCTCCGCGAATTCTTGCCCTATGGCGCGTTGCGGCAACCGCCCTGGGCTGACGAGATCATGCGTAATTATTGGTGAATCTCGAATGAATGAGGAGAACATGATGACACGGTTCCGAATTGCGATCATTGCGATTGTGGCATTGCTTGCGGCGTTCGTATCGAATGCAGAACCCAAGCACGTTTATCTCACGTATTCCGGCGCTCCGGAAACAACGATTGACGTCAATGTCATGTTGCTGGATAAAGTGTCCGCGCCGGTGGAGGTGTATTACGACACGGAACCGCGCAACGGCGATGTGAACGCGTACAAGCAGCACATGACCGCGACATATCTTCCCACTACGATGGAGATGAGCGATCGGCGCACGTTGCATGTTGCGGCGCTGAAGGACCTGAAGCCGGGCACGGTGTATTACTTTGTCGCGGGCGAGGCGAAGTACGGGATGACGAAGGAGCGCAAGTTTCGAACGTTGCCGGGTGGTGACAAGCCGTTTCGGTTTATCGACGGCGGCGACATGGGTGTGGATGGTTTGGTTGTCCCGTTGCTGACGTTAGCGGCGAAGGAAGACCCGGATTTTGGGCTCATCGGCGGCGATATTGCGTATGAGAACGGGCTGCTTGCGGGCGCGGCGACATGGTCGCAATGGCTGACGAATTGGGACCAAGCGATGGTGACGCCGGACGGCCGAATGGTGCCGATAATTACTGCAATCGGCAATCACGAAGTGAATCGCTACGAATCGCCGGATTTCGCGCAGCGTTCGCCGTGGTATATGGGCACCTTCGGGCGGCAAGGCAGCGATGTGTTTCACGCGAAAAAAATTGGCGATAACGCGATCTTCTTCCTCCTGGATTCCGGCCATCTCGAACCGCATGATGGCAAGCAGGCGGCGTGGTTGAAGCAGCAACTCGAAGCGAACAAGGACGTGAAGTTTAAGTTCGCGGCGTACCACGTGCCGTTGTATCCCGCGCATCGTCCGTATGACGGCGCGGGTTCCAAGCTGGGTCGCGACCATTGGGCGCCGCTGTTTGACGAATACAGCTTAACCATGGCCATGGAGCACCATGATCACGTGTTCAAACGCAGCCAAATGCTCAAGGGCGGCAAGGTGGTGAAAAAGGGCGGCACAGTTTACATCGGCGACGGTTGCTTCGGCCGTGGGCCTCGTCCTGTTGACCCACAGGTGCGCTGGTACAACCAGAAGGAGAAGTCCGCCGCACATTACTGGGTGGTGAATGTGACTAAGAAGGGAATCAAGTTGAGGGCAGTGGACGACAAGGGAAGCGAATTGGACAAGTTTACGTTGCCGTAGTTTGCACGATCTTCCGATATTAGCCCGTGACGGGAGTAATTACTATGCAGATTCTTTCTTTTAGTTTCGTGCGCCTTTGCGCTGTCTTCATGGTCAGCGCAACTCCGATCGCGCTGGCGTAATCTGCGCCGCTATTGCTCGAAGTCAAAAGCACGCCTAATCTAATTGGCGTTGCGCGGGCGGGCGAAGCTGTGCGTTCACGCATCATCTCGGTCGATTATTCCGTTTTGTCGAAAGTAAGTGCGGGGTCCTCTCTGCGGCTCAATCTATTCGAAGACACCTCCCTCGATGCAGTGTTCGAAACGTTTCGCAAAACGGGCGACGATAGCTTTACATGGTCAGGGATATTGAACGACGACCCGCTCAGCAGCGTGACGATTTCGGTGGTCGACGATGTCGTCCAAGGGAATGTGCATTCTCCCGTGCATGGCGAGTATCAGATTCGTTGTGTAAGCGATGGCGTTCACGAAGCGCGCGAAGTGGATCCAAAGGCGTTGTCGCCGTGCGGTGTTAAATCCACGGATATTATGCCGGCCGGGTCTCGGTTGAAAGAGCCGATACAATTGGCCGAGAAGAATAAAGACGGTGTCTACACCATTGATGTTCTCGTGCCGTATACCCCTTCGGCGCTGCAGGCGGTCGGTGGGAAAAAGCCCATGAAGGCATTGATCAATCTTGCGGTTGCCGAAGCGAACGACGCGTATAGCAACAGTCTTGTAGACGTCGAGCTCCGTCTTGTCGGCTCATTCGAGTTGAGGTGTAACGAAATCTTCGGTTCCGATGAGACCCTCGATGCGCTTGGAGCGATGGACGACGAGTTTATGAACGAGGTTCACGTAGCGCGAGATGCGCTCGGCGCGGACATGGTCGCGCTCATTATCAATTTCGGCGACGACTGCGGCCGCGGGTACATCCTTCCTTCGCTTGATGAAGACCACTCAGACCTGGCGTTCAGCGTTACGTATCACCCTTGCGCGACTGGATCATTTACGTTTGCCCATGAACTCGGACACAACCTTGGGTGTCACCACGATCTGCAAAATGCGCCGGACGGCGGGCTGTTTTCCGATTCCCTTGGATGGCACTGGGGTGAATCCACGAATCCAGGTTATGACGGCAAATATCGAAGCATCATGGCGTATGTGCCGGGAGAGCGCGCACAACTGTTCTCCAATCCAGATGTGATGTACGGCGGCGAACCGACGGGCGTCGTCGATGTTGCGGACAATGCGCGGACCTTAAACATCGTCGCTCCTGTCGCGGCAGGTTGGCGGGAAACCGCGGACTGGATTGCATTCGTCCCGAGACAGGGAATTGACAGTATTGGGCCTGTTGGCGGGCCTTTTTCGCGCTCCAGCTTTTTGTTTTCAGTGATCAATCTTAGTGGCACACTTGCGGATTGGACGCTGACTTGTGACAAGCCATGGGCAAAACTATCGCAGACTTTCGGTTCACTCGGCGCCGATGCCCAAGACCAGGTTAAAGTTTCCCTGACGCCTCGCGTCGAGCGAATGAAACCCGGCAAATACACGGCAAGCCTTACATTTACCGACGTGACGAACAACAAGTCTTTCGCGTACTCGATACAGGTCGAAGTTGTAGGGCCGCCTGAGGGCACACAGTATTGGTTTCCGTTGGATACCGACCCGGGCTGGTCGCGAACGGGTCAATGGGAATTCGGCATTCCGAAGGGCAATGGCACGAATAATCCCGATCCCAAACGCGGGTTTTCCGGCAAAAAAGTGTTTGGCAATAATCTAAATGGCGATTACGCCAACAATTCGCCACGGCAGATACTAACGACCAACGCGTTTGATTGCAGCCAACTCAAGGACGTGGAACTCTCATTCTGGCATTGGCTCGGTATTGAAAGTGCGGAGTACGACCGCGCCTCACTTCAGGTCAGTAACGATGGTAATACATGGACGGACGTGTGGGTGCACGACGGACCCCATATTTCGGAAGTTGCATGGTGGAACTTTCGCGAAGACATTTCCAGCGTCGCGGACGGACAGGCAACGGTGTACATCCGCTGGATTTTGGGAAAGACCGATGTCTCTGAAGCCTATTGCGGTTTTAATATCGACGACATCGCCATAATTGGGACACCGATCGACACCGTCAAACAGTTGCCTTAGAGGCGTGGTTGTACTTGGGTATAACCTCGGTTATACTGACGGCATGAAAACGGCAATCTCGTTACCAGATCCGATGTTTAAGAAGGCGGAGCGGCTGGCAAAACGACTGGGCGTATCGCGAAGTGAACTGTATCAACATGCAATCGCCGCGTTGTTGGAACGATATGACGCCATAGCAATCACCGATTCCTATAATGCCGTCATTGCGCGAAACCCGGCTTCATTTCAAATAGACCCTGCGATCGAGCGTACCCAGTTCGAAAACATCCCTGATGACGAATGGTGATCCGGCGCGGCGAGATATGGTGGGCCAATCTAGCCCGCCCGCGCGGTTCCGAGCCAGGTTTTCGCCGGCCAGTAATAATTCTTCAGGATGACGCCATAAACCGAAGCGCCATTAATACGGTCATTGTGGCGATTCTTACTACAAACCTGGATATTGCCGAAGCACATGGTAATGTCTATCTAACGAGGGATGAATCAGGCCTTCCGAAGGATTCCGTGGCTAACCTCACGCAGTTAATAACACTGGACAAACAACATCTTGTAAAGCGTGTCCACAAACTTTCAGGGCCCGCGATGAAATACGTCGACAATGGTCTCAGATTGGTGTTGTCGTTAGTTTAACGCGGCCGATGGCGCCTACCTACCCCCTGCCGTCTCGCGCTTGGCCGAAAGTTCGCTGACCTATGCTAGACTGGACCCAATTGCAGGGCGCAATGTCTTTGTCCACAGGGCGTGAGGTTTACGGCTATGAACCGAGTTTTTTTTGGTGCGCTGGCCTGTGTTTTCGGCGCGACTATTACTCTTCCCACTTTAGCGGAAAACCTTTCGCTGGATAGACCGCAGCAAACTCAACTCTCGCCGGGGCAGGCGGTGACGCTCTCAGCGCCGGAGATTGAAAACGGCGTCACATACGCATTTGATGCGGGACTTACGACTTCGGGTCTTACAGCAGACGAACGAATCAACGTCGAGGTACAGTTTTCAGGAGACAAGACCGTTCAAAAAGTCCTCCACGCGGGCGACCCAAGTTTCTATTTGCCGTTTCGATCCAATGCGGAACAATTCAGCGCGGCAACGATTACGATCAAACGAAACGATCAAGGTGCGGCGCGGCCGCTGGATGTGACCGCGCAACTGGTGAAGCTTGGCGGGCCCGAAGCGGAGACCGCGTTTGAGGCAGAACCGAACGATTCGCCTGCGACCGCGAACAAATTTGAGATTGGGCGCTTGCTCGAAGGCAGCGCGGACGATGTCGATTATCTCGACAATATAGACGAGAGTAAGATGGGACTCGACTGGTTTCGCATTGACATCACCGACGAGAAGCCCGTGCTGGTGATGTTTGAGTTGGACATCCCGGACCGCGATGTCTCGGTTAACATGCGCTGTTACACACTGGATCCGAACGATCCCACGAAGGCCCTGCCGTATCTCGAAGGCAAAGACCCGATGGAGATCGTGCATGACCGCGAGCGGGAACGGTATTCGAAATCGATCTCGCGCGTTTTCACGAATGGCACATACTACCTCGAAGTTAATGCGAACCATCCGCGCTACAAGATTCGTTCGTACAAATATCCTGCGCCGCCGTATGACGATCCAAAGCAGGCAGTCGAAGTCGGTCTTCGTTATGTAATGGATGTGGGCGATGCGTGGTTCGCGCAGATTCCGCGCGAGGGCAACATCTATAAGCGCGTGCAGAACATGCACGAGACGGCGATGCGCTGCACGGCGTGCCATCCTTCCGTGTTTTCTACCGAGCCGCAGTTTATCGCGCACCAGAACGGTTATCCCATTCAATCAAAAACGAACTTTCGCTACGTTGTAGAGCGCATCTACAACTCGATTACGCCGTTCTACGGAGAAGACGGTTTGTGGTGGCAGCGTTTCATTGCGATTCCGCTGCAATCGCAAGGCATGCAGGGAAACATCCTCGTCAACTTCGAGAAACAAATTAGTGGACGCGAGACGCCGATCGTCGAGCGCTTCGGTCCCTTGATGCGTTCCGCGTGGTCGGGCCGCAATGTTATGCCGGAGGACGAGCAGAACGGTGTCGTGCCGCTGGATAGCGAGTTTGGTTACGGCTGGCGCAACTGGCTGTTGATGCGGGAAATCTACCGGCGCACGGGCGATGAGTCGTATAAGCGCGCGGCGGACAACTTGCAGGCGATCTACACCGCGCCGGAGACCGAGGCACGCGTCGCATCGTTGCACGATCGCATTCATTTTGTGCAGGGCCTCGCACAGATGGACCGCGAAAAGTACCGCGCGACAATCGACAAACACATTCAAGAGATTTTCGCCGTCCACAATACAAACGGCGATGGGGGCTGGGACGAAGAGGCGCGCTTAGATGGCACGAGTGCGGTCTACACGACCGGCCATGTGTTGCAGGCGCTGATGCAGGCGGGGATACGTCCCCAGCAGGAACCGAAGATGCAGGCTGCGCTAAAGTTCCTGTTGTCGCAGCAGCAAGTCTTTGGCGGATGGTTCCAAACCGACACGCACGAGAATTTCAAAACGCCGATGCGCGAATCCCGTTACGCGCTGATTGCGCTGGCGATGGCGTATCCCAAAGGCGACGCGCTAAAAGGCATGGGTAATTACGACGGCGGCCCTGCCGTCGTGCCCTCGCTAGATGCTCCCACTGCAGATGCAATCAATGCGCTTGAGAACATTTGGGAACTCACGCCTGAACAACAGAGCACCATTGGCGAACGAGTGTATCCGCTGTTGAAACGTCCTGAGGCACCCGTGCGCGCAGCTGCGGCGGCGGTGTTGGGTCGTGTTGGCGGCGCCGAGAGCACGGCGCCATTGTTGGCGATGCTCAACGATCCGTCGAAGATGGTATGGCGCGAAGCGGCGTGGGCCTTGCGGCAGTTGGGCAATCGTGGTTACGGCGCGGACGCGCTGAAGTTCGCGCTGGAGAGCGCCGACCCGCTCACGAGAAGAAGCGCGGCGCGTGCGTTTGCGTATCAGTTCCAGGAGATGGATGGACGCCTCGACATCGCGCAGGAGTTCGTAAAGCTCATCAACGATCCCGATGAGCTAATCCGCTTGCAGGCACTCCGCACGCTACGCCAATGGTTCTATCGCAGCGCGGATCCTGAATTTAAGAAACTTGTGATCAAGACCGTTGTCGATCACATGGGCGTGGAAGGCGAGACACAGGCAATGCGCGTGAACCTCGCGCAGAACATGTACATCCTGCTTGACGAAAATCAGAGCGGCGGTGTGAGCATGCAGCGCAATATTCGCGATGTGCCGAAGGACGTTTACGATCGCGTTCTAGCCGGTCGGGTGAAAGTCGAGCAGGAAGTGCTGCTGGAGCCCGTACTCACCGCCATGACGAAAGGGAACGCGCTTCAACGCGAGGCGCTGCTGGAGAGTTTTGATGGTTCGTTTTTCAAGGGACGCTACTACGCGCAAATTCCGCGCAACATGATCGACGTGGGCAACGATCGCGAATTCAGTTTCATGTTCACGCCGACGCAGCAATATCTCGATGACACCCTTGGCAAAGTGTTGCTGACGGAGACGCGGCCCGCGCAACAATCTCGCGCGATACAGTTGGCGACCTTCTTTGAAATGCCCCAGCAAGGTACCGCCGAGCCGTTCCAGTTGGCGGTGCTTTCCGCCACGCAAGCGGACGACGCTACGTTGCGCACGACCGCGCGCGATTCCGTGAAGCGGTTCATGCAGGTGCGGCCCGGTGCTGACAATGCAACCGCGGTGAAAGTGGCTGAGTTACTCAAGTCGGGCGATTCCGAATTGCAGGCCACACTTGTAGCGGCGCTTTCGCGCAGCGGCGATGCGCTTGCGAACGATGCGGTGAAAGCCGCTGTACACGAACTCGCGGAGGCGCGCATCTCAGCGGACGAACCGAACGCCGATTTGTTGCCGCTGCTCTCTACCCCGCTGCTCGACGATCGACAAGCGATGGCCGTGCTCGAAATGTCGTGGAAGGCCGTGCAGGACAAGCCTGCAGCGGATCGCATCCCGGTTGTGCAGGCTTTGGTGAATCGTCCCGCGTTGGTGGGCACGCAGGCTACTGCGGATGCGCCTGCTGCGCCGAGCCGGCGCGCGGTGCGCATTCTCAAACAGGCCGCAACCGATCGCGATGTGGCCGTACGCGAGAAAGTATTCGAACTGATGGGGTCGCTTGAACTGTTGCGCAAGAGCAGTCAGGCCGCGCCGATTTTGTATGCGGGTCTCTCTGACGACAGCCCGGCCATTCGCGTAAAGTCGCTTGCGCTTGCGCGGGAGAACGAAAACGTGTGGAAAGAGGAAGACATCCACGAGTACATGCTGAAGCTGCTGATATCCTCCGATCCGAAGATCCGCAAGGCTGCGCTCGATACCGTACAGCAGCGCAACCTTGTTGCGAACGTCGCGCGCTACGCGCCACGCGTACGCGCTGTGATGGATGGCGATGCCGAATTAAAGGGTGTGGCGGAACAAGTGCTCCTTGCGGCGAAGGTTGATCTCGGGGCGGTAACTGCGGACGCGAAGATCGCGGTCGAGCGCATGCCAGACGTCTTATACTTCCGCGATCGCGTCAACCAGTATTTTTATGAGAAAGGCGCGGACAAGAACGCATGTGCGAACTGTCACGCGACGCATACGATACTCGGTCTGGCGGAACCGAAAGCGGACGGTTCGCCCTTGACCGACAGCGACATCATCAATAACTATCGTTCGTTGTTGAAAGTTATCAACATCTCGGAGCCGGAGCAGAGTCTCGTATTGCGCAAACCGCGCAGTCCATTCGGCACCGGCGCATCAAGTGAAGAAAGTCCCACGGGCGTTACGCATGTCGGAGGCACGCGTTGGGATGGCGATACGGCAAACGAAGCATACCAGGCGATTCTGGCGTTTGTGCGCAGCGCGCGCGACGAATCGGCGCCGCTGAAGCTCACGGCCTCCACGGACAGCTACTCGCCGGAGTATCCACCTTCTGCTGCTGTAGATGGTAACCCTGCAACATCGTGGCACACGGAGTTCGTCGGTGCTATGCCCGGATACCCGCACGAAATTGTCGTTGCACTCGAATCTCCGCGTGAGATCGCAGGACTGACGTATGTTCCGCGCCAGGACAGCGCGAATGGCCGTGTTAAGGAATTCGAGATTTACGTGAGCCAAGACGGCAAGAACTGGGGCGAACCTGTCGCGAAGGGCGCATGGGAAAATGACGGGTTGCCGAAGACGGCGTTCATCCCGCGTACGGCTGTGTCTCACGTTAAACTTCGAGGTCTAAGTGAAGTCACGGGGCAGCCGTTCATGAGCGCTGCGGAAGTTGAAGTGCTAGTGCCGAGTGCCTCAACAAAAGTCGCGCAAGCCGCTCCCTGACACCACAAGCAGAATTCGCAATTTCAGGTTAATTTTTTTGCTTTGGCCTGAGGCCATTCTGCGCTACACTCTCTCCCGGGCTGTTTTCATGTGTGGGCAAAGGGAGCGGGAAGTATGTTTGTACGTGCAGGTCGGTTCGTGTGTCTCGCCGTGATTGGCACGCTGTGCTGTTGGGCGCAAAGTCCATTCGTAAACTTCGAGACGCCGCAGATTCATCCGGTCGATATCAGTCCGGACAAGACTACGCTCGCGGTGTGCAACACTGCTGCGGCGCAGTTGGAGCTGTTCAACATATCTTCGGGCAATCCGCTTCCGATGGCTTCGGTCGCCGTTGGCTACGATCCCGTGACCGTGCGCTTTCGTAATAACAACGAAGCGTGGGTCGTCAATCACATTTCCGATAGCGTTAGCATTGTCGATATTCCGACACGGCGCGTGCGCGCGACAATCGCAACGGCCGACGAACCTTGTGACGTGGTGTTTGCCGGCAATCCGGTTTTCGCGTTCGTCTCGTGTTCGCAGGCAGACCGCGTGCAGCGCTTTAACCCGAACGACCTTGGCGCATTGCCCACGGACATTGAAATTGGTGGCGAAGACCCGCGCGCGCTTGCGGTTAGCCCGGATGGTTTGACGGTCTATGCCGCCATTTTTGAATCGGGTAATCGATCCACGATTATCTCGGGCGGGTCGGATGGGACCCTCGACCCGTTTCCCGGCAATGAAGCAATGGAGGACCCGGACGGTCCTTACGACGGCGTGAACCCTCCGCCAAACGATCCGAACGATTCCGATACGAACGGCAATCTGTTTGTCCCGGCAAAGGCCGCGAACGGTACCGCGCCGAAAGTCGGCCTGATCGTGAAGGAAGACGCAAATGGGGCGTGGCGTGACGATAACAACAGTGACTGGACGCGCTGGATCACCGGCGACAAGGCCAATCTATCTGGCCGTTATACCGGCTGGCAATTGCTCGATCGCGATGTCGCGGTAATCAACACGGGCACACTCACGGTCACGTATATCGAACATCTGATGAACCTGAATATGGCGATTGCCGTGAACCCTGCCTCGGGGGATATCACGGTAGTCGGAACCGAAGCAACAAACGAGATACGGTTTGAGCCCGTGATTACGGGCCGGTTTATTCGTGTGCGACTGGCGATGGTTGATGTAGCGAAGAGCGCGACTATTTACGATCTGAACGCGGAGCATCTCGCGATTGCGCAGGGCGGAAATCCATACGAAGAAGAGCGCGTGCCGCAAATCGAACGCAACAAGTCCATTGGCGATCCGCGTGGCATCGTTTGGAACGCGGCGGGCACACTCGGTTTCATCACCGGAATGGGATCGAACAATCTCGTCGTCATTAATTCCGCGGGCGAGCGCATCGACGTGGGCTTTGCGAAAAACCTGCGCGAAGGGCCAACGGGTCTGGCGCTGGACGAAGGCCGCAACCGCTTATACGTTTTGAATCGATTTCACGGGTCAATTTCCGTGGTGGATCTCACTACGTTCAACGAAATCGCAAACGTGCCCATGTTCGATCCGACACCGGCGGCTATCAAGACAGGCCGCAAGCACCTTTACGACACGCACAAGAATTCGGGTCTCGGACAAATTGCTTGCGGTTCTTGCCATATCGACGGACGCATGGACCGGCTCGCGTGGGACCTTGGGGACCCTGCGGGCGCGATAAAACCCTTGAGCGGCGCAGGTAACCCGCCGATTCACAATCTTGGCGCGGGCATTCCAGGTCTACTCGCAGGCGGTACATCGCCAGCCTTCGAGAACTTTCATCCGATGAAAGGCCCAATGACCACGCAAACGCTGCAGGGAATCATTGGCATGGAACCGCACCACTGGCGCGGCGACCGCAACGGGCTGGAAGAGTTCAATCCTGCGTTCGTGGGGTTGCAAGGCGACGACGTGGTGGCCGGCACGGGTGGCGGCGGCCTGACACAGGGCGAGATGCAGGAGTTCGAGAACTTCGTCGCCACGATGCACTTCCCGCCGAACCCGCACCGCAATTTCGATAACACCTTGCCGACCAATTTGCCCTTGCCAAGGCAGTTTGCGAACGGTCGCTTCACCCTGGCGAACGGCGCGCCGCTTCCCAATGGAGATGCCGTTCACGGACTGCAACTTTATCGCAGCCAGGATGCGCCATTAGACAGTGGCAACTTTTCATGTGTGATTTGCCACACACTGCCAACCGGGGCGGGTACCGATTCGTTTCTGTCTTTCCCCGGCGGTCTGCCGACCTTCGTGCCAATTCCACCCGGGCCAATGGGCGAGCGTCACCTCGCGCTCGTTTCCGTTGACGGCGCAACCAACCGCGCCATCAAGGTTCCGCACCTTCGCAATCAATTCGACAAGGTCGGCTTTGAATTAACGCCCGGGAACCCGAGCTATTCCGGCTTCGGCGTGTTTCATGATGGGAGCATCGACAGCATCGCACGTTTTGTGAGCGAGCCGGTGTTCGAGGTGCAAAGCGATCAGGATGTCGCGGACCTTACCGCGCTGGTGCTGTCATTCAGCGGTGGTTTCGCGCCCGGCGGGAATCCGGGGCCGTTCCCCGAAGCGCCTGGGCCGCCGAGCGCCGATGCACATGCGGCGGTCGGCAAGCAGATCACCGTGGCGAGTGCCAGCAAGGTAGACCCGCTGGTCGATCAGATGCTTGCGCAAGCCAACCTGCTGCGCGTTGATGTGATTGTGAAAGCGGATATTCTCAGTTACCAGCGCGGGTGGAAGTATCTTGGCGCAAACCAGTTCAGGCCAGACTCGGAAGATGAAGACGATATTTCCAAGACGCAACTGCTGGCACTTGCGGCGCCGGGAAGCGAACTCACCTTCACGGTCGTGCCGTTCGGATCGGGTAATCGCCTGGGCATCGATCGTGACCTGGATGAGAATCTCGACTTCGACGAGTTTCTCGCGAGCGACGCGACGCCACCAGCCGCGAAGTT
Organism: Candidatus Hydrogenedentota bacterium; assembly: GCA_020848835.1. Lineage (GTDB taxonomy): Bacteria > Hydrogenedentota > Hydrogenedentia > Hydrogenedentales > SLHB01 > JABWCD01. Next base: position 95,447 of record JADLHJ010000013.1, read on the forward strand.
GGAGAGCGACGCGCCGGACGTCGTGGACGGCGCAATCGACGTCGATGTAACGCTTTCGGAACCCAGCAAGAATTTCATTGCGACGGATATTGCGGTGACGAACGCGACCGTCAGCAATTTTCAAGGGAGTGGGTTGAACTACACCTTTACGTTGACTCCCACGGCGAATGGGACCTTTACCGCGAAAGTCAACGGTGGCAAGTTCTCCGACTTCGCAGGAAATGGCAATGTTGTGTCGAACACGCTTTCGCGCTCAAACGGCGAGCCGGCCGGCAAGATAAAAGTAAAGCAACCGAACGGCGGCGAAGACGTCGAAGCCGGCGCCAAATACAAGGTCAAATGGACGACGCAAGGCGCGGTTGGCAACAAGGTAAAGATCGAGTTGTGGCGCAACGGCGCATTCGTCAGCAATGTCAAGGCATCGACGGATAACGACGGCAAGCAGACATGGAACGTGGATCAAGGTCTGCCGAAGGGCAGCGGCTACACGGTACGCGTCGTGTCAAAAGTGGACGCCGGTATCGCGGACGCAAGTAATGGGCCATTCGACATAGTCGCGCCCTAGAAACACGACTTATGGAAGACCGCGCCCGGGCCGATGTTCCGGGCGCGGTTGTTCTTTATCCCTCAACCGAGTTCGGATCGACACCCAAAGTCCGGATCGCTTCCAACTGCCGCGCGATGAACGCCTCCGCCCGTGCGCTTTCGGATTCAGGATCGCAAATCTCGCGCAGCTCTTCTTCCAGTTCGCGAAACTTTTTCGCATGTTTCTCGGCAAGGTTTACTAATTCTTCCGGGTCTTCTTCGATGTTGAATAGTTGATGCGGCGCATTGGCGCAGTAGATCAATTTCCAAGCGCCTTTTCGGATCACGTACCCGCTTCCGCGCACGCCGTGCCCGTGGTATTCGCTAAAAACTACGCGCGATCGATCGTCTTTGCGCAGGCGTTGCAACGGTTCTCCGTGCCACCCATAAGGTTGCCGCTCGCGCACGGTGTGGAACACTGCGGCGCGGAGATCGTGCAGATCGACCGGCGTACGTACGCGCGACCCGCCCCTGAAATGCGGTCCTGCCGCGATCAACGGCACGCGCGCGCTGTCGTCGTACAAGCTCGATTTCCACCACATGTTGAACTTGCCGTGCATCTCGCCGTGGTCGGAGGTATAGAAAATATTTGTTTCGTTCGAAAGCCCGTGCTCTTCCAGCGCTTCGATTACCCGGCCGAGTTGCCGATCGACATAGGTGACTGCGCCGAGATAACCGCGCCGGAGTCCGCGGACTTGTTCATCGCTAAATTGATCGGTCTGAAAATGTGCCCGCAAATCCAGCGCGTAGGGATGGTTCGCGGATGCTTCATCGCCGCGATGTTTCGGCAAGTCGCCGCCGTTGGGATACATGTCCCATAATTCTTGCGTCACGTGCATTGGGAAGTGTGGCTTGACGACCTGGATGACCAGAACCCACGCAGTATCCAGCTGCCTTGGTTTCGTCGCAAGCCATTCGAGCGCCGCGTCAACTACTTCATCGTCTTTCTTGAATGGGTCCTCTTTGGGCCCGAATCCGTTCGCGCGCTTTGCTCCCCCACGCCGAATTGCGAGCGGATTGTGCTGAATAAGCGGATCGCCGGGCGGCGTGCGATCGCCCGGCATGATCATTTCGGAGAAACCGAGCGCAATGCCGGGCCGAAACACGTCGGTCTTGCCGATGTGCACTGTGTACACGCCCTTATCGCGCAGCACTTGCCCGTAAGTTGGATAGTCAAATGAAAACACGTTGCAGTTGCTGTAACACTGATTTTCATGTACGCGCTCGCCCGACATGAACGCGCTTCGGCACGGCGCGCACAAGGGCGAGGGACAATATGCGTTTTCAAAAACCGTGCCCTGCGCGGCCATGCGCGCCATGTTTGGCGTCTGCACCATGTCGTGGCCATACGCGGAACAGATGCGCGGGTTGTGCTCGTCACTCATGAAAATGACGGCGTTCATGGGCCGCTGGTCGTATTCGGTGTTTCGTTCCGGATGCAGCGTGTGGTAAGGCCGACTGCCAAACACCCCCGCGCCCAGTGCAGCCGTGCCGTCGCGCAAGAATTCGCGACGTGATCTTACATTGCTCATCGTGAATAGATCCTGTGCCCACGCCTATCTTGTCAGCATACGGCAAGTTGCCCGCAAAATCGCATCCCGCTACAGTACCGTACATCCCCCGGAGACAACATCATGCAAATTACACGACGCCAATGGCTCCGATACAGCACCGGTGCTGCGCTCGCGGGAGCAGCATCCAACACGGTTTTCGCGGCGCCGGCACAGAAGCCGAATATCATCTTCATTCTTGCGGACGATCTCGGCTATGGCGATCTCGGCTGTTACGGACAGGAACGGATCAAGACGCCCAACCTGGATCAAATGGCGAAAGAGGGCATGCGGTTCACGCAATGTTACGCGGGCAGCACGGTGTGCGCGCCTTCGCGCTGCGCGCTGATGACAGGCCTGCACACAGGACATTGCTGGATTCGCGGCAATGCACGTGTGCCATTGCGGCCAGAGGACGTTACGGTTGCGGAACTGCTGAAAGGCGCCGGTTACACCACGGGGCTAATCGGCAAATGGGGACTCGGCAACGAGGACACCACAGGCACGCCGAACAAGCAAGGCTTCGATTATTTCTTTGGCTATCTCGATCAGGGCCACGCACACAATTATTACCCCACCTACCTGTGGCGCAATGACGAGCGCGTGAACCTGAATAACACGGAAGACCCGAAGAAGAAGGGTGTGGCCGTCGAGCGCAAGGAATATTCGCATGATCTCTTCGCGGAAGAAGCGCTGCAGTTTGTAGAGAAAAACAAGAGCAATCCGTTCTTTCTTTATCTTGCTTTCACCACGCCGCATGCAAACAACGAAGGTGGGAATGCGACGGGTGACGGGATGGAAGTGCCGGACTACGGCCCCTATGCAAATGAGAATTGGCCGAATCCGGAAAAGGGACGCGCGGCAATGATTACGCGCATGGACGCGGATATCGGGCGTTTGTTGGTGAAGCTGAAGGAGCTGAACATTGACGAAAACACGCTCGTGATCTTTTCGAGCGACAATGGGCCGCACAAGGAAGGGAATGCCGATCCGGAATTCTTCAAAGACAGCGGGCCGCTGCGTGGCATCAAACGCGACCTCTATGAAGGCGGCATCCGCGTGCCGGGGATCGCTCGATGGCCAGGGAAGATTCAGCCCAAAGTCAGCTATCAGACCTGGGCGTTTTGGGACGTCCTGCCCACGCTGTGCGATATCGCGGGCGCGGAAAAACCGAAAGAAATGGATGGTATATCCATTGCGCCGACATTGCTCGCAACCGAGAGAACTTCCGCGATCACCCAGCCACAGCACGACTATTTCTATTGGGAGTTCCACGAGAAAGGATCGAAACAGGCAATACGCATGGGGAACTTGAAAGCGGTGCGCCTGGCGCAGGGCCAACCGATCGAGCTCTACGATTTGACTGCGGACATCGGTGAAACAAAAAACATCGCTTCAAATCATCCCAATAAGGTCGCACAAATTGAAGCAATTTTCGCAAAGGCCCGCACACCAAACGAGCATTGGCCGCTGAAGAAAGCCGACACCTAATCAACACAGACAGGAAGAAGTAATGAAAAAGCTCGGAGTGTTGTTTGCTTCAATCGCCATGGCAGCAGCGATTCAGGCACAGGAAAAACCTCATCGCGATATCTATTCCGATACCTGGGTGGCAACCGACGCCCTGGGCCGCACAATGCCGGATATTTCAATGGCAGGGCCGGTAAAGGAAGGCCAACGCCGCGTTGTGGGTATCTTCTACATCACGTGGCACGCCGACGGTTATTTCACTTTCGAAAGTCCCTATAACGCCGATGTGACGAAGATTCTCGCGGCCGATCCGAATGCACGGCTGGACGCGAAGCATCCGCTGTGGACTGAGGGCATGTACCATTGGGGTGAACCGGAGGTTGGGTATTTTCTCAGCAAAGATCGCTACGTAATTCGCAAAGATATGTCCATGCTCGCGGATGCGGATGTTGACGTGCTGGTGATGGATGTGACGAATGCGGTGCGGTATTGGGAAGAGTGGGACGCTCTCTTTACCGAAATGCAGGCGATGCGCGCGGAAGGTAATAAGGTGCCGCAGTTTTGCATGTGGGCATTCAATGGCCCGGTGATCACCGTGGTGCAGGATTTGTACGAAAAGATTTACAAGGTCGATAAATACAAAGACCTCTGGTTTTATTGGGATGACAAACCGTTGCTGCTTTACAACAGTTGGCCGAATGTCGATTCCACCGGCACGCCGCCCAAACATCAAAACCCGAACTACGATCCCGCGGCGAAGACCGACCCCAACCACCCCCACTACGGCGATCCGGATTATGCGGAGGAGTTCTACACCGATTACACCAAAGCCGTGAAGGAGTTCTTCACGCTGCGCGGCATGTGGTGGGGCTATTACGAATGGTTTGGGAAGCGCTACGTGGGCACCGAGGACCATTGGAGTTTCGGACTCGACATGGGCGACAAGAAAGTGCAGGTGCTTAGTCCTGCGGAATTAATCTCCACCCACAATGGCCAGAAGGAAGAGGCCGCCGTCACGCCCGCGCAACATCCGTCGAGCATGATCGGAAAATCGTGGACCAAGGAGCACGGCCAGCCGGAGTTGAACGAATACGATTTGCCCGTGCCCACGTATGTGCCCTGGCTGGGTAAGACTGTAGCCAATCCTGAAGGCTACGGAATCTATTTTCAAGACCGGTGGGAAGAGGCGCTCAAAGGCGATCCACAGTTCCTTTATATCAACGACTGGAACGAATGGACCGCGGGCAAGTATCACCCTGAAGAAGGCCAGACCTACGATTATCTCCGCCGCAAGGCCACGTACCGCTTTATCGATCAATACAATTCTGAATTCAACCGCGCCATTCAACCCATGAAAGGCGGCTACACCGACAACTACTACATGCAAATGGCGCAGAATATTCGCCGATATAAAGGCGTGCGGCCGATCCCCGAGTCACGCGGAACGACTGCAATCGCCATCGACGGCGCATTCGAAGATTGGAAGAATGTATCCGTCGAATACCGCGACACCATCGGCGACACCATCCACCGCGATTACAACGGCTACGGCGGCTTGCACTACACCAACACTTCCGGACGCAACGACATCGTCACCTGCAAGGTTGCTGTTGACGACGCGAATGTATATTTCTATGCGGAGACGCGCGGGCCGCTCACGTCACATTCAGACAAAAACTGGATGCTCCTGCTCATCGACGCGGACAAAAATCACGACACCGGCTGGTACGGATATGACTTCCTCATCAATCAAAGCGTTGCGTCGCCGGCATCAACATCCATCAAGAAATACATTGGCACAAATGCTTCGGGAGAATGGCAAACAGCGGGCGAGACGCCCTTGGCGTACAGCGGCAACGCCCTCGAAATAAAGGTGCCGCGCAGCGCGCTCAATTTGAGTGGCGACAAGATCACTTTCGACTTTCATTGGTGCGACAACCCCGTGGAATTGATCGATCCAATCTCGCTGTGTACAGACGGCGATAGCGCGCCAAACCGCCGCTTTAATTACCGGTGCATTTGGAAGCCGTAGCAGCGAACAGTACGCAGCAGGCTGCGATGTTTGTGCGTGCTAAGATTCATAGCAATGTTTTACTTTGGGGAAAGTAGACGTGTTTAGATTCCAAACCGCTTTAATCTGTTTATTCGCGGTGTCCTCTCTTCACGTGGCGCGAGGAGAAAATCCTGCGACGCAGGGTGCACAAGCCACTGTCTTCGTTTCTGCAGATGGCGACGATGCTAATGCAGGCACGGCTGAGTCACCATTCCGCAGCTTGGAGCGTGCGCGCGATGCGGTGCGCGATATGAAACAGCGCGGCGCGTTCCCCACGGGCGGTGTCGTCATCGCGATTCGGCCAGGCGAATATCCGGTACGACAAACATTTAAGCTTAACGCTGAAGATTCAGGAACGGAGGCCGCGCCAATAGTGTATCGCGCGGATGGCGCGGGATCGGTACGTTTCACGGGCGCTGCGCGTCTTAAACAGTTCACGCCGGTGACGGATGCCACAGTTTTGGAGCGCCTGCCTGAACCGGCACGCGGACATGTCGTCGAAGCAAACCTCGCTGAGGCTGGCGTCACGGAGGTAATACCTTTCGAGTTGGGTGGATTTGCCAGCGGTCGCGGTGCGACGACTCACCCAGCGATGGAACTTTTCGTAGACGGCGCGCCGATGACGCTTGCGCGTTGGCCCAATTCCGGATTTGTCGAGACCGGTGAGATTACCGGGCCGCAGACATTGAAGAGTTGGGACAACAAACCCGGTTCACCCGAAGGGCGTTTCAAGTATGGCGATGACCGAGCCGCGCGTTGGGCCAATGAACGCGACGCCTGGCTCTACGGTTATTGGTATTGGAACTGGGCCGACTCCTACGAGAAGATCGAGCGGATCGATACCAACAATCGCGAGGTCGTGCTCGCGCAACCGTGGCACCGTTATGGGTACAAGCAAGGCATGCGCTATTACGCGCTCAACCTGCTCAGTGAACTCGATGCGCCGGGCGAATGGTATCTCGATCGGGAGCGGCGAAAGGTTTTTCTCTATCCACCCAAAGACTTGGCGAATTCACTTGTCGAGCTGTCCACCGTTTCGCTTCCCTTTGTCGAAGTCGATGGCGCATCGCATGTCCGTTTCGAGGGCATCGTGTGGGAATGCGGCGCCGCTGATGGCATCGTCATAAAAGGCGGTGACGATGTGCGATTGGCGGGATGCACGGTTCGGAAGATGGCTGGAAATGGCATTACCGTCACTGGCGGACACGCGCACACGATCCTCTCCTGCGACATTCACAGCATGGGGCGCGCCGGGATTGTCATGGCGGGTGGAGATCGCAAAACCCTCACGCGCGGCGATCACGTCGTCGCAAACTGTCATATCCACCATTTGTCGCGTATCGACCACACGTATACGCCCGGCGTGTGGCTGGACGGCGTGGGTAACCGCATTCGGCACAATCTGTTTCATGATATCGCCAGCAGCGCGATGCGCATCGAAGGAAACGATCATCTGATCGAATTGAACGAGGCGCATCACGTTGTCCTCGAATCGGACGATCAAGGCGCGGTAGACATGTTTGGCGACCCAACCTATCGCGGAAACAAATTTCTCTACAACTACTGGCACCATCTAGGAAGCGACGAACAACATGGCGATAATGACCGACCTCAACGCGCCGGCATCCGGTTGGACGACGCGATCTGCGGTGTCGAAATTCGCGGCAATATTTTTCAAAAGTGCTGCACTGTCCCCACCCACTTTGGCGGCGTGCAGATCCACGGTGGCAAGGAAAACCTTGTCGTTGGAAATCTGTTTGTGGACTGCGGCGCTGCGGTAAGTTTCTCGCCGTGGGGCGAGGATCGCTGGCAGAAATTCGTGGCGCCCGCGCTGGACGCTCCGGAAATCGACGAGGCGCTTTACCTCGCGCGCTATCCGTCCCTCGCACAACTCGTGGACAACCACGACGCCAATACCCTTCGCGATAACGTTGCGATCCGTTGCAACGAACTTTACCTCCGCGCGCCAAAGGAGCTCGATTCCAGCGGAACTAAGGAATTGCCAAACGACGCAGAGTTCCCGGAAGGCGCAGACGGCCGAATTGCGTGGTCGCCGGCAGACGCCAACCGGCTCGGCCTCGCGGAAATTCCGTTTGACAAGATTGGCAATTACCCAGACCCCTGGCGCGCGAGCGACGGAAAACTGGCGTCCCCATGAGGGCTACTTCTGGATGTCCTGTTGCCAAATACCCAATCGCAATGAGAATCGCACCCTAACCACCGAGAGAATAACGATGTTTATGGGTCTGGCGATTCGAGCCCATCCGGTTTCGGAGTTCGCCGGCCAATAGGTGACTGCGAATAAGTATTTAGCCGGGTCGATGCATGTTTGATTTTTCCGCCGTCTAACGGCCACTCTATTGTTTTGGTGCATGTCTCTCCAAAAGGGCGAAATAGTGTCAGAATCATCACGCAATTCCCCATCGAAACAATCGGTAACGCACGGGCCGCGTATTAATCGCCGCACATTCGTAAAGGCAGTTGCGGCCACGGCACCCCTGATCGTTCCCTCATCCGCGCTTGGACTCGGTGGCAGCGTCGCCCCGAGCAACCGGATTACCATCGGCTGCATCGGTGTAGGCGGCCAGGGTGGTTCGAACATGCGCGCGTTTCTCGCGCAGCGCGGCGCACAGGTCGTGGCAGTTTGTGATGTGGACTGCAAGCATCGCGACGGCGCAAAGTCCGTTGTCGATGGGCAATACGGCGACGACGGCTGCATGTCGTACAACGACTTTCGCGAGATCATCTCGCGCGACGACATTGACGCAGTATCAATTGGAACGCCCGATCATTGGCACGCGGTCATCTCGATCTCTGCCGCAAAATCGGGCAAAGACATTTACTGTGAGAAGCCTCTATCGTTGACCATCGGCGAAGGCCGCGCGATGGTGGACACAGTTCGCGCTTATGGCCGCGTGCTGCAGACCGGCACTTGGCGACGTTCGCGTTCCGGTTGCCGCCGCGCTTGCGAACTGGTGCGTAATGGCCGCATCGGTGAACTGAAAAAGATCATCATCGGTGTACCCCGCGGATTTGCAGTTCGCAACGGCGAGCAGTCAGCGCTGGAAAAACCACAGCCCATTCCCGAGGGATTCGACTACGACATGTGGCTCGGCCCGGCGCCGTGGGCGGAATACGCACCGGGACGTTGCCACTTCAATTTCCGTTGGATTATGGACTACGGTGAGGGCTACATCTCCGATTGGGGTGCACACTATTACGACATCGGCCAATGGGCGAACGGCACGGATCACACCGGGCCCATCTCCGTCGAAGGCCGCGCCGAATTCCCGCGCACGGGTCTTTACGATGGCCCCATCGACCACGAACTAACCTTTACGTACGCCAACGGCGTGAAACTGATCTCACTAGCAACACCGGATTCGACCCAATATGGCATGCGCTACGAAGGCACGGAAGGTTGGCTGCATGTCGAGAGCGACACTATCACCGGCGAGCCAAAGTCCGCGCTTGACGCGCCGCTCGGCCCGAACGATTTTGCGCTTTATAAGAGTGATAACCACCATGCGAATTTTCTGGAATGCATGAAGACGCGCGGTGAGACTGCGGCAAACGTCGAGATTGGCCATCGATCCGCGACCATTTGCCACATAGGCAGCATCTGCGCGCAACTCGGCCGCCCATTGAAGTGGGACCCGCGCGCGGAAAAATTCGATGACGAAGAAGCAAACCGCATGGTGTCACGCACGATGCGTGCGCCGTGGCGGTTGGCATAAAGACAGAAGTGAATCCATATCACATCGAAAGGGAGCTCGATATGGCCAAGATAGTAAAACGTAAATCGCCGCAGAATTCCGGGATGTCGCGGCGGCAATTCCTGAAGAAGGGCGGCCTCTCTGCCGCAGCAGCCCTTGCGCTGCCAAACATCGTGCCGCCTTCGGCTCTCGGTCTCGATGGCACCGTGCCGCCAAGCGAGCGCATCGTCATGGCGTCAATTGGCGTTGGCGGGCAAGGCACGGCCAACCTCCGCGCCTTTCTCGGTCAACGCGACGCGCAGGTCGTCGGCGTATGTGACGTCGATTATCAGCACGCGTGCAAGGCGCGCGACGTAGTTCACGAAACCTACGGCCAATTCATGCAGAAGGGCGAGTACAAAGGCTGCGAAGTCTATAGCGACTTCCGCGCCGTGCTCGAACGCGACGATATTGATGCGGTCTGCATCTGCCCGCCGGACCATTGGCATGCAGTTATTGCCATAGCAGCCGCAAAAGCGGGCAAAGATATGTATTGCGAAAAGCCACTGGCAAACGGCATTGCCGATGGACGCCGCGTCGTGGATGCGGTGAAGCGCTACGGCCGCGTGTTTCAGACCGGCAGCCACGAGCGTTCGCGCACAAACGCGCGCTACGCAGCCGAGCTTGTGCGCAACGGCCGCATTGGCAAGTTGCAGCGCATCGAAGTGAATATGCCGGTTGACAATCACGGGCCAATCCCGCCACAGCCTGAAATGCCGATCCCTGAAGGATTCGATTACGACTTCTGGCTCGGCCCCGCGCCGTGGGCGCCGTATACCGAAAAGCGCACGCACTTCTGGTTCCGCTACAACCTCGATTACAGCGGCGGCGAAGTGACCGATCGCGGCGCGCACATCATCGACCTCGCGCGCATGGGCCATGGCACCGACATGACTGGACCCATGGAATGCGAAGGCAAAGGCGATTTCCCCCGCGATGGTTTCTTCAACACCGCGATGGATTACACCTTCACCTTCCGCTATCCCGATGGCGTGGAATACCTGTGCCGACAAATGGGGCCGCGCGGTGTGAAGTTTATCGGCGACAAAGGCTGGGTGTTTATTCACGTGCACGGCGGTAATCTCGACGCGAGTTCTCCCGCGTTGTTGAAGGAAATTATCGGGCCGAATGAGATTCATCTGGGTCGCAGCCCCGGTCATCACCGCGACTTCTTGAACAACGTGAAGCTGCGCGGCGATTGTTTTGCTGCGCCGGAGATCGGTCACCGCACCGCAACGATGTGCCATATGGCAAATATCGCGATGCGCCTCGAACGTCCCCTCAAGTGGGACCCGGAAAAGGAACTGTTCATCAACGACGACGAGGCGAACCGCCTGCTGGAAGTGCCGCAACGCTCGCCGTGGCGCTTTGTGTAAGAGGGGGCAAGGATCACCATGCAAGGATTGAATCGAATGAAAAACTTCTTCATAGCGGTGCTCGTCGCGTTGCTTTCGGTTGCGGGCGCATCCGCACAAAGTCTAGACGAGGCCCTTCAGAAAATTGCGAACTTCAAATTCGGTGATGACCGTGAACCGCAGTCCGTGGTGAACGATCTGGTGCGCAAGGCGGACATCGCCGGCGGCGCAGAGCGAAAAGCGGCCGAAGAAAAATTGTTGAATCTTCTAAAGGCGAACCCATCGCCGGATTGTGTCGATTTCCTATGCCGCCAATTGGCGATCATCGGAACGGAAGCCACAGTGCCGGTTATCGAACCTATGTTGACGAAGGATGAAAAGAGCGCGGACTGGGCGCGCTACGCGTTGGAGCACATACCGGGTGAAGCCGTGGACAAGGCATTGATAAAAGCTGCAACGGCGACTTCGGGACGTGCGCGCGTTGGCATTCTCAATACGCTCGGCAATCGAAAGGCCGCCTCCGCAGTAAACACAATTGCGGGTTTTACGACTGACTCGGACAAGTCAGTCTCTTCTGCGGCAATTGCCGCGCTTGGACAAATTGGCGGCGATGAAGCTACTGCTGCCGTTGCTAAAGCGAGGAGTGGCGAGAACAAAGCCGTTGCGGACGATGCCTATATTGCTTGTGCGACGTCGTATCTTGCGAACGGAAAAAAAGACAAGGCGGTGGAAATTTTGAATCAGCTCAATGGCGGTTCTGAATCACCACGCGTGCGCGCCGCGGCGATTACCGCGCTGGCCAAGGCCCGTCCTGAGCAAACACAAGATGAGTTGATCACATTACTCAAGGGCGATGATGAGTATCTGCGCGCAGTCGCCGTCGGCCTCCTGCGCAATTCGGACCGCAAAGAAGTCGCGTCAGCAGTCGCGCAGTCGTTCGACTCGTTGAATCCCGCAGCGCAGGTGCTCGCGCTTGGCATTCTCGAACATCGCGGTGACTCGGCTGGAATTAACGCGGCGACGTCCGCAGCCGCAAGTTCCGACCCCGCGGTGAAGGTCGCGGGAATCCACGCGATTGGCGTGCTCGGCGGCGCATCGGCCGTTCCGGCACTGCTCACCGCAGCCACCAGTGGCGACGATGAAGTGAAGCGCACGGCGAACGAAAGCCTTGATGTGTTGCGTGGTAATGACGTTGACGAAATGATGCTCAGTGCGATGGCCGGATCGGACACGGACACGCGCAGTGTTCTTATCCGTTCCCTGGCAGCACGCGGCGCGAAGTTAGCGCTCCCAATCCTTTATGCAGCGGCGACGAGCGATCAGAACGATAGTATTCGCGCAAAAGCATTTGACGCGATTGGAGCGTTGGCCGGACCAGAAGATTTGCCTAACCTCGTCGAACTCCTTGGGGCAATGAATGGCAACAGCGCCCAACCACAGTTGGAAAGTGCAGTGGTTGCGGTTTCGCAGAAGGTTCCCGACAGTAGCGCACGTGCAAAAGTCGTGGTAGACGCATTGAGTGGAACAAAGGACGCAAAGGCGCTGTTGGACACTCTCGGCCCGGAAAAATACACGAATGTAAGAACGTCTCTTACCAAGGTCGCAGGCCGCATTGGCGACGCGAGTGCCTTGCCTGCATTGCGCGACCTTGCAGCAAAATCGGATGAACCGGCGGTGCAAGAAGCCGCGGTCCGCGCGCTGACGGAATGGCCAACGACAGAAACGCTCGGCGACCTGCGCAAGATGGCGGCAGAATCAACGAATGACACCTTCCGGGCTCTGGCATTCGCGGCGATGATTCGTGTAGCGCGTATGGACGGTGGTCCCGATCTGGACACACAGTTGGCGGTCTACTCGGAAGCGTTGACGCATGCAAAATCGCCGGATGACAAGCGCCTTGTACTTGCGGGTTTGGCGCGCGTCAAGGACGCTCGAGCGCTCGAATTGGTGAAGAAACTCGAAGCCGATGAAGCGGTGAAAGAAGAAGCCAAGCAGGCGATTGAGCAAATCTCCAAGTCACTCGAACAAAAATAGGTTTATTCACGTTAATTAGACCGGTCCCGCACCTATCGAGGCGGGACCGGTTTTCAATTTTCGTGGGTTTTCAATACCTCGCTTATCAGGTATGATGATCCGGCCAACTGCAAGGAGGCTGTCATGAAGCTGCAATCATTCATCGCGCTCTTCCTGTTTTCTGTGTTTGCCAATACACTCGCCTATTCGCAAACCATCCCGCCGTCCGAAGCAACCGCAAAAGATGCGATCGCAAAAACACCGCGCCACGCCGAGTATGCGGATGTGGCTTTGCCGGGTTCCGACACGAAAATAAAATGCTGGGTGGTGTATCCCGAAACAAAAGACAAGGCGCCTGTCGTCATTGTCATCCATGAAATCTTCGGCATGACCGACTGGGTAAACTCAGTCGCAGATGCCATAGCTGCCGAAGGCTTCATTGCCATTGCACCCGATCTGATTTCCGGTAAGGAAGGCGCAAAAGATAATCCGCGCGAAGCCATTGGAAAATTGACGGAAGAAGAGACGATCCAACGGTTGAACGCCGTCCGTGATTACGGTCTCGCATTACCATCAGCAAACGGCAAGTTTGCAACCATCGGCTTTTGCTATGGCGGTCGTACAAGCTTTCTCTACGCCACGACACAACCGAAATTGAGCGCCGCCGTCGTCTACTACGGCAACGGTCCCGCGCCCGAAAAACTCGCGACCATCGCGGCGCCGGTCCAAGGCCATTACGGCGGCGACGACGCGCGCGTGAATTCGACTATTCCTGAAACGGAAACAAAGATGAAGGAACTCAGCAAACCCTTCGAGCCTAACATCTACGACGGTGCGGGCCATGGCTTCCTCCGCCAGCAAGACGGACGTGAAGGCGCGAACTTAAAGGCGAGCCAGCAAGCGTGGCCGAAGACCATTGCGTTTCTTAAGCAGCACACGAAGTAGGACGTTCGGATAGACAATGAAATTCGGGCATGGATGGTTTTTCCCGCAGACATTTGCGGTATGTGTCGTAGTGGCATTTCCCTTCATTGTTACTGCGGAAGATCCGAGCTTCGATTTTTTTGAGCAGCATATCCGACCCGTCCTAATTGAAAATTGCTATTCCTGCCACAGCGCGGAATCGGAATCACTGAAAGGCGAGCTTTCGCTCGACACACGTGAAGGCTCCTTGAAAGGCGGCAAGTCTGGCAAGCCGGCGATCGTTCCCGGCGAGCCCGATCAGTCAATGCTGATCGAAGCGATCCGTTATCACAATCCCGACCTGCAAATGCCCCCAAAAAAGAAACTGGATGACACGGCCATTGAAGCAATAACGGCGTGGGTTGCGATGGGTGCGCCTGATCCGCGCACACAGGAAAATTCCGCGGTTAAGCCCATGCCGAAAAAGTTGTGGGCACTCGAACCCGTCCGCGATCCACTTGTCCCGGCAGTGCGGCAAACGGATTGGATTAAATCTCCGGTCGATGCATTTGTCATGCAAAAGCTGGAAGATGCGAAGCTCACGCCGGCCCCTGCTGCGGATAAGCACACTCTTATTCGTCGCGCGACATATGATCTCACCGGCTTGCCACCAACGCCAAAGGAAGTGGATGCATTCGTCGCGGATGAATCGCCGAATGCGTTTGAAAAAGTCGTGGACCGATTGCTCGCATCGCCGCATTACGGCGAGCGATGGGGGCGTCACTGGCTCGATGTGGCGCGCTACGCTGACACGAAGGGTTATGTTTACGGCGACCGCGAAGAAGCGCGCTTTGTACACTCTTATGTGTACCGCGATTGGGTTGTGCGCGCGCTCAATGACGACATGCCCTACGATCAATTCCTGCTCTACCAAATTGCAGGCGATCAACTCGCGACCGACGCTGGCAATCAGAATCTCGCCGCGATGGGTTTCCTAACCTTGGGCCGACGCTTTCTCGGAGTCATGCACGATATCATTGATGATCGCATCGACACCCTAATGCGCGGAACACAAGCCCTTACGGTAGCCTGCGCGCGTTGCCACGATCATAAATTCGACCCAATACCGACGGAAGATTACTACTCGCTCTACGGCATCTTCTCCAATTCCAGCGAACGTACTGTCGAACTCGCATCGAGCGTAGACGAGAACGATGCATACAAAGCCTACAAAGAACAGCACGATGCCCGCGTTTCCGACTATCAAAAGAAGTTCACAGAAAAAGCCGATGAACTCTCGACGCGTCTTCGTGGTCAAGTGAAAGAATATCTCGTCGCAGTGCTTGAAGCGGACAAACTTCCCACCGAAGACTTCTACGAAATTCGCCAAGCCAACGAAATGAACCCCACCATTGTGCGCAAGTGGCAAGCCTACCTGCTGAAGCGAACAAAGGATGATCCGATCTTTGAGCCGTGGCTTTCCTACGCAGCGATGCAACAGGAGGGCTTCGGGGAAGCCGCCGCAAAATACACCGCGGATCGTTTTCCAAAGGAAGAGAAGAAAGACGAAAAGAAGGCCGATGAACCTGCGGCTCCGGCGCCCGCACCCGTGAACGCGCGCATTGCCGAGGCATTTCGCGATAAGCCGCCCGCGAGCATGAAGGAAGTCGCCGAGCGATACGGCGACGTGTTACTTAGCATTCGCGAGTCGTGGCGCGACACGCTCGAGCAAGCATCGGCCAAAGGCGAGGCAATGCCCGCCGCGCTTCCAAACGCAGACGACGAAGCGTTACGGCAAGTACTATTCGCCGCGGATTCGCCCGTGACGGTCCCGCGCGGTGCCATTGTCGATCTCGAATGGTACTTCGATGAACCCACGCGCGTTGAACTCGGCCGCATGCAACGCCTGATCGACGAATCCATCATCGTGCAGCCTGGTTCGACGCCGCACGCGGTCATTCTCGAAGATCGCGCCGAACAGCGCAACGCACGCGTGTTCAGACGCGGCAATCCCGCGAACCGCGGCGAAGAAGTGCCGCGCCAATATCTCGCCGCACTCTCTGGCCCTGAACGCCATCCCTTCCAGACCGGCAGTGGTCGGCTCGAACTCGCGCGCGCAATCGCGAGCGACAACAACCCGCTCACCGCGCGTGTGATGGTGAACCGCATTTGGCTCGGCCACTTCGGCCAAGGCCTTGTGCGCACGCCCAGCGACTTCGGATCGCGCAGCGAACTGCCCAGCCATCCTGAGTTACTCGATTACCTCGCGCGCTATTTCATGCGCGAGGGTTGGTCGATGAAAAAAGTACATCGTTTGATCATGTTGTCCAACACGTACCAGCAGATTAGCGATGTTACGCAAGATAATCCTGGGAACATGAACGATCCCGAGAACAAGCTGCTCTGGCACTTCAACCGTCAACGTCTCGACTTCGAGGGCATGCGCGATTTCATTCTCGCGGCTTCCGGCAAACTTGACCTCAGCATTGGCGGTCGTGGCGAAGACTTCGTGAAAAACCCGGATAACGCGCGCCGCACCATCTACGGTTATGTCGATCGACAATTCTTGCCCGCCGTATTTCGCGTGTTCGACTTTCCAAACCCTGACATGCACAGTCCGCAACGTTTTGACACCACGGTGCCGCAACAATCGCTGTTCATGATGAATGGCCGCTTTCTCATGGAACAGGCGCGCGCGTTGGCAGACAGCACTGAATCGTTGGATGGCGGCGCTGATGTACGCATCCGCACCATGTACAAGCGCGTGTATCAGCGCGAACCGACGGCGGATGAATTGGCGAAGGGCGCAATGTTTGTCTCAAATGTGCCGCCTGTCCCACCCGCGTCGGCCGTCCCGCCCACGGTCAATGCGTGGAAATATGGTTATGGAATGTTCGATGTCTCCACGCAGCGCATGGCATCGTTCGAGCCGCTTCCGCATTTCACCGGTAACGCGTGGCAAGGCGGAACGGGATATCCCGACGGAAAACTCGGCTGGCTAAAACTCACCGCGGAAACAGGCCACCCCGGCAATGACATGGATCACGCGGTGATTCGCCGATGGATCTCCCCCATTTCCGGCGCTGTAATCCTTTCCGGAAAGATTAAGCACGAGACGCCGCTGGGCAACGGCATCGGTGCAAAAGTGATCTCCAGCAAACACGGTGTGCTGGGTGAGTGGAAGCTGCACAATAGCGAAGTGAATATCGACCTCAAAGACATTGCAGTGGAGCCCGACGATACACTGGACTTCGTAGTCGACATCGCAGGCGAGCTCAATAGCGATGACTTCCGTTGGTCACCTATCGTGACGCGCTCCTCGCCAGCGCCTGCCGAAGCCGGTGCAAACTACGTCACCGAATGGAATGCCGCAAAAGACTTCGCGGGCGAACCCGAAGTACTTCCCGATCCGCTACCGGCCTGGGGCCAATACGCGCAGGTATTGCTGCTGTCGAATGAGTTTGCCTTCATAGATTGACGTACGGTAGCGCCTCGTTCGCCTGAACGCGGCGCGGTTTAAAGACACGCCAGCTTCAGCGAAGCGGGCGCCGCTGTATGGTAAGATTTACTTATGTCGCACCACGCGCCAAATATAGCCGACGCCTTCCTGTCCCGCCGCGACTTTGTGTGCCGCTGTGGCATGGGTATGGCCTCGCTCGGACTCGGAGCATTGCTGCAACAAGCCGGCGCGCTGGAAGCGTCAAACCCGCTCTTGCCGCGGTCGCCGCACTTCCCCGCAAAGGCAAAGCGCGTAATCCATTTCTTCTTGAACGGCGGACCGTCGCATGTGGACACCTTCGATCCGAAGCCCATGCTGAAGCAATACGACGGCAAACCGCTTCCTACGCCGAACCTTCGCACCGAACGGAAAACCGGCGCGGCGTTCGCATCGCCCTTTGAATTCAAGAAGTATGGCCAGAGCGGCATCGAAGTTAGCGAGATTTTCGCAAAGACCGCCGAGCATATCGACGACATCGCCGTGATTCGTTCCATGAAAGCGAAGGTGCCGAACCATGAACCTTCGCTCATGCTCATGAACTGCGGTGACGCTGTACTCAGCCGCCCCAGCATGGGCTCGTGGATCACCTACGGCCTCGGCTCCGAAAACCAAAACCTGCCCGGATTCATCGCGATGTGCCCAGGCGGATATCCGATTAAAGAAGCGGAGAACTGGCAATCGGGCTTTCTGCCCGGCGCGTTTCAGGGCACCTACATCGATTCGCAACACACGAAGCTGGAAAAGCTGATCGAGAACATCCGCAACAGCACCACGTCGCTGGCCGATCAGCGGCGTCAACTCGATCTGCTGCACGAACTCAACGCAGATTTCGCGGCAAAGCGTGAAGAAGACGCAAAACTCGAAGCGCGGATGCAATCCTTCGAGCTGGCGTACCGCATGCAGATGGAAGCCGCGGATGCGTTCGACATCGAAAAAGAACCGCAATACATCCGCGACATGTATGGCGACGGCGTTCACGCGCGGCAAACGCTCATCGCGCGCCGCCTGCTCGAACGCGGCGTGCGCTTTGTCCAACTGTGGCACGGCGCAGGCCAGCCCTGGGACAATCACGACAACATCGAGATCCACAAAACGCTTGCGGGCAACATCGATCAGCCCATCGCCGCACTCATTACCGATCTAAAAATGCGCGGCCTCTTCGACGAAACACTGATCCTCTGGGGCGGAGAATTTGGCCGCACACCGACAGTGGAACTCAACGCGGCAGGCACTGCATTACGCGGCCGCGATCACAACCCCTACGGCTTCTCCGTGTGGCTCGCGGGCGGCGGCGTCCGCGGTGGCACAGTTTACGGCGCGACTGACGAATTCGGCTTCAAGGCCGAAGAAAACCCGCTCGAAGTTCACGACCTCCACGCCACCATGCTCAAACTACTCGGCTTCGACCACGAACAATTCACCTACCGCTACGCCGGACGCGACTTCCGCCTCACCGACGTGGCGGGGCATGTCGTGAACGACGTCATCGCGTAGCATCTCGAAGTAATTGGCGCGGTTACATCAGGACCGAACTCATCTTTGTGTCCGAATAGCCGACGACTCCTTTGCTCCGCATTGTGTCCATGAACGCCTCCGGATCGATGCAGGACTCGGGTGCGTAAACGCCCGCCGCGGTCGTGGTGAGTTGTCCGCGTCCAAGTGCGAGTGCACCAGCCGCGAGCGCCAAGCCAGTCCCGTCGCGCATAGTGCCTGCACCGCAGGCCATGGCGTGGCTTTCCTTCCCGTCGCGCTCTCCCCACACATCCACACGGATTGTGGAAAGCGCGGGGCTGTCTCCGCTAAGGAAGCGTTCGAGCGGGGCTAACAATCGCAGCATCCGGTCCGCTGCCTTATCGCCCGCAAACCAGCCGCGCCGTGCCAACGACATGAACAAGCCCGCGCACGCGCCGAGTCCCATCCAGAAATTGCAGTGTTCGATTTGATTAAAGTGGCGTGGAAGGCTGACTGGTTCGCCGTGCCCCAGGTTCCACAAGCGGCGTTCGCCAAAGACGGGCATCTCTACCCGGTGGGTTTCGGTGCAGGCCTTTACCATCCCTGCTTTGCCACCGCGGAACGCGGCCACTTCGCCGCTGACGATGTAGAGTAGGTGCCGCAACACCGCCTCGCCGCCGCCGGCACTCCAGGGCTGATACACGCTTACGTCGATGCGCCTGACCGGATCCATGCCGCGCGCGAGATGACACGCGAGCAGGTTGGTCATACCCGGGCTTGCTCCCATTCCCGTAATGGCGGTGATGCCCGCGCGTTGGGCGCTATCGTGCAAGGTCAGTGCGTCGCGCACCGCGCTCCAATCGTCCGCGATACTCACGTAATTGACTCGCGCTTCGATAGCCGCCTCAATGAGCGGCGCTTCGAATTTATAGAACGGGCCCAACGCGCTGGCGGCGACGTCGTGTCCGCGCATCGCATCTACAATGGAGGCCTTATCCGTTGCATCGACACGTCTAACCTCGACCTTGGCGACCGTGTTTTCCAGTCGCTGTTTCACACGCTCCGCCGCGGCGGTGTTGTAGTCCGCGATAGTGACAAGCGACACGCCCTGCGTTATCGCGAGGTCTTCTACTGCCCTGCTGCCCATGTCCCCCGCGCCGCCCAATACAATAATGCGCATGGTTCCCCCCTGATTGGTTCGCGTTGGCTACCGCGCACCTACTTCGATGACCGATATGCTGAGCGCTGGCACGCGCACGACTTCGCCTGCGATTTCTTCCCGTTCGCTCGCTATCGTGACTTGCGGACTACCGCCAGGATGGTTATACGCCATCCGATCTGTCCCCGCGATCCGCCAAACCCGCGCCGAGCGGCCGAGTTTTGCGCCCCTCGTTTCAAGTTTCAAGGCTACCTCGCTATAGGTTGGATTGACGACACCAATCGTCAGTGCGTTGCGCTTCTCGTTCCATGCCGCGGCAACGTCCAAGGGGCCCGAATTCTCGTTGACCGCTACTGGTAACGTACCGTAGTGGTCCCGATATAGTTTCAGCGCGAGTCCGGTCGTCTCGAATGCGGCTGCCGTCTTTGTAGTCTTGATCGCGCCTATGACGTTGACGGTTTGCGCGTAGTTTGCCATGTAGAAGACATCGCTATTGCGGGTCAATTCGTGGATGCCCGCGGCGATGCCAAGCGCGTCTTGCAGGAAATAACGTGTGCCCAATTCGCCAAACTCATAAGGTCCGTACCAGTAGTTCCATTCATCCAACGCGATCGGGACTTTGCGGTTTGCCAACGACGGTATTGCCGCCCAGTACTTGCGTTGCGCGTCGGCTTTGCCCCGGACTTCATTTGGGATTTGTTGCACATGTTCGATAAGTCCGGTTTTTGCGCCGCAATAAAAATGCTCGCTGAGCAGATTCATGTGATCGGTGCAACTCTTAAGCATCTGCTCGCTCCACGGCCCTGTCGCACCGACCGCGATCAGTTTGATTGACGGATCGACTGCGCGCATCGCATCGGCGAAGGTATTGTGTTTTTTCACGTATTCGTCAAGCGGCATGTGGCCCAGTTGCCAGTTTCCGTACATTTCGTTGCCGATGCTCCAGTAATCACAGCGCCACGAAACTTTACGCCCATTCTTCGCACGGAGCTTGCCCATCGGCGTATCTGCGTCACCATTCACGTACTCTACTTCATCTCGCGCGCTCTCGACGCCGCCGAGACCACTATTCACCGCAATATATGGCTCAGTGCCGATTTCCCTGCAGAACTGCATGAACTCATGGATGCCGAAATCGTTATGCTCAACGCCGAGCCACGCCGGGTTTTTGCGTGGCGGCCGCTTGTCGCGGTCACCGATGCCATCACGCCAGTCGTAGCCGCTGACAAAATTCCCGCCGGGCCAGCGGTAGACAGGCGATTCCAACTCTTTAAGCAACGCGAGTGTATCTTTGCGCATGCCATGCACATTGTCAGCCGGCATAAGGGATAACGTACCGATCAGAACATTATCTGTTGCGATAATCTCCAGTCGCGCGTTATCGCTTTCGGCTTGTGAACGAAACGTAAGCTGATGTTCGGTGAAGCTTGATTCGGAATGCTTCAGTCGAATTCGCACGCTGTCGCGATCCGATGTGCGCTCGCCCCAGACAAGCGCTACCCTAACCGTACCGGTGCCCGACAAGACGATGCGGCCTTCATATCGTTTTCCGCGCAACAAGCCGAGACCGTCTTGGACAATCCCGCCGCCCGCGGATATGCGTGGTGTATGCTCTCCAACGAAAGCGCCTTCCTTCACCATCTCCACGGCGGCGCCCACGGATTTCCACGGCGATTCCTGCGCGTCAACCGCGTAATAAAACTTCCTATCTTCGAGCATCTCCGCCCAGATGCCGCCGTAAATGCAACGTCCGAGATGTTCGATAAATTGGCCGTAGATGTATTTGGAAATGGGCGGACCTGTTTGTCCGGCATCGATTGATACTGTTCTTTCAATCGGCAGTGCATCTAGATATTCGAGTTGCACATCGTCGAACCATGCTTTGCCTGTTGCATTCCCCCAGCCGCCAAACAGGCAATTGATCATGATGGATTCGTATCGTCCGGTCTCAAATTCAAAGGAAACCGGCGTCCAATCGTTTGTGCCCGTTAACGCCTTGGATGCGCCGGCAGGGCCATCATGCAGGTTGATTAGCGCGCCTTTTCCACCCGCAGTAGTGACGTTTTCGGTTTTCACGTATCCGCTCAATCGATAACGCGAATACGCCTTCACGGGCACTCGCGTAAACCACGATAGATCGCCGCCGGTTTCGCTGGCGATGCTGACGCAACGGCTGCCGTTACGGCCATGCTGATCGTAGGCAAAGGTCCCTGCACCGCCCCATGTCCGTTTCTCCCAACCCTCCGGCCTACCTTCGGGAACTTCGAATGAGCCGTTGATTGGCACAGGTCCACTCTGCGCGAAGGCAGTCACCGCAAGCACGGCAAGCACTGCAACACGTAGCATTAATCAGACTCCTTCTCCTGACGTAAGAGCATCTAACAGAATCTCAATATCCCGAAGGGATTCCAGCACCTAGCCCAGGGTTGGCCCGCCGGAGTCGCTTTGACGCAGGCGACGCTACCCTGGGTAAGCCAACACCAACACCGTGTGAACCCTGAAAGGGTTCTGGTAATTCTTGTTAGAAATTCTAAGAAACACAAAGAAAAGAGCACCCCAGCGCGAACTGGGGTGCTCTGTCACCTAGCGTGCATGGACCGTTACTTATTCAGTTCCCGGATCTTGTTCTCAATGAGGCTTCGAATCTCCTGCAACCGCTTCGGCGTTTCGGCCTCGCAGCGCATCACGAGGACGGGCGACGTGTTCGACGCGCGGACGAGGCCCCAGCCATCGTCGAATTCGATGCGTGCGCCGTCGATGTCATTGACATTAAGTTTCAAGTCTTTCTTGAAATAGTCCGTTGCCTTTTTCACGATGTCGAACTTCTTCGCTTCGGTCGTGTCGATGCGAAGTTCAGGTGTGTTGTACATCTTCGGCACGTCTGCGAAATGTTCAGACAACGGCTTCTTGCTCGCCGCGACGATTTCGAGCAGGCGCGCGCCCGCGTAGATTGCATCGTCGAAACCATACCAACGGTGTTTGAAGAACATGTGCCCGCTCATCTCGCCCGCGAGTTCGGATTTGAATTTTTTCATCGCGTCTTTGATCAGCGAGTGTCCAGTCTTCCACATCACCGGCTTGCCGCCGTGCTTGGCGATGTCCGCGTACAGCGTGCGCGAGCTCTTCACCTCGCCGATGATTGTCGCCTTCGGTTTCGCTTTCAGCACCGCGCGCGCGAACAGAATCAGCAACTGATCGCCGTAGATTACGTTGCCCTTCTCATCCACCGCACCGATACGATCCGTGTCGCCGTCATAGCCAATACCAAGATCGGCCTTCGTGCTTTTTACTTTCGCAATGAGGTCTTTCAGGTTTTCCGGCACCGTGGGATCCGGATGGTGGTTCGGGAAGGTGCCGTCCACATCGCAATACAGCGGAATCACATCGCAACCGAGCGACTTATACAGCGGCACGCCAACGGGACCGCCGGTACCATTGCCGCCATCCAGCACAACCTTCAGTTTGCGCTTCAGTTTGATGTCGCTCTTCACGCGCTTGAGATATTTCGTCACGACTTCCGTGCGCGTGATCGTCACCGGCCCTTCGCCCTTCGGGAATTTCCCAGCCTCGGCGATCTTGCGCAGCTTCTGAATGTCATGTCCGTGAATCGTCGAATGTCCCACGGCGACCTTCATGCCGTTGTATTCTTTTGGATTGTGACTCGCGGTGATCATTACGCCGCCATCGACGGGCAACGTAAACAATCCGAAGTACAGCAAGCCCGTCGGCACTTCGCCGATGTCGATCACGTTCACGCCACACGACGTAATACCGTCGATCAGCGCGTTCGCGTAAGCCTTCGACGTCACGCGGCCATCGCGCCCGACGACAAGCGTCTTCTTCTTCAGCTTCCCCTTCATGAACGCGCAGACGGCCTTGCCCACCGTCTCGTACGTCGTTTCATCCAGGTCTTTGCCGGCGATGCCGCGGATATCGTATTCGCGAAAAATATGCGGGTGTATCTTCATTGCTACTTCCCCTAAGCGATGGTTGAATCCCCAAGACAATTGCAGAGAAGCGTAGCAAGCGCGTACACACCGCCGCAACGTGCCATAATACTGTCCGCAGATGACGCAGATAAACGCAGATTGAATGCAATCAGCCACCGATAAGGACCGATAAACACCGATTATTAGAGGCGAAACCTTGCGTATTCATCGGTGTTCATCCGCATCAATCGGTGGCAAAACACATTGCATTTGTATTTATCCGCGTCCATCTGTCCAATCCGCGTCATCCGCGTTCAAATCGGCGCTACCCGGCCAACTTCATCGGATACACGCTGTGAAACCGCGGCAGGAAA